>DASZKW010000049.1:0-1552 GCA_035552775.1 Acidimicrobiales bacterium | reverse complement strand
CGATCACCCCAAGTCTCGAACGACGCATCCCCCAACTCCCGTCAAACGGTGGAAACCGACAAAGTGTACTAACCTGACATGAGCGTCGGAGAACTCCAGAGTGTCATAAAGCGGGAAAGTCGGACATACCTGGGCAAGGATTCGGCAGAAGGCCCGTCGAATCCTCGCCAGTGGGGGCTCCTTGCCGGGGAGAGTAAGCCGTGAGCGAGACCAGAGCGCTGAGGTGGGTGCGTCACTCCTGCCTCGGGGGGGCGGCGCTGTTTGGCGTGGTCGCCCTCCTCGGCCCCACGGTCGCCGGCGCAGACAGCCCGTCGGGCTCCGCGCACCCGGACGTGTTCTCCGGCGTCGCCGCAGCCACCGCCATCCACCAGGAGGCCAACGGCCAGTCCGGGATCGGCCCGACATCGCAGCCGTTCTACGGCAGCTTCCCTGACGGGCTGAGCCAGTTCTCCGCCAGCGGGACCCTCGCCCGCGGCTCCACCTACTGGCCGGGCGCCACGGTCAACGGGCTCGGCGGCCTGCTGTGCGTGGCCGGCTTCACTCCGGGATGTGGACTCCCGCCCTTTCCCCTGAGCGCCCAGACCAGCGGCTCACCTCCCGACACCCACACGGCCGCTTCGCAGAACCTCGGAGGCGGTGGCGCGCCGGTCAGTCTCACGGCGCTGAGCGCCGCTGCCCACGCCGACCCGAACATGGTGTCGACCGACGCGGTCGACGGCGGCTACACGCTAGGCACCGGAGGCGGGGGGGCGTCCTCGGCCCAAGCGGGACAGGCCCTGGCCGCCGCCACCCTCGCCTTCCGCCGCCAGGTGGCGGCCATCACCGGCAGTCCCCAGGCGCCCGCCTCCGTCAAGCCCGCGGCGACCGACGGCGCTGTCGCCCAGGTCGCATCGTCGGAGTCCCACACCAAGCAGTCGTTCGCAACGAGCGATCCTTCCACCCTGGTCGTGCACGCCGAGAGCCGTCTCTCGGACGTGGATCTGCTCGGCGGCATGATCCACGTCGACTCGATTCTCACCACGTCCGACTACCAGGCCAACGACCACGGCACCGACAAGCACGTCGACCACGTCACCCTGCACGGTGTGACCGCCGGGGGTCAGCCCGCCACGATCGATCAGAACGGGGTCACGGTCGGGACCACGACGCAGGGCGGTCCGATCCTCGACGCCATCAACAGCGCCCTCCAGACGGCCCTCCAGGCATCGGGGTCCCAGGTCCACCTCCTCGGCGACACGACCAATCCGCCCCAGCCCATCGGCGGGACCGGGTGCGGCAAGGGTGAGGCGGACGGCCTGTCGCTCCACCTCCAGGCCGACGCATCGCAGGTGCCCATGGGCGACGTGTACTTCACCGACCTCACCCTGGGCAGTGCCTGCACGGCGGCGACGACCAGCAGTCAGCTCGCCTCCGACCTGGGCGGTGTCGGCGGGACCGACCTGAGCGGCGGCCCGTCAGCGGGATCGGCGGGATCCTCCGACCAGGGCGCAGCCCTCGCCAGCAGCTCCGGCCTCCCCGGGACCCCCGGCACCCCTGCAACGCCCGGCTCGCT
>DASZKW010000048.1:0-8729 GCA_035552775.1 Acidimicrobiales bacterium | reverse complement strand
GGCAGATGCGCGGCGGTGGAGCGGCGCTGATCCGCGAGGTGGAGCGGGCCGGGCTGCGGGGCCGCGGCGGGGCCGGCTTCCCGACCGCCACCAAGCTGCGGGCGGTCGCCCGCGGCCGGCGAGCGGTGGTGGTCGCCAACGGCACCGAAGGCGAGCCGGCCAGCGCCAAAGCCAAAGCCCTGCTCATCGGCTCGCCGCACCTGGTGCTCGATGGGGCCAGCATCGCGGCGGAGACCACTGGTCAACTGGCTCAATGGCGGTGAGGCCAAGCCGATGTTCGGCCCGCCCCGCCCGTTCGAGCGGGGGGTGCAGGGCCGCCCGACCCTGGTCAACAACGTCGAGACCCTGGCCCATCTGGCCCTGGTGGCCCGTTTCGGCGCCGACTGGTACCGCGGCCTCGGTACCACCGATGGGCCGGGGAGCGTCCTGGTCACCTTCAGCGGCGACGTCGCCCGCCCCGGTGTCTACGAGTTGGCGGCCGGCATCCCGCTGGTCGAGGCGCTGCGGGCCGCCGGGGCCGGCGCCGACCCGCGGGCGGTCCTGGTCGGCGGGTACTTCGGCGTGTGGGTATCCGGCGATGTCATCCCCAAGGTGACCCTCGACTCGGTCTCGTTGGGTCGGGTCGGAGCCAGCCTCGGCTGCGGCGCCCTCGCCGTCCTCGGCCCCCGCGCGTGCGGGCTGCAAGAGACCGCCGCCATCTGTGGCTGGCTGGCCGGGCAGTCCGCCGGCCAATGCGGCCCCTGCAGCAACGGGCTCCCCGCTATCGCCGACGCCGTCGCCGCCCTCGCGGCCGGCGACCGAGGCCACCGGTGGGAGAAACAGCTGCGCCGCTGGCTGGACATGGTCGAAGGCCGAGGGGCCTGCCGCCATCCTGACGGAGCAGCCCGTTTTGTTCGCAGCGCGCTGAGCGTGTTCGCGACCGAGATCGAGCGGCACCGCCGCCACGGACCTTGCGGCGCCCGCCCGACCGGGTTGCCGATCCCTGACGTCCACGGCAACTGGCGATGACCCGCCACCTGGCGCAAAGCCCCATCGCCCGCGGGGCCGTGACGGCCTGTCCTACCTTTGCGTGGTGGATCTGGGACGACTCCGAGCCGGTCCGGCGAACCGCCCGCCGGCAGTAGCGGCCGTGCGAGCGGCATCGACGCGTCGCCCGGTCGTGCTGGCGGCGTGGTGCACGGCGTTGGCGCTCACTGGTGTGGTGGTCGGCTGTTCCGGCGGAGCCCGTGCCGTGCCACCCTCGATCGCAGCCCCTCCGTCGGCCACCACCCTCGCAGCTCCCGCACCTGCCAGCTCCGCGCCGGCAACCTCCCCCCCGCCGCCTACTACCACCACGACGGCGGCACCGCCCCCGCTGCCGGCGCCCGCGCGCATCACGCCCTTGGCGTCGCCGCCGCTGCCCGGCGAAGGGGTCTGGCAGCCAGCTGTAGGAGGCAAGCTGGCCCGCGGCTACGCCATCTACACGACCGAGCTTCGCGCCGGCTCCGGGTATGCGCCCGCTGGTATCGCCTGGATCGACTCGGCCGCCACCCGGATGGCCCTCTACGCCGGCACCAGCGAGCCGTACGGCACCTGGCTCCAGCAGGGAGCGGTCGCCACCGCGCAACTACCGACGCTGCTGGCCGCGTTCAACTCCGGTTTCAAGATCTACTCGTATCAGACCGGTTGGTACGACCACGGCCGCACCGCGGTCCCGCTCGAGGCCGGCGCCGCCTCGTTGGTCATCTTGACCAACGGCACCGCCACGGTGGGCGAGTGGGGCCGCGATGTTGGTCTCTCGCCGACCGTGGTCTCGGTCCGCCAGAACCTGACCCTCCTCGTCGACCATGGCGTCGCCGCGGCCAACGTCGGCGCAGCCGGCCAGTGGGGGGCGGTGCTCGGTGGCGGCGCCAGCACCTGGCGTTCTGGGGTGGGGGTGACCGCAGCCGGCAACCTGGTCTACGTCGGGGGTCCCTACCTCGACCCCTCCGCTCTGGCCCGTCTCTTGATCGCGGCCGGAACGGTGCGGGCCATGGAGCTCGACATCAACCCGCAATGGGTGTCATTTTCGACCTTCACGCACGCGGGCGGGATCGCCGGCGCGGGCATCCTCGGGGGCAACAACCTCCTGGCCGGCATGTACTACCAGCCCGGTCACTACCTCCAGCCCGTCTCCCGCGACTTCTTTGCCGTGTTCGGCAGGTGAGTCAGCCGAAGAAGGACACCACCGGATTGAGCGGCGCGCTCCAGACCTGAGCCGCCTGACTGGAAGTGAGCTGGTGAGTGGCGACCAGGCGGGCCAACACGTGCGACTGCCGCTGCCTGGCGGAGCTGAAGTGGCCGTGGGGATCGAATTCGCTCGGCGCTTGGACCAGCCCGGCGAGGAGGCTCGCCTGGGCCCAGGACAGTTGGCTGGGGGCCAACCCGAAATAGTGGGAGGCCGCGGCGGTCACGCCATACGCACCGTCACCGAAGTATGCCGCGTCGAGGTAGAGGGCCAGGATGCGGGGTTTGCTGAAGTGCTGGTCCAGGCGGAAGGCCACCCCGACCTGCTGCAACTCCGACCCGAGAGAGGTGCCCGGGGCGTACAGCATCTTGGCCAGTTGCTGTTCGATGGTGGCCCCACCGTCGTTGCCGTTGTTGGTCACCGCTCCGAGCGCGGCTCGGGCCACCCCGCGGGGGTCGAGGGCGGGGTCCTGGTAGTACCGGCTGTCCTCGGTGGCGAGCAGGGCGGCGGCCACGCGGGCCGGTAGCACCCCGTCGTCGCTGGGCGCGTGGTGGGCGGCCAGGATGGCCTGGACCCGCTGCGGAGCGTTCGCCGCCGACGGGCTGGCGCCGATCAGGACGAGCAGGCCGCCGCCGGCCAGGAGGGCGATGCCAACCACGACCGCCGCCAGGCGCAGCAGCCACCGGGGCCAGAACCCCCGCCGCGACCGGCGGAAGACGAGCAGCCGACGGGCGGGCAATCGCGGGAGCTCGGCGGTGTCCGACCCTGAACTCATGGTGTCTGACCCTGAGCTCATATGGGGCGAAAGGCCAAGTCCCAGGCGACCGGGGGCCCCGGGGGCCTGGTCAAGCGTGGAGGTAGTTCGAGGCCGGGCCCAGCGTCACGAACCCGAGCACGGCGCCGGCCACCAGGCTGCCGGCCAGGGCCCACTGGCGGGCGCCGGCCGCGGCCACGTCATGGCGGGTGCGGCGGGCCCAGTCGAGCGGGGCCAGCCGGGCCGTCTCGACCAGGTGGCCGAGGACGTGGATGGTCATCGCCCCGAGCCACAGCACGAAACTCGCGGTGTGGGCGAACTTCAGGGTGTGGCGCAACGAGTGCGGCGCCAGGACGAGGCCGATGCCGCTGGCGAAGAGCAGTACGGTCAGGACCACCACGACCGGGCCGAGCAGACGCAGCAGTAGAGGGGGCGGCCCCTTGCGCCGATAGGCGGGGGCGCCGCGGTAGTAGCGGACGAATCGCCATCCGGTGGACCCGATCTTGAGCAGCACCGGCGGCACCAGCAGCATCCCGATGAACACATGCCAGCTGAGCAGGGACCGAACGCTCACCAGGGTGAGGCCCTCGGCGAAGAGCAACACGAACAGCACCGCCGCGGTCGAACCGGTGAGCCGGGAGTTGGACTCCACCCCGGCGTCGGAATCCCCGCCGCGAGCGTGGGCGGGCCCCGACCGGGCATAGCCAGTTCGCGCCCCGCGGCTGTCCTGCACGGCCATTGCTACATGACACTAGAAGTGATATCCCGCCTGCTCGCGGTCGCCACCCGCAAGTTTTGCCGATCCTTTACCTACGCCTGGCGGTCGGCTCATCGCCGGAGTCGGAGACTGGTCGCGGATGCACACCCTTCCGGACGCCTACCGTCAGCGGGCGCCGCTCCCTCCGCGCCGTCGGTACCGACTGCGCCGGCTGATCGCAGTGGTGCTTGCCATCGGGGTGGTTCTCGTCGCCCTCGTGACCATTTCCCTGGTGGGCGCGCTGCGAACACCGGGCAACCAGAGTTTCCAGGCGAAATGGGCCGATTGGCTGCGCTCCCACCATGCCGCGCTGATCGCCAACCAGATCGAGCAGTACTACTACAACCACCACATCCCCCCCAAGGGCGGCCGGCCGGCCGCCCTCAACTCGGTGCCGGCGCCCAGCGGGCGCCCGTCCACCGCGGTCAGCTCCGGCCTGCCGCGGCCGGCGCCGGTGGCCCTCGTGGTTACCCCCGGCCTGCCCGGTGAAGGCCAGTGGACGCCGGCCGGGGCGGTGGTGCAGGGCGGGCCTGCCATGTACGTAGCCCAGTTCCGAGCCGACGATGTCTACACCGGCCAGATCACTTCCGCGGTGTGGATCGACCCCACGCGGCTGCACGTGGCGCTCGTCCCCGGCGCGCAGGAACCGGGCGGGTCGTGGCCCCAGCCGCCTGACGTCAGCGGCGCCGCCCTCTCCACCATCGTGGCCGCCTTCAACGGCGGGTTCCGCATGCAAGACGCCCACGGCGGCTTCTACCTCGACGGCCGCCAGGCGGTACCGCTCCAACCCGGGGCGGCGTCGATGGTCATCTACGCCGACGGGCACATCAACATCGGTATCTGGGGCAGCGAGGTCAGCATGGCTCCCAACGTCACCGCCGTGCTGCAAAACCTGGTGCCCATCGTCGACAACGGCCAGACCGCGCCCGACGCCACCTACAACGACACCCGACTCTGGGGGGCCACCCTCGGAGCCAACACGGTGGTGGCCCGCTCCGGTATCGGCGTCACCGCCACCGGCGCCCTGATCTACGTGGCCGGTCCCGCCCTGACCGCCCGCAGCCTGGCCGAGTCGCTGCAGCGCGCCGGGGCGGTGCGAGCCATGACGCTCGACATCAACCCCGAATGGGTCACCTTCAACATCTACGGCCATCCCAACTCTGCCGACCCCACGTTCATCAACGCCACCAAGCTGTATCCCCAGATGCAGCGTCCCGCCGACCGCTACCTCGGGCCCACCCAAGAATCCCGGGACTTCTTCACCGTC
Source organism: Acidimicrobiales bacterium (assembly GCA_035552775.1). Taxonomy (GTDB): domain Bacteria; phylum Actinomycetota; class Acidimicrobiia; order Acidimicrobiales; family Palsa-688; genus DASZKW01. Next base: position 3,745 of record DASZKW010000048.1, on the reverse strand, counting down.
TCACTACCGCATTGAACGAGGACCGGCGCATTAGAACGTGGGCCGGCCCCATGAACGCCCTCTGGTGCCAGAAAGGAGCGGGGCTCCCTGCCTGCCTGGGGCTCCCTGCCTGCCTGGCCGATCGCGTCCAGCCCGGGGCGACCCTCGCGTGACTGGTGCCGCCACCGAGACAACGGAGCCCGGGGGCCGATGACGCGCCGGCTGGTGCTGTCCTACCTCGGCCTGGCCCTGCTGATCCTGGTCGTGCTGGAAATCCCCCTCGCCGTGCTGGCCGCCCATCACGAACGCGGCCTGACGGCGGGCCAAGTTGTGCGCGAAGCGAGCGGTCTGGCGGTAGTGGCCAGCGACGACACCGAGCACGGCCGGGTCGCCGATCTGACCGCCGTCATGGCCCAGTACCAATCCCGCACCGGCGAAGAAGTCGCCATCATCAACCCGGCAGGGAGCGTGACTGCCACCTCGGACAGCGACGAAGACAACGACGCCTCCGGCGCCCAACGGGCCCTGGTGGCAGCCGCCCTGACCGGGCGGTCGGCGACCTCTTTTTCCTCTGACGAAGGTCGGGCCTGGGCGAGTGCCGCCGTGCCGATCAGCGCGGACAGGCAACCCCGAGGAGCGGTCCTGCTCGGCATGAACGCCTCGGCGACCGAGCACCGCATCCACGACATCTGGCTGGCGCTCGCCGGCTTCGCCGCCGGGATCTTGCTACTGACCGGGCTGGTGGGGATGCTGCTCGCCCGCTCGCTGTCGCGCCCGCTCGCCCGACTGGAGTCGGTCGTCGCCCGGCTCGGTGACGGGAACCTGGCCACCAGAGCCCACGCGGATGCCGGGCCGCCACAGGTCCGATCACTCGCCCGTCAGTTCAACCACATGGCCGGCCGCCTCTCGGAGCTGGTCGACGCCCAGAGCCGGTTCGTGGCCGACGCCTCCCACCAGCTGCGATCACCCCTCACCGCCCTGCGCCTGCGGCTGGAGAACCTGGAGGTGGGCTCGCCGAGCCCGTCCGCCGAGGGGGTGGCGGCTGCGGGGCGCGAAGTGCAGCGACTGTCGCGGATCGTCGACGGGCTGCTCACCTTGAGCCGCGCTGACGGCACCGAACCCGAGCGGCTCCCCGTGGGGGTCGAGGACGTGATCGAGGACCGCTGCGACGCCTGGTCGGCATTGGCTGACGAGCGGCGCGTCGAGCTGGTCGCCCAACGTCAAGGGGATTGGCGGCCGACCGGGCTGTGGGTGCCGGGCGACCTCGACCAGATCCTGGACAACCTTCTCGCCAACGCCCTCGACGCCAGTCCCGAAGGCGGCCGGATCTCGGTCAAGCTGCTCGGGCTCGAGCCAGGCTGGTTGGAGATGCAGGTGATCGACGAGGGACCGGGCATGAGCGACGACGACCGGCGCCGGGCGTTCGACCGCTTCTGGCAGGGGCCGGGAACCAGCGGTGGCCACAGCGGCCTGGGCCTGGCCATCGTCTGGAAGTTGGCGCTACGCAACGACGCCTCGGTCGAGCTTCGCCCCGCCACGCCCACCGGGCTCGTGGCGGTGATCCGCATGGCCGCGGCGGACCGATCGGAGGATAAGGAGACGGCGGGCAAGTCGCCGAATACCCCGGTGGCTGCGCCGTAGCGGCGTCAGGTGCCCGCCGGCGGCCGTCCCGCTCGCACGAGCACGACCAGGCTGCCGATCAGGAGGGGCAGCACGGTGACGTGGTACCCGATGTCGGGAAGGTCGCCGCCGCGGGCGGTCATGCTCAGACCGACCAGGAAACCGATGATGGCGAAACCGGTCGCGGCGATCCCCACCGCCCGGGCCCGCGCCGGCGCTCGGAACATGGTGAGGACGGCCGCGCCAAGGACGGCGGCGATGAGCGCCTCGGCGATCCCGGCGTGGTCGGCGTCGAACGGCGCGGATCGACCGTGGACCTGGCCCGACAGGTGCAAGGCGGAGGCGACCGCCAGTGAGAGGGCTTCGACCGCCATGAGCGCCGCCACCCGGCGGACAGTGGTGGTGGGGGCGGTGGGGAGGTGAGGCGGCGAAGCGGTTTGGACCGTGGAAGCCATGTGACCAGTGTGCGGGCGACTGGGTCCCGTGTCGTCGGCCTGGCGTTGGTTATGGCCGTACGCCCGCCGCGGTAGAAGGGCGAGTTGGCGTACCACGATCGCAGTACATTTGAACGCCCAGAAGGTGAAAGACGCCCCCCATCCTGGTGCTGATCGGCGTCGGCCACGAGGGCGACGCGGAGAATTGCCCGCGATCCGTCGCGTCCGGGCCGAGCGCCCGCCTCGGGGAATAGCGTCAGGTGTCGTCTGTTGGACCTTGCATGGCACCCGGGCACACGATCACGATCACCCCATCGAGCGTCCACGTCGAGGTGGTCGTCAACGGCACGAAGGTGGCGGAGTCCGACCGGCCGGTGCTGCTGGAGGAGACGGGTCTCCCGACCCGCTATTACCTGCGACGCGAGGACGTGCGCACCGACTTGTTGCGGTCCACCAACTTCCAGACGACCTGTCCCTTCAAGGGCCAGGCGTCGTACTGGTCGCTCCAGCTCGGGGATGAGATGCTCGACGGCATCGCCTGGAGCTACGAGAACCCGATCGCGGGTGCGGAAGGCATTGCGGGTCTCATGTGCTTCTATCCCGAACGTGTGGAGATGAAGGTCGAGGACCGTTAGGCCCGATCAGCCGTACCGGGGTGCCGTGGGAGCGGCTGCCTCGAGAACCTGCGAGGGCACCAACGCGGCGGGTCATCTCAGCGAGGACAGTCCACGGCCACTTCGAGGGCGGTGCACACCTGGCGCATCCGCTCGCCGCTCAGCCGTCCGAGCCGCTCGACCAGGACGGCGACCGAGACGCTCTCGATGGCGTCGAGGTTGATCACGGACCGGCGAGGCACCGGATCCTCGCCCGCTTCCAACACCACCTCGCTGGCCAAGCCGCGAATCGTGGTCGTGCACGGTGCCACCAGGGCCCGCCGCAATCGGGGGATGGCGGGGTCACGCGACAGGACGACGACGGGACGCCGGCCGACGTCCGACAACTCGCACCACCACACTTCACCTCGAGCGGGCAGCTGGCTCACGATGCTCCGGCGGCTTTTCGAAACGACGCCAGGTCCCCCCACTCGTCCGGTTCTTCGAGCGGGTGCTCGTCGTACGCGGCGTAGCCGGCGTCGATCTCGGCCGCTCGATGCCGGTCGACCAACGCCTTGAGCGCTTCGTCGACCAACGCGGCATCGGTCAGCTTCGAGCGCAGCCGACGGGCAGCGGCCAGAAGATCCTCGTCGACTGTGGTACTCAATCGCACCCTACTCATGCCACAATAATGCCACGTCCGGGGGGTCGTACCAGTGCGAGGTCCGCGGCGTCAAGGAGCGGGTGCCCAAGTTGGTCCCAAGAACACGCCGATCTCGGCGAAGGGGCAAATGCCGGCCGTGGCTGGTGGGGGTCACGTGGCGCAGGGGTGGCGGTGGTGGTCAGGGTGGCGGGGGTCGGTCGGGGGTACAAAGGGGCGCTTACCGACGCCCGGAACGAGGGCCCAGTTGGCCCGGGTCTTGAGGTCGTGATGGTGGCCACAAAGCAAGTCGAGTTCGTCGAGCATGGTGTGATGAGTCTTGGCCCAGTCGATGCGGTGGTCGCGTTGGACGCGGGCTTGGACGGGGCAGCCTTCGGCGGCGCAGGTGGGGTAGAGCCATTCGAGCGCGGTTTGTTGGGTGGCGCTGGGTTGGCGGCCCAGGTGGGCGACGCCGACCA
>DASZKW010000047.1:0-2746 GCA_035552775.1 Acidimicrobiales bacterium | reverse complement strand
CAGCGACGCTCTCCCCCGACCCCGCCTTGGCGGCGTCGATGCGCGCCTGCCACAGCTTCGGTGTCCCCGGAGCGCCGAGCAGGCCCTGGCGTCCCGCCCGCTCCGCCAGGTCCGCCCGGCCGATGGCCAAGGCCTCCGCCGCTGTCTCCGCGGCGAGTTCGCTGATCGCCACTGTCATGTGGTACACGGCCTGGTCCACGCCGTGCCAGGTCTTGTGCGCCAGCACCGGGCCCCGTATCAGCGCCAGCGCACGGCCGGCCAGCTCCAGGCGGTCCTCGCCCTCGACCCGTCTGGCCCGCTCGGCCAGGGCGCGGAATGTATCCCAGTCGACCTCGACGTCGTCGCCGGGCAGCAAGTAGCCGGCGTCGGTGCCCTTGTCGGGCAGCACCCCCTCGGGCAGGGCGGCGCGCAGGCACGATACGCAGGTGCGCACGTTGGGCGCGCCGGGCTGTTTGTCCTCGGAGGACGCCAGACGGTTGCGCAGCTCGTCGACGGAGATGGGCCTTCCCTCGGAGATGGCGAGCAGGACCAAGGTTCACAGCACCGGCTTGCGTCTGATCGTGGCACGCAGGCCCTCCACCGTGAGGCGGACCAGCACAGCGACTACCAGGCGACGGTCGGCCCGCACCGTCCCAGGGTCGGCTCGCTGTGCGCCGGCGACTCGGATGTGGAGGCGTGCTCGGGTGTGCTGGCGGCCTCGGTGGTGCCGGTGGGCTCGGGTGCCTCGGTGGGCAGGGGTGCGAGGACGTCGTCGTCGTGGTGGTGACGGGGCGGGGCACGGCGCGCCGGGTGCGGCGCTCGACGAGCAGGCCGACTCCGATGAGCACGACCACGGCGGCGCCGGCGGCGCCGACGACTGTCGCCAGCATCGACCCGCCACCGCCGCCCCCGGACTGCGACGCGCCCGGGGTTGGGGCGGCGTCGGCACTGGCCGCCTGGCTACTGCCGCGGAGTTGTGGGGAGGTGCCGGTCGAGGATGGGGGCACGTGCGGATGCGCTGGGGCGGCCGCCTGGTCGAGGCGCAGCCGGTGGTGGCGGCGGCCTCGGTGCCGGCGGGAGTGAAGAACGACAGGGCAGCCTCGGACAGGCGGAGGGGGAAGGTGACCTGGCTGCCGGCGGCGGCGGCGACGTTGACCACGAACCCTAATCCCCCCAGTGGGGCGGGGAGAGTCCGCCCCGTCACCGGGGTCACGGCCGGCCACACGCGGGTGTGGCCGCTGCGAACCAGCCCCAGGACGAGCCAGGACGCCAATGACCACCAGATCAGGTCGAAGGGTTTCGGTTCATCAGCAGGAGATCCGTTGATAGTCCAAGGCCACGGAGTCGGCCGTGACCGGCCCCTGGCTCGCCACCGCCACCGCCAGCGCGCTCACGTGGCGCTGATGCAGCCCGGGCAGCGCCCGGCCGAACACCTCGTCCACCTCGGCGTCGCCCCGGACCCCGACCGCGGCGCCGGCTACGGCGACGGCGAGCACCACGTGGTGGAGGTCGCCGTCGGACTGGGCCGCCACCGTCTGGCACACGACCTGGTCGGCCCGGACGGGGTCGATCACCACCGCCCCCGAAGCGTAGAAGCTCGGGTCGGCGATGGCGGCCGAGGCGGCGTCGTTGGCGGCGGCGGCGAGCGCGTCGGCGAGCTGGCGCTGGCCGAGGAAGGCGACGGCGCTGTCGACGGCCATGGCCGCCAGCATGACGAGCACGAGAAAGCCCGCCGGAACCAGCACGAGCGCGCTGCCCCGCTCGGCGTCGCGGCCGAAGGGGAGGGGAAAGGGGAAGCCCTTTGTCATGGACACCTCGACGTCCCCGCCAGCGCGGTGCGGAACGGGTCGACGATCTCGGAGTGGCGGGCCGTCACCTTTTCTCCCGAGCCCACCAGACCGACCAGGGGCAGCTCCACCAGGGGGGCGGAGTAGTCGACCTCGACGGTGACACGGCGGCAGCGCTCGAACCCCCCGGCCACCAGTGATATAGCGGCGCGGGCGGGGGAGCGGCCGTACCCGGCGAGGGTCTCATCGGCGGCCCGGCGCGCTTCGGCCCCCGCGGCGGCGGCGTCGGGTGCCTCCACGAACGTGCGCGCCGCCTGGCGGGCGGCGGCGTCGGCGGCCAGCTTGGTGTCGACCACTCCCCAGGCGTTGGCCACGAGGACGGTGCCGAGGACGAAGACCAGCATCCCGAACACGAGCCCTTCGAGGCCACCGGCGAAACCCGCCTCCCCGCCCGTGAACCGCCGCCAAGATGCGCTCATCGGAACCGCTCGGTGCGCACGCTGACCGTGCGGTCGATGCGCCGGTAGGACGCGGGCAACGGTACGAAGCCGGGACTGTAGGCCTGCACCTCCAAGACGACCTGCTGGGCGTCCACCTCATGCCAGATGAAGGTGGTGTGGGCCCTGCCGAAGCTGCCCATGCGGGCCCGGGCGGCGGCCTCGGCCGCGGCCACGTCACCTTGTTGGTCCGACGCCGTCGCCACCTGCTGGGCGGCGCCGAACGCCGCCGATGTGAGCACCGACGTGGTGTACAGCCTCACCACCACCTGCACGGCGAAGAGCAACAGAACCAGGAAGATCGTCGCCCCCACGAGGGTGCCGACCACCGCGGTGCCGTGCTCGGCGCGCTCAGCAGTTGGGGTTGGTCTGGCCGATGCAGGAATTGACCTGCTTGTCGACATTCTTCGCCGCGTGTTGGAAGGTGGTGTTGAACGCGATCCACATGCCGACGCCTATGAACGCCATGATCAACACGGCGAT
>DASZKW010000046.1:0-8080 GCA_035552775.1 Acidimicrobiales bacterium | reverse complement strand
TTGAGGGTATGGGCAATGATTCGTACGCCGGCGTTGCGGACGGTCCACGCTCGGGCACCTTCGTTGCCATGGGCGTAGACCAGGTGCGCCTCTCCCAACCGGTAGGCGGTGGCGTAGGCCAGCGCCTGGTACACGTCGGCCTGGGGAAAGCCGGCGGGTTGTTCGGCTTTGTACTTGGCGTCGATCACTGCGACGGGGCGTTCTCCGACCCGCCACACCAGGTCGGGGCGGATGTCGATCTCGTCGTCGGTGTCAAGGAACGACCGGTCCTGGGCCCGGCACCGACCACCGATCGCTCCCAGCGCGTCCGCCAGGGTGACGGTGACGAAGTCCTCGAACACCTGGTACATGTCGACGAGGAACCCGTCCAGGCGCAGAGCGCCGGGCTCGTGGTCCACCGCCCCGCCGGTAAGCACGATCCCGGCCAGCCACAGGGCATCGTGGTAGCGGGCGTTGAGCCGCGTCGGTCTCCACTGGGGCAGCGGCGTGCCGGGCACGAGGTCGCTGATGTCGATCAGTAATCCCCGCAGCGCTCGCAGCCTGGCCCTGACCGCGGGGCCCACCCCGGGCAGGCGCAGTAGCCGCCCGGCCGCGGCTCGCAGGAGCTGATTTTCGGCGATGTCGGATCGGTAGTCGTCGTAGCGGACCAGCAGGGGGATCGCCATGCCGTGGCGTTCGGCGACCTGGTCGTGCTCCCGGAGCCGCCCTCGCAGCACGGTGGTTGCATCGTCGATCTCCCGATAGCCCTGGAGCAACCCGGCTCCCAGGGTCCGCTCTGCCTGCGAGGCAAACGCCTCGGCTAGCGCAGGGACCAGCTCGGGTGCCGGGGCGTAGCCGATCAGGCCGGTGCCGAGCCATCCCGGCCGCTTGGCCCATCCGAGCAGCCACAGCAGGCGGGCGACGGTGATCTTGGGATCCACCCACACCGTTACCGGCCCTGCCCTGACCACGCCGACCTTGCGAGCCGCCCGCACCTCCCAACGCTGCGGCCCGAGCGGGTTCACGGTTATGACCCCGGCGCCGACGAGGCGCTCCGCCAGCGCATCAGGCAGCTCACAAACGACCGGAGGGCCGCCTTCGCGCAGGCGTAGCTCGATCACGACTGGCCAAATGGCGAAGCCTCGGGCGGGGAAAGGACCGACTCGTCGCTGGTTTCCGCCGTCAGGTCGGCATCGACCGTCTCGGGCTCATTCCCGGTCGCGCCCGGCAACACCTTCAACAGCGCAGCCAGCGAGAAGCGCGCCGCGATCGAGGCCCACTGCCCGTAGTAATGCTCCTCGAGGAGGGGCTCGATGTCGCTGTCCCAGATCACCTCCAGTCGGTCGGGGTTGAACGCGCCGGGAGCCGCCTGTCTCATGAAGTAGGACGGCCCCACCCGGAAGTCCGGATCGTCGATCCGGCGGTTGAGTTCATCGAGGAGGTCGGCGGCCGTCGCAGGCAGCTGGTGGTGCGCCGACCATCGGCGCAGCAGTAACGCCGTCGGCTCGGCCGCCGGGTCGAGGGCCACGAACGCGAAACGCCGCCTCATAGCCGAATCGACAAGCGCAATCGAGCGGTCGGCGGTGTTCATCGTGCCGATCAGGTACAGGTTGGGCGGGAGGGTGAACGGCTCGTCGCCCGAGGAGTACAACAGATCCACCGCCTGGTCCCGGTACTCGAGCAGGAAGTACAGCTCGCCGAAGACCTTGGCCAGGTTCGCCCGGTTGATCTCGTCGATGATAAGAACAAACGCCTGGTCACGGTGCTCGATGGCCCGGCTGACCAGCTGGCGCAGCGGCCCGGGACGCAACTCGAAGCCGATCGTCCCCCCGCTCCCCGGCGCCGGCCGGTAACCCTCGAAGAAGTCTTCGTAGGTGAAGGCAGGGTGGAACTGGACGAGCTTGACCTGCTCGGGCCCGACCAGATCGGCGGCGAGCTTGCGGGCCAGGTAGGTCTTGCCCGTTCCCGGCGGCCCGTAGAAGATGAGCTGGCGGCGCTCGTCGAGGAGGTTGCGCACACGGTCCAGCCACCTCGACTCAACGAAAAGCTCCACCGCCAGCGCCACGCTCGGCTGTCGTAAGTGCTCGTGTGGCGGCAGGGACTCGGGGCCTTCGTCACTCGGGTCTTGCTCCGCGATCAACGGGCCGTTTGCGCCCAGCGCTTCGGCGAAAGCGCCCGTTTGAGTATCGGCATCGAGCGATGTGAGGTTATCCACCACCTCCAGGTCGGCGGTGAGGTCGACGACGTTGGCCCCAGACGCCAGCTTGGCCGGCAGCGGCGCCGGCAGGTCGGCGAAGTCAATCGGAGCATCCACGTTGCGCCACTCGACCGGCCGGCGCAGGTTGCTGCGGCCGCCTTCCGACGCCTGCCACGCCCACTCGCCGGTCACGTCGCCGACGTAGACCCGCTGCTCGCTGGTGGTGAGCACCACGTCACCGGGGCCCATCTTGGTCACGAATGCCAGGATCTCGTCGACCTTGGACTTGAGTTCGGAGTGCTTGAGGTGGTCGTAGTCCTCCCGGGCGGCGGCGGCCAACTCCTCCGCTGTGATGCCGGCTTCGATCGGCCGGAGCTGGCTCGCCGGCAGGCTCACCCATTCACCGGCGAGCCACTCGCCGACCACGTTGGCTCCGAGCACAGACGAGCCCCGCACCAGCCACGCCCGCCGTTGCTGGGCCTTGCGGGCCTGGTTCCACTCGTTGAACAGCCGCTCGCACTCCCTAGTGAACGCTGTCGGATCCTCGAATCGGGCCAGAGCCTCACGCCCGGCGTCGGTGATCCGCCAGTTTCCCCGCCCGTCCTTGGTGATCCACCCCGCCTTGGCCGTCCAGGTGGTCTGCCACAGGAGGTCGTTCAGCCAACGGGCGTCGCCGCTGCTGACCGTGTCGAGGTCGTCGGCGACGGGAGGAAAGAGCCGTTCCGCGTGCTCGAATACATCCTCCTTGCGCGTGGACGACCCGGTCGACTCCAGATAGGCGACGGCCGCCCGGTGCCGAGGGAAGTTGCGCTCGTGGACCGTTCTCAAGATGCCGGCTCGGTACGGTCGGCGGTCAGGTCACGCGCCGGTCTAAATGCCGGCCAGGTACTTGGAGACCGAGACCGATCCGTCGAAATAATTGGCGTGCGTGAGCTTCACGGTTTCCAAGGAGTCGGAGCCGATCAGCACGATCTCGATCGACCGCTGTTCGGCGTACTCTCGCTCCTTGGCGGCGTACGCAGTGAGCGCGACGTCCCCAGCCTGCCCGAACTCCTGGAGGTCGAGCAGTGTGCCGGCGTCGTGGTCGTAGACGAGTAGGAAGTGCTGGATCCTGTCGGTCATTGCCGTCACCTCCTCGCCATGAACTCGTTCGCACCCACACGAAGCCTACTGATGGTAGCAAGCAAATCTTGTGGAACCGTCTCGCCTCCCTCCTCGGCGGCCATCGCTTCGGAAACGGCAGCCAGCCAGGCGAGCACCGGGTCAGGGCCACGGCCACTCTTCAGGTCCTGTCCCACACGCCCGGAGAGCCTTTCCACGGCGATGGCCCACTCGTGCATGACACGGGTGCGCAGCTGCATCTCGATGAGCCGTTCGTCGTAGCGGACGATCACGTGCAGGCTTCGATACCCAGAGTCACGAGGCTGCGCGATGTAGTCATTCACCTTCACCGCCGCCCGGTTACGACGGAGCCGGCGCTCCACTCGACGCACCTCGTCGACCGAGTCCAACACTGCTCGACAGCCCCCTAGATCCTGCATGGTGGCAAGCTGCATCGCAGGTTGGCGGGAGAGCTTGTCGATGATGGTCGGTACCCGCTTGAGTCGCTGAGAGACCTCGATCTGGCAACCCTCCGTGCGGACCATGGAACGCAGCCCGTTGTTCGCCTTGATCAGCGGATACTGGTGGGACGCCCGCCATTGCCACAACACCTCGATGGCGGCTTCGACCTCCGGAGTCATCATCAACTGATCCGTCCACCAGACACGTAGGGTCTTGCCGGCCTTGTTGACCTGGCTTCGGGTCAGCTCCGCCATTGCCTCGAGCTTGCCGGGCTGCAGCAGGAACCGGTCGTTCCCCACCGAGCGGGTTGGGGACTGGTCACGAGGTGGCTTGGTGGCGTCGGCCCTCACCGGGCGGCGGGTCAAGGGCGGACACGAACGACGTACCTGTCTGCATGGCGGTGGCCATGCCGTCGTAGGCGTCGAGCACCCGATCCACCAGACCGGGGTCCTTGCGGATCAGGATCGGGAACGTCCCCAGGATGTACTCCACGTCGTCGCGCTCGATACCGTAGAGGTGGAAAAAGGCCCCGTCCAGCTCGGCTCGTAGCACCGCCCGGCGGGCAGGGTCCCACACGAACGGGGCCCCGTCATCGCCAAGCGACAGCGCCGCCGGCGCCATGTCCCAAGCGGTGTAGGCCAGCTCGTCAATCCGGTCCTCCATCCAATCCTGGATGGTGACGCCGCTTGACCAGGCGCACCGTTCTGCGAACGTATCGGGTAGTGGGACCGTGAACTGTTCCACGTAGTTGAAGGTCATATTTGTTCCGCCCACTTTTTGACGTGCTTGATAATCGAAGCAAATCGAACAGATTGCTGCTGCAAGCATGTGTGGCAGCGTTCCAGCCATGAGTAACGGCATGCTGTGCCCTACCGCCACCCGAGGCATTGATCCAGATATGAAAGTTCGCTCGTCGGTCGACCTGCAGATGTTTCGAAAACCAAGAAGCCAATCGTGTTTCCAGCGGCCCGCCAGACGGCCGTGGACATCCCGGCTCTCGACCCAGTAGCGGGGTAGGACGGTGAAGTACGGATCGGCGTGCTCGGCCTCGGTCACGTCGCGGACGTCGCCGGCGCCGGTGTAGGTGGCCCAACGGTGGTCGTAGTGGTGGACCATCTTGGCCTCGTACAGCGGCAGCATGGCGTCGGCGCCGCGGCGAAAGACGTTACCGTCGAGGGCCCAGCCGTCGGTTTCGAGCTCCGCCCGGGTGTGGAACAGGTCGGAGTCGCTGGTCATGTTGAATAGCCCCTGCATGAATGACACGCCCCACGGGTTGCCGCCTGCAGCGCCCTTGCGGATCAGGACCGGGTGGCGACGGTAGATGCCCAGGGTGATCTCGGCGTCGCGGCGGGTCCGGAACACCGGGCAGGTACCGGTATTGGGGTTGAGGAGGGTGATCTCCTCGGGGGTTAGGGCGAAGCGGACGCCTTCCCGCTGAAGGTCATCCGGTTGATGGGCGAAGAAGGCGAACGACGCAACTCCCGCGGCAGCGTCCCGCCCGGTCAGGGTAAGAAGGCAGAACTTTACGCGGCTGTCGACCGCCTCGAATATGCGGTCATGATTCTCGAAGTCGTAGAGCGACACGAGCGACCGGGATGTGACCAGGTCCTTGAAGAAGTACTGGGTGGTGGCATCGGTGGCGATCCCGGTGGGGAGGATGACCCCGAGCTGGCCCGTCCCGGCCAGGAGGGCCCGGTCGGCCTCGGCGAAGACGGCGTAGGTGTTGATGCGCCCCCGGCCGCAGAGGGGATAGCGGCCGCTCTTGCCGTAGAAGGATCGCTCGGCGTCGACCTGGCGGAGGGCGGCCCGGTACTCGGCAGCCAGCGCGGGACGTTCCTCGGTCAGGTCGTGGATAAGCCGTTTGCGGGTGTCTCCAGAAGCTTCGGCGATGGCGGGCAGGCGGGCGGCGAACCATTCCTGTTCCTTCAGCTCCACGTGCTCCCACGGCGGGTTGCCGATTACGCAGTCGAAGCCGCCGGCGCCTTCGAAGATTTGGGCGAACTCGAGGTGCCAGTGGAAGAAGCGGTAGCGGGCGGCCGCCTCCGCGACGGCGTCGATCAACGCGGCGTCGGCGCCGGGCCCACCCGCGGCGAGGGTCACCAGGTCAGCTTGGGTCAGCTCCGCCCCGCCCCGCATTTTGGGTAGGACAAAGGCGGCGCACCAGGCGTCGCACACCAGTTGGGCGTGGCGGGCCTCAGGGGAGTGCTCCAGCTCCCGGAGCCGGCGCTCGGCGACGTGGATGTCGGCCAAGGAGCGGGCCGCCAGATTGTCGATGGCGGCTGACCGCTCCGCCAGTGCACCGGTGGCGACGGTGATGGTGGACTCCGCAGCGAACCTGCCCTGGCCGGCCCGCTCTGCCTTGTTGCGGTTCTTGAGCGAGGAGGCGAACTTTTTGTCGTCGCCTTTGATCGGCGAGAATGCCCCGTCGGGGATGCCGTCGGCCAGGAGGGCGGGGGTGGTGCCGAGTAGGGCGTTGCCGACCTTGATGTGGGCGTCGAGCATGCCGAGCGGCGCTCCGGCTTGCAGGCCCTCGAGCCACAGGCTGACCTTGGCCAGTTCGGCGGCGAGGGGGTTGACGTCGACGCCGTAGAGGCAGTGGGCCACCACGTCGTGCATGGCCGCTTGGATCTGGTCCAGGGAAGGCTCGGCACCCGCAGCCCGGACCACGGCCAGGCGGTTGGCGATGCGCCGGGCGGCGGCGACGAGGAAGTGCCCCGACCCGCACGCCGGGTCGCACACCGTCAATCCCAACAGGGCGCCGGCCGGATCGGGGGCGCGCTCGGCCCGGTCGAGGAGCGGGTCGAGGGCGGTGTCGAGGAGGCAGGCGGTGAGCGAGGAGGGGGTGTAGTAGGCGCCGGACTTCTTGCGGTCGTTGCCGGCGATCAACTCGAGGGTGAACGCCCGGGTGGTGCGGTTATGGCGGGGGACGTATTCGAGGAGGCTCTCGTAGATGCCGCCCAGCTCTTCTGCGCCGAGGTTGCGGTAGTCGACGACGCGGCGGGGACCGCCCGGGTCGGGCCGGGTCACGCACAGGTGGCGGATGGCGGCGAGCAGGGCCCGGTTGTTGAGCGCCAGTCCCGCGTCCAGGTCTGCCCGCCCCAGCTCGAAGATGCCGCCTAGGCCGGGCAACCCCAGAGCCGCGCAGCCGCCTTCTTTCCCCAAACTGTCCAGCACGAGGGCGAGCGCCTGCCACAGGTCCGCGTGGTTGTCGCCATTTCGCCGCAGCGCGATGCGCCGTAGCCGGGCGGTGGAGTACCACCGCTCGTAGCGGGCGCGGGCGACCGGGCCGGCGTCGGGGTCGGCGAGCAGGCCCCGGTCCTCGGCCACGAAGCAGAACAGCAGCCGGTAGACCAGGCGGAGCAGGGCGTGCTGGTAGTCGGCCAGGGAAAGGGGGCCGTCGTCGAGGCTGGCGCGCAGGGCGGTGTTGGCCGGGTGGGCGAGCAGCCCGGTGCCGAGGGCTTCGATGGCGTCGTGCACCCCGACCCGCAGGGCGCCGAGGGCACGGGCGCCGACCGCCGCAGCGTGGTCGCGCCATCGTTCCAGCCAGCAGGACGTGACGCCGATCTCCGCGTCGGTGGGCTCGAATCGGCTCTGGTGGGCGAGCAGGTACAGGACCACGAAGTCGGAGAACAGTTCCCCGTCGAAGATGGCGGCCAGGTCGAACTCCACGAACGACGGCCCGACAAGAGTGGACGAGTCGCGCAGGAGGCGCAGGGTGGACCCGTTGGCCACGATGGCCCACAGGTAGGCCTCGCAGCGGTTGAGCAGATCTTGGACCATGGCGTGGGGGGGCCGTTCGGCGGCCCCGGGCATGCCCGGGGTCCGCGTGTCGAGGGCCACGCCCGCCCCGAGCAGGTGGACGGGCACGCAGCCGTCGGCCAGGTGGCTGACCGGCCAGGACCGTTCGTCGGCGATCAGCCCGCCGGCCGGCGTGGTCGGCACCCGCCCGAATCCGAGCTCGCGCAGCACCACGCCGAGCCAGCGGTCCCTGGTCAGCCCGACGGCGGGGTCGCCGGCCGGGCCGCTGGCGAGGGCGGCTCGGTAGGCGCCCCAGGCACCGGTGAGCACCGCCCAGGCCCGGTTGGCGGCCTCCCGGGGGCTGACGCCGAGCTCGAGGTGGTAGTCGGCGGCGGTCATGCCCGCAAGGTCGGTGCCACCGACGACGGCGGCGAGCAGGTCGGCGGGCAGGATGGCGCCGATGGTGCGCACCGCGCTGAGCGTCCCCGGGGGGAGGAGTCCGGCGTTGAGGGGACGGGCTGCGCTCATCTGTGGTGCCGAGGACTTCGCAGGTCGAGTAGCGCCACGAAGTCCTGGGCGCCGGTTCGCCCGATGATGTAGTCG
>DASZKW010000045.1:0-18271 GCA_035552775.1 Acidimicrobiales bacterium | reverse complement strand
ATGATGTGGGCACCAAAGGTCATCCGGTCGACCACGGCCGCGGCGAGGCGGGGATCGGAGAAGGTGGCCCCCCACTCACTGAAGGGATGGTTGCTCCCCACAGCCACCGATGCCCGCTCTTCGCGCTCGGTGAGGATCTGGAACAACAACCCGGCCCCTCTGGGGTCGACGCTGACATAGCCGAGCTCATCGACGATGAGCAGATCCAAGCGGGCGTAGCGGCCGACGACCTTGGACAGGGCCCGTTCATCCGCGGCCTCGGCCAGCTCGTTGACCAAAGCGGCGCAGGTGACATAGCGCACCCGACGCCCCTGGTCGCACGCGGCGATCCCCAAGCCGATGAGCAGATGGGATTTACCGGCGCCGGAAGCGTCCCACCTCGCCCTCAACGCCACCTTTTTCGTGGGCCCCCTCGATCCCGGGGCGACAGTAGAAGCTGTCGAAACCGTAGTGAGACCTCAGGGCAATGAACCGCTCCGTCTCGGTGCGGTCCCGGCCGAAGAGCACCTTGGCCACCGCTGGCCTCAGATTGTCGTAGCGGACCCGGCCGGGCACACCGCCCAGAGCCGCCAGGCCGAGCACGTGGCCTTCCAAGAAGGCCTCCTGGGCCTGATGGGAAAACGCCATATGGAACCCGTCGCCCGAATGGCTCAGGCGCAGGCAGAACATCCACAGCTTCATGAACACTGCGTCCACGTACGCCCAGAACTCGCCGAAATCGCACTCCGCTTCCTCGCCGGGCCCATGGATCTGGGGCACCGTGACCATCCGAAGCTGATTGTCCAGCTCGAAGTTCACCTTGGCCACGAACGCCCGCACCGTCGACTCGCCCACCGCGGCGCCGTACTCATCGACCAGACGACGCCACACACGGCGAGCCGTGTGGCGCTGCTTGCGGGGCATGTCACGGTCGGCGACCAGCAATGCCCGGGCGATCTCCTCCCACGGTCCCCACCACGGCCACTTGTGCTTGCTTGAAGTGGCCCCACCCCCAACCCGCCAAGCCCTACGGTCCGTGGTCACCACAACTGCGGACGATGGGAGAAGGAGATGTCGAGGGTGGAGCTTTTCGAACTTATCCGGAGAGACAACCGGACGGAGGGTTTGAGTATCCGGGAGTTGTCCCGGCGCCACGGGGTGCACCGGCGCACGGTGCGTCAGGCGTTGGCGTCGGCGACCCCACCGGCGCGCAAGGTGGCCGAGCGGGTCTCGCCGGCGTTCAGGGTCCGGGAGCACGTTGGTACGGGAAGGTCTCAATGGGGATGGGTGCCGATGGGCGGCCGGTAAGGCGTCAGGTATCCGCAAAAACAAGGACGCAGTTGACGCGGAAGGTGCGAGACCTTGAGCAGGCGCGCAACGCTGGGACGGTATCCGCCACCTCCCGCGCAACGGTGAGCGCATGGGTCAACGAGTGGATTGGCCGTGCCGAGACGCTCGGGTCGGTACGGCGTACGACGGTTGCTGGTTACCGAGTCGACCAACGCCACATCGACGCTGCAATCGGGATGGTCCGACTGGAGCGGCTGCGCTCGGGGAACATCGAGTACCTGTGGGCGACGATGATTTCTACTGGTCGCGGCCGCTCCGTGCCGCATTGCCGCCGTACCCTCCAAGCCGCCCTCAACGACGCGGTGCAGGCCGGATTGATCGTGCGGAACCCCGTCTCCGGCGCCAAGACCCCGAGATCCCAACCAACCGACATTGAGCCGTACTCCATTTCGGAAATGGTCCGGCTTCTCGATGCCGCGCGCAACGGGAGGAACGGCCCGCGCTGGACACTGGCGCTAGCGCTCGGCTTGCGCCAGGGCGAGGTGCTGGGACTGCAATGGCAGGACATCGACCTTGACGATGGAGTATTGATCGTGCGCCGCCAGCTCCAGCGTCTCGAGTGGCGACACGGCTGCTCTAATCCCTCGACCTGCGTCTACGTCGGTGAAAGTGGGCTGCCGCGCCCGGCGAAACGGGGAGCGGATTGTCCGCTCCGTTGGGGAGGTGGGCTGATCAGCGGGGACGTCAAGTCAGATGCCGGCCGGCGATCGTTGGGCATGCCGCCGACCTTGACCGCTGAACTGCGCTCCCACCGTGCCGGTCAGGCGGCCGAGCGCCTGAGCAGCGAGGTGTGGGATGAGGGGCCGGGCGGCGGGTGGGTGTTCGCCGACGCGATCGGCCATCCTCTCGACCCCCGAGCCGACCATCGGGCCTTCAAAGAGCTGTGCAGTGCTGCCCAGGTCCGGGCCCGGCGGCTCCACGACCTCCGGCATTCAGCGGCGACGGCCATGCTCGCCAATGACGTGGACATCCGCACCGCAGGTGCTGTTCTCGGCCATAGTCAGATCGCCCAGACGGCACGGTACAGCCACGTATTGGCCGACCGAAAGAGCGTGGCCGCCGCTCGGATCGAGGGAGCGCTGTTTGGTGAGCGGAACGGATCGTGACGTCCGTAGCCGTCCGTACCAGTCCGCCAACTGGGTGCATATTTGGGTGCGTCCATTGGGCCGGGAGCAGCTAGCGGGGTAAAAGCGCTGGTGAGAGGGTGCCCCCGGCAGGACTCGAACCTGCGACCCGCCGCTTAGAAGGCGGCCGCTCTATCCAGACTGAGCTACGGAGGCGGGTAGCGGCCCATGAAGAGCGGTGATCTCGCCCTCATGTCGCCTCTTTTATAGCGGTTCCGCCGAAGCGCCGGGGATTGCGCGCGGGTGGTCAGCTGGCTAGGAGGTCGTGGGCGCCTGCCTCGATTGAGGGGTGGCGCAGCTTGGACAAGGCGGTACGCTCGATCTGGCGGATGCGCTCGCGGGTCAGGTGGAGGGCCCTGCCGACCTCCTCGAGTGTCCGCGGGTCCCCGCGGTCGAGGCCATAGCGCAGCCGGAGGATCTCCCGCTCGCGCTCGTCGAGAGGGGCGAGGAGCTTGTCGATCTCGCCGCCGAGCATCGCGTCAGCCACGATGTCGAACGGCGTCGCCGCGGTCAGGTCGGCCACGACATCGGCCAACTCGGTGTCGCCGTCCGCTCCTATCGGGGTCTCCAGGCTGACCGGGTCGGCGCCGTACTGGAGCAACTCGCTGACCTGGGCCTCGGGTATCTGCACCGCCGAGGCCAACTCGACGAGAGAAGGAACCCGGCCGAGCTCGCCCTCCATCTGGGCCCGGATGCGCAGCAGGCGGCGGATCTGGTCGCCGGCATGGACGGGAAGGCGGATGGTGCGCGACGTGTTGTCGATGCCGCGCCCGATGGCCTGGCGGATCCACCATGTGGCGTAAGTGGAAAATTTGAACCCTTTGCGCCAATCGAACTTCTCCACCGCGTGGATGAGGCCGAGGTTGCCCTCTTGGACCAGGTCGAGCAGGGGCATTTCCGCCGACTGGTACTTCTTGGCTATGGATACCACCAAGCGCAGGTTGGCGTTGGTGAACTCCTCGGAGGCCTGCTCGCCCGCCCTAACGGCGCTGTGCAGTTCCCGCTTGCGGCCCCCGGAACAAGGCTCGCCCGACGCGAGTGCGGCCCGAGCGTGGCGAGCCACCTCTATCAGCTGAGACAGCCGCACCTCGTCGTCCTTGGTGAGCAGCGGGTAGCGGCCTACACCGTCGAGGTACAGCCGCACCAGATCCTGGTCTCGGGCTTCCTGCCTGGATTTGGCCACAGCTTCCCTCCCCCCGGCTACAACCTGCCGCTACGCGTAGCCACGTTCCCTATTCGTACCCCACGCTCCCATGTTGCCAACATCGCCAGGGCCGGCGATATGCCAAACAGGCATGTTGGAACCGTGGACAGCCGCCATGTGCCAGACTGGGCAACCCTTGGTGGCCGTAGCTCAGTTGGTTAGAGCGCCAGGTTGTGGCCCTGGAGGTCGGGGGTTCGAGTCCCCTCGGTCACCCCACCCTCGGTCAGCCCATCATGATGACTTGGGCTCAGGGGGCAACGGGTAGCGCCGACAGCAGCATCGACGAGTCTTGCGCCACTGCGTCGAGCACCCGCTCTATACCCGTGGCCAGCGCCTCGATCGTCTCCGGCTCGTAGAAGTCGACCTTGTAGCTGATCTGGCCCCACAGCAAGTCGCCATCGTCGAAAAGGGTGACGCTCAAGGGATGAAGCTGGCCCCGGAAAAACAGCCCCCCGGCAGGCCGATCCGCCTGCTCCCCGCCCGGCCCCGGGCTCTCCACCACGCTGGCGCCGGGCGCCCAATGGTCGTGGGCAGCCCGGAAGTACTGAAGCTCGACAGGCAACAGGGCGAATGGGGGGCGCCCGCCGGCCCCCTGCGCGGCGAAATGGGGCATGAGTGCGTCGCGCACCCGGAAGAACGGGATGTCCTGGTGCTCGAACAAGCCGAGCACGCTTCCTCGCGCCCGCTCCACCACTTCGGCGAAGGGGGGATCGCCCGACACGTCGGTACGGAGCCTCCCGGTGCCGGCGAAGTTGCCGACCACACCTTCGAGCTCAGGGCGACCCCGGCCGCTCAAGGTGGTGCTGAGCACGACATCGTCCGTGGACCCCAGCCGGCTGAGCACAGCTGAGACCGCGGCCACGCACACGACGAAGATGCTCGCCCGGCAGCGGCGGGCCAGCCGATCCAACGACCGGAAGGTGGACCGCTCGACGCCGAGGGGACGGGTCACGATCCGCCGGGTGGGGGTGGGGGGGAGGTGGTCGAACGGCAAGGCCGGACCGAGGGCCATGCCCGCCAGCTTGTGCGTCCAGTACTCGAGCTGCTCCCCGAGGCGTTCATCACTGAGCCCCGTCCTCTGCCACATGGAGAAGTCGGCGTAATCCACCGGCAGGGGCCGAAGCCTTGGTCGCTCGCCGCGGGCGAGAGCCTGGTAGGCCTCGGCCAGCTCGGACAGGACGATGTAGGCCGACGGACCGTCGCACACCATGTGGTCGAAGACCAGCGCGGCCACGCCACCCCGGCCTCCCAGGGAGAACAGGTGGAAACGGAACAGCGGTGACCGGTCGGGGTCGAACGGCTCCCGGTCCAGGGCGGCGATCCGGTCGTGCAGGTCCGCGTCGCCGTGCTCAGCGCTTGCGCCCAGGTCGGTTACGGCGAGTTCGACAGGGACGGAGGAGGCGACCGACTGGAGGGGCCGTCCGCCCTCGGTGGGGAAGCTCGTCCGCAGGCTCTCGTGGCGCTCGACCAGCGCCACCAGGGCGAGGCGCAGAGCCTGGGGGTCGAGCGGGGGGGGCAACCTGAGCCAGGCGGTGACGTTGTTGTCCACCCGGGTCCCCGCCCGGGTCTGCACCTCCCACATCTGTTCCTGGGGCAGGGAGAGGGGAAAAGGCGCAGCGATGCCGCTAGGGCGAGGATGGGCGACCAGGGCCGGCGGACCGGCGCCGGCCGGCCCGCGCGCCTGAGCGTCGACCACCGCCGCCAGCGCGTTCACCGTGGGGGCGTCGAAGACCGTCTGCAGACCGAGCTGGGCGCCCAGCTCGCCCTGGATCCGGGCAACGACCTGTGCCGCCAGCAACGAGTGGCCGCCGAGCTCGAAGAAGTCGTCGTCCGGCCCGATGCCCTCGATGCCGAGCACGTCGGACCAGATGCCCGCCAGCAGCTTCTCGGTCGGGGTCAGGGGCGCACCGCCGCCGCGCCCCACCCGGGCCTCCCCCGGCGCCGGTAGGGCGTCGCGGTCGACCTTGCCGTTGTTCGTGAGGGGCAGAGCGTCGAGCGGGACGAAGGCACCGGGGACCATGTAGCTGGGGAGCCGAGCGGCGAGGAAACGGCGCAGGTCGGGTCCATCCGGGCTTGGCCCCGTCGCCCCCCGCCCCACCACGTATGCGACCAGACGACGGTCACCGGGCGCGTCTTCCCTGGCCACCACCACGGCCTCCCCGACCGCGGGGTGGGCCCGCAGTGCGCCCTCCACCTCGCCGCACTCGATGCGAAAGCCTCGGACCTTGACCTGGTCGTCGGCCCGTCCCACGAAGTCCAGCTCGCCGTCGGCACGGATCCGACCCAGATCCCCGGTGCGGTAGAGACGGGCCCCCGGTCGTGAGGAGAACGGGTCGAACACGAAGCGCTCGGCGGTGAGGTCGGGGCGTCCCAGGTAACCTCGGGCCAGTCCGTCGCCACCGATGAAGATCTGGCCCACCGTGCCGGCGGGCACCGGCCGGCGCTCGGCGTCGAGCAAGTGGATCTCCACGCCGGGGAGGGGCCGGCCGACCGGGGGATCCTGACCGTCGCCGGCACCGGCGGGCGCCTCGTGGATGGTGGCCATGACCGTGGCCTCGGTGGGGCCATAGGCGTTGAACCACCGGGGGCGGTCGCCGCCCACGACCAGCCAGTCGCGGTAGACGCTGCCGAGCGCTTTTTCTCCCCCCACGATCACCGTACGGATGGCCTCGGGCACCTTGTCTCCGAGGCTCGACAGGTCCCGGACCCACGCGTGCCAGTACGCCGTCGGCAGGTTGACCAAGGTGACACCCTGGGCAATGAGCCAGTCGAGCCACGCCCGGCCCAGGATGGGAATGTTCTCGTCGCGCGACACCACCGTCGCCCCGCTGGCCCACGTCGGAAACAGCTCCTCCACGCTCACGTCGAAGCTGATCGAGCAGAACTGCAGGACCCGGTCGCCGGGGCCCAGCCCGTAGATATCAACCGCTGCCCTGGCGTGGTTGATCAGGCCCCGGTTGACGAGCATCACCCCGTTGGGCCGACCGGTCGACCCGGAGGTGTACAGGATGTAACCCACCTGGTCGGGCGCCGCCGCCCGGGGGGGCCGCTCGGCGGGGGCGGTGCTCAGCGACGCGGCGGCCGTGGCGTCGGCGAGGCCGTCCAGGATGAGCGTGGCGCCGGCGTGGTCGGGGAGGCGCCCGGCCAGAGTGTCGCGGGTCAGCACCACCCGGGGAGCGGCGTCCCCGAGCATGAACGCCAGGCGTGCGGGGGGGTAGGTCGGGTCGAGCGGCAGGCAGGCCCCGCCGGCCTTCAAGACCCCGAGCACCGCGAGATCGAATTCCAGGCCCCGCTCGACGCAGATGCCCACCGCGACGTCGGTGCCAACGCCGAGCCCCCGGAGGTCGGCGGCGAGGCGGTCAGCGGACACGTCGAGTTGGCGGTAGGTGAGCGATGTGCCCCGCGCCACGGCGGCCACGGCGTCGGGGGTCGCCGCCGCCTGGGCCTCGAAGAGGCCGGCCAGGTCGGCGGGGGCGTCAGGGTCGATGTCCACTGCTGGCTACCTACCGGAGCGGGTGGGCTGACCGGAGGTGGGCGGCCGGTCCAGTCGAGCGACCGAGCTTTCCGACCACTCCCCCGAGCGCAGGACGAAGCGCCGCAGCTTGCCGGTGGAGGTCCGTGGCAGGTGATCGACCATATGGACGGCGCGCGGCACCATGTGGCGGGCCAGGTTGCCGCGCGCCACCTCGATCACCTCCGCGCCCAGGTCTTGCCCGACGTCGGGTCCAGCCACCACGAAGGCCTCCAGCTGCGATCTGCCTGCCCCGTCCCGGACACCGGCAACCGCCACCTCCATGACCCCTGGCAGGGTGCTCAGCACCTCCTCCACCTCGGTGGGAGCCACGTTGATCCCGCCTACCAGTTCGATGTCGTCTATCCGTCCCCTGAGGGCCACGAAGCCGTCATCGTCGACGACTGCCCTGTCGCTGGTGCATAGCCATTCACCGTCCCGAACGGCGGCCGAGAGGGCTGGCTGGTCCAGGTATTCGAGCAGGACGGTCGGACCCCGTACCCACAAGGTGCCCAGGGCGCCCGGCGCCGAGCGACGGCCGAGACCATCGCGCACGGACACCTCGTAGGGCTCGAGGGGGCGGCCCACGGTGCCGTCGCGGCTGGTGGACAGGGTGTTGCTGACGAACGTTTGGCCCACCTCGGTCGAGCCCAGGCCGTCGAGGACCGGGCAGCCGAGGAACGCCCGGCAGCGCTGCGCAAGGGCGACGGTGAGGACCTCACCGGCCGACACTGCTACCCGCATTGCGCTCGTCCAGTCTTGCTCGCCGGTCGCGAAAGACGAGCTCGAGGCCAGGCGTGCGTAGAAGGTGGGCACGGCGAAGAGCACGGTCACCCGGTGACGCTGCATCATGGCGGTCACCACCTCGGCACGTGGGTGCGAGGCCAGCAGCACCGCCCGACAGCCCGTCAGCAAGGGAAAGAACAGCGAGTTGCCGAGCCCGTAGGCGAAGTGCATCTTGGAGATCGACAGCACGACATCGTCGACCCCGAGGTCGATGGCCCCCTCGGCGAAGGCCCGTTGGTAGATCATTGGGTCGCCGTGGCGGTGGACGGCGGCCTTGGGCCGACCGGTGGTCCCCGAGGTGAACTGGGCGTAGGCGGGCGAGCCGGCGCTGGCCGCGGCGCCCCGGTGTTCAGCCGACTGGGCGGCCTTTGCCGCCAGGTCGTCGCCACCCAAGGTCACGCACCCGGCGAAACGAGGCCCGAGCTCGCTCCCGCAGACCACCACCCTCGGTCGGCACTCCCCCGCCAGCTGGCGGTGGTCGCCGGCGGTCAGCGACGGGTTCACAGGCACGGCTACGGCACCGAGGCGCACTGCGCCGAGGAACGCCTGGACGAGTTCCGGCCCGTCAGGCAGGGCGATCATCACCCGGTCCCCCTGCGCAGTACCGAGCCCGGCCAGCACCGTCGCGGCTCGGGCTGCCCCGCCGTGGACGGCACCGTGGCTGACCTCACCCTCGGCCGCCAGGTAGGCGGTGCGGCCCAGCCAGCCCTGATCGCGGGCACGAGTCTCCAGCAGCACGGCCAGGTTGGCGTTGCCCTCGCTCAACCTGACCAGCCCACCTCGACGTCGGGGTATTGCAAGCCCATGTCGTCGGCAACGAAGCGACGGCTGCGAGCGATGAAGGTGGACCGGGCCTCGTCGTTGCTGAGGCTCTTGATACCGAACCGGCGGAACGCCTCGTTGTTGGCCGAGATACTGCGCCCGAAGAACGGGAGCGACAGGCGGACCATGGCGTCTGCCGCCTCCTGCACAGCGGGGCGGGTCGCCGGGTCCGACGCCAGGGACCGGGCCCGGTTCTGGCCGAAGGCGACATGGAAACGTTCCTCGGGCAGCAGCCGGGTGGCCAGGCGGCGCAGAGGCAGGTAGCTGCACTCCGAGAGGTCCTCCATGACTATCACCTCTGCCATGTCGACGATGGCCTTGAGCACGACGAACTCGTTCCAACTCGCCAGTTCGTGGTCGAATACCGAAAGGACACCGTCGCCGCCGACCTGTTTTAGACCCAGGTCTGCGGCCAGGCGGGCGAACTGGATGTGGTGGCCGTACTCCTCCATGGCGATGCGGCAAGCCAGCCACTTGTCGCGCGCTGTGGGAGCCCAGGCGATTGCCGGCTCGTCGAAGGCGCGCGCCCCGGCCGCCTCGTTGCGCACGTGGCTGGCGATGACCTTGCCCAGCGCGGCGACGAACTCGGGACCCCGGGCGTGAGCAGCCTCGGCCGTGGCCACCTCGGACGCCAGCGTCTCGTTCACTCTGGTACCTCCCTCATGGCCGGGGCGACGGCCACCGGCGGTCCCCCGAACAGGTCGAATTCACTCTCGAGGGGCGTGAAGTGGGACTGCAGGTCCTCCCGGGCCCGAGCCAGCGCCGGACCGTCCCAACCCCGTGTCTCCACCACCGCCGCCACCGGACGGGGCTGCGACCAGACGGACACCTCGGCGCCGCGGGCTCCGAAGACCTGCCCGCTGATCCCGGCGGCCTCGTCCGAGCACAACCAGGCGACGAGAGGGGCGACATCGCCGGGAGTGGCCAGCGGCGCGTGATCCAGGTAGCGGCGAAGGGCCCCGGTCGCGGGAGGTATGGACTCGGTCATCCGGGTGAACGCGAAGGGCGCGACGTAGTTAACGCATACGTCCCGGCCTGCCAGCTCCAGGGCCAGGGCGCGGGTCAATCCGAGCAGGCCGGCCTTGGCCACGTCGTAGGCGGCCTGGCCGGCGCTGCCCACCAGCCCCGCCGCCCCCCCGAGGTACACGATCCTGCCCCACCCCGTCGCCCGGATGGGTCCCACCATGGCCCGGCTGAACTCGATGGCCACGCCCAGGTGGGACCCGAGCACCTCCGCCCAGTCCTCGTCCGAGGCGCGGTGGGCCATGGCGTCGCGCAAGGTCCCGGCGGCGTGCACGAGCACGGTGGGCGCCCGCCCGGCCCACGCCTCGACCTGGGCCATCACGGCCCGGGCGCCGTCGGGGCGGCGGGCGTCGCCCGGAGCCGGGAAGGCCTCGCCGCCCGCGGCCCGAATCTCGTCGGCTACGGCCTCCGCCACGTCCGCGCTGGCCCCGCTCCCGTCGAGGGCCACCCCCGTGTCGTTCACGCACACGGCACAGCCGGCGGCGCCCAAGGCCAGGGCCACCGCCCGACCGATGCCCCGGCCGCCGCCGGTGACCAGGGCAACCCTCGGCGTAACGGCCCCCGGTTGCCCGCGCCCCATGTCGCTCATTGATGCACCATCCACGGGATGGGGCACCAACCCGTGCTGGTCGGTTCGCTCCCGAGGTCGCTCACGGCCGGCCCTGCGCCCCGTCCAACCACGCCGTCGCAGGGAACTTCTCGGTGATGAGCATGATGGGTCGGTGGCCGGCGATGACCCGGTAGGTGCGGGAGATCAGCAGCGCAGACGGGTCGAGGCCGAAGTGCCGTCGCCGGTCGCCCGCCGGCTCCCGCCCGCAGTCCAGGACCTCCCGGAATGTCTCCAGGCGCGCTTCGATCAGGAGGCGACCGATGGGCTCGTCGGTGGTCAGCAGGCTCTCGGCCATCCGGGGCGCCAGCCGGTCGGCGAGGATGACGGACTCCGCGTACACGTAGTTCTCCTTGGTCTGCGCACCCTGTAGCAGGATGGTGCGGCGCATCACCGTCTCCGGCCCCGCCGGCTTCATGGCGGCGATGGTCACCTCGGTGGCGTGCTGGGCCTGGTCCAGCTTGACCACGTGGATGGGCTCGTCCCAGTAGGACTCCAAGACATGGGTGACGGTGCCGTCAGTGGTCAGCAGCACCCGCTGCAAGGGGCTGAGCGGCGGCCCGACCCTGGCCAACAAGGCTTCATTACTAAGCAAAGAACTCCCCCTCGTTCGCCAAGCTTAGGAGCATCAAGAAGCTAATGCAGGGGCCGGCCTTTGGACCACTTGCGCCTGCGCCGCGTACCTCTAGATGCGTTTTACATTTACCGATGTGGAAGTAGGTGTCATTGACATTTACCAATCGCCGACAGCCCCGACAACCGAAGAGCCCGGCCCCTGTTAAAAGGGCCGGGCTCTCGGCTTTGCTTCAGGTACGGTGCTGCGCTACCGCCGCCGGCTCACGGCACCACGGTGGCGCTGGGATCGACGCAGGTCTGGTTGACGGTGACGAAAATGTTGTTCGCCCAGTTGTTGCTGTCACAGCCGGGGGTGCCGTCGAAGCCGTCGTCGTGGAGGTTGCCGTGTCCCACGTTGCCGATGAGGGTGTTGTGGTTCGACCCGTCCAGTGGGACCACCGTCTTGGAACCGTCGGGGTTCGTGATGGTGTACGAAGACGGACCCGTGAGCTGGATGCCATCCCCACTGCTCCCCGGCGACCCGTTGTTGACAACCGTGTTGTTGTTGATGGTGTTGTTGTGGCTGTCCCGGCCACCCATGAAGATGCCGTCCCGGGAGTTGCCGCTGGACAAGTTGTCAACGATGCTGTTGTCCGAGGGTACGCAGACGACACCAGCCGGACCCTGCTGCAGGACGGCGATGCCGTCGCGGTACGCACCGGGCGCGAAGCCGTTGTCCGTGACCGTGTTGTGCTCGACGAGGTTGCCGGTGTTGGGCGCCGTCGGGGGCACGTTGCGGGTGTTGTTGGTGCAGATGTTGTCGAAAATGCTGATGCCGTCGAGGTCGCTGCCCGTCACCTTGTTGTTGGTGACGACGTTGTTGGCCGCACCCGGGCCCTCCATGCGGATACCGATGTCCTGGTACTCGCGACCCGGACCCGTGGTGTTGGCGCCGAAGGGCCCGCATGGGCCGGCGTCGTCCGAATCGCCCGTGGCCCTGGTCTCAGGGTTCGTGGCGTCGTTGTCATTGTCGGTGTCGGGGACCGAGTTGGCGACCGTCTGGTCACTAGTGCTGTTGTCCGACACGGTGTTGGACGTGGACGCGTCCACCAGGGAGATGCCTCCGAAGGGACCGTTGTGGATCGCCGTGTTATGGGTGATGGTGTTGTGGGAGGAGTTGTCGGTGGCGATGCCGTCGCCCCAGTTGCAGGCGGTGGCCTCCGGGTCCAACGGGTTCACACCGCCGGTGAAGGTCACGTGCGAGATGTTGTCGTGCACCGTGAGCCCCCTGATGAGGTTCCCGCCGCCACCGGTGACGCCGACGCCGGCGTCGAACTTGGTGATTGTACCCGGGCCGCTCACATCCACGCCGTGGACGTTGGCCAGCCTTACGCCGATCTGCTCGACGTTGGTGCTGTTGGTGGTGTCGGCTCCCGTGATGGTGTGGCCGTTCAGGTCGAGGCGGATCCCCGAGGCGACGACGTCGATGCCGTCGGTCCCGACGCACGGCCCGATGTCAGCAGCCAGCTTGGTGCTGCGGGTGACCTGCGCCCCGCACTGGAGCACCTGGGGACGTCCGAACCCGTTGCCGTGGGAGTTGGGGACACCACCGGGATCTGCCGAGGCGGTGCCGACCATGCCTGCGCCTGCGATCATCAGGACGAAAGGCACGGCAATCGTACCACGCCGTAAACTGAACATAAAGGACCCTTCTCTTAGAGTGGCAATGGATGTGTGGCTGAGCAGGCGCGGGAGAACCTTCGGACACGATGTCCTTCCCCCAGCACCCGAGACGCAATAAATCCCTCAATTCGCGCCTCTCGGTACATTACACCAGTCGCTGCCCGTTCATGCAAGCGCGTGCCTACCAAGGCGAGCGTTGCTACGTCGACTCCCCGAGGAACGAAGGTCCAGGTTAACCGTCTGAGCCGGCGAGAGCATTGTCGACGTAGCAACGCTCGCCTTTGTAAGTCAAGCGGCAACGGCGGTGAGATCAGTCATCAGGCGATCACTGTCGTCCCGTTGGGATAACGGCGTTGTCTTACCACTGTGCGCGGGGCTTCGGCTTCTCGAACAGCTCGACGGTGACGCCGTCAGGGCCGCGCACGTAGGCGATGCGGGCCCCGGCGTTGGGCCCGGCGGGCACCTCGATCCAGCCGTCGCCGACGCCGGTGGCACCGCAGGCCAGGGCGTGGGCGTGGGCGGCGGGGACGTCGGAGACCGCCAGGCACACGTGGACGTTTCCGGGGTGGGCGGTGCCCGGGTCGTAGGGGGCCTCGTCGCGGTCCAAGTAGCGCAGCAACTCGACGACCGGCCCGCCTGGCGCCTCCACCCAGCGGCGCTCCATGCGCACCGACGGGTAGCCGACGAGCCGTCCCAGGCCAGGGCCGGCGAGGTGCTCGGTGGCGGTGGGCTCGGCGCCGAGCAGCGCCCCCCAGAACGCCGACGACCGCTCCATGTCGGCGACGGTGATCCCGACGTGGTGGGCGCCCTCGATGATGTCTGTCACTGCGCGCCCGCCGGCGCTCCGCCGCCGGCATCGCCCTCCACCTCGCTCAGGGCGTCGTCGAGCAGGGCCACCGCCTTCAGGGCCATCCGTTCGGAGATGACCAGCGGGGGGGTGATGCGCAGCACCGGCCCCGCCCCGCTCGTGAGCACGCCACGCCGGGCCAGGGCTACCAGGAGCCGGCGAGGGATCTCCGGTGGGGGACGGGACTTGGTGTCCCGGTCTGCGACGAGCTCGACCCCGATCAGCAGCCCGACGCCGCGCACGTCGCCCACGAGGCGGTGGCGAGCCTGGACGTCGCGCAGGGCCCCCAGCATGGCGTCGCCCACCCGGGCCGCGTTTTCGAGCACCGACCCGTCGGCGAGCATGCCCAGGGTGGCGGCTCCTGCCGCGCAGGCGAGGTTGCCGCTGGCAAAGGTGGAGGCGCCTGCTCCGGGCCGGCCGAACGGCCCGGCGTCGAGGACCTCGCGGCGGCTGGCGATGAACGACAGCGGGTATCCCGAACCCAGGCCCTTACCGGCGATCATCACATCAGGGACGACCCCCGAACGCTCGAACGCCCACATGGTGCCGGTGCGGCCCGCCCCGGTGAGCACCTCGTCGAAGATGAGCAGCGCCCCGGTCCGGTCGCAGAAGTCGCGCAGGTGGGCGAGGAACTCGGGGGGATGGGGGATGACCCCCCCGACCCCCTGCACGGGCTCGATGATCACCGCCGCCAGCCTGCCCTCGCCGGCTTCGTCGTAGAGGCGGTCCACCGAGCGGGCGCAGGCCACCTCGCACGATTCCCGGCGAAGGCCGAGGGGACAGCGGTAGCAGTAGGCGTTGAAGCTACGGATGACCCCGGGGGCGTAGGGGCCGTAGCCGTGCTTGAGCGGCGACGCCCCCATGAGCGACATGGAGCCGTGGGTCCTGCCGTGCCAGGCCCGGTGGAACGCGACGACCTCGTAGTTGCCGGTGTAGGACTTGGCCAGGCGGATGGCGGCCTCCACTGCCTCGCTGCCGGTGGTGTACATCTGGAACGTCTGCAGGCTCGGGGGAAGGGTGCGAGCCAAGGCCTCGAAGAAGGTCGCCCGGGCAGGCGTGGCAAAGTCGAAGAAGTGCATGAGGCGACCGAGCTCGTCGCGCAGGGCGTCGACCACCGGGCCCGGCGAGTGCCCGAGGTTGGTGACCACCACCCCCGACGACAGGTCGATGAACACGTTGCCGTCTGCGTCGCGGACGATAGCCCCCCGCCCGTCGGTCATCACCAGGCGCAGGAGCTGGGCCGGCGGCGACGAGTTGGAGGCGTGGTGGCGCGCATCGCGCTCCCACAGCTCGGCCGAGCGCGGCCCGGGGATGTCTGTGTGCATGACCGGGACGGCGTCATCGTCGATGTCGGCCAGCGGCCCGTGGGCGACCGCCTCGGTCGCGGGGATGCTCACCGTGATCCCAGTAGCGGGGCGTGGTCCGCCACGAGGCGCTCGAGGAGGGCCACGCCGTCGGCGGGACGAGGCATGTCCGCCATCTCCCGGGCCAGCGCGCCGGCCGCCTCGGCGTAGCTCGGGTCGTCGAGGAGGCGTAGCACCTCGGTGCGCACCGAGGTCGAGTCGAGCTGGCTGGCCACGAGGCAGCGTCCGGCCCCACTGGCGACGCAGGCCTCGGCGTTGTGGAACTGGTTGGCTCCCTGGGGCAGGACGAGAACGGGGCGCCCGTGGCCCAGTATGGACAGGATGGCGGTCCCCCCCTGGTTGATCACCACGTCGCAGCGGGGCAGTACGAGATCCTGGGGGATGAACGCCTCGACGTGCACGTGCTCGGGCTGGGGCCCGAGTACGGCGGGATCAGCGCCAGGCCCGAGGGTCACGATGAGGTTGAGGTGCTCGTTGCCGAGGCCGGCCAGGATGGTGGCGAACACCCCGGGGTCCTGGTTGAAGATGGTCCCCAGGCTGACGTAGACGGTGGGCCGGCTCTGGTCGAGTTGGTCGATCCACGCCGGCAGGCCGTCCCCGCCGGCGTCGGGCACCACGTTGCTCATCAGGTGGGCCACTTCGATCTGGGCGATCTCCGGCGACTGGAGGCTCGGAGGGCACACGTCGAGGTAGAGGTAGCGGAACAGCCCGGCGTAGGGTCCGATGTCGACGCCCCATTCT
The DNA here is from genome assembly GCA_035552775.1 of Acidimicrobiales bacterium. Taxonomy (GTDB): domain Bacteria; phylum Actinomycetota; class Acidimicrobiia; order Acidimicrobiales; family Palsa-688; genus DASZKW01. The sequence continues at coordinate 2,675 of DASZKW010000045.1, read as the reverse complement.
TCGGCCAGCGGAGCCAGCGTCTGGCCCGCCAGGCGGGCCATGGAGAGGGGGCGCATGATGCCAACCGCCTGGTCGGCCCAGGGGACTCCGGCGGCGGCGGCGGCCACGGGTCCGCCCAGCTCTGTCTCCTCGTGGACAAGAAGGTCGGGGTGCCAATCGCGAAGGAACGGCAGCAGCTCCCGGGCCCGGGGAGGGGCGGCCACGCCGGCCAGCATCCGGGGGACGAACGACTCGAAGCGCTCCTTGCCCGGGGGCATGGCCGCTTCGGGAATGGTGGCGCCGGCCTGCTCCAGCTGGCTGGCCAGGCTGATACCGGCGGGGAACGAGCCGAAGCCGAACTCCTCGATCTTGGCGCAGAACTCCTCCGCGGTGGCAAAGACCACCTCGTGGCCCGCCTCCACCAGAGCGGTCCCCAGCGGCACCATGGGGTAGAAGTGCCCGTAACCGGGCAGGCAGGTGCAGATGACCTTCACGCGTTCGAGGCTACTCCCGGCTTCAGCCGCTGGTGGAGGTCATGCCGCCCATGTTGCCCATGGTGGTGGAGGTCCCACCGCCCATGTTGCCCATGGTCGTCGAGGTCGTCCCCATGTTGCCCATGGTCGTCGAGGTCGCCGCTCCGGCGGTGCCGCCTGTGACGGTGATGAGCCCCTTGAGGCCGTTGGCGTAGTCGCCCGGCTCGTGGGAGCCGTAGATGACCGTGGCACCCCCGGTCGTGGGAGCCGTCCAGGCCAACTGCTTGGTCTGGCCCGCTTGGAGGCTCAACACGTTCGACTGGTCGGGCATCGCCATCGGTGACGAGCCCATGCCCATCATGAGCTTCTCGTAGCTGTCTTGGACGGTGGTGTCGCCGAGGACGAACTGGTGGATCCCGGTGGCGTGGTTGGAGACCTTGAACACGACCTTCTCGCCGGGCGTGACCGTCACCGTCGCCGGCTGGTAGCGGTCGGACGACAGGATCTGGATCGCGATGGTCGTGCCCGGGCTGGTGCCGGAGTTCACCTTGGTGGTGGACCCGCATCCCGCCAGCACCAGCGCCCCGAGCGCCGCCACCAGCACACGTCGCCGCATTAGTCTCCCCCTTGGAAAACGTTCCGCTGAGCGACCTCGCCCACGAATGGTGCAATGTAACCGAAAACCACCGGGCGCGCCTGATTCATCTGGTCGCCGCGCAAAGTCCCGTCCTTTAGGGCGACAGCCGGATGCGGTCCCTCGGCAGCAACGTCACCTCGCGCAGGTCGTCGTAGCCCAGCAGGCACATGAGGAGGCGGTTCAGCCCGAAGCCAAAACCGCCGTGCGGTGGGCAGCCGAAGCGGAAGAAGTCGAGGTAGTGCCCGATGGGCCCGAGGGCGCGCTCGCGGGAACGGGCTTGGGCCACGAGGCGGTCGTGGCGGTGCTCACGCTGGGCGCCGCTCGCCACCTCGAGCCCCTTCCACAGCAGGTCGAAGCTGCGGGTGAGTGGCGAGCCCTCACTCGAAGCCATGTGGTAGAAGGGCCGCAGCGGTGCCGGGTAGTCGGTGACCCACACCATCTCGCTCCCATGCTGGTCGGCGATGGCGTCGCCGAGGCTGCGCTCTGCATCGGGATCCAAGTCGCCCTCACCGCCCGGATGGCCGCAACGCTGCGCAATTTCCCAGGCCTCGGCCAGAGTGACGCGGGGGAACGGGGCACGCAGTGCTGCCACCGGGCCCCGGCCCGACTGCGCGATCTGCTCGCCGTGGCGGTCCGCCACCGCGGCGACGGTGTAACAGATCCACTCCTCGGCGAAGGCCATCACGTCGGCCTCGGAATCGATCCACGCCATCTCGACGTCCACGCTGGTGAACTCGGTGGCGTGGCGGCCGTCGAGGGCCGCCTCGGCGCGAAACACCGGGCCGATCTCGAAGACCCGCTCCAGGCCGGCGGCCATGGCCATCTGCTTGTAGAACTGGGGCGACTGCGCCAACCACGCCCGGCCGTCGAAGTAGTCGAGCGCAAACAGCTCCTCGGGTCTCGGGCCGGTGGCCATGAGCTTGGGCGTGTGCAACTCGACGAAGCCGTGTGCGTCCCACACCTTTCGCATGGCTTTTTCCAAGGTGGTCTGGACCTCGAAGACCAACCGGGCCGGCGCCCGCCGCAGGTCCAGGTAGCGCCAATCCAGGCGCTCCTCCAGGGTCGCGGCCCCGCCGAGCGGCGCTTCGGGCTCCGACGGGCCGGCCACCTCCAGGCTCTGCACGACCATCGCCCTGCCGCCGGTCGAGCCGTCCTCGACGACGGCACCAACGACGTCGATGGCCGAACCTCGCGGCGGCGTGGTCTCCGGCCCGAGGAGGGCGACGGTCCCCGTGTGGTCGGCGACGGCCGACCCTGATGGTGTCGTCGGGTCGGTGACCGCCCACCCGCACACCCGTACCACCCGGCCGGGGGTGACGCCCAACTGGGCGACCAGGGTCCGGGGCGGCCGGCGCTGACGGTCCGTCCGACGTTCCCCCGCCTCGATGCCTTCCTCGGCCGTCTCGATGCCAGATGCTACCGAGAATCGTTCCGGTGCTAGCCCCGTTTTCCGCACCGTAATCGGGTAAGGCGCGGGCGAGGCGTGGTGGTTGTGCTTGATAGTGCTGGGTTTTGTCTGCTCCAGCCTGGCTCTGACGGGCAGGGTGTTGTGCCAACTGAGGGACTTACATGGTTGTAGTGCAGGC
>DASZKW010000044.1:0-2825 GCA_035552775.1 Acidimicrobiales bacterium | reverse complement strand
CGAAGCTCTCGAGCGTGCCTTTCCGGGACGGTTCGCGCCCGTGCTGGTCGATCCGCTCGCCGGCCCGGGTTCGATTCTGTTGTTGCGCCGGGTCGTTGGCCTCTACGGTCCTCTCATCCGCCTGGCGCCGTGGGCGTGGGGTGCGATCTACCGCGCCTCGGATTCCACCCGGGCTGCAGCATTCCTGCAGCGCACACTGCTGCGCCTCGCCGACCGCCCCGTCGCCCACACCGTCCAGCAGGTCAACCCGGCCGCGATCGTGTCCTTCCACCCCCTAACCACCGCGCCCGCGGTCAGAGCCGCCCGGACGGCGGACGACAGGGTTCCCGTCATCACGGTGGTCACCGACTTGATCACCGCGCACGCGGCATGGCACCACGCCGGGCCCGACCAGATCGTCGTGCCGTCTGCGGCGATCAGGTGGACCTGTCACCTGGCGGGAGTGCCCCGCGGGCAATGCAGCGAGATCGGTCTTCCCGTGTCGTCCCGATTCTGCGGCCCGCGGTTGAACCCGACGCAGCGCTCCGCGCTCAAGAAGGCTCTCGGAGTGGACGAGGGCCGGTTCCTCGTGGTCGTCACCGGAGGAGGGGAGGGATCGGGCGCTATCGCCAAACGTGCCGCCGCTTTGGTCGACGCCTTCGACGATGTGCAAGTAGTCGCCATCTGCGGCCGCAACCGGCGGTTACAGCAATCGCTCGCGTCGCTGGTCAACGACGCTGGGGGGCGACTTGTCGTCAAGGGCTTCGTGGCCGACATGGCCGACTGGTTGCGCTGCGCAGACGCGGTGGTGACCAAGGCCGGGCCGGGGACGATCGCCGAAGCGACCTGCTGCGGTGCCCCCCTGGTGATCACGACCCACCTCCCCGGACAGGAGCGGGGCAACACCGAGCTCGTCGTCGGCGCCGGGGCGGCACGCCACGCGCCGGGCAGCAAGGACCTCCTCAGCATCATCGGCGAGTTGCGACGCCAGCCCGCCGCTCTCGAAGCCATGCGACAGGCGTCCGCCAGCCTGGGCCGTCCGGCAGCCGGCGACGAGATCGCCGCCATGGTCGCACGCATAGCCGATCCAACACGGTGTTGGTCTCTGCCAGCGCGACCCCCCGCCGGCATCGACAAGGCCCTGCCAGCGAGGGGCTCTCGCCATCGCCGGGACGCCTGGGGGAGCCACGATGGTGTCGCATGACCGCCGGGCCGCCATACGCAGGGCCGCTGTGACCGCCGCCGTCGCCGGGATGCTCGCCCCTGTGGCCTCGGAGGTCCGCGTAACCAGACCCGAACGGCCGCTGACGGACCGGTGGCGCGAGATTCCGGTCGCGTCCCGCCACGCCACCCGGTTGGGCATCAGCTTCCGCCCCGTGCAAGCCGAGACGTTCGAGCTGGATCCTCACCTCGCATTGCAGACCCTGCTGGCCTACCCCTTTGAGGTCATCCGCCTCGGGGCCTACTGGAACCGCATCGAGACCGCCCCCGGCGCCTTCGACCCGGCCGAGCTCGACTGGCAGGTCGCCGCCGCCGAAGAAGCCGGCAAGCAGATCATCATCTGCGTGGGCCCGGTGAAGACCTTCGGCTACCCCGAGTATTTCGTCCCCGATCATCAACTGAACCAGCCATTACCAGAAGGCGCCCTCGTCGAGCCACGCGCCCATCCGTCCCTACTGTCCGCCGCGACCGCCTTTGTGACCGACATTGTGGCCCGATACCGAGACCACCAAGCGGTGGTCGCCTGGCAAGTCGAGCACGAGGCGGTGGACCCGTTAGGAATGGAGCACTCCTGGCGGCTGTCGGCTTCCTTTGTTGGCCAAGAAGTCGAGGCGGCCCGCGCCGCCGACCCGACCCGGCCGATCATCATGAACGGCTTCTTGCCGACCTCGACACCAGTGCGACTGTCGCAATGGTGGCGTACTCGCGACCAGGGCGACTCCCTTTCAGTTGCCCAGCGCCTCGCCGACGTCGTCGGAGTCGACTTCTATCCCCGCCACGCACTGATCCCCGTTGGCCCTTGGACCACCTACCTCGACGGCAGCACCCGGCCATGGCAACAACGCCAGTGGAAGCAGCTATCGCGATGGGCGGCGGCCGCACCCAGCCGACAGGTCATCATCTCCGAGGGACAAGCAGAGCCCTGGGAGGCGGTCACCATCCCGCCTGACCCGTACAGAAGGGCCATGTACAGCTGCCTCCCCGAAGACGTCATCGGCAATTACAACCAGGGCCTCCGCCTCGCCCGACAGACATCCCTAGGCTGCGCCGCCTACCTGTTCTGGGGCGCCGAATACTGGCTGCTGCGTCATCAGCACGGCGACCCCCGCTACCTGCAAGCGTTCGAACGCGCCCTGCAGGACAGCAAACCCACCGCCGGACCGGGCAGCATCTTCGACAAATCCTCGTAACAGTCGCAAACAAAGCCTAAAGATTCGTTCTCCTTCACCGCTGGCTGTGTTCTGGCACCGAGCTCCTAGGCTGCTCGTCTATTCCACCTCCGAGGCGTTGAGCAGCGAGCACACGATGGCTGGATCGCTCATGCCTCGCTTGGACTCGCCGTGCCGCCGGCTTACGGCCTCACACCTCGGCTGGCTGAGGCCCCCCGTCTCCACCGCCAAGCAACCAATGTCGGCGGCCCGGGCCGCCGTACACCTGCCCCAGAACACTCAGAGTTCCGCCGACGCCGGGGTGACCCCAACCGCCGGCTGACGGGCGCCCTATCGGGCTTTCCAGGAGACGAACATCGTGCTCGCCTCTACGTGAGAACTATCCAAGGGGACTGAAAGCGCCTATCCCCGAACAGGCACGGCCGCGGCAGCCTCTGATCAGTCCTCGCCGAGCAC
>DASZKW010000043.1:0-91015 GCA_035552775.1 Acidimicrobiales bacterium | reverse complement strand
GCGGCGGTACCGTTGCCTCTGCGGAGCAGTGTTGTGGGACTTGGCCGAGTAGACCGTCTTGTTGGTCGAGCGGTAGCCCACGGTCAGATCATCGCACCGAGGTGTGACAACTTCGGGCCTGCGGCCCGAACGGGGCTCTGCCTCCCACTGAAGTCGTGGGCTTCCCGCCCCGGCCCCATTTCGGTGAGCGCATCGGCGATCACCTCGAGCACTCGGCGATGGAACTCGCCGGTGTCCGCCGCCGCTCGTCGGTGTCCGCCGCCGCTGACTGTTCGGTTGGCATCGGTGGCTGCTACTACCTGTTCAGTGGGGTGGCGCCGTGTTCGAGTGCGGCGGCGTAGGCGGTGATGGCGGTGATGACTGAGAGGTGGGTGATGCCGATGGGGAAGTTGCCGAGCAGGGCGCCGTTTGCGGGGTCGATCTCCTCTGACCACAGGTCGAGGTCGTTGGCGTATCCGAGGGCGCCGTCGAGCAGTTCGCCGGCTTCTTGGGTGCGCCCTGCGTAGCAGAGGGCCTCGATGAGCCAGAAGGTGCAGGCGACGAAGGCGTGCTCTTCTTCGGAAACGCCGGTGTAGCGGTACAGGAGTGGGCCTTCGGCGGTGAGCTCGGAGCGGATGGCGTCGATGGTGCTCCACAGGCGGCGGTCGTCGCCTGGGAGGAAACCGGTGCGCGCTGCGAGGAGGGTGGCGGCGTCGAGGTCCTCGGTGCCGGCGTAGAAGGTGTAGGAGCTTTTGGTCTCCGACCAGCAGTGGGTGTCGGCGAAGGCGTGGATGGCGTCGCGTGAGCGTGCCCACCGTTCGGGGTGGATGAGGGGGATCTCGCCTTTCTCGGTGAGGCGGACCGTCCAGTCGAGGGCCGCCCAGGAGTTGATCATGCTGGAGGTGTAGCGCTTGTAGCTGCCGAGCTCCCACAAGCCGGCGTCGGGTTTGGTCCACTCGTCGCAGAGTTGGTCGGCGAGCTTGGCGAGGGTGAGGCCGGTCTCGGTGTCGAGGTGGCCGCCGTCGTCGACGTAGCGGCCGACGGCTCCCAGGAGGTCTCCGTAGGGTCCGTGTTGGGTTTGGGTGGCGGCGCTGTTGCCGATGTTGACCGGGGCAGATCCCTTGTAGCCCTCAAGGAGTTCGTTCTTGTCCATGTCCCCGCCTGCGGGCTCGGCGTTGAGGGTGTAGAATACGTGGACCGCGGGGGCGGTCTTGCGCACTCCTTTGAGCAGCCACGCCAGGGAGGCGTCGACCTGCTCGGACAGGCCGAGGCGGGTGAGGGCGTCGATCATGAACGAGGCGTCGCGGACCCAGCCGAAGCGGTAGTCGAAGTTGCGCTTGGAGCCGACGACCTCGGGGAGGGAGGTGGTGGGCGCCGCGGGCAGGGCGCCGGTCTGGGTGTTGGCGAGGGCTTTGATGGTCAAGGCGCTACGCAGTGCCTGGTCGCGGTGCGGTCCCGAGTACTCGACCAGGTCTGACCACTGCTGCCACTTGCGGATGGTGTGCTCGAAGCGGCGCACGATGCTGGGGGGGTCGGGGAGGCGAAGGGGGCCGCCCTCGGCGATCACCAATGCGAGCAGCGCGGGGCTGCCCGGCTCGATCACGGCGTCGCCGCGCACGACGTCATCCTCGATGATCGGGTTGCCGAGCCCGTCGAGGATCACCGCGGCGAGCAGGTCACCCGAGACCACCACCGGCACCTTGTGGACGTCGTGGGCCCAGGGGCGCACGGTGGCGAAGCGGGTGCCCGCCCGCAGCTGCCAGCGCACTGGGACCGGGCCGCCGTCGGCTTCGACCCGGCGGGTCACCTCCGACCAAGGAAGCCGGCCCCCGAAGCCCTCGGTGAGGGCGTCGGTGACACGCAGGGTCCCGTCGTCGGTCTCGAAGGTCGTCTCCAACACGACCGTGCCGGGCAGGTAGCGCCGGGTCACCCGGTACTCGACGGAGGGCGCCAGGGCGAGGCGGCCGCCGTCGGGGTTGTCGATGATCGCCGCGAGGAACGGGGGCGTGTCCACCTCGGGCACGGCCAGCCAGTCGATGCTGCCGTCCTCGCACACTAGGGCGCAGCCGTGACCGGCGCCGATCAACCCATACGCGCCGATCGGTGCGTACCCGTCTTCTCTCAGAGCGCTCACGACTGGCTATATACCCCCCCGGAGGGCTGCCAGCCGCATCAGCAGGAGTCACCCCCGGTGCACCTGGGTAGTGGTCGTGTCGGGCCACCCGAGGAGAGAAGACGGACATGAGCAAAGTTGCTGTTGTCAGTGGGGGCAGCGCCGGCGTGGGTCGAGCCACCGTGCAGCTCCTGGCCAGGCAAGGTTACGACGTGGCCGTCCTGGCCAGAGGCGCGGACGGTCGGGCAGGGGCCGTCGCGGAGGTGGGACAGGCCGGCTGTCGCGGACTGGCGCTCGAGGTCGACGTGTCCGACCACGAGGCGGTCAACAAGGCCACCGCCCGGGTCGAGGCCGAGCTTGGCGAGATCGACGCCTGGGTCAACGTCGCATTCGTCGGCACGCTGGCCTTCGCCTGGGACACCACGGTGGAGGAGTACCGGCGGGTGATGGACGTCACCTTCCACGGCCAGGTCAACGGCACTCTCGCCGCCCTGTCAGTGATGCGCCCCCGCGACCGAGGGGTCATCGTCAACGTCGGATCGGCCATGGCCTACCGCTCCATCCCTCTCCAAGCGCCGTACTGCGCCGCCAAGCACGCCGTGGTCGGCTTCACCGAGTCGGTCATGACTGAACTGGTCCACGAGAAGAGCAAAGTGAAGCTGTGCATGGTGCAGCTCCCCGGGCTCAACACCCCTCAGTTCGAGTGGAACCTCAACAAGATGCCCAAGCACCCCATGCCCGTCCCGCCGATATACCAGCCCGAGCTGGCCGCCAAGGGCATCGTGCACCTGGTGGAGCACCCACGACGCAACCTGTGGGTCGGCGTGCCCACCGCCGGCACCATCATCGGCGAGCGGCTCGCCCCCAAGCTGCTCGACCTGTACCTGGGCCGCAGCGGCGTGAAGTCCCAGCAGACCGACCCGTCCAAGCCCCGCCGGGGCGCCAACCTGTGGGAGCCCCAGGATGCCGACAGCGACGCCGGGTCCCACGGCCCCTTCGACAGCAAGGCGCACGACCACGACCCGGTGCTGTGGGCCGCCACCCACCGCCCCCAGGTGATCGGCGGGCTGGTCGCCGCCGCCGCCATCGGCGCCGCCCGCCTCCTCACCCACAGGGTCGAGGGGCCCTCATGATCGTCGAGGTCTTCAGGAAGGCCATCGATATGTCTCGCAACTCGCCCGGTTCCCCCCGGGCGCGCTCGCCGGCCGACGGCGTCGATCCCCAAGCCGGCGATGGGCATGCTCGCCGTCCGCAGCTTCTTCGGGGTGAACTACACCCCGTCGTGGACCTTCCTGCCCCCCAAGGGCGGCTGGCCAGCGGACTAGCTCAACGGCACCTCCCGGTTAGCCGATGGCGCTGTCGTGCGGTCGTCGACCGCGTCTATACACAGGGGACGGACCCTGCCGACCGAGTTGCCGCGGACCTCGTGGGTGAGATCTTCCGCCCATCGTCGCGGCCGGCGCTTCACCCCTCTTGATGTGCACTTGGTCTCTTGATGTGCACTTGGTCGGCCCAGCACGAGTCGTGTGCACCTGTTCGCAGCGCACAAAACTAGCCTGTGCACTGGATGTTCACTTGGTGCTCCACTCGAAGCCCTATCGAGGTGCCGTCCCCGTCATTCTAAGGTCCTGACCAGGGACTTTTCCAGTGGGGCTAGGTGGAATCGAACCACCGACCTCAGCATTATCAGCGCTGCTTTCTGGCCCCTAGAAGACTCACGCTGGCGCGTTGTCCCACCTCAGGGGCAGTTCCTGTCCCTTGGCGCCACGCTGCCGGCCTTCGATACACCGAATCCGACCACGCTCGTGCCGATGCCGCCGGCGCTCGGGTTCACCTGCTGGACTTTTCCTCCGATCGACCGGATCCGGAGACGCACCCGAAGCCCACTTCATACTTGGAGGTCGGAAAGGCGGCCGAACTTCACCTTCGCTACAAGTGCCGGATCCGTGAGCCGTGGTACCGAGTCCCGTTCATCCGAGCTGGCGAGCTGATGCTTTCGAAGAGGTCGCACCACTACCCCCGAGTCGTGATGAACGACGCTGGGGTGGTCACCACCGACACGATCTATCGCGGTACGGTACGACACGAGGAAAACTCATCGGGCACGCAGACGACTTCACGGCTGGCTTCCACAACTCTCCTGTCCGCCGAGCTTGAGGGACGGAGCTTTGGCGGAGGAGTCCTCGAGCTGGTTCCCTCCGAGGTTGCGCGGCTGCTCGTGCTGTTCATTCCGGGTTTCGGGACGGAACTCGACCGACTCGACGCGGTTGCTCGCGCAGTCGGCGAGAGCCAAGACCTAATGGACGAGACCGACCGCCTACTGATGAAGGCCGACGTGGGCCTAAACCAAGTCCTCATGGAGCGACTCGCGTCGGCACACCGCCGGTACAGCGCTGCTGGACGAGGGCGTCAACATCAAGATCGCCCAGGCCCGGCTCGGCCACGCCAACCCCCGGACGACGCTGGCCATCTACGCCCAGGCGACCGCCGAGGCTGACCGTGAAGCCGCCAACCGCCTCGGAGCGCGCTTCCGTCCGCCTGGCGTATCGCACAGTCCAACTTCGATGCACAGCGAATAGTGGTCTCCGCTTGGCTGCGGATGTGATTGACCAGCATCCTGACCGGACATCGACACTTGTCGCGGCGCCAGGCTCCCCGTCGGAACAAGGAGCCGGACCAGCCATGGCCGGGAAGGCCATGGAGGGCCGCAACCATCCTGGCCGGGAAGGCCACCGAGGCGCGCTCGTAGCCGACAAGCGGAGGGACCCTCCGGGCGCTATAGAAGAGGCGTATAACCCGGAACCAACTCATGGGCGGTGCGGAGCTGGATTTTTGCCTCGGGGTGGCCGCTGAATCGACCGTGTGACCAACGTATCTCGACGTACCCGGCGGCAACTCGTGACTCGCCGGTCTCCCGGTGCTCGACGTGGATCGACCAGTCGACCTGGGGCTGGCCGGCATCGGCGGCGGCGCGAACTTCGAACCCAATGAACCGCCATGACTGGCGCCAGTCCCACGGAGTGTCGACACGGATGCGGAGCGGCGCCCGGACGGAATCGCCGAGCAGGAAATATGGCGCTGGAGCGAGGCGAAGGACCCACCACGCTGTCCGCTCTCGTTGCGCCGACGTCGTCAGTATGGTGTTCCACAGGCGCGCGCTTGTGGTCGAGCACTGCTCGACCATGGCCAGGTAGTGGGGTTTTAGCGCCTCCGGCCATTCACGAGAGGGCAGTTGTCGACCAAGTTCGACCCCGTCGCTGCGTGTTAGGTCGGACGCACTTTCCGGCAAGTGCGCCATCGCTGCCCAGGAACGAGCCGTAGCGTAGAGAGCTTGGTACTGGTCCGGCGCGGTGTGCTCAAACCAGTGCAAGGCCATTGGGGTACGGGTGAACACCTGCGAGGGGGACCGATTCCAGAGAACGGCGGAGCGGGACTTGACTGAAACGAGGAAAACATTGTCGACGCGGAGGTCAGCCGGTATCGGATCCTGCTCGACCTGTCGGTCCGGTCCCTTCCACTCCACTCTGATGGGGAGGCGGCCGCGCAGCCCGTCGCGGGCCCATAAGAAAGCGTGCCCGTTCGCCCAAGAGGTCGTGAACAATGCGCGGTGCTCGCCCGACCAATAGGCCTCTCCAAGGCGGGTCCATGTCGTATCGGTGACATTGAGGATCTGGTCGGGTCGTCGCTCTAACGCTGCGGACAGGTCATGGCCGAGCGCCCCGAGTGCGGTGGCTAGCTCGGAGATCTCCGTCTCAAGGCGAGGCATTAGGCCAGTCTGTCGTTGAACAGGGGCCGCAGTTGGAGCTCGAGGCCGGTGATCTCCCGCTCGGCGAAGCGCTGTGCGCTCCAGACCTGAAGGCCGCTGCCATAGACATCAATGACAGAGTCGGTCGCTTCCATCCAGTCGACAACGGCGTCACCCCAGCGTTCCTCCAGGAGCGCGGCCCGGATCGCCTCCCGCCGACCGACTGAGAGGGTTGCGCCCGGTGTCGCGGCCACGACCTCTAGAGCGAGCACTCGGTGAAGTGTGTCGAGGTCCTCGGCTGCGTGCACCTCAGGTGGGTCCCCGTGCACAACGGCATAGGCGAGCGACACCGGCGTCGTTCTTCAGCGACCAGAACCGAGGTCGGAGGCAGACCAGAATCCCGGCAGAGGGCGGGCACGGTGGCCTCCCGCGGCGTATTCAGGGAGGCGCCCCCGATCGGCGTCAACGAGCATTCCCATGACGTCGTGCACTCCATTCGGGCCGACTTTGCGGAGAGCCTGGTCCCCCGTGCTTCGTCGCGGTGGAAGGTGCGAGGACAGCAATACGACCGGCTTGATCCCGCAGGTTCGCAGGACGCTCGCTCGGCCGAGGCACTTCCAGAGAGTATCGGTCCTGAGCAGACCGCCCCTCGTCGAGGTGAATGCTCCGGTAACGTCGAAATACCAGCGCTCCCCGTCCGCGTCCTCGGCGACGACGTTGACGAGAATGCCGACGCCAGGAATGCGGTGATCCCGCTCGACGACGCGGAACCCGGCGGCGGTGAGGATGTCGACGGCGAGTGCCTGCGCGGCTTTGCCTTCCTCAGTCGAGCGCGCCTGGAACTGGTCCGTGCCAGACGTCTCGGGAATGACGATCCGACTCCCGGGTCGATCGGCCGCCCGATTGGTCCTAGTGGTCAGTTCCTCCACGACCCGATCCCTGGCGATCGCGATATACGTCGGATCGGTGTCGAAGCCGACGTAGCGTCTTCCGGTTCGCACGGCGGCAACGGCGGTGCTCCCGGAACCGAGGAAAGGGTCGAGGACCAGGTCGTCCCCGAAGGTGTACAACTCAATCAGCCGCTGGGGCAGCTCCACCGGGAACGGCGCAGGGTGCCGGACCCGTCGGGCGGATTCGGGCCGAATCTCCCACACGTCGAGGGTGGCGTCGAGAAATTCGTCGGTCGAGATCGAGGGCTGGTGCGGTCGGCCCTGCGCCCGACGCTCCTCCACACCGACTGCGCGGTCGAACCGTCCCTTGGACGCGACAATGACCCGCTCGGTGATGTCCCGGAGGACTGGGTTGGTGGGCGATCGGTACGACCCCCAAGCGCACGAACCGGAAGCACCGTCGGCCTTCTTCCAGACGATCTCGCCTCGCAGTAGCATGCCGAGATCGTCGTCGAGGATCCGTACTACGTCCGCTGACAGCGACCGATAAGGCTTCCGTCCGAGGTTGGCAACGTTGACCGCGATGCGACCGCCCGGTTCGAGCACGCGTTGACACTCCGCGAACACATTGGCCAGGAGCTCAAGATAGTCCGCGTACGACGCGGGAATGACACCTTGGCCCAGCGCCTCCTCGTATTCCTTGCCGGCGAAGTAAGGGGGCGAAGTGACGACGAGCGCCACGGAATTGTCGGGGAGCTCATCCATCTTGCGGGAGTCACCGCAGATGAGCGGTTCCGTGAGCTCGAACGGGTCTGAGAGCTGCTCGTCGGTTGAGATGGACCTCGGCGTGAACCGAGCGTAGAACGCACTTGCGTCGTGGCTCTCACGTGCGCCGACTCCGAAGTTGCTCGTCGAAGTCGAGCGCCCCGACCGGCGACTCACGAGTGTCTCTCTGCTCGCACCTGGACCGGTGGAAGTCGGTCGAGGAAGTCGCTGATTGCCCGCTCAATCAAGAGGTTCGCTGATACCAACCGAAGGTCGGCCTCGGTACGAAGACGTTCGTGAAGCGAGACCGGAAGCCGGACAGCTGTCGCCCGGCGAGCCTCGAGATAAGTACGGGGGCGGGGCACTGAAACAGGACCATAGACGGTGGACCGCCGTTTGTGGTGGATACCGCGCGCACGAACGAGTGTTTGGCCTTCCGCGCGACTTCTGAGCTGGACGGCCAAGCTGGTAATGCGCCTTCGTGCGGATCCGATCGCTTTCGGCAGTGCAGTCGTTCCGAGATCCGACCAAGCGTCCCCGGATCTGATTGCCCGACTCGATACCACAGACCTTGAGACCACTATGACTCAGAATCTGTTCCCGCCGGCAACATGGTCGGCGAGTTCCCGGGCGCCACACCTGTCAGGCATCTCAAGACTCGCACCGCGGGACGAACGCGGGATGGAACTCCGGACCAGCCACTGACCGGAAGCTCCGCACCTTCCTTACCTGGGCTTTCTCAGTGGGGCTAGGTGGAATCGAACCACCGACCTCAGCATTATCAGTGCTGCGCTCTAACCGGCTGAGCTATAGCCCCGCACCCACTGCGGCGGGTCAGCCTAGCCGAGGGTCGCCGCCGTGCTGTCGGCTGGGAACCAGACGACCGTGTGCTGACGTCTGAGCGGTGTGATGACACGAGCAGGCAGACGGGGTTGGATGGTCGTCGGGGGGATGGTCGTGGTTCTCGGCGCCGGCATGGCCGGCTGCGGCACCCCCAGCGCTACGAAGTCGGCGTCGGTCCCCACCACGGGGCCAGCCGGCGGCACGACGTCGCACGGGGCAGTGGGCGGGTCGGCCCGTCCTGCCTCCCCCCCGGGCCCGCTTCCGGGCTCGGGGGATACAACCTCCGCCGGCGGAGCCCCGGGCGCGACCAGCGGCGCCGGCACCCTCGGTCAGGCGGTGTCGCCGGGCCAGCCCGACATCGTGCGCACGGGCGACGTCGCCCTGAGGGTGGCCAAGGGCTCGATCCACCGGGTCTTCGACAGCATCACCGGGCTGGCCACGGGCGACGGTGGCTACGTCGCCGACTCCAGCATGGACAGCAGCGGCGCGCCACCTTCGGCCCAGCTGACCGTGCGGGTGCGGAACGCCGCCCTCGACGGCGTGGTCGCCGAACTGGGCACGCTCGGGACGGTCACGAGCGAACACCTCCAAGGCAGCGACGTCACCGGCCAGGTCGTCGACCTGAACGCTCAGGTAACCAACCTCCAGTCGGAGGAGGGCGCGGTGCGGACCCTCCTGGACCGGGCGCAGGCCATCGGCGACATCTTGACCATCCAGAACCAGTTGTTCGACCTCCAGGGCCAGATCCAGCAGCTCACCGGCCAGCGCGACACCCTGTCCAATCAGGTGGCCCTCGCCACCCTGTCGGTGGAGCTCACCGAGGGCGTCCTCCCCGCCAGACCACCGGCTCCCCACCACAGCCGTTCGGCGATCTCCCGGGCCTGGTCGCTGGCCGTCGACCACACCGTCGCCATAGTGCGGGGGATCACCCTGGCGGTGGGATGGGCGGCACCGCTGCTCGTCGTCGCCGGCGCAGCGGGGTTCCCCCTGTTGATCCGGTGGCGCCGGAGGCGGCGGTCAGGGGCCGGTACCCAGGGTCCGAGCAACGGCATGGCGTCGGGACCTCACCCGGCTACCACCGACGCCTCCTGACGCCGTCCTGGCGGCCGCCTACGCTCCCCAGTGCCGTCCGGCAGACACCGGACGCCTACTGGGGCTCTTCCGGGCAGACAGCGACGCCTCCCGGCCAGACACCGGCGCCTCCCGGGCGCCGGCCGGCGCGGGGCTACTCGTCGTCGGCCACGACAACCATCTGAACCCCGCCGACGACGTCAGCGATCAGGTTGTACAGGAGGGCGGCGAGGACGTTGACCAGCGTGCCGACGATGGCAAGGGCCGCCCCTCCGGCCACCGTGTATTCCAGTACCGGCCCCGGGTGCAAGGTGAAGGTCGTGTAGTCGAACAGCACCTTGACCGACTTTTCTATCGAGTGCAGGAAGCCCAGGGCGGAGGCGATGATCCACAGCAGCACCCCGGCGACGACCACGACGACAAGGACGAAGAGGTAGAACACCAGCGACACCTTGAAGACCGTCCACGGGTCGACACGGCGCACGAGGCGCCGGGAGTGGTCCCGTCCGACCACCCCTACGGGCCGGGACGTCCGGGGCCGGTGGTCCCCTAGCTCGCCCACCGCCGGGCGGTAGTCGGCAGGGACGACGGGGACATCGGGTTGGGTGTTGGAGGCGACTCGCCTGCTGGTGTCCCCGCGCCGGGCGGTAGCCGGGGTACCCGAGCCTCTGGGCCTGCGGGCGTCATTGGGCGCCTGTTGGCGCCGGCCCCACGCCCACCGCTCCCCCGTGGTGCCCCCACCGGCGACCGCGCCGGGTTTGATGGCTCCGTACTCGGCGGGCACCGGGGGGGCGGGGTCTGGCATCAGCCGACCTCCTCCACCGCCAGTACCGGCGCCACCGATGCGACCACCTGGTCGTCGCCGAGGCTCACCACGCGTACCCCCGTGGCGTCGCGGCCCTGGCTGGCGATTTCTCGGACTGCCATACGTACCATCACCCCTGTGGAGGAGATCACCAGGATCTCATCATCGAGACCTACCATGAAAGCGGCCACCACCCGGCCCCGCTGAGCGGTCAGGCGGATACCCCGCACGCCCATCCCCCCTCGGCCCTGGCTGTTGAACTGGTGGAGCTGTGTCCTCTTGCCGTAGCCGGCATCGGTGACGAGCAGGATGCTGGTGTCGTCGCGGGCGAGGTCGGCGGAGACGACCTCGTCACCCGCCCGTAGTTGCATGCCGCGCACCCCGGCCGCGTCGCGGCCCATGGCCCGCACGTCGTCCTCCCCGAAGCGGATGGTCATACCCAGGCGTGACACCAAGAAGATGTCGTCGGTTCCGGTGGTGACTATCACCCCGACCAGTTCGTCGCCATCGCGCAGGTTGATGGCGATGAAGCCCTCGCGCCGGGACTTGTCGTACTCCGAGAACGTGGTCTTTTTCACCTGGCCGCCCTTGGTGGCGAACATCAGGTAGCGGTCGGTGGGGAACTCTCGGGTGTCGATGAGCGTGGCGATGCGCTCGTCGGGGGCCAGGGGGAGGAGGTTGACTATCGCCGTCCCCTTGGCCGTGCGCTCCTTGAGGGGGATCTCGTAGGCCCGCAGCCGGTACACCTTGCCCTGGTTGGAGAAGAACAACAAGTAGGCGTGCGCAGAGGTGTGGATGACCCGCGTGATCAGATCCTCCTCCTTCAACCTGGCCCCCTGCACGCCCCGGCCCCCCCGGCCCTGGGTACGGAAGCTGGAGGCGGGCACCGCCTTCACGTACCCGGCCTTGGTCATGGTGATGACCAGCTCGTCGTCGGCGATCAGGTCCTCGGCGTCCATGTCGCCGGGGTCGAAGGTGACGATGGCGCGCCGGGGGGTGGCGAACTGCGAGCGCACCGCGACGAGCTCCTCTTTGATTACCTGGCGCAGCTTGCCCTCGTCGGCGAGGATGGACTCGAGGTCGGCGATGGTGGTCCGTAGCTGGGCCAGCTCGGCGTCGAGGTCGGATCGGCCCAGCCTGGTCAGGCGGACGAGTTGCATGTCGAGGATATGGTTTGCCTGGATCTCGCTGAACTCGAACGGCGCGGCCATGAGGGCGCCGCGAGCCGCTCCCCGGTCATCCGAAGCGCGGATGGCGGCGATGATGGCGTCGATCATGTCGAGCGCCTTGAGCAGCCCCTCGACTATGTGGGCACGGGCCCGGGCCCGGGCGAGGCGGTACTCCGAACGGCGCCGGATGACGTCGACCTGGTGGTCGACGTAGGCCTGGAGGGCCTGCACCAGATTCAAGGTGCGGGGTACCCCGTCGACGAGGGCCACCATGTTTACGCCGAAGCTGGTCTGCAGGGGGGTCTGCTTGTAGAGGTTGTTGAGCACCACGTTGGCCACGGCTTCGCGCTTGAGGCCGATGACCAGGCGGGTGTCGTCCCCTGACGACAGGTCGTCCAGGCTGCGGATCCCGTCGATCTCCCTGGCGTTGACCAGGTCGGCGATCTTCTCCAGGATCGTCTTGGGGCTGGCCTGGTAAGGCAACTCGGTCACGACGATCTGGGACATCCCCCCCCTGATCTCCTCGATCTCGGCTTTGGCCCGCATGCGGATCGAGCCCCGCCCGCTTCGGTAGGCGTCGAGGATCCCCTGGCGGCCGAGGATCAGGGCGCCGGTCGGGAAGTCGGGACCCTTGACGAAGTGCATCAGGTTCTCGGGGGTGGAGTCGGGGTGGTCGATCAGGTGGATGGTGGCGTCGACCACCTCGCCGAGGTTGTGGGGCGGGATGTTGGTGGCCATGCCCACGGCGATGCCCTGGCTCCCGTTGACCAGCAGATTGGGGAACCGGGCGGGCAGGACGGTGGGCTCGTCCTCCTCGTTGGTGTAGTTGCGGCCCATCTCGACGGTGTCCTCGTCGAGACCCTCGATCATGTGCATGGCGAGCTGTGCCAGCCTGCACTCGGTGTAACGCTCCGCCGCCGGGGGGTAGTCAGGCGAGCCATAGTTACCGTGGAAGTCGATCAGAGGGTGGCGGAGGCTGAAGGGCTGGGCCATGCGGACCAGGGCGTCGTAGATCGCCATGCTGTTGTGGGGATGGAAGCGGCTCATGGTGTCGCCTGTCACCTTGGCGCACTTCACGTGGGTCCGGTCGGGGCGGTACCCCTGCACGTGCATGTCGTAGAGAATCCGGCGGTGCACCGGCTTGAGCCCGTCGCGCACGTCGGGCAGGGCGCGGCTGACGATGACCGACATGGCGTAGTCCAGGAACGAGCGCTCCATCTCGTCCTGGATCTCGATCGGCTCGATGGACGCGAACCCGGTGCCGTCCCCCGGAGGAGTGAGATCACTCATCGTCAGATGTCCAAGAACCGCACGTCGTTGGCGTTGGTGGTGATGAAGTGCTTCCTCAGCTCGACATCGTCACCCATCAAGATGCTGCACACCTCGTCGGCCAGAGCGGCCTGCTCCACGTCGACGCGCAGCAGGGTGCGCCGCTCGCGGTCCATGGTGGTGCTGCCGAGTTCGTGCCAGTCCATCTCTCCGAGACCCTTCAACCGGTTGAACTCCTGCTTGTGGTTGGGGTGCTCGGCCAGGAACCGGAGCCGGGCGCCCTCGTCTTTCAGGTAGACCTTCTCCTTGCCCACGGGGGTGGAGAACAGGGGCGGCTGGGCACAGTACACGTGGGCATCCTCCACGAGCCCGCGCATCTGGCGGAAGAAAAACGTCAGCAGCAGGGTGCGGATGTGGCTGCCGTCCACGTCGGCGTCGGCGAGGATGATCACCTTGCCGTAGCGGGTCTTGGCGGCGTCGAACTCCTCGCCGATGCCGGCGCCGATGGCCGAGATCAACGCTTGGATCTCGTTGTTCTTGAGCATCCTGTCGATGCGGGCCTTCTCGACGTTGAGGATCTTGCCCCTGATCGGCAGGATGGCCTGGTTCTCGGGGTTTCGGGCCCGGATGGCAGAGCCGCCGGCGGAGTCGCCCTCGACGATGAACAGTTCGGCTTCGGCCGAGTTACGGGTTCGGCAGTCGGTGAGCTTGCCGGGCATCCCGGCGCCTTCCAGGGGGGACTTCCGCCTGGTGGCGTCGCGCGCCTGGCGGGCGGCGAGGCGCGCCCGGGCCGCCTGCACCGATTTGAGGACTATCTGGCGTCCCTCGGCCGGGTGCTCCTCCAGCCACTCCGCGAACTTCTCGTTGGTGGCCCGGTCGACCAGCGAGCGGATCGACGTGTTGCCGAGCTTGGCCTTGGTCTGACCTTCGAACTGGGGGTCGGTGAGCTTTACCGACACGATCGACGTAAGGCCCTCGCGCATGTCCTCGCCGAGGAGGTTGTCGTCCTTGTCCTTCAGGTGTCCCTTGGCCCGCGCGTACTTGTTGACCACCGTCGTCAGCGCCCGCTTGAAGCCCTCCACGTGGGTACCGCCCTCGGCGGTGGAGATACCGTTGGCAAAGCCGTGGAGGCCCTCGTAGTACCCGGTGTTCCACTGCAAGGCCACCTCGACCTCTCCGTCGTCGGCGGTCACCCGGTAGTAGGCGACCTTCTTGAACAGCGGCTCCTTGGACGCGTTGAGGTGGCGGGCGAAGTCGCGGATCCCCCCGTCGTAGCGGTACTTGATCGTCCCCGCTCCCGCGTCTCGCTCGTCGGTGAAGCGGATCTCGAGGCCCGCGTTCAAGAAGGCGTAGATCTGCAGCCGCTCCACGATGGACTGGGCCCGGAATTCGGTCTCCTCGAAGATCCGCGCGTCTGGCCAGAACGTGACCGAGGTCCCCGTGCGGTTGCCGGGGGACGCTCCTACGACCTCCAGACGGCTGGCGGGCTTGCCCCCGTCGCGAAATGTCATCCGGTGGCGCTGGCCGTCACGGTCCACCTCGACCACCAGCCGCGACGACAAGGCGTTGACCACCGACACGCCGACGCCGTGCAGACCGCCCGACACCTTGTAGCCCTTTCCGCCGAACTTGGCCCCGCCGTGCAGTCTGGTCAGGGCGATCTCGACTCCCGACAGCTTGTGTTGGCGGTTGATGTCTGTCGGGATCCCCCGTCCGTTGTCAACCACCCGGCAGCCACCGTCGGCCAGGATGGTCACGTCGATCCGGTCGCAGTAACCGGCCATGGCCTCGTCCACGGAGTTGTCGACGACCTCCCAGACCAGGTGGTGGAGCCCGGACGTCCCCGTGGACCCGATGTACATGCCCGGGCGCTTGCGCACGGGTTCGAGGCCCTCGAGGACCGACATGTCCGCGGCCGTGTACCCCTCGTGCTGTGGGCGCGCGGGGTCCACCACCTGGTCGGTCCTCACTTGCAACGCCATGGGCGCGACCTTTCCAAGTCGGATGCTGTGGGCGCTCCCCGGCGCTCCCCAGTGGTACGAATACCCTGGTCAGGAGCCGGAAACGCGATAGCTGTAGTTTACCACCTAGGGGGTGTCTGACTGGGCCGTCGGGCCCCGCCGGGGCAACACCCGCACCCTGAGCTCGGTCACGTCGCCCGATCCCGTCGACTCGGCCACCCGGCGCAGCAGATCGGCCTTCAAGTAGTTGAGCTGGGTGGCCCACGCCGGCTGGTCGACGCCGACCACGAGGGTACCGTCCCGCAGGCTGACGGGGTGGGCGTGGGCGGCGACATCGGCGCCGACAATGGTGTCCCAGTGGGCGAACACTGCCGACAGGACGCCCGGTGCCGGCGCCCCGAGGCTGGCGGCCAGGCGCCCGAGGGAGTCCGACACCCGCCGCGGGTCGTCGCCGCCCGGCTGGTGGAGTGGTCGCCATGGCATTCCCCGAGCCTGCCAGGCCAGGCGGTCGGCGGCCACCGCCCAGCCGATGCGTCTCCGCCGGGATAGCAAACCAGGCGCCGTAAGGCGCCGGCTACACCCTCAGGTGATGAGTTTGCCCCCTTCGACGTGCACGGTGAGGGCCGGGTGGGCGCCGGCCGGCACGTCCCCGGTGGTGGTGAGCACGGCCTGGCCCGCCGGCAGCACCGTGAGCAGGGCGGCGGCCCTGTCGCGGTCGAGCTCGGAGAACACGTCGTCGAGCAGCAAGACCGGCGCCGTGCCCACCCGCCGGGTCACCACCTCGTGGCCGGCCAGACGCAGCGACAGCGCCGACGAGCGCTGCTCGCCCTGCGAGGCGTGGGTCCGGGCGGGCAGGCCCCCGATCTCGACGACGACCTCGTCGCGATGCGGACCGACGGTGCTCACTCCCCGCCGGAGGTCATCGGCCCGGGCGGCGCCGAGAGCCTCCACCAGCGAGCCGGTCCAGCTTCGCCCGTAGCGCAAAGTCACCCCGTCGCCGCCGGCGCCGGCCAGGCACTGGTAGGCCCGGGCGGTCGGCTCGCCGAGCGCCGCCACCAGTCCTTCCCGGGCGGCCACCAGCGCCTCGCCTGCGGCGCCGAGCTTGGCGTCCCACACGTCGAGGGTCGAAATGACGTCGGAAGGGGGCCGGGGCTGTCCCTGCGCCGACTTGAGCAGGGCGCCGCGCTGGCGCAGGACCCGCTCGACCTCGCTCCGGCTGGCGTCGTGGCGGGGGTGGAGCGCCACCAGCAGGTCGTCGAGGTAGCCACGCCGCTCGTGGGGCCCACCTTTGACGAGCGCCAGGTCGTCGGGCGCGAACACCGTCACCTGAAGGGCACCGAGAAGGTCCCGAGCCCGGCGCAGGGGTTGGCGGTTAACCTGGACCCGGTCACGGCCACTCGGGCGTAGCTCGGCCTCGAGGAGCAGACGGCGACCTTGCCTTGCGGCCTCGGCCCTGACCACCGCATGGGGGGCGCCCACCCGCACCAGGGCCTCGCCGGGGGCACCCCGGAAGCTGCGCAAGGTGGCGAGGTAGGCGATGGCCTCGAGCAGGTTGGTCTTTCCCTCCCCGTTGGCGCCCTTCACCACGGTGAGGCCCTCGGGCGCCGGTGCCAGCTCGGCGTCACGGTAGGAGCGGAAATCGGTGAGCCACAACTGTTCAACGTGCATTGACGACGTTCCCCGCGAAGGAGGTGGTGAAAGGACTCAGCGGGGTGTGGCCCCCGCGAGGCGAAGCGCCGACCGGCAGGTCTTCTTTCCCCGCCCTACGACACTCGCACGGGCATGAGCAGGTACAAGTACTCGTCACCCTCGGTCGGACGGATGGTTGCAGGCTTCAAGGCGTCGACGGTCTCGAGGCTGATCTCGTCGCCCGACAGCGCTTCGATCCCTTCCATCAGGTAGGCGGGGTTGAATGCCACCACCATCTCGGAACCGTCGTACTTGGCGTCGACGTCCTCGGTGGCCTGGCCGTAGTCGGCGGTGATCACCGTCAGCTCGATCCGGTCGGCGGCGAGAGATATCCGCACCGGCGTGGTGGCGTCGCGTGCCAGTAACTTCACCCGGCGCACCGCGTCGAGGAGCATCTCCCGCCCGACGACCAGGCGGTTGGGGTAGCTCGAAGGGATGAGCTGGCGGTAGTTGGGGAACTCCCCCTCGATGAGACGGGTGGTGAGCTGGACGTGGCCCACCTCGAAGGTGGCGTCGTGGCTCCCCAGGCGCAGGCTCACATCGCTCGCGCCACCGGCGAGAAGGCGCTGGAGCTCCGACAGGGCCCGGGAGGGGATCAGAACCTTCTGGCCCTCGGCGAGCACCCCGACGCCGGGCAGGTCCCTGACGGCGAGGCGGTACGAGTCGGTCGCCACCATGCGCAAACCACCGGGCTCGGCGGCCATGAGCACGCCGGTGAGGATGGGGCGGGAGTCCTCTGTCGATGCCGCCCGTACCACCTGGCGCAAGGCGTCGGCCAGACCGGTGGCGGGCAGGGTCACGGCGTCTCCACCGGGGCGCGCCACCCGCGGGAAATCCTCGGCCGGGTGGGTGCGCACGCTGAACTGCGACCGGCCCGACACGACGCGCAGGTCATCGTCGTCGGACTCCAAGGTGACCGCCCCTGGGTCCAGGGCCCGCACGATGTCGGTCACCAGGCGCCCCGGGGCCACCATCACGCCGTCGCCGAAGCCGGCCACCGTCGCCTCCACCGAGATGGTCAGGTCGAGGTCGGTGCCGGTGGCACGCAGGCCGTCACCGTTGACCTCCAGGCGGACCCCCGACAGGACCGGCGCGGTACCGCTTCGCCCGGTGGCCCGGCCGGCAGTACCGAGGGCCTCGATGAGGAGATCCCGCTCGCATCGCAGCTTCACGCTTTGGCCTTCCCCTACTTCTTCTCTACTAGATGGAATTTTGTAAGCAGCGGTAGTAGGTGCTGTGAATTGTGGACCACCACGGGTCGGGGCTGCTCAGGGGCTCGATGGCCGTCCTGTCGCTGTCCACAGGATTGCACACTGGTGTGACCGTAACGCGGAGGCCTGTGGGCGACGGGCGTCTCGTCCACCGCAATGACAAGCCCCCGACACAGCTCTTCCCCCGACTTGTCCATGCCTGCGGGCGCGTCCACGCTGTCAGTTACCGCCCTTGATGAGGTGGATCAGCTCGGTCACCTGGTCGTAGACCAGGCGGCGCTCCTTCATGAGACCGGTGATCTTCTCCACTGCGTGGATCACCGTCGTGTGGTCACGGCCGCCGAACTCCCGTGCGATCGCCGGGTAGCTGAAGTCCGTCACGTCACGGAACACGTACATCCCGATCTGGCGGGCGTTGACGAGGGGCCGGCGCCGGCTGGTGCCACAGAGCTCGTCGACCGAGAAGCCGAAGGTGCTGGCCGTGGCCTCCAAGATGAGCTTGGGGGTGATCTGGCGGGGCCGGTTGGCGTCGAGGATGTCGGAGAGGATCATCTCGGCGGTCTGGCGGGTCAATAGCTCCTGGTTGAGGCTGGCGAACGCCGATACCCGGATCAGGGCGCCCTCGAGCTCGCGGATGTTGTCCTTGACGTGGGTGGCGATCAGCTCGAGGACCTCGTCTGGGATGTGGATGCGCTCGCCTTCGGCCTTTTTACGGACGATGGCCAAGCGGGTCTCGAGTTCGGGGGGCTGGACGTCGGTGATCAGTCCCGACTCGAAGCGGCTGCGCAGGCGATGCTCCAAGGTGGCAATCGATCGAGGGTGGCGGTCCGAGGACAGAACGATCTGCTTGCCCCCCTCATGGAGGGTGTTGAAGGTGTGGAAGAACTCCTCCTGGAGGCCCTCCTTTCCCTCCATGAACTGGATGTCGTCCACCAGCAGCACGTCGCAGTCCCTGTAGTGGCGCTTGAAGGCGGGCTGGCCGTTGTTGCGGATGGCGTCGACGAAGTCGTTCATGAACGTCTCCGTCGGCACGTAGCGGACGTTCAGATGGGCGAAGTTCTCCATCACGTAGTGGCCCATGGCGTGCAGCAGGTGGGTCTTGCCGAGCCCGGAGTCTCCGTGGATGAACAGCGGGTTGTAGGCCTTGGCGGGGGTCTCGGCCACGCGTTGGGCGGCGGCGTGGGCGAAGCGGTTGGAGGCGCCGATGACGAAGGCGTCGAAGACGTAGCGGGGATTGAGTGCAGGCCCCGTGCCCCGGGGCGGGGTGCTGTGCGGCGGTGGGGAGGCGGGGATGGGGCGGCGGCCAGGTTGGTAGAAGCGGCCGTGGACCTGCATCACCGCAGCGGCAGCGTCGCCGCCGGGGTCTTCGCCGCGGCCACGGACGGCGGGTTCGCGGACGGCGGGTTCGCGGATGGGGCTTTCGGGGACGGCGCTATCGGGACGAACCCGTAGCTCGACGCTCATGGGGTGGCCGGCGGCGTCACCGGCGGTGTCGGCCACCATGGCGAGGAACCTGCTCTCCATCCGTTCCCGTACCACCGCACTGGGTACCGACAGCACCAGAATCCCATCGCTCGCCATGAGCGGCTCCAGTTCGTCGAACCACGTCTTCCAAGTGGCATCCGACACCTGAAGGCGAAGGCTCTCCGAGCAGGTTCTCCACAAGTCTCCCGCGTCGCTCACTGGCGTTCTTGTCTCTCCTGCCCGTTTGTCCACAAGGTGTTCCACAAGGTGTGGAGAACTCGGCCGAGGCGACAGCCTGGCCCGGTCAGGGCCAGTGCCGCGACGCCCCCGGGGAAGGGACCGGTCTCCTGCACCGAGTCTGCCGGCGTAGATCCGTGAAACTAGCACCGCTGGACGGTCCCGCGCTCACCGCTTGGACGGACCCACGCAGGGGGCTCAACACCGCCGCGCGTTGCGTGATCGCGGTGTCTGCTCAGGCCTGCAGACGGAACAGGATGGTCCCGTACAGGGCCGGCCGCCCCAGGCGGTTGATCAGCGCCGAGTAGCGCGCCGGCGCGTGTCGCAGGCGGGGCGGGAAGTAGGTGCAGAACATCCCGGGGTCCTCGATGCAGCGGAACATGGCCTTGGAGAACCCGGCGTCGTGAGCCTGTGTCGACAGGCGGCGCAGGCTGTTGAGGCGGTAATGGACCGGGAAGTGGTACGCCTCGATCAGATCGTCGGCGCGTACCCGGTGCAACAGCCACTCCTCGACGTGGAGGCGGGCGGACAGGGCACTTATGAGCCCGAAGTAATGCCACAGGTTGGGGGTGATACCGAAGAGCGAGGCGCCCGGGCGCAGCAGCAACCTGGTTGCCCTCAAGAAGGCGGCGGGTGCCTCGACGTGCTCCGCCACGTACACGGCGGTGACCACGTCGAAGCGCTCCTGCGTGGTCGGGGCCCAATCCTCCACCAGCGACTGGTGGGCCTCGTCGTACCAGGCGCGATCGAGCACTCCGGGGTCGGGGTCGACCCCCACCATGCGACGGGCGAGGGGCCGTAGCCGCGACGGAAAGTCCAAGAAGTGGCCCCCGCCGCCCACGTCGCAGATCGACGCGCCGTCGGGGCAGGCGCTTCGTACCCAGTCGTAGAGCGCCTCGTACTGTTCCTGGTGGCTGGGCAGTGCCTCGGCCTCGACGGGCAACACGGCGCCCTCAGGGCCCCGCCGGTGGCTTCTGGGGCCGACCCGCACCCCGCAGGGCGACTAGATCGAGGCGCTCGAGCTGCGCCAGCGCCAGGCGGGGGTGGCGGTACATCCAGTCGTGGTCGACCGGAGCCCCGTCTTCGGCGTGCACCACGGTGAAGTCCGCCCCGAGGTCATGGGCGAAACGCTCGCCGTCCGGCCTCGAAAGCAGGCTGTCACGGTCCGCCCACAGCACGTGCCTGGGGATGTCGGTGCCGGCCAGTGCCGCGACCTGCTGGCGCCGGTCGCTGGTGAAACCCCACCACGCCGCCCCCACCAGTTGGCGGGGGTGGGTCGCCCACGAGTGCACGAAGTCGATGGCGGCGCGCGCCGACGCCATCCACAGCAGGTGGATCGGGTGCAGCGCCTCGGCCGCCAACGTCCACTCCCGGGACATGGCCAGGGTGTCGACGAACACCAGCTCAATGACTCGCCCGGCGTGGCCGGCCGCGAACTCGAGGGCCAGCGCACCCCCGAAGCTGTGGCCGATCAGGGTGACCCGCTCCAGCCCGAGCCTGTCGAGGGTGCCGGCCAGGTCGCTCACCACCGTCTGGTCGCTCCAGCGTCCGGGCCCGACGAACAACGACGGGATGATCACCCGGCAGCGGGGGGCGAGCAGTTCCGCCAGCTTTAGGTAGGTCCGGGGTTGCATGGCGTAGCCCTGCATGATCACCACCGGCGCCCCCGCCCCGACGTCGATCAGGCCGCGCTGGCGTCGGTCGCCGCGGCAACGCCCGGCCGGCGGCGCGCTTGGGGGCACTGGTTCGCCGCCCGTTCCGGCCGCCCGGCCCAGCCGGGCACCGATGGAGGTCACCTGGCGGCCGTGGTCATCGCAGCGACGGTATCTGATGTCAGGGTCGGGACCGCTGGACTCTGTTCCCTTGGATGGTGAGTCGACCAGCGACGCCCGATGGAAGGGGACCACTCGCCCATCTCCAACCGACGCCTACATGGGGGAAAATCAGACGCGGGCCATGTTGGCGAAACGGGTGACGTGGTCGAGGAACGCCAGCTGGGTGGCGCCGGTGGGCCCGTTGCGGTGTTTGGCCACGATGATCTCGGCGGTGCCCCGGTCAGCGGAGTCCGGGTTGTACACCTCGTCACGGTAGATGAACATCACCACGTCGGAGTCTTGCTCCAAGGACCCCGACTCACGCAGATCGGCGAGCATCGGGCGTTTGTCCGCGCGCGTCTCCAGGGCGCGCGACAGCTGGGACAGGGCCAGCACGGGCACCTCGAGCTCGCGGGCAAGGATCTTGAGCCCCCGGCTGATCTCGGAGATCTCGACCTGGCGGCTCTCTGCTGATCGCCGGCCGGACATGAGCTGGAGATAGTCGACGATGATCAGCCCCAGCCGGCCCTGCCTGCTCTTGAGACGTCGGGCTTTCCCCCTGATATCCATCACGGTGAGGTTGGGGTTGTCGTCGATGAAGATGGGCGCCTCCCCCAGCCGGCCGATGGCGTGGCTTATCTTGCCCCAGTCCGAGTCCTGGAGCCTGCCGTTGCGCACCCGTGTTGCGTCCACGCGGGCCTCGGCACACAGGAGCCGCTGGGTGATCTCCGAATGGCTCATCTCGAGCGAGAACAACAGCACCGGGATGTTGGCCTCCATCGCCGCGTGGGCGGCGATGCCGAGAGCGAAGGCCGTCTTCCCCATGGCTGGCCGGGCCCCCACGATGACCAGGGAGGACTTCTGCAGGCCCGACAGGCGCTCATCGAGGTCCACGTAGCCGGTCGGGACCCCCGTGATCGACTCGCCACGCCCGTAGAGGGCCTCGAGGCGGTCGAGGCTGTCCGACAGGAGCTCGCGCAGCGGCCTGAGCGAGTCGGTGACCCGCCGCTCGGCGACCTCGAAGACCATCGACTCAGCCCTGTCCACTGCGGCCTCGACGTCGTCGGGGACGGAGTAGCCTAGCTCGGCGATCTCGCCGGCCACGCCGATCAGGCGGCGCAGGAGGGCGTGCTCCTCGACGATGCGGGCGTAGCGCGAGGCATTGGCTGTGGCCGGGGTGTCGGCCTGGAGGCCTATGAGGGCGGGCATGCCCCCGACGGCTTCGAGGAGGTCGGCCCTGCTCAACTCGTCGGCGACGGTCACGGGGTCGGCGGGCTCGCCCTGTCCGTACAGGGAGATGACGGCTTCGAAGACGTGGCCGTGGGCCGGCTTGTAGAAGTCCTCGACGTCGCAGACTTCCACCGCGGCGGCGATGGCGTCGCGCGACAGGAGCATGGCACCGAGGAGCGATTCTTCCGCCTGCAGATTGTGTGGGGGGACCCTGGTCGTAGCGGATCGGCTACGACGCCGGGCGTCGTCGAGAGATTGCACCATCTCGCTCCTCACCCTGCACCCCCAGCCTGTGAGGTCGCCAGTGGGCGAGTCAGGGATTTCCGGTGGACAACCGTCCCCGGGCTGTGGACCACGGCGGTACTTGTGTCCACGGCACCTGTCCACGGGAACATAAGTTCGATGTTTACCAGCTGGGTGGGACGCTACCAAGGCGAGCGGTGCTACTTCGACTGCCCGAGCAGCAAATCCGCAGGTCAACGCCATCAACCGGGCATGAACTTGTCGAAGTAGCACCGCTCGCCTTTGTAACTCCGGGTGCCGGCGCGTTGGCGGCGCCGGACCGAGCCGGCGCCGCCAACATGGTTAGCAGTGCAAACGCTGGGGATCGCCGGCCGCGGCGGGCGGTCGAGCGCTAGCTCTTGTTGACCTCGACGGTGACGCGGAACTCCACGTCGGAGTGGAGCTTCACGGGAACCTCGTGGGTGCCGAGCGACTTGATTGGCTCGTCGAGACGGAGGCGCCGGCGGTCGAGGGTGACGTGGGCCTGGTCGGCGACGGCGTCGACGACGTCGGCGGAGGTGACCGAACCGAACAGCTTCCCCTCCGCACCCGCCCGGGCCTTGATCCGGATCACCATGGGAACCAAGGTCCTGGCGATGGTCTCGGCTGCCTCACGGTCACGGGCGTCGCGCAGATCCCGGGCCCGGCGCATGGAGCCGGCCTGGGACGCGACACCCGAAGTGGCCGCGATGGCGTGGCCCTTGGGGAGCAGGTAGTTGCGGGCGTAGCCGTCGGCCACGTCGCAGATGTCGCCGCGTTTGCCGAGGTTGGCCAGGTCGCTACGCAGCACGATACGCATCAGGTGCGCTCCTTCTGGCGATTGCCATCGCTGTCGTCGTCGGGCACCGGGGCTAGAGCCACGGGGTTAGAACGGCTCCTCGTCACTGCCTCCGCCTGCGCCCCCGCCCCCGCCCCCGCTGTGCGCATTGCTCGTCGCGTGCGCGGGGTCGGGCGCGTTCGGTACGGGGCGGTACGAGCCCGAGTTTTCGGTGCCACCGCCCCCGTCGGGTCCGCGCCGCTCGTTCTTGGTGATCTGGACTGTCGCCCACCTCAGGCTCGGTGCGACCTCGTCGGCGGTGATCTCCACCTTCGATCGCTTGTCGCCGTCGGGGGTCTCCCAGCTGCGTTGGTCGAGCCTGCCGCTCACCACCACCCGCGAGCCGCGTCCGAGGGACTGGGCGGCGTTCTCGGCCAGCTGGGCCCAGCAGACCACGTCGAAAAACGAGGTGGCTTCCTCCCACTCCTGAGACTGGCGGTTCTGCCAGCGCCGGTTAACAGCCACCCCGAAATTGGCGGTGGCTTGCCCACTCGCCGTGAACCGCAGTTCGGGATCACGGGTCAGGTTCCCGACGATGCTCACATGATTTCCGTTGGACATCGCTTCTTCACGCTCCGTTCGCGCTCGTGGCCGCCGCGGGTGCACCGTCAGGGACGGCGGGGCGCCGCGCCCGCCCGGCCACCTTGTCGGGTAGCCGGATCACCTTGTGGCGGATGACCTCATCAGCGAGGCCGAACATCCGGTCGAGTTCGGCCACCACGGCCGGCTCGGCAGTCGCCTCGATCAAGACGTAGTAGCCCTCGGTGCGGTGGTGCACCTCGTAGGCGAAGCGCCGCTTGCCCCAGCGCTCGACCTTTCCCGGTGTGCCGCCTCCCGCGGTGATGACGTTAGTCGCCCGATCGATGGTTCCCCGGATGGCGTCCTCTTCCAGGCTGGCGTCGAGGATGACCATGATTTCGTAGGGCCGCATGCGGCTCACACCTCCCTGTGGACCCGGCGTCGCCGCTCGGGGCCCCGGGCGGTCCGGGGCAGGGTTTCAGTTGGCTTGTTGTTGCCCATGGTATCCCACACCTGCGAATGCTCCTGCGGGGTGCCCAGGCGGGGTGCCCGGCGACCGATGGGATACATCCTCCCAGAGGCCTGTGACACTAATCGTTTTTCGGGCGGGCGGGGGTCTTCAGGGGATGCAGGGTCCGTCGAGGGCCAGGGTGGACCCGTTGCCGATCCCGAGCGAGGCGAGGTGGCCCAAGGGGACCTCGACGGCGTACATGTAGGGCGCAGCTGGGCGGTACAGGCGACACGCCGCAGTCGTCGGAGGGCACGGCGTCATGTCGGTGGCGCCGACGAAGGTACCGGAAGCATCGAACCAGGCGATCGACAGGGGAATCGACGTGTCTTTCATGTAGAAGTAGGTGCGGGTGGGCGCTGGCCACTCGAAGATCATGCCGGCGTAGCCAGCCAGGTTGCGCCGGCCCATCAGGCCGCGATCCTGCTGGGCGGTGGTCACGGCCAGCAGCGCACAATATGCCCGGTTGGTGCCCTTGTCGACGGTGCCGTCGCGGGCGGTGACGGTGAAGGAGATCTCGTCGAAGCCGGGAATCCGGACCGACGGTACGAGCGTGCCCCGGGCGACGGTCGTGGGGTCTGCCGGACGGCTGCCGCCCTGAACCAAGAAGCCGGCGATGCCGGCGCACAGCACGACCAGTGCCACCCGCCGGAGCAGGGTCACGGCACGGGGATCGGGCGGTCGGCTCACCGGGAGTCCAGTCTGTACGGGTCGGGGGGCGTCGACCCGTCCGGCCGCGGACCGCGCCGTGTGGACCGCTCGGCCTGCCCCGGACCGCTCAGCCTGCCTCGGCGCCGGCGACAGGCGCGGGGAGCCCGGCCTTCAGCTGGCGGCTGAGGTCGTCGGGGAAGTGGTAGGTCTCTGCCTCGCTCGGGAACCGCCCGGAGCGCACGTCGTCCGCCCAGGTCGCCAGCGCCGCGGTGGCGTCGGCCTTGAGAGAGGCGTAGCGCCGTACGAACTTCGGCGCGATCCGCTCATCGAGGCCCACCAGGTCGTGAAAGACGAGGACCTGACCGTCGCACCACGGCCCGGCCCCGATGCCGATGGTCGGCACCGGCACCGTGTCGGTGACAACCCTGGCCACAGCGTCGGGGACACCCTCCAAGACGATGGCGAAGCAGCCGGCGCAGGCGAGGGCGACGGCGTCGTCGATCAGGGCCCTGGCCGCGCCGAGCCCCTTGGCCTGGACCTTGTAGCCACCCATGGCGTGCACGGACTGGGGCGTGAGCCCGAGGTGGCCCATGACGGGTATCTCGGTGTCCACCAGCGCCTCGACGACGGCCAACCGTTTGCGGCCGCCTTCGAGCTTGACAGCGGCGGCGCCGGCTCGCACCAACCGGGCGGCGTTGCGGACAGCGTCGTGTGCCCCGGTGTGATAGCTGAGCCAGGGCAGGTCGGCCACGATCATCGGCTCGGGGCGGCTGCGGGCCACGGCCCCCACATGGTGGACCATGTCGTCGACGGTCACCTGGAGGGTGTCGTCGTAGCCGAGCACGGTGTTGGCCACCGAGTCGCCGACGAGGATGAGGTCGACGCCGGCCTCGCTGGCGATCCTGGCGGTGGGCGCGTCGTACGCCGTCACCATTACCAGGGGCTTGCCGCTGTGCTTGCGCGCCAGCAGCGTTGGGGCGGTCACTGCACGGACCATGACGCCACCTCCTAGACCGTCCAGCGCCACTCGGCTGCCGGCGGTGAGGCCATGGTAGCCGTGACCGGGATCTGGTGTTACATCCAGCGCCCTATCGGGCTCTCGATGTAACACCAGATTCCGGGGAGGCCTCGCCCGCCTCGCCGCAATGACCTCGCCTTGTTGTCAGCGCGTCGTGGTCGGCGACGCCGGCCGGGTGGTGGTCGCAGACGGAGCGGTGGTCGCAGACGGAGCGGTGGTCGCCGGCACCGACGTGGTGGAGGTGTGCCCGACGGTGGTCGTAGTCCCCGACGGCGGGGTCCCACCCGGTCCCGACCCCGCCTTGGTCGTCGCTGTCGTCGACGACGAGGGAGCAACGGTGCTCGGCGCCGGCGCGGTAGTCGTGGTGGTTGTCCCGAGCCCCTCGGGGAAGGCGATGCCCGCCTCGTTGGCCGGCGTGATGTAGAGGTACTGGCCACCGAGCGAACCAGGCGACGGGAACGAGGCTCCTCCCCAGGGCGAACCGTACCCCGACCCGGCACCCGATCCGTTCCCCGACCCTCTAAGCGCCGCGACCATGAAGTGCTCGAAGAGCTGGGCGGGGATGGTCCCCCCCTGGATGCTGGTGTATCCCCGGAAGTTGGTGAGAGGGCGGCTCCCCTGGGGGTATCCCATCCACACCGCGGTCGTCAGCGTGGGTGTGTAGCCGATGAACCATGCGTCGGTGGAGTTGTCCGTCGTGCCCGTCTTGCCCGCCAGCGGTACCCCCACGGACGCCGCCTTGGCGGTGCCGCGCTCGACGACCTGCTCGAGGGTGTAGTCGACCACCGCGTCACTGTGGGGGTCGAGCACAGCCTTGGCCACAGGGTGGGGCCACGCCAGCGGGGTGCCGTTGGAGTGTGTGACCTTGGCGATGACGTTGGCGGGCGAGTGCACGCCTCCGTTGGCGAACGTCGAATAGGCACTGGCCATCTCCAGGGGCGAGACGGCCGCCGCCCCGAGGACGAGGGACGGGTAGTCGCCGACCTCGGAGGGGCTGATCCCCATCTGGATGGCGATCTGTTCGAGGGCGGAGGGGCCGATCTTCTCTACCAACTGGGCGAAGACGGTGTTGATGGACTGGGCCGTTGCATCGACTACCGACACCGCCTTGCCCGGGCTCTCGCTCTCGAAGTTCTTGACGACCCAGGGGCCGCCGTTCGAATTGCCGTGGGCCACCACCACCTCGGGGGGGGCGGGGACCTGGGACTCCACCGAGTACCCCTCTTTCACCAACTGGGCCAGGAGGAACGCCTTGAACGTGGACCCCGCCTGCCGCCCGCTTCCCCCGCCGGCCTTGCCGAGCGCCAGGTTGACCTGCGAGCTGGCGTAGTCCTGGCCGCCGACCATGGCTCTGACGTTGCCCTGGTCGTCCACCGACACGAGGGCGCCCGCCGGGTCGCCCTTTGCCGGGTTCAAGCTCCCGGCCGTTCGGTAAACGGCGTTGTAGGCGTCCGCCTGCAGGGTCGGGTCGAGGGTGGTGGTCACCCGCAGGCCGCCGCCGTAGACCACGGCCGGTCCGAAGCGGGCGACGAGTTGTTGGCGCACGTCGTCGATGAAGTACTGGTCCCCGTTGGCCGCGTTCATGGTGATGCCGGTGCCTACCGTCGGGCTCACGACGTAACTCGACATCGGGGTGGCTTCCACGGCGCGTACCTGGGCGGCGCTGACCTTGTGGTCGCGCAGCATGCCGGCGAGCACCACCGCCTGGCGTTCCCGCGCTGCGGGCAGGTCGTGAGTCGGGTCGTCGCCCTCGGGGTCGTGGATGAGACCGGCAAGCAACGACGCCCGGGATAGGTCGAGCCGCCCCACGTCCTCGCCGAAGTAGGCCTTGGACGCGGCTTGCACGCCGTAGGCTCCGCGACCGAAGTAGATGGTGTTGAGGTAGTCCTGCAGGATCTGGGTCTTGGTGTACTTGCGGTCGACCTTCTCGGCGATGACCGCCTCTTTGATCTTGCGGGCGATGGTGCGCTGGGAGGCGGTGTAGGTCACCTTCACGTACTGCTGGGTGATGGTCGAGCCGCCCTGGAGAGTGCCGCCGCTCAGGTCCGACCACAAGGCCCTCACGGTGCTCAGGGGGTTGAGGGCACCCTCGGTGAAGAAGTGGCGGTCCTCGGTGGACACCACCGCGTCGATCAGGACCTGGGGCACCTGGCGTAGGGACACGTTGACGCGGTTCTGGCCGGCGTCGAACGACGCCAGGACGTTGCCGGCGGAGTCGTACACGAAGCTGGTCTGGGCCAGCGCCGGCGGTTTCGGTAGGGGCGTCTGGGCGACGTAGTAGATACCGCCGGCCACCACTGCGAAGGCGACGAAGCCGACCACGAAGAGGGGGCGGCGGAAGCGCCACCACCGGCGACCGCGCTGTTTGCGCGCCGGCGGCTTGGCGGTCGGCCGTCTGCCGGCCGGCGCCTTGCTGGTGGCGGGACGTCGGTCCGCCGGGCGGCGCGGCGATCGGACGTCGGTGACCATCGGAATGCGCCGGACCTACCGGCAGACTGGGTAGGCGAACACCGGGGGGAAAAAGGCGGTCCGTGCCGCGGCACCCGCCCGTGCCGCCGCAGCCGCCCGTGCCGCCGAACCCGCCCGTGCCGCCGAACCCGCCCGTGCCGCCGAACCCGTCATGTCGCCCTTCACGCCTGGCGGGCGGACCCTATGGCGAACGTCTGTGCCAGGTGGTTCCACGAGCAGCTCGGGCAAACCTCGACGACGTAACAGGCCAGGTCCCGCGCCGAGCGCGACAGCTTGGCCATCTCGCGCTTGGAGGTGACGCACCGCCCGCTCGGCGGCAGGCGGCTCCCGAACACGTAGGACACCAGGCGCACGTTGTCCGCCTCGCATATGGGGCATTGCTCCCGTGACGGCTCCCCCACGTTGGTAGCCGCCCTCAGCAGTTCAGGGTGGGCGTCGCACACGTCCAGGCGCGACAGGCGCCCCTTGCGGTACTCGCTGATCACCGCGTTGCGTGCCAGCCGGTAGTCGATGTGACCGCCCACCCGCCCACCCGAGGGGGCGCCCCTCATCGACTCCGGACGGAAGCTCATCACCGCCGAAGCCTACCCCTACACGCCGCCGCCCCCGCCGCCCGCCGCCCCCGGGGCCGGCTGCCCCCGCTGCCCCCGCCGCCCCCGCTGCCCGCTGCCCCCGCTGCCCCCGCGGCCCGCGGCCCGCGGCCCGCGGCGCCCTGCGGCCCGGCGCCGCCGGCTGGCCCGCCGGCGATGACCCGTTTACAGGTCGATATATCTAAGCGATATATCGCACGTCTCACGAAACGCGTTATAGTGTTGCGCAATGCGCGACGACGGGCATCACCGGGCCAACGTGTTGGAGTTGGCCATCCTGGGCCTGCTCAAGGACCACGAATTCCACGGCTACGAGCTCAAGAAGCGCCTGACCGACCTCTTGAGCTTGTCCAAGGGGGTCTCGTTCGGCTCGCTTTACCCGGCCCTCGCCCGTCTCGAGGCCCGTGGTGCGCTCAAGGCGGTCGAAGCTCTCGGGCCGCCCGCCGCCATCCCCCACACCGGCTCGCTCGGCGGGGAGTTCGCCGCCTTCCGGGCCCGCTCAGGGGTGGCTCGCGGCAGTCGGGGCAAGAAGGTCTACGGCATCACCCCCGAGGGCGAGGCACGCTTCGAGGAGTTGCTGACGCTCGACAACCGCACGGCCGACGACGACAGACTTTTCGGCCTGCGGCTTACCTTTGCCCGCCACCTTCCCACCGCTGGGCGACTCGGGTTGCTCGAGCGCCGGCGGGTAGAGCTCGTCGAGCGCAGGACACGGCTCGGTGCTCGCATTCGGGCGGGGCGGGACCGTCTCGACACCTACGCCCGCAGCTTGATCGAACACGACCGGGAGACGACAGAACGGGACATCTCCTGGGTCGAACGCCTGATCGGGTCCGAGCGGCGTCTGCCCGATTCGCCTGTATCAGATCCGCCCGACGGGGCCGTTGGCTCCGCGTCATCGATGGAGGTCCAACAGCTATGAGCAACACCATCCGCGTGGCTATCGCCGGGGTAGGAAACTGCGCCAGCTCCTTGATCCAGGGGGTGGAGTACTACCGCCACGCAGACCCCGGTGACACCGTGCCGGGCCTGATGCACGTGAGCCTCGGCGGGTACCACGTGGGCGACGTCGAGTTCGTCGCCTCCTTCGACGTCGATGCGGCCAAGGTCGGGCTCGATCTCGGCAAGGCGATCTTTGCGGGGCAGAACAACACCGTCCGGTTCGCCACCGTCACCGAGTTGGGCGTGAGCGTTCAACGGGGCCCGACGCTCGACGGCCTCGGGAAGTACTACCGCGAGACCATCGAGGAATCCCCCGCCGGGCCCGTCGACGTGGCCCAGGCGCTTCGTGACGCGCGCGCCGATGTCCTCGTGTCGTACCTGCCTGTCGGCTCCGAAGTGGCCCAGAAGCACTACGCCCAAGCGTGCCTTGACGCCAAGGTGGCTTTCGTCAACGCCATTCCCGTGTTCATCGCCAGTGACCCAGAATGGGCCCAGAAGTTCACCGACGCCGGCGTTCCCATCGTCGGCGACGACATCAAGAGCCAGGTCGGGGCGACGATCGTGCACCGCATCCTGGCCCGCCTGTTCGAGGACAGGGGTCTGGTGCTCGACCGGACCTATCAGCTCAACGTCGGTGGCAACATGGACTTCAAGAACATGCTCGAGCGCGAGCGCCTCGAATCGAAGAAGATCTCCAAGACCCAGTCGGTGACCAGCCAGATCGACAACGGCATCGCGGCCGACGACGTCCACATCGGTCCCTCGGATCACGTGGCCTGGCTGGACGACCGCAAGTGGGCCTACATTCGCCTCGAAGGCCGCAACTTCGGAGACGTGCCCCTGAACATCGAGCTCAAGCTCGAGGTGTGGGACTCACCCAACTCCGCCGGAGTCATCATCGACGCCGTGCGCTGCGCCAAGCTGGCCACCGACCGGGGCATCGGCGGCCCGCTGCTCGGACCGTCGGCCTACTTCATGAAGTCGCCTCCGGTGCAGTACCACGACGACGAGGCCCACCGCATGGTGGAGGAGTTCGCCGCCGCCGGTTCGTAGGCGCGAGATGCCGACCGACAACGCCGCGGCGTGGGACCGCTACGCAACGATTTACCAGGCGGGAGCGCAGCTGCCCACCAGCACCGCCCACTACGGCCCCGACATCGCCACCGAAGCGGAGCTGCGCCTGCTCGGTGACCTGAAGGGCAAGCGGGTCCTCGAGCTGGGATGCGGAGGCGCCCAGTGCTCGATCTCGTTCGCCAGGGCGGGCGCGACGGCCATAGGGGTCGATTTCTCGATCGAGCAGCTGGCCTTCGCCCGCCGCCTCTGCGAGCGGGAGGAGGTGCGCGTCGAGCTCCGCCAAGGCGACCTCGCCGACCTCGCCTTCCTCCGGGCCGACACGATCGACCTGGCATTTTCGGCTTACGCCTTCGGCTACGTCGAGGACCTCAACCGGGTATTCCGCCAGGTCCACCG
The DNA here is from genome assembly GCA_035552775.1 of Acidimicrobiales bacterium. Classification (GTDB taxonomy): domain Bacteria; phylum Actinomycetota; class Acidimicrobiia; order Acidimicrobiales; family Palsa-688; genus DASZKW01. Next base: position 59,494 of record DASZKW010000043.1, on the reverse strand, counting down.
GGTACTCAAGGTGGGGGCGCCGCTCGTGTTCAGCCTCCCTCACCCCGCCTACGACATGATCGACGACGACGCCGTTCCCCCCCTGCTCGTACGCCGGTCGTACTTCGACAGGCGACCCATCGACTACACGTGGGCGGGCATCGCTTTTACCGACTACCGCCACACCTTTGCCGACCTGTACATGGGTCTGGTCCGGGCCAGCTACAAGGTGGACCTGGTGCTCGAGCCTGAGCCTGTGCCGTCCGGTCCCCGGAGCCAGTTCTGGCGCGACACCTTCACCATGGTGCCGCGGACGCTCATCGTGCGGGCGCGCAAGGAAGGCAACTGATCCGCCAAAGCGTCAGCTAGAGCCCGGATTCCGGGCTTCCCACCAGGTGTCGAGGCGCCGGCCTGCCTCCTCCTCGTCGAGCGGGCCCTCCTCCAAGCGCAGCTCGAGCAGGAACGCCAGCGCCTCGCCGACCGCCGGTCCCGGTCCGATCCCGAGGCGCGCCATGACGGCGCGCCCGTCGAGGTCGGGTCGTATGGCGGCGAGCTCCTCGCTCGCCTCCAGCTCGGCGATGCGTTCCTGGAGCTCGTCCATGCGCCGTGCCAGGCTGCGGGCCTTCGCCTCGTTGCGGGTGGTGCAGTCGCAGCGGGTGAGCTCGTTGAGGCGCTCGAGGAGGGGCCCGGCGTCGCGCACGTATCGGCGCACGGCGCTGTCGGTCCAGCCCATGCGGTAGGTGTGGAAACGAAGGTGGAGCTCCACCAGGCGGGTCACGATCTCCACGTCCTCGGTCGAATACCGCAGCGCCCTCATCCGGTCGCGCGTCATGCGGGCCCCCACCACCTCGTGGTGGTGGAACGACACCGTCCCGCCGGGCCCGAACGACCGGGTCTTGGGCTTTCCGACGTCGTGGAAGAGGGCGGCCAAGCGCAGCAACCGGTCCACTGAGGTCTTCTCGACCACGGCGATGGTGTGAGCCAGGACATCCTTGTGGCGGTGGATCGGGTCCTGCTCTAGGGCCATGGCCGGCAGCTCGGGCAGGAACTCCTCGGCCAACCCGGTGCGCACCAGGAACCAAAGACCGGCGCCGGGTCGCTCGACGACCACCAGTTTGTCGAGCTCGTCGCGGATGCGCTCGTCGGAAACGATCTCGAGCCGACCGCGGAGGCGCACGATGGCGTCGACCAGCTCGGGCTCGGGGGTCAGGTCGTAGGCGGCGATGAAACGCGCCGCCCGCATCATGCGGAGGGGGTCGTCGCCGAAGGACTCGTCGGGGGAAAGCGGCGTGCGGAGCCGGCCGGCGCCGAGGTCGCCAACCCCGTCGAAGGGGTCGATCAGGGTCAGGTCCGGCAACGACAGGGCCATGGCGTTGACAGTGAAGTCCCGCCGCGACAGGTCGGTCTCGACGGCGTCGGCGAACACCACGTCGGGTTTCCTCGAGTCGGGGTGGTACATCTCCGCCCTGTGGGTCGTGATCTCCAGCACCCGATCGCCGCCCCCCGACCCGCCACCCCCCGACCCGCCGGCCATGCCGTTCTTGCGCATGCCGATGGTCCCGAACCGCTTGCCCTGGGTCCAAACCGCGTCAGCCCAGCCGACGACGATGGCCTCGATCTCGTCGGGGGTGGCGTCGGTGGTGAAGTCGAGGTCGCCGTCGGGCGCCAGGCGCCCGAGCACCGCGTCGCGTACCACTCCTCCGACGAGATAGAGCCGGTGCCCTGACGCGCTGAAGCGCTCGGCTAGTCCACCTAGCTCGGTGACTAGGGGCTGCAGGCGCTCGGGAATCACACGGCGCAGCCTACCGACGCCCCGGCGGCGTACCGGGCTGATCAGGCGGTGGCCAGCAGCCCCGCACCCTGCAGGGCCACCCTCAGGTCGTGGGCGTTGGACGCACTCGAAAGCGCGGCGCGCAACGTGATCTGGCCCTGCTGGTAGAGGGAGAACAGGCTCTGGTCGAAGGTCTGCATCCCGTGGTACTCGCCCTCGGCGATGAGCTCGGTGATGGTCTCGCCCTGACCGCCGCCGGGATCGATGATGCGGTCCGCGATCCGTCCTGTCGCCACCATCGCCTCGATGGACGCCACCCTGCCCTCGCCGTCGGCCCTGGGGACCAGGCGCTGGCTGATCACGCCGCGCAGGACCGACGCCAGCGTGAGGCGGACCTGGTGCTGCTGATGGGGGGGGAAGAAGTCGACCACCCGGTTGATGGTCTCCTCCGCGTTGGTCGTGTGCAGGGTGGACAGGACGAGGTGGCCGGTTTCCGCCGCGGACAGTGCGGCGCTGACGGTCTCGGCGTCACGCATCTCCCCGATGAGGATGACGTCGGGGTCCTGGCGCAGCGCCCGGCGCATGGCCTGGGCGAAGTTTGTCGTGTCGTTGCCGATCTCGCGCTGGCTGATGATCGCCTTCTTGTCAGGATGAGTGACCTCGATGGGATCCTCGATGGTGATGATGTGGACCGCCCGGGTGCGGTTGATGTGGTCGATCATGGCGGCGAGGGTGGTGGTCTTGCCCGACCCCGTCGGCCCCGTTACCAGCACCATCCCTCGGGCTTCGTCGGACAGGCGGGTCACCACCGCCGGCAGGCCCATCTCGGCGACGGTGCGGGCTGCGGGCACGACTCGGCGCAACACCAGCCCGATGCTGCCCCGCTGACGGAATGCGTTGGCCCGGAACCGACCCAGCCCTGCCTCGGACACGGAGAAGTCGGCCTCGCCGGTAGCCAAGAATTCGGCCCTGCGGTCCGCTGGCATCACCCGGGCGAGCAGGGCCTCAGCCTCGTCGGATTCCACCGCCGGGAACGGGGTCAGGCGTAGTTCGCCGTCGACCCTCACCCTCGGGGGGGCGCCGACGCGCATATGGAGGTCCGATGCTCCCTGGTCGACGGTGAAACGCAGGAGGGCGGGAAAGTCGAGCACGGTACATTCCATCGACACGATGGGTGCGTGACTGTTGGGGAAAGTGGCGACCTCCTACCGCTGGGCTCGCCCGCCGCCCTGTCCCCTTCCGGCTTCAGGCGGCCACCCCCGCACATACCCCGGTCAACGCCCGTCCACGTGGAGGCGGCGGACGGCGTCGACCACCTCGCGGCCGGGGCCCCCGTTGGTGGAAGGCTCGGGCTGGTAGCGCCCACCGGCCAGGGCGGCCACGCAGGCGCCGGCGGAGGCAGCCAGGGCGTCGAGGTCGTAGCCCCCTTCGAGCACCACCAGGCGCCTCCCCGGGGGAACCAGCGAGGAGATCCTGGCCGTGAGCTCCGAGTAGTCACCGGCCGACAGCGACAGGTTGCACAGGGGATCGTCACGGTGGGCGTCGAAGCCGGCGGAGATGATGACCCAGGTGGGTCGGGCCCGTTCGGCGACGGGAGCTATGACCTCGTCGAAGGCAGCCAGGTAGACGTCGCCGGTGGTCCCGGCGGGCAGCGGCACGTTGACGGTGGCGCCGGCGCCGGCACCTTTCCCGGACTCCTCGAGGGACCCGGTGCCCGGGTAGAACGGCCACTGGTGCAGCGACAGGTACGTCACCCGCCCGTCGTCCCAGAAGACGCCCTGGGTGCCGTTGCCGTGGTGGGCGTCGTAGTCGACGATCAGGACACGTTCGCCTGAATCGGCCAGCGCCGCCGCGGTCACCGCCACGTTGTTGAGCAGGCAGAACCCCATGGCCCGCCTGGCGGTGGCGTGATGACCGGGTGGGCGTACGGCGATGAAGGCGGCGTCGGCCTCCCCGGCCCGCAGGCGTTCGGTGGCGTCGATGCCCGCACCGGCGGCGACGAGCGCGGCCTGCCACGAACGGGAGCAGGCCACTGTGTCGGCGTCCACGGCGCCCCCGCCCCGGGCGCAGAACGCCTCCATGGCATCGAGGTACTCGCTGTCGTGAACAGCCTCGAGCTCGGCGCGCGAGGCCGGGCGGGGGATGACCGGGAGGAGGGCGTCGTCGACGCCGGCGGCGTGGATGCCCCGGAGGACTGCGTCGAGGCGACCAGGGTGTTCGGGGTGGGCGGGACCGGTGTCGTGGGCACCGCTGTCGGGGTGCGACTCGATCAGGACGGTGGCACCGGTCACAGCCGCCAGGCTACCTGGGGAACCGTACGGATGAGCCTGGGGGGTGGCACTACTCTTGATGTCTGCCGTGAGCGACCATGAAAGAGCCGCATGGTGGGTTGACGCCGAGCACGCCGAACTGCCGCTTCGCTGTTCGCGCTCGTCAGGCGGCCCTTCGGAGGGATCGCCAGCCGCGGTGGTTTCGCTAGGATCCTGGCCCGGCTTGGCATGAGCGTCCCCACCGCTGACGTGCTGCGCTGGGGGCACGAACGTGCCCGGACCGGTCCGTGGCGGGGTGATCGCCATGTCGCCTACCTGGCACCGCTGCCCAACTCGCCCCTGCCCTCCTCCGAGTTCGTCAAGCGCTGCTTGGCGATCCTCGCCGATCGGGGTTTCGCCCGGGTCGTCACCGGTGCCTTGTTGCCTGCCGAGCAGGGCGGTTTCCTCGCCGCCGGCTTCGCGGTGGAGCAACGCCTTCATCTGCTGGGTGTCGATCTCCGCCCCCCGTTGCCCGCCGTGCCTGACGGTCTGGTGCTGCGGCGCGGCGGGCGGTCACGGCACGCCGACATCCTCGCCGTCGACAGAGCGGCGTTTTCCACGTTCTGGCGGTTCGACGCCCGGACCCTGCTCGACGCCATCAGCGCCACCCCCCACACCCGGGTGCGCACCGCGATCGGTGACCAAGGCCACGTCATCGGCTACGCAATTTGCGGCCGGGCGGTCAGGCGCGGTTTCGTCCAGCGCCTGGCGGTCGATCCCGCCGGTCAGGGCACCGGTACCGGGAGGCGCCTCCTCCTCGACGGCTTGCACTGGCTGCGCCGGCGGGGGGCTCGGCGCGCACTGGTGAACACCCAGGTGGGAAACGACGTCGCCCTCGCCCTCTACCTCGCGGCCGGCTTCCGGGAGGAACCGTCCGGGTTGTCGGTGCTCTCGGCCGGCCTCCGGTGACCCGGCGCCGGCCGTGGTGGCGCGCCCTGGCCGCGTGCGGCGCCGTGCTCACCTCTTTCGGTGCCACCCCGGTGGCGTCCGCGTCACCGCACCACAACCCGGGGCCGTCGACCACGACGACGACGACGCCCCCTTCGTTGCCCTCGTCGTCCCCCAGTGCCCTGCTCAGCGTCGTCGACCAGTCACCCTGGGTCGGAGGGGGCGCAGGCGCCCAGTTCGTCATGGACGTGCGAGTCTCGCCGAACGCCCCTGCGGATGCCGCGCTCGCCATGTACGTATACCCGCGGCTGACCACGACCACGGACTTCGAGACGACCCTCGCCGGTCAGATGCGGGGCAGCTACATCTGGCAGAGCGGTCAGGTACCGGTCTCCACGCTGCCCGCCGGCCCGGGCGGAGGGTCCGAGGTCGTGCTGCCGATCGATTCTGCCGCCCCGCCGCCGCCCGGAGGGCTGTCCAGCATCGGGCTGAACAGCACCAACAACGGTGTCTATCCCGTCCAGATCGGGGTGGTGAACCGGTCCAACGGCGCCTTCCTGGGTGATCCGCTCACCACCTACCTGGTGTGGGTACCCACGGCCAACGGGTTCCCCAAGCTGGCCGTGTCCTGGGTCCTGCCGGTGCGTGCCGCGCCGGCTCTCACCAACTCAGGCGAGCCCGGCCGGTTGTCGGCGAGCACGGTAACCGGCCTCGGCGGCGAGATCGGCGTCCTCGACGCCCACCCGGGCGTGGCCGTTTCGGTGATACCCGACCCCCAGACGCTCGACTCGCTGAGCGCGGCCGGCGCGTCGGGTAAAGCCCCCTTAGCGGCGCTTTCGGCGGTGGCGGCGGGTCCCGACCAGGTCCTCCCCGCCCCCTACGTCGCACTCGACCTTCCCGCCCTGGAGGCGGCCGGCCTCGACGGCGAGGTACGCGCCCAGCTGCGCGCCGGCGCCGGCACCCTGCAAACCACCCTGCAGACATCCGCCGACCCGGGCACGTGGGCGGTGGACGGACCCCTCGACCCTTCGACGGCGGGGGTGTTGGAGGCTCGCGGAGCTGTCCGCCTCGTCGTGCCCGACGGCGACCTCGACCCACTGCCGGCGGGCCAGCAGACGACGTTCGCGCAGCCCACTTCGCTGGAGACACCGGGGGTGAACCAAGCGTCGCCTGGCACCACCTCGGTGCTCGGGGCAGACACCAATCTCGATCGTCATTTCACCAACACCGGGGACCAGGTCCTGCAGGCCGACCAGCTGCTGGCCGAGCTGTCCATGATCGAGACCGAGACGCCGGGCGACCAACGAGGCATCGGGGTCCTGACCCCGCGCAGCTGGACCGCGAACACAGCGTTCATCGAGACGGTTCTCGACGGGTTGCACGGCAACCCGCTTCTGCAGCCGATGACACTCGACCAGCTCTTCGCCAGCGTCCCTCGCGCCACGACCCCGCTCAGCCGGTCCCTGGTGTCACCCCGCCCGCCCACCGACACCTTTTCCGAGGCGGCCGCCGTGCGAGCCGTGCGCCGTCAGCTGAGCGCCTTCGAGTCGACGTTTCCCACCGCCACTGCCCAGGCCGGGGCCTTTGCGCGCCGGGTGCTTGTAGGCGAGTCCAGTGACCTGTCGGCCCGCCGGCGCTCGACGGCCCTGGGCAGCGTCGCACACGACCTCTCGGCGGCGACGGGCCGCGTGCGGTTGCCGCCGGGCGTGTCGCTAACCCTCACCTCCCAGAACGGCAACGTCCCAGTCACCGTCCTGAGCACCAGCAGCGGCGTCGCCCGCGTCCGCCTCCAGCTCACCAGCCAAAAGCTGACCTTCCACTCGTTCAAACCCCCCGAGGGCACCTGCCAGTCGAGCGACGCCACCACCGTCGTGTGCAGCCTCAGCCTCACGGGACCGGCCACCACCTTGCGCGTCCCGGTGGTGGCCAGGACCACCGGGGTCTTCACCCTCCAGCTCGCCCTGCGCTCGGGGGACGGTTCGCTCGTGCTCGGACAGGCCCACTACACGGTGCGCAGCACCGCGGTGTCGGTGGTGGCGATAATTCTCATGATCGGTGCGGTGTTGCTGCTTGGCGTGTGGTGGGTGCGCGACCGACGCCACGGCCGGCGGGCCCGCCAACTGGTCGACCCCCCGCTTCCCCCAGTTGACGAAGGAGGCGACGGCTCAGGCGACGCGTCGGTCGCCAGCCCGGGTGCCGAGGTCGCCCTATCGGGGCGCGGAGCAGGCAACGGCGCGGCCCTGCCCGTCGAGGGGACCCGGTCCTTGCCCGGAGCAGTCCGAGCAACGGCACCGGGCAAACGAGAAGCGGCGAGCGGGCGGCTCGCGGACGGGGAGTCGGCAAACGGTGCACCAGCCGCCCCCGAGCCCGGCGAGGGTGTCCCGGAGCGGGCGGACAGTGCCCCGCAGCCCGACGATGGTGTGGCGCAGCCCGACGATGGTGTGGTGCAGCCCGAACCCGAGCCCGCAGCCGGGACGGCTGGCCGCCCGGAGGAGGCGATCGCGTTGTGGGTCGACGACGATCCCGTGGTGGCCGAGTTCTTTGCGTCCCCGCCGCCGGAGTATCCGGACCGCCCACCCCGGGCTGGGCACCGGAGGTGAGCCCGGGGCGCCACGATGGCGCGAAGGACCACCGCTCGGGGGACAAGGTCTACGGTCCAGCCCACGACTACCGGTCGGCCAGGGGGGGCCGGGCGGACGAGGTGGATGACGAGGGCGACGCGGACGCCTCCGGGCCCGACTACGGCGCCCCCCACTACCCGGATTACACGTCGATAGGGATGGCAACCACCGGGCTGTCGGGCCCGGTGGCCGCTGTGGGCGTCGATGCCGTCCGCGTGGGTCCGCAGCGTCGCATCGAACCGCCCGACCAGCCCGGCTCCGTCCGGCCCGGCTTCCGGGTCAGCTCGGGGGTGCGGGTCCTCGAGCCGGACGGCGGTCCAGTCGAGACCACGGCCCGGGAACGCCCCGACGACCGCCAGGGAGCAGGCAGTCGCCGGCCGGCGCTCCCCGCAATCCCCCCCCCGCCGACACGGGCGCCGACGACGTTGCGCCGGGGCGAGCCTTCGGACCAGCCGGTGATCCTGCCCGCCTCCCCGCCGGCGGCGCCGGCCGCGCCGCCCGATCGAGCCGCCCCCCCGGTCGCGCCCGCGCCGGCCCCTCCCCCGGCCGCGCCGGCCACGCCGCCTGGTCGAACGGGTCGGCCGGCGCCCCCCGTCGGGCCCGGAGTGCCGTCGTCGCCGACAAGGCCCGTGCCACCGCCCCCACCCCCCGAGCCCGGGGGGACGCGCCCGCCCGCTCCGCCATCACCCGTGCGTCTGCCGGTGGAAGGTGCCGACGAGCGCCGGTCGTTCTCCCGCAACACGTCGATGATGGCCGTGGGCACCCTCCTGTCCCGCCTCACCGGCTTTGGCAAGGTCCTCGCCCTGGCTTGGGTGCTGGGTGTCGACCGCCTGGCCGACGCCTACAACCTGGCCAACAACATGCCCAACAGCATCTACGACCTCGTTCTCGGCGGGGTGCTGTCGGCCACCCTGATACCGGTTTTCGTGGAAGAACTGGCCCGGCGGGACCGCCGCGAGGGGGACAGGTCCATCTCGGCCGTGGTTACCACCATCACCGCCGCCCTGGTGGTGCTGACGGCGCTGTTCTGGTTGGCCGCCCCCCTCATCATCGACCTGCTGTTGGTGAGGGACCATGGGGCGGCCATCGGGGCCGAACGCCAACTCGCCACCCACCTGTTGCGCCTCTTCGCGCCCCAGCTATTCCTCCTCGGGGCCATCGCGGTGACAACGGCGCTGCTAAACGCGCGGCGCCGGTTCGCGGCGCCCGCCTTTTCCCCCATCGTTTGCAACCTCGTGACCGTCGCCGCGGTGATCCTGACCGGCGTGGTGGCCCACTCGCTCACCCTGACCGGCTTCGCGCGGGACGAGGCCGCCATACTCGTCCTCGGTCTCGGGACCACCGCCGGCTACCTCGTCCAGTTCGGCGCCCAGCTGCCGGCCTTGCTCGGCACGGGCGTCCGCCTCCGCCCGGTATGGGAGCCGGGGCATCCTGCGGTGCGCACGGTATTGCGGCTGTCGGGGTGGACATTCGGGGCCGTGCTGGCCAACCAGGTGAGCTTTTACGTGATCCAGCTCCTGGCCAGCTCCCGTAGCGGCGACGTGACCGCGTTCAACTACGCCTACCAGTTCTTCCAGCTGCCTTACGCCATATTCGCGGTGTCCATCGCGTCGGTGATCGCCCCGGATCTCGCCGAGCGCTGGTCGGCCGGCCGGCTGCGAGCGTTCAGGGCGCGGATGGGTTCGGGCCTGCGTCTCACCCTCGCCATCATGGTCCCCGCCGGCGTGGGCTACGCCATCCTCGCCGAGCCCCTGCTCCGCCTTGCCCTGCGCCACGGCCGGGTGTCGGTCGGCGAGGCCCACCTGACCGGGGTGCTCGTCGCAATCTTCGCCGTGGGCCTGCCCGGGTTCAGCGTGTACCTGCTTCTCATGCGTGCATACCAGTCGATGAAGGACACCCGCTCGATGTTCTGGCGTTACTGCTTCGAGAACGCCCTCACCTTGCTCGTGGGGGTGGGTCTCTACCCCATGCTCGGCGTCAAGGGTCTGGTCATCGGCTGGATCGGGGCGTACTCGGTGGCGGCCGTCGCGTCCTTCGCCCACCTACGGGTCAAAGCCGGTGGTCTGCAGGGCTCGGCCGTCTTCGTCGCCGCGTTCAGGGTGGTGCTGGCGACCGCTGTCATGGCCGCGGTGCTCGAGGGGCTCTCGGCCCTCCTTCCCAACAGCGGTGCGATCGCCGTGCTGTTGTTGCGGGTGGTGGTGCTCGGCGCGGTGGGAGCGGCGGTGTACATCCTCGTCGCCTTGTGGCTCGGGGTGGCCGAGGTCCGCAACGTGCTTCGTGTGCGGCGCCCGGCCGGCTGAGCGTGTCACCATCGGGGGAGCGTCGTGGTCCGAACATTCACAACAACGTCACCTAGAGGGGGGCCATGCCCGGTATCCGCGTCGTGACCGATAGCGCTTGCGATCTTCCCGACGAGGTGCTCACCGAGCACGGCATAGGTCTCGTACCGCTGCGGATCCGCTTCGGCGACGAGGAACTGGTCGATCGCGAGGAACTGCCGACCAAGGACTTCTGGGCCCGGGCGCGCAGCTTCGCCGGGCTGCCGGCCACCGCGGCACCGTCGCCGGGCCACTTCCGAGAGGCCTTCGTCCGCATGGCCGGCGAGGGCGCCGACGGAGTCGTGTGTGTGAGCCTGTCCTCGAAGCTGTCGGCGACGATCGAGGCCGCACGGCAAGCGGCACGGGACCTGCAAGGACGGTTACCGGTGCTCGTGGTGGACTCGCTCAACGTCACCCTGGGACAGGGGCTGCAGGTGCTCATCGCCGCCCAGGCCGCGGAGGAGGAGAAAGGCCTCGACGAGGTGGCCGACGCCGTCGCCGGGGCCCAGAGCCGCCTGCTGGTGTTCGCCGCCTTCGACACCTTGGAGAATCTCCGCAACGGAGGCCGCATCGGCGGCGCCCAGGCCATGATCGGATCGATGCTCGCCATCAAACCGGTGATCGAGGTGCGCGACGGGGAGGTGGCCGAGGAATCCAAGCAGCGGACGCGGGGTCGTTCGCTGCGTTACCTGGCCGCCAAGGTTCACGCCGCAGGGCCGCTCGAGCGCATGGCCGCGTTCGGGGCGGACGCCCCCGACCTCGACGACTTTCTCGCCCTCATTGCCGACGTCAAGCCGGCAGTACCCATTGTGGTGGGCGAGATCGGCCCCGTCATCGGGACACACTGTGGTCCCGGCGCCATCGGCGTGGCCATGCTCCGCGCCCGCCCTGCCCCCGCAGGCCACTAGCAGAGCCCGCTGGGCCGAAAACCTCCCCCGTCGCCGGCCGGCGCTGACCTTAACTGCAGAAACATTGGCTATATCCCCGGGAACTGCACACAAGATGCCGGACGGGCGTAGTCGGGGCTCCGATTCGTTACCACAGGCCACGATTTTGCCGGGACTTACAAAGGCGAGCGTTGCTACGTCGACGATGCTGTCGCCGACTCGGACGGTTACCCTGGACCTTCGTTCCTCGGGGAGTCGACGTAGCAACGCTCGCCTTGGTACATCGTGTTGATGCCAGGGCGGCAACTTCGGCCGGTAGCCTTGCCGGCGTCGTGCCCGGACCTGACGCCCCAGCGCCTCTGACCGTCGACCAGGTCCTGAGTGGGCGTTACAGATTGGTCCGCCCCATCGCCAGGGGGGGCATGGCCGACGTGTGGGAGGCCCACGACCAGGTCCTCAGCCGGGCGGTGGCGATCAAGGTCCTCCAGCGCCAATACGCCACCGACGAGATCTTCCTCGAACGCTTCCGGCGTGAGGCGATCGCCGCCGCCCGTCTCGTCCACCCGAGGGTGGTCGCCACCTTCGACGCCGGAGTGGACGGACCAACCACCTACATCGTGATGGAACTGGTGCGCGGCGACACCCTGCGGCAGTATCTCGCGACGCGGGGGATGCTCCCCCCGTGGCTGGCCGTCGGGATCACCTCCCAGATCGCGGACGCGCTGGTCCACGCCCACCGGGCCGGGATCATTCACCGCGATATCAAACCGGCGAACATCTTGTTGTTCGACGACGGCGCCGAGGTGCCCGGTGTAAAGGTCACAGATTTTGGCATCGCCAAGGCGGCCGAGAGCCTGGGCATGGACCTCACCCGCACCGGCATGGTCCTGGGGACCCCGCGCTACCTGAGCCCCGAGCAGGTGCAGGGCATCGAGCCCGACGCCCGCGCCGACGTGTACGCACTCGGAGTGGTGACATTCGAGATGCTGGCCGGGCGGTCGCCGTTCGATGGCGAAAGCGAGATGGCCATGGCCATGGCCCGCCTAGACCGACCCGCACCGCGGTTGCGCAGCCTTCGTGCCGACGTGTCGGGGCCCCTCGACGCCCTGGTGGCGGAGATGCTGGCCACAGACCCCGCCCGGCGGGTGCCCTCGGCCACCGCCTTGAGCCAGATGCTCGTCGGCCTGCAGGCCACCGATTCGCCTCCCCCGGTCGGGGCACCCGGCCGGCGCCGGCGTCTCGGTGAGCGCCGTCCCGACGGAGGTGCCGGCCCGGCGGGGCAGGGTCCGGCGGGACCAAGAGGCCATCAGCAGCGCCCGGCCCGTTCCCTCACGGAGGGGGCTAACTCGGCCGGACCTCGGGATCGACGATCGGACGCGTCGCACACCGAGGTGGCTGGGCGGGGCCGGCAGGAAGAGGCGGCGGAGGCTGGCATTCCCGACACACGCACCGATCGCCAGACGGCGACGGGTGCCAGGGCAGCCGCCGGTCCCTATTGGGCGGGGGTCGGCCCGGCCCAGGAAGCCGCCGGCAGGGCCTGGCCGGCTCCGGCGGGCGCCGGCGGGGCTTTCCCGCCGCAGGGGGGCACCGGTAGAGCCTGGCCCGCCCAGCAGTCCCCCGGCCGGCACCGGCCGACCCAGGAGACCCCCGGTCGGGCCGGCCCCCCGCCGGGCCGCCGCCGGCGTCGCCGGGCACCGGGCCTCGTCGTTGGGGCATTGGCGATCGCCGGGGTGGTGGTGGCCGGCATGCTCGTCGTCGGCGGCCACGGGGGGGGGCACCCGAACTCGGCGGGGGCGTCCGGCACCACGGTGACGATCAGTGACGTTTCGGTGTGGATCGTGCCGCCCCAGAAACATGCCGACAACCCTCAGGACGTCAAGTACACCTACGACGGCAATGACCGCACGGCCTGGCAGACGTCGCGCTACTACGGCCGCGATTTCGCCGGCTACGGCGGCGAGGGCCTCGCCATCCACCTGGTCGGTACCCAGCCCCTCCAGCGCCTGTCGGTGACCTCGCCCACCCAGGGCTGGGCGGCCAGCACCTACGTCGCCGGCGCCGATGGCGCCGACCTGGCCGCCTGGGGGCCACTCACCGCCACGCACACCGACATCGCCGGGTCGACGACATTCGATCTCGGGAACCGCTCCGGGAGTTGGGTTCTGCTGTGGATGACTGACACCGGGCCGGCGCTCACCCTGTCGATCAGCGAGTTACAGGTGACCTGAGTGAGCTTCGTCGGCTTTGGTGGGTGTTCTTTTCCCCTGACGGCGGCCGCCGAGGGCGAACACGATGGGGACCAGCGCTCCCAGCGCGATGGCCACCCAGCCGTCCAGGGGCAGGGGGCTCAGGCCGCTGCCCTCCGACAGCCACGCCCCCCAAGCCAGACCCCCGGCGGAGAGCGCTGCCACCGCCAGCCACAGCTCGGGTTCGCCCCGCCCGTTTATCAGGACCACCGCCTCTCCCATGACCGCGGGTACCGCCACACCGGCCACCCACGGCACGGCCCCGCTGAAGTTGTACTCTCCGAGGATCACCGCCGCGACGGCCGCCAGGGCGGCACCGACCGCGACGGCGAGTACAGTCCGCACGGCTGGTGACCTTACCGACCCGTCATGTCACCGTCGCATCGGGTGACCAGCGTGCTTGCAGGCTGAGCAGAGTCGTCGCAGGTGAGCCAGGGTAGGAGACGCCCATGTCAGATACCGCCCCGTCAGATCCCACCCGGTCGACGACGACGCCTGTGTCCGCGGACCGCCCCCGGCCGGCGCCGGCCCCCACCGGTTCGGATTGGACGCTCAGCGTGGCGGATCACATCGAATTCGTGGTGGAGACGGTACGGGACAAGACGACGGTGCCGGTCACCAAGGTGGCTAGAGGCGTCGTGTTCGGCCTGGTGGCAGCGGCGGCGGGAACCACCGCTTTGATTCTCGTGGTCATAGCCGTCGTCCGCCTGCACGTCTACCTGCCGTTTCATCCCGAAGGCCGGCGGGTGTGGACGTCGTATGCCGTGCTAGGTGCAATATTCATGCTCGCGGGGGCGTTCTTCTGGCGGAAGCGGGCCGCTCGGGATGACTGAGCGGTCCAAGAGACGAGGTAGGAAATGTCGGATAGCGCGATGCGCAACGTGATCATCGTCGGTTCGGGCCCCGCGGGTCTCACGGCGGCCATCTACACGGCCCGGGCCAACTTGCACCCCTTGGTGATCGAGGGACAGCCGTCGTCCACGAGCGACCAACCCGGTGGCCAACTGATGCTCACCACCGAAGTGGAGAACTATCCCGGCTTCGCGGACGCCGTCATGGGGCCCGAACTCATGATCACCATGCGTGCCCAGGCCGAGCGTTTCGGGGCCGAGTTCGTGACCTCGAAAGTTGTTCGGGTTGACTTCTCGGGGCGTCCCCGCCGGGTGTGGGCCACCGACCCTTCGACGGGAGCGGAGATCGAGTTCACTGCTCGCTCGATCATCGTGTCCACCGGCGCCCGCTCGCTCATGCTCGGGTTGGAGTCGGAATCGCGTCTGCTCGGCCACGGGGTGTCGACGTGCGCCACGTGTGACGGTTTTTTCTTCCGCGGCCACCACATCGCCGTGGTGGGGGGCGGAGACTCCGCCCTGGAGGAGGCCAACCACCTGGCCAAGTTCGGCGACCAGGTGACCGTGATCCACAGGCGCAAGGAGTTGCGAGCGTCCAAGATCATGCAGGACCGAGCGTTCGCCAACCCCAAGGTGGATTTCATCTGGGACACGGTGGTGACCGACGTGTTGGGTGACAACATGGTCGAGGGCGTCGCCCTGCGAAACGTGGTGACCGGCGAGGAGAGCACGCTGGACGCCACCGGTGTGTTCGTGGCCATCGGCCACGTGCCCAACACCGCCCTGTTCCAAGGTCAGCTGGACATGGATGACGCCGGCTATCTCCTCACCCACGACGGCACCCGCACCAACGTCGAGGGAGTCTTCGCGTGCGGCGACGTGCAGGACCACACCTACCGCCAGGCCGTCACCGCTGCGGGATCGGGCTGCATGGCCGCCATCGACGCCGAGCGGTGGTTGGAGGGCGCGGGCGCCGGCGAGGTGGCCGTGACCGAGGATTGGTCAGGCTGAGAGGACACAAGTCGCACGGCGGCCTTGGGTAGGACCGGAATGTGGGTCCTGCCGCCCGGCGTTGCAGCAGTCGCGTGGGGCAGATGTCCCGCATACTTCCAGGAGGTCGAGTTCAGTGGCTGAAGGCGCATTGACGCTCACGGATCAAACGTTCGATGAGGAGATCAAAGGGGCTGAGGGAGCTGTCCTCGTCGACTTCTGGGCCGAGTGGTGCGGGCCATGCAAGATGATCGCTCCCGTGCTCGACGAGATCGCATCCGACACGGAGGGAAGGTTGCGCATCGCCAAGATCAACGTGGACGACAACCTCGAGTTGGCTCGACGCTTCGACGTGATGAGCATCCCTACCCTCATCCTGTTCAAGGACGGTGAGCCGCGGCTCCGTCTCGTCGGTGCCAAGGGCAAGGGTCAGCTACTCGAGGAGCTAAATCAATTCCTGTAGAGGGCTCCGTTCCGGTAGAGGGCCCCGCTCCTGTAGGGGCAGAGGCCTCTGCTCCGGCAGCGGGCTCTTTTCCTGTAGGCGGCCCTGTTTCCGGGGACCGGTACCACCCGGCGCACAGCACTCCCGTAGGGGGCACTGCGGCGAGGGGTGAGGGCGGGCTCCCTCTGGTCGAAGGGACCATCGGAGCGGCGGCCACGGATCTGCAGCAGCGTCTGCAGGCCCTCGGCATCAGCACCGCGCCCGACCCAGAGGGCTTGTTCGGTCCGGGCACCGTCGCCGCTGTCCGTGTGTTCCAGGCCAGCCACGGGCTGAGGGTGGATGCCGTCTGCGGCCATCAGACCTGGAACGCGTTGGTGGAGGCCGGGCGGACCTTGGGCGAGCGGCTCTTGTACTACCGGCGAGGGATGCTGCGGGGCGACGACGTGGCCTCCCTGCAGCGCCAGCTGGGCGCCCTCGGTTTCGACGCCGGCCGGGTGGACGGGATCTTCGGGCCCCAAACGCACGCCGCGGTCTGTGAGTTCCAGCGCAACCTGGGCCTGACCGAAGACGGGATCTGCGGTCCGGGAACCGTGCAGCTGTTGCGTAGCTACACGGCGAAGATAACCGGGACGGTGCTCGTGGCGGGCATCCGGGAGCGGGTACGCCTGAGCGACGCTCCCCGCACCCTGCGGGGCTGGCGCATCGCGGTCGGCGAGACCGGAGGACTGGCGGCGCTGGCCGACGCCATCCGCCGGGCGTTGCGCCGGGGAGGAGCCGAGGTGCTGAGCCTGCACGACCTCGACGAATCCGCCCAGGCGGCGCAGGCCAACGCCGCCAAGGTCGACGTATACCTCGGGGTGCGGCTCGACCCGGACCTGGACGGATGTCGCACCGCTTACTTCTTGGGCCACAACGGCTTCTGTTCGGAAGCCGGGCGCCACCTCGCCGGTCTTGTCCACGAGGATCTACCGGCACGGCTCCGTATCCCCGGTACCGGTTGCCGGGGCATGCGCATCACCATCCTGCGGGAAACCCGGATGCCAGCGGTCCTGGTGGAGATCGGTCCGGCGTCGGTCGCCGTCATGCGCGCCGCTGAGATCGCCGATGCTCTCCTGTCCGCCCTCGATCGCTGGGTGGAGCGGCCCTTCCCCGAGTAGGCGTCCCCCCGTAGGCGTCCCACCCCGTAGTCGTCCGAATACTTCGTCCACAGATTGATGCACAGCCTGTGGACGAGGTGAAGGAGGGGAGACTCTCAGGTGTGGGTCGAGGCTTGCGGACTGACCCGATGGCCGTCAAGCGGTTCGGTCATCGCCCGGTAGATCCTTTCCAGGTCCTCCAGCGTGGCAAATTCGATTACCACCTTGCCCCGCCGGGCGCGCAGGTCGACCCTGACCCGGGTGTCGAGGCGGGCCGACAGGATCTCCTCGAGCTCCAGGATCCCCGGAGGCCGCGGCGCATCCGTGCGCTTGGCGACACCCCCCGTCGCCCCCCCCAGCTCGTTGCGATCACGTACCGAGTCCTCCACCGAGCGCACCGAGAGCTGCTCGCCGACGGCCCGCCGGGCGAGAGCCTCCTGGTAGGAGCGGTCGGGGGTACCGAGTAGAGCGCGGGCGTGACCGGCGGACAGCTGCCCGTCGGCCACCAGCTTCTGGACGGCGGGTGGTAGCTGGAACAGCCGCAGGGTGTTGGTGATGGTGACCCGGCTTCTGCCGACACGACCCGACAGCTGCTCGTGGGTGAGACCGAAATCCTCGATGAGCTGCTGGTAGGCGGCGGCCTCTTCCAGGGGATTCAGGTCTTGGCGGTGCAGGTTTTCCACCAGCGCCTGCTCCACGCTGGCGATATCGGTGACGTTGCGCACGATGGCGGGGATGGTGGGCAACCCGGCGCGTCGTGCCGCGCGCCACCTACGTTCGCCGGCGACCAACTCGAAGTCGTTGTCTGCGACCTGCCGGACGAGGATGGGCTGGAGTACGCCGAGCTCGCGAATCGAGGCGGCCAGGGAGGCCAGAGTTTCCTCGTCGAAGTGTGCCCGGGGTTGGTGGGGGTTGGGCCTGATCGACGCCACCGGTATGTCGAGCAGGGCCGACGACCGATCGCCCACCACTTCGTTGGGGATAAGGGCCCCTAGGCCCTTACCCAATCCGCTGCGGCGCGCCACCACTTACCTCCTTGGCCAACTCCCGATAAGCGATCGCTCCCCGTGAGGAGGAGTCGAAGACGATGATGGGTTGTCCGAACGAGGGGGCCTCGCTCAATCGCACCGTGCGAGGGACTATATGACGACAGACTCGGTCACCGAAATGAGAGCGCACCTCGTCCACTACCTGCTCGGCCAGCCTGGTACGGGCATCGAACATGGTGAGGATGATGGTGGTCACCTCGAGGTTGGGGTTGAGGTTGGACTTGACCAGGTTCACGTTGCGTAGGAGCTGGCCCAGGCCTTCGAGGGCGTAATACTCGCACTGGATGGGCACGACAACCTCGCTGGCCGCGGCCAAGCCGTTCACGGTGAGCAGACCGAGGGACGGGGGACAGTCGATGAGGATGAACTCGAAGTCGTCCTTGACACTGTCAATCGCCCTGCGGAGGCGTAGTTCCCGGCTGAAAGCGGGAACGAGTTCGATCTCGGCACCGGCCAGGTCGATGGTGGCGGGAACGATGAACAGGTTCCGCAGGCTCGACGGCTCGATGCAGTCCTCGATCGGGGTCTCGTGGAGGATGACGTCGTACACCGAGGCGTCGAGGTTGCGGGGGTTCACCCCGAGGCCGGTGGTGGCGTTGCCTTGGGGATCAAGGTCGACGACCAGGACCCGGTAGCCGAGCTCGGCCAGGGTCGCTCCGAGGTTCACAGCCGTGGTGGTCTTGCCCACGCCACCCTTCTGGTTGGCGATGGCCAAGACCCGGGGCAGGGGTCGGTCGCTCCCGGGATGCCGGCGTGTTCCCGACTCGCGCTCACGCTCCGGGGAGAGGGCAGAGAGCTCAGCCCCGCTGAGGGCAAAACCGACACCACCCTCGCCCAGAGCTGAAGCCTGCACCGATCGGCGTGGGACGGTGGGAGTCACCTCGGCCGGTACGGTGCCACCCTTTGCGCCCGCGTCGGGATCGCTCGTGACCCGGGCTTCAGGAAGGTCCGGCACCGTCGTCATTCCTAGGAGGACCGACGACGGCTGGGCGACGGCGGAGTCGGTAACAACGGGGTTGCTTAGGCCGGGATCGCCGTTCTCGGGAGCAGAAGGGCGGGTGAGGTCGACGTGATCGGCGGGGTCCGAGTCCGTGCCCGTGTCTTCGGCCCCGTCTTCTGCGGTGCCGGGTAGAGCGCTGGACGCGACGTCCTCTCCGGTGCTGGACGCGACGTCCTCTCCGGTGCTGGGCTCGTAGTCGTCAGCGACATGGGGCTGATTTCGCAGCTGCTGAAATATGGAGGCGGCCCGCTCCCGCAACTCCTCAGGTTCTGTCATCCCCCCTATGGTGCGTCGGCGCCACCAGCAGAAGCAAGTATTTCGCTTTAGGGACCCAGAGAGGCAAGTCTAGAGATCCAGCCGAGAGCCAAGGTTTCACGTGGAACGCAACCCTTCCAGGGGGAACCACGGGGCCAGTATCAGAACAGGGGACGCTTGCCCGGGATGCCCACCCGGCGTGGATAACGATCCGGGCAGGGCCGCACCTGGCGGAAGCGCCTGAGGGCGACAGGCTCGGTGGTCATGCTGTCGAAGTCCAACCCTAGATCGGCGAGTTGGGTTGCTGGCCAACGAGTGGGGGCCCCACCGGGCGGTTCGGCGACGACGAGCATGCCATCGACCCCCAGTAGGGGAGCGGCGCACTCGGCGGTGGGACCAGGAGCGGCGAAACCTCGGGCCACCACCAGCGTGGCGCTGTTTCGGAGGGGACCCCGGCCTGCGACTTCGGCACGCTGGCATATCACCTTTGTGCGGTCACCGATTCCGAGTTGGCGGACGGCGGTGATGAGGAAGTCGGTGCGGCGCCGGTTGGCGTCCAACAGCAACCAGGGGCGGTCGACTTGGACGAGGGCCAGGACAAGGCCGGGTAACCCTCCCCCACTTCCGAGGTCAACAGCCAGATCAGTCCCAGCCTGGGCCGGACCGCACAACGGCAAGAAGGCCAGGCTGTGCTCGACGTGGGCATCGAGGTCTCCCGGGCCCACGAAGCCCCACTCCCGCGCCTGCTCGAGCACATCGACCAGCTGACGGCGCTCGCCCTCGGTCAACGGGGCGGAACGGGAGGGTCGCCGACCGGCCGGATCGCCGGGCCTGCGTTAGTCGAGGGGCAGAACGACCACATAGCGCCGGGGATCCTCGCCCTCGGATGTGGTCTGGACGCCATCGATGCGGTTGATGGTGTCGTGGACGACCTTGCGGTCGGAGGCATTCATCGGCTCCATCGCCCTGCGCGAACCGGAGGACCGAACCTGCTCCGCGACCTGCTCGGCGAAGCGGGCCAACGCCTGGTGGCGCTTTTGGCGATAACCGCCTACGTCGACCAGCAGACGGCCGTTGGAGGCGCCCGTGCGCCGTTGGACCACGGTGCGGGTCAGGTCCTGGAGGGCGAACAGCGTGGCCCCCTTCTGTCCAATGAGGACGCCCAGGTCGTCACCCTCCAAGCCCAGCTCCAGGGTGTCCTCGTCCGGTCGGGCGACCCGGATCGCGGCGCCCAGACCCAACTCGTCCATGAGCCCTCGCAGGAAGTCCTGCGCCACCTGGCCCTGCTCCTCAAGCGCCACCTCCACCGGTCCTGCCTCCTCGGGTCTCGATTGCTTGGATGAATCTGCGGTCCGCCCAGGACGCGCCGGGCGTTCATTTCTCGGGGATCGCGCTCCATCGCCGTTGCCGGCGCGCCGCCCATTGCCCGATTGGGTATCCGTCGAGCGGGCGTTGACCCCGGGGGACTTGGGTCTGTCAGCGTCCCCCGCCGAGGGTAGGGCGTCCGCCGAAGGCGTAACCGAGGGCCCCGTCGTACCATCCCCTGTGGGCCGCGGTGGAGCGCTGGTCCTGGGCCGCCGGCTCGGGCCCGCGGGTGCCTTTTCGCCGGTACCGAGCCCGGTCCTCGCGTCGGCGCCACCAGCGTCGGAGACCACGGTATCACTCTCGGGTTCAGACTTACGGCGGCGCCGCCGGTCACGGCGGTCATCTTTGGCGCGGGGGGCGGTCGGGCGCACGCGCGCCCGCACCCGGGCTTCCGAACGAAGGCGACCGAAAAGACCCAACCGGGCTTCCGTGACCACCTCGAACTCGGCGTCGTGCTGATCGACGCCCAGTTCGTCAAGAGCTGCTTCTTTGGCTTCTTCGATGGTTCGACCCGTGGTCTCGACCCATTCCATCGCTCAGCGGCCTCTACGTTTCTTCGAGCGGCCGCGGCGAGGGGGCGGAATGTTGCGCTTGGCCCCGGCGCCGGTACGAGGTGCGCCTGTGGATGCTCGTTGCCCTCCACCCGAGCCGTTGGAGCCGGACCCGTTGGAGGTGGTGTTCGGGGGGGTCGTGGCTGGCGACGCCGCGCCAGGAGCCGCAGGGCTCGGAGACACGGTGCCCGAAGACCCCGTGCCAGAAGACCCCGTGCCAGAAGACCCCGTGCCGGTGCCGGGCGCGCCCGGCTTGCCGGGGCCTGCCTTGGCGGCGCCACGGGCGCTTCCGGAGCCGCTCCCGGCCCCCGGGTTGCCTCTGGCGCCGGCCGGTGCGCCACCTGAGCTTTTCTTGGATATGTCCGAGCCCTTCCCATTCGGCTTGACCCGGTTTGACCCGTTGCCATTGCCGGCGGTCCGGTTGCTCGAGTCTCCGGGCGCCTTTCGAGTGGCTCCCGGATTGCCCTTGGCCGACTTGGCACCAGGGGCCATGGTGCCCTGACCGCCGGACCTGTTGCTACCGGCCGGCGGGGCGCCCTTGGGCCTCGAGCCCCTGTCGCGCCCCGCCGTCGCGTTGGAAGGTCTGGCCTGGTCGGGCGCCGCAGGCGGCGAGAGCAGGTCACGCAGCCGGGGACGCCCGGCCGCCGGCGGCTTTGCCGGCGCTGCCTTGGAGGGAAGGGACCTGCCGGACGGGTCCTTGTTGGCCTTGTCCGCCTTGTCGATCTCGCGGGTCTTGGCCTCTATCTCATTGACCTCTTGCACCACCAGGCTCTTCACCTTGGGGTCGTATCGGTACATGGCCCACTGCTGGGCGATACGGCACACGTTCGACATGGCGTAGTAGAGGATGACGCCGGCGGGGAACCGGATGAGGATGACGCCGAAGACGATCGGCAGGTACTTCATCATCTTCATCTGCGGGTTCTGCGCAGCCGCCGGGTTGCGGTTCATCATCATCGACGTCTGGTAGTACTGCGTGCCGATCATGATCAGCAGAAGCAGGTAGTACGGCAGGGCGCCGGCGAACGACGAGTGCGGCGACAGAGGGTTCTTGGAAAGGTCGAGGCCGAAGGCGTTGATGTGCCCCTTGGCCGTGGTGATGGCGTGGTATATCGCCGAGTGAGTGTCGAGGTAGCGCGGGCTTGACACCAGGTGACCTGCGCTGTTCTTCACCATCCGGCTGAGACCGTCGATCACCTGGAAGAGGGCGAAGAACACGGGCAGGGGCAGGATGGTAGGAAGGCACGATCCCCACGGGCTCACTCCCCGCTCGCGGAACAGGTCCATCTGGGCCTGGGCGAAGGCCTGCCTGTCGTTGCGGTGCTTTTCCTGTAGGCGCTTGATCTCCGGCTGGAGGGCCTGCATGGCGAGCATCGAGCGCGTCGACTTGAGCGTCAGCGGCGAGATGATCACCATCCAGATCAGCGCCAGCACCAAGATGTCGACGCCGAAGTTCGGGATCAGGCTGTAGAACGCGGCCAAAACGGCGGCGATCGGCTTGGCGATCGGGTTAAGGAAGGAGTACATCAGTTCCTCATTCCGGGACGGGGTCCGCTCCGAAGGGACCCCCGGGGCGGCAGCGCACGAGGCGGCCGGCGGTCAAACGCAGGCCCCGCGTGACGCCATGGCGGGAAAGGGCTTCTACGGCGTACTGGGAGCACGTCGGAGTGAAGCGGCACGGCGATACTCGACCACTCCGAGCCAGTTGGTAGATCTGGATGAGACCTACGAGCAGCCGCGACCATCCCCGGGCCGACGAGACCTCATCGGCGGCGGGGCGTCGCCCCCGGATGGCACCGCCTGGCGCCGGCCGATCCAGTACGCGTACAGCGGGGGCCGATAGGACCGAAGCGCCATTCAAGGGCTCGTCAACCACCGGCTCTCGCTTCGCTGTGCCCTACGTCACTGCTCGACACCGAGGCGGTACTCGACACAGAGGCGGTACTCGACACAGAGGCGGTACTCGCCGTCGATGCAGCACTGGCGGGAGCCTCTTTCAGAAGGCCCATGGTATCGAGTGTTTGCACCAAAGTGATCTGTAGATCATGGAAGGATAGGTGAATGGCGTCTGGTGCCACCCGAACCAGGTAGGCGCCGGCCGAAAGGCGGGCGGCTTCGGACCCCAAGATCGCCCTCAGTTGGCGCTTGAGGCGATTTCGGAGCACCGCGGAGCCAACGTTGCGGCCCACAGCAAAACCGACGCGGGGCGGTACCGACCAGTCGTCGCCCACCCAAGATACCGTGATAGGCCCACGACGGTGACGCTGCGCTCTGGTGCCGGCCGCCACGCCCTGCCGGGTCCCTCCCGGGGCCCCGCGCCGCGTCCGGGCCCGGTGGAGTTCACCGAAGGTACCCCGCCTGCGGACACGCCAGATCAGGCCGAGAGGCGCTTGCGGCCCTTGAGCCGCCTGGACTTGATGATCGCCTGACCGGCACGCGTGGACATCCGGTGCCGGAAACCGTGTCGCTTGGCTCGCCGCCTGGTGTTCGGTTGATATGTGCGCTTCACCCATGGCCTCCTCGGTCCCTGGCGGGTGCCTCGGCGCCACACGCCCGGGTGGCGTCGGCGCGCGCGATCCTGCGGCCCGCTGGCTCGCCGGTCATCTTAGAGCAGCGACGGGGAGTCGGGTAACCGGCCCGCGGTCGTCTCCGTGCCGGTATCGTCGGCCACGACCTGCACAAGTCGTCGTAGCTGTCCGGGCCATCCACCGCCTGACCGCCGGGCGCGTAGCCTGGTGGGTCACGAAGACCGGTGGTCCACGCCGGCCATCATCCCCGGACCCGAAGGGTGCCGTCCCAGCGATGTCCACTCGCAGCACCACGGACCAACCCGAGAGCCACCACCGCAACGTGCAGGGCGGCGCGGCTCGCGCCGCCGTGTTCGGCGTCAGCGACGGTCTGGTGACAAACGTCTCGCTCATCATCGGTGTCGCCGGAGCCCAGAGCGCGGGTCCCTACGTGCGCCTGGCTGGCTTCGCCGGGCTCCTCGCCGGCGCTTTCTCGATGGCCGCAGGCGAGTATGTCTCCATGCACGCCCAATCCGAGCTGCTCCAGCATGAGTTGGACATGGAGCGGCGGGAGCTGAAGCGTTCACCCGTCGCCGAGCAACGCGAGCTGGCCGACATCTACGAGTCCCGGGGTGTCGCCCCCGACATCGCGGGAGAGATGGCCTCGGAGATGATGCGCACGCCAGAGATGGCCCTCGAGACGCACGCCCGGGAGGAACTGGGCGTCGACCCGAGCTCGCTCGGGTCGCCCTACCTGGCCGCGGTGTCGTCGTTCGCCAGCTTCGCCCTGGGGGCGGTGATCCCCCTCTTGCCGTGGTTCTTCACCACCAGCACGCTCGCCGAGGCACTGTCGGTGGCACTCGCTGCCGGCAGCGCCATCGTCATCGGGACCCTGCTCGCCCGGGCGACGGGGCGCTCCATGTGGCGATCTGCGCTACGTCAGCTGGTGGTGAGCATGCTGGCGGCCGGGTTCGCTTTTGCCATCGGTCGCCTGGTCGGCGTCAATGTCGGGGGTTGACGCGGTCATTCTGAGCAACGTGGCCACCGGGATCCGTGCCGCCGCCGACACCGGCGCCGTGTCCGGCGACCGTGGGGTGATCTACCAGCTCCTTCACCAAGACCTCGGCGTCAACGCCGGCACCGCTCACACCGTTCAGGTCTGGGCAATCGGGCCGCTCAAGGTGGCCGTGGTCCTGGTGGTCGCCTTCGTCCTCACCCGCCTCGAAAGGCGCTTCTCCCGGCGGCTGGTGTCCGCCGTGCACTTCGTCTCGCCGCTGAGGGCGGCCACCGCCCGGGGCACGGAGCGGGCGGAGACCATCGCCGGGGTGGTGTCGGCGGTTTTCCGGGCGGTGATCTGGGTGATCGCCTTCCTCACGATCTTCAGCGAGGTCGGGATCAACCTGACGCCCTTCGTCGCCGGCGCCACCGTCATCGGCGCGGCGGTCGGCTTCGGTGCCCAGACGCTCGTCAAGGATTTCCTCTCGGGACTCCTGATCCTGGCCGAGGACCAGTACGAGGTGGGCGACAACATCGTGGTGGGGTCGACGTCGGGCACCGTCGAAGGCGTGACGCTCCGCGTGACGCGTATCCGGTCCATCGACGGCGTGGTCTGGTACGTGCCGAACGGCGACATCCGCACCGTGGGAAACAACTCCGAGGGCGACAGCGTCGCGCTCGTGGAGGTGGTCGTCCCCCTTGGAACCGACCTTCAGCGCACCGGACGGGTGGCCGAGGAGGAGGCCAGGGCAATGGCCGACGATCCGCAGTGGGCGTCGTGCATCATCGGTCAGCCCAACTTCGCCGGTGTGGCCTCCGTCGACGCCGGCGGTGTCACCATGCGGGTGTCCGTCCGCACCGGGCCCGGCCAGCACCAACGCGTCGCCCGGGAACTCCGCTTGAGGATATTGGAACGCCTCCGCACCGACGGACTGGCGTGGGTCACCACGCCCGCCGGCAACGGCGATGCTCCCGACGGCGCACCTCTGCCGGCGGACGGGTCCGGGGCCGCGCCCGCTGGCTCCGAGGTGGCTTCGCAGTCGCTCGACGGCAAGCATGGTGGTCCCCACCCCGAACCACCCGCCGCCGCGACACCTAGCGTCGCCGCCGACGCCTCACGCGCCGCTGCCTATCCTGCTACTTTGGCACGCGCCCTGAGACGGGTCACCCGCCGGCCGAAGCCCGCAACCACCGCCGATGGTGCCGAGGATCCGCCTTGACCACCCACTGACCTCGGAAAAGGTGATCAGTCAAGTCGACTTTCGGGCCAGTTGGGGATAGCCTGGCAGGCGACCGTAGTCGAGACGACTCTCGAGACGACTCTGAGGAGGATGCATGGCATTGCAGCTAGGTGACGAGGCACCGGACTTCACCGCGGACACCACAGAGGGCACGGTGCACTTCCACGAGTGGCTGGGTGACGGGTGGGGCGTGCTGTTCTCCCATCCCAAGGACTTCACGCCGGTGTGCACCACCGAACTGGGGGCGGTGGCCAAGCTCAAGGACGAGTTCGACAAGCGCAACACCAAGGTCATCGCGGTCAGCGTGGATTCCGTGGAATCCCACAAGGACTGGCTGGACGACATCAACGACACCCAGGACACCAAGATGAACTTCCCGATCATCGCCGACCCGGACCACAAGGTGGCCGACCTGTACGGCATGATCCACCCCAACGCCAGCGACACGGTCACGGTCCGCTCGGTGTTCGTGATCGGTCCGGACAAGAAGGTGAAGTTGACCATCACCTATCCCCAGAGCACGGGACGCAACTTCGCCGAGATCCTGCGGGTGATCGACTCGTTGCAGTTGACGGCCAAGTTCTCGGTGTCCACGCCCGCCGACTGGGTCGACGGAGGCGACGTGGTGATATCCCCCGCCATCAGCGACGAGGCGGCCAAGGAGAAGTTTCCCAGGGGCTGGGAGACCAAGCGCCCGTACCTGCGCCTGACACCCCAACCGAACAAGTAGCGCCACAGCCGAATACAGTGGGAAAAAGGGCGCCCGTCGTGTGCGGGCGCCCTTCCCGCGCCTCGGCCCGTTCGCGGGGCCGGCGACTCGTTTGCGGCGGGGACGCCGCACAATGGTCACTGACCACTGTTCTTTTACGCCCGAGGAGCCCACATGACCACCGCCGTGATCGTCGACGCCGTCCGCAGCGCCGGGGGCAAGCGCAACGGGAAGCTGTCGGGGTGGCATCCCGTCGACTTGGCGGCTGCGGTCCTCGAGGCCTTGGCCGCACGCAACGACCTCGACCCCGAAATGGTCGAGGACGTGATCATGGGCTGCGTCATGCAGGTCGGCGCCCAGTCCATCAACGTCGGGCGTAACGCCGTGCTGGCCGCGGGTTGGCCCGAGTCCGTGCCGGCCACGACCATCGACCGCCAGTGCGGGTCGTCGCAGCAGGCGGTGCACTTCGCCGCCCAGGGCGTCATGTCCGGGGCCTACGACGTGGTCGTCGCCGCCGGCGTCGAGGTGATGAGCCTGGTACCCATGGGCGCTTCGGCCATTGTCCCCGGCGTTGGCGTCCCCTTCGGCCCGACGGTGGCCGAGCGCTACGCCGCAGTAGGCGGTCTGGTCCCTCAGGGCATCTCCGCAGAGCTCATCGCCGACCGGTGGGACCTGTCGCGTGCCGATCTCGACGCCTTCGGCGCCCGCAGCCAGCAACTGGCGGTCCGAGCCACCGAGGAGGGCCGCTTCGACCAGGAGATCGTGCCCGTGGCGGCGAGGGTCAAGGACAAGGAAACGGGCAAGATCGTCGCTACCGGCGAGACCGTCACCGCCGACGAAGGGATCCGACCGGGCACCACCGCCGAGACTTTGGCCAACTTGAAGCCGGCGTTCAAGCCGGATGGCAAGATCACCGCCGGCAACTCCTCGCAGATCACCGACGGCGCGTCAGCTGCTCTCATCATGAGCGAGGAGCGATGCGCCGCTCTCGGTCTCACGCCGCTGGCCCGGTTCCACGCCTTTGCCCTGGCAGGCGTCGATCCCGTAACCATGCTCACCGGTCCCATCCCCGCCACCCGCAAGGTGCTGGAGAAGGCCAAGCTGACCATCGACGACATCGACGCGGTCGAGATCAACGAGGCCTTCGCGTCAGTCGTGTTGGCCTGGGAGCAGGAGCTTCGCCCCGACATGAGCCGGGTCAACGTCAACGGGGGGGCGATCGCCCTCGGTCATCCCCTGGGGTCTTCGGGCACCAAGTTGCTCGCCACCTTGGTGTTCGAGCTGGGCCGAAGCGGCGGCCGCTACGGGCTCCAGACCATGTGCGAAGGTGGCGGGCTGGCCAACGCAATGATCATCGAGCGTCTCGGTTGAGCCGTCGGCACGGCGCAACTCGGATGGGTCGGGCGCCGCTCGAACGGGTCGGGCGCCGCTCGAACGGGTCAGGTGGAACTGGGCGCCCCGCGCATGGCGACCGGATGGCGACCGGCCAGCTCGGCCTCGAAGCAGGGAGGGCACAGTTGGCGGCCCCGAAGAAGCCGCACCCGGGTCTCCATGGTGTTCTCGCCGCAGTTGGCGCAGGGCAGCGAGGTGTGGATGCGTGCCCTCGCCGGCACCTCGACGTCCACTTTGGCCACCTCGTAGAGATCGTCGATGGGGGCAGACAGGACTCGCTCTGCCCGGGCGCGGTGCAACGTGGTGAAGCGCCGGTGCTCCTCGGGGGTGGCGCCGCCGCCCCGCACGGAAGTGAACAGGCGCTGCCACTCGGGGTCCTCTCCACCCCACGCGCGGGCCTTGCCGGTAACCCGGATCGCCCGACCGTCGGAGCGACGGCAGAACGTGTAGGCGTTCTTGCCGTAGTCCAAGTGGATGAGATTGCCCTTACCGAAGGTGCAGCCGGTCAGGAACTGTATGGCGTCGACGCCGCACATGTCGGTCTCGACGATGGCCACTACCTCCTCGTCCGCCGCGTGGGCTCCAATACACTCCAGCGCCACCTCGGCGGCCCGGATGCCCATCGCTAGCCCGGGGCACATGTGTCCGTGGAAGTCCTCGATCCGGCGAATGGTCTCTTGGTCGGTGGCGGACATCTGAACCTCCGGGGTTTGGCTACGGCTATGTCGACGAATTGCTCGGCGCCGGGGCAGCGCTACCGCTCACCAGCATCCGCTTGTTCATACCCGCCCCGCAAGGCGGGCACGCCGGCGTGTAGGCCCACCCGTGGAACACCTTGGCGTTCACGAAGGTGATCTGTTCAGGGATGTAGAGGGGCAACTCGGGCAGGTCGTTGGCCAGGAGTACCTGCATCTGGTCGACGAGCTGCTTGCGATGGGCGACGTCGACCGTGGTGGCCTGCTCGGCGGCCAGCTTGTCGAAGGCCGGGTCGTGGTAGCCGGTCACCCGGGTGAACGACTTGCTCTTGGAGGAGGAGGCGAACCTTTGGATGAGCCCGCTCGGATCGCTGCCCAGGCCGCCAAAGTGCACGATGGCCATCTTGTAGTGCCCGCTCGCGTCGGCTGCGTCGGAGGTCGGCTGGTCGACCGAGGTGATCTGCACGTTGAGGCCCACCGCCCGCAGGTACTGCTGGACGAGCTGTGCCTGCTGGATGTCGGCCGCGCTGGCGAGAAGCGGGATCGTCAGGGACGCACCG
Organism: Acidimicrobiales bacterium; assembly: GCA_035552775.1. Classification (GTDB taxonomy): domain Bacteria; phylum Actinomycetota; class Acidimicrobiia; order Acidimicrobiales; family Palsa-688; genus DASZKW01. The sequence continues at coordinate 30,739 of DASZKW010000043.1, read as the reverse complement.
TCGGGGCTTGTGCGAAAGGTGGCACCGGCGGCAGCCTTGATCCCGAGCTGGTCGAGGAGTGCTTTTGCCTTGGCCGGGTCGTAGGGGTAGGACGCCACGTTGTTGTCGAGGTAGGGGTTGTCAGGCCCCAGGCCGCCGGCGCTACCGGGAACGCCGCGCCCGTCTGCCAGCCGGTCGAGCATGTCCTGGCGGTTCAGGGCGTAGGCCACCGCGTGGCGGAAATCCACCTGGTTGTAGGGGGAGCCGCCGGCCAGGTTGAAAAAGAGAGCCTCGTTGAACTCTCCCGGGGCTGTCAGCAACTTGAAGCTCTTGCTGAGTAGGTTGAACTCCGCCTGGGGGAACACGCCGTTGGACGTGGAGGCCGAAGTCAGCTGTCCTTGCTGGAGGGCAACCAGCGGGTTGTTTTCCGGGATGATCTGGAACTGCTGGACAGTGGGCCTGCCGAGGTAGAATCCGTCGTTGGCCACGAAGTCGTAGCTGCCGGTGCTCAGGTCGAACGTCTTCAGCCGGTACGGGCCCGATCCGATCAGCGACTGGGGCCCCTGGAAATGGGCGGGGTCGCTCACCGCCGCCCAGATGTGCTGGGGGATGATGGCCACCCCGAACGCCCCGGCGATGTCGGAGAGGAACGAGGCTTCGGGGGCTTTGAGCTTGATGACCACCGTGTCGGGCCCCGTGGCGGTGACGTTGCGGATGTAGTTGATGCCTTGGGCGACGCCGGTCGCCTCTCCCGGCCCGTGCAGGTCGTAATTGAAGCTGAACACCACGTCGGCCGACGTGAGCGGCTTGCCGTCCTGCCAGGTGACCTTGGGGTGAAGCTGGAAGGTCCACGTCTTGCCATCGGCAGACTCCTGCCAGGACTGGGCGAGCCACGGCTTCGGCTGACCGGTGACGTCGGGGAAGGCCAGGGTGTCGAACATGAAGGTTGTCAGCAGCTGTCCTGGCCCCCGGATGGCGGCGAACGGGGTGGGATAGCCAGCTCCCTGGCTGGAGCCGGCGAAACGCAATGTTAAGGGGCCCGCGCCGCTGGCTTTTTTGGCGCCGGAGCTCCCGCACGCCGTAAGTCCGAGCGCCAGCACAGCGGCGCAGGCGAAGGCGGTCACGTAGCGTCGTGTCACTGGGAGTGCATCCCTTCCCCGTCGAGATCGGACTCCGTGGGAGTCGCTGGACTATACCGGGTCAAGTAGGCCGGAAAACCGATCAGCGATCTCCGCTCCGCTGGCCTCCAAAAGCTGGCGGGTGACCGGATGCGCGGGGTGGCGGAGTATCTGGGCGCTCGGCCCCTCCTCAACGACCCGGCCGCCGTCGACCACCACCACCCGGTCGGCGACGCGCAGCACGACCCCCAGGTCATGGGAGACCAGCAACATGGCCATTCCCCGTTCCACCTGGATGGTCTTCAACAGCTGCAGCACCTTGGCCCGCTCGGAGGGGTCCAGGTGCTCCACGGGCTCGTCGGCCACGAGCAGCTTGGGAGCCAGCGCCAGTGCCCTGGCCAGCGCCACCCGCTGGAGCTGGCCGGTGGAGAGCTCGTGGGTCCTCCGGTCGAGGACCGCGGACGCGGGCAGGCGAACCTGGCCGAGGAGGCGGGTCACCTCCTCGTCGCGCCATTCAGGGTCGCCGACCTCCTGGACGTCGAGCGGCTCGCGCACCAGCCGGCCGACCGTGAACCGGGCAGACAGCGCCTCGAGCGGGTCGGGGAAGAGCATCTGCACCCGGGCCCGGGCCCGGCGCAAGTCGCGCCCGGTCAGCGCCAGCACGTCGGTCCCCTCCAGGCGAACCTCGCCAGCGTCAGGCTCGAGGAGGCGGGCGCATATCTGGGCGAGGGTCGACTTGCCAGCCCCGTTGCGGCCGACCAGGCCGACCACCTCGGACTCGCGGACGGTTAGATCGACCCCTGCCACGGCGGCCACATGCTGATGGCCGAGCGGGCCCTGGCGGAGAAGGTAGCTCTTGGTGATCGCCCGCAGCTCGAGGACCGGGACCAGACCGGCGCGGACGCAGGCCACGTGCCGCGGCCCGTCCTCGCCGTCGGGTGGGATCTCGGGGGGCCGCTGCTTCACACAGGCGGGGATGGCCTGGGTGCAGCGCTCGACGAACGGGCACCCGACCGCCACCTGGCTCGGGTCGGGGGGGTCGCCGCGGATGCCGCGCAGCTCCTTCACCGACCCCAGGCTGGGATTGGCGTTGAGTAGCCCGAAGGAGTAGGGGTGGCGCGGATCGTCGAGCACGGCGGCCGCCGGTCCCCGTTCGGCCACCCACCCCCGGTACAACACGAGCACCTCGTCGGCCAGGGCCCGGGCGGCGGCCAGGTCGTGGGTGAGCATGAGCAGGCTGCGGCCCTCGTCGCGGAGCGCGCCCAGCAGGCGCAGTAGCTCCCTGCGAGTTTGCGGGTCGAGCCCCGAAGTCGGCTCGTCCAGGAGGACCACCGGAGCGTCGCAAACCAGCGCCACCGCAATCATGGCCAGCCTGCGCTGGCCGGTCGAAAGCTCCCTAGGGAAACGCCCTGCCGCCCACGGTCCCAGGCCGACCTGGTCGAGCAGCGCGTCGACCCGCGCATTGGCTGCTCCTGAGCTCGCTCCCCCGTGTACCTTTAGCGGCTCGGCGATTTGGTCCCCGATGCGCAGCACCGGGTTGAGCGCTGTGCCCGACGACAGCACTATCGAAATTTGGCGCCAGCGCACGCGCTGCCAGTCGCCCTGGTCGGCGAGGTCCTCGCCCTCCAGCCGGATGCGGCCAGCGACCTCGGCATCGCCGAGGAGCCCGATCAGGCCGTGAGCCAGAGTCGACTTGCCGGATCCCGACTCGCCGAGCACGCACAGGCAGCTCCCGGCGTCCAGCGTCAGGTCGACGCCGGCGAGCGCCGTCACCGGCCGATTCCCCGGGTAGGTGACCCGCAGGTCCTCGACACGCAGCCTCGGGGAGCTCATGGCGGCTTAGCGCTGGTGGCGGGCCAGCCGGGGGCTTACGCGGGTCTCAGCCGCCGTGCCGAGCAAAGTCACGCCGATCACCAGCGCCATGATGCACAGCACGGGCGGGACCAGCCACCACAACCACGCCGAAGTCTCGAACAGGTACGGGTAATTGAGGGCATCACGCATCATGGCACCCCAGCTGGGCTGGGCGGGGTTGCCCACCCCGAGGAAGGCCAGGCCCGCCTGCAGGGCGACCGCCCGTCCGGCCGCGGGGATGAGGTCGGCGATGAGGAGCAGTCCCAGGTCGGGGAGGATGTGATGGCGTAGCTGGTACCAGGACCCCGCCCCGAAGCCGGTGGCCGCCCGGATATGGGTGCGCGACCGCAAAGTGAGGACCTGGGAGCGCAAGATGCGTGCGGTCATCGGCCAGAAGGTGGCAGCGATCAGCCCGGCCAACGCCACCACGGAGCCACCCGTCAAGGCGCCTACCAGCAGCAGCAGCGGCAGTTTGGGCAACACCAGCACCACGTCGGTGAAACGCATCAGCACGGCGTCCACCCAGCCCCTGGACCAGCCGGCCCCGATCCCCACGATCCCCCCGAGCGCCACGGTGCCTACGCCGGCGAGCACGGCCACCACCAGCGAGACCCGTGTACCCAGGATCAGCTGGGTGGCCACGTCCTGGCCGATGCCGTTGGTGCCTAGGAGATGGCCGGTCCCTGGCGCCTGGAGGGTCGCACCGGTGATGGCCGACGGCCGGTAGGGGGCGAGCGTCCCGCCCAGCGCGGCCAGCACTGCGAAGGCGCCTACGACGACGCCACCGACCAGCCCCATCCCCGGGCGCCGGCGCCAGAACGGGACCGCTCGCGCTCGGACCGCTGCATCGCCGGTCACGGCGGGCAGGGTCATACCCGCACGCGGGGGTCCAGCCGCCCGTAGGCCAACTCGACGACCAGGTTGACCACCAAGACGACAGTTGCCAGCACCAAGAAGCTGCCCTGGAGCAGTGGATAGTCCCGGGCGGTCACAGCCGCGTTCATCAGGGTGCCCATGCCGGGGTAGGAGAAGACGGTCTCCACGAACAGAGCCCCGCCGACCGCGAAACCGGTCTGGATGCCCACGGCGGTCACGAACGGGAGAAGGGCGTTGCGACCGGAGTGACGGTACTTGAGCAGCCGGCGCGGGAGCCCCTTGGCCCGGGCCAGCAGCATGTAGTCCTCCCCGAGGGTGGAGATGACCGTGTTGCGGACGGTGAGGAACTTGTTGCCCGCCAGTCCCGCGGTCAGCGCCACGACCGGTAGGACCATGTGGCGGCCGACGTCACCGATGGCCGCGAAAGGCGACGAGTAGCTGGCGAAGGCGGTCTTGGCTCCCGCCAGCGGGAACACCGGCACCACGACCGCCAAGGCGACCAGAAGGAGGCTCGCCACGGCGTAGTCGGGGATCGTGCGCGCCGCCGAGAGCGCTACGATCAGCGCGCGGTCGATCCGGTCCCCCCGGTGCCAGGCAGCTGTCACCCCGGTCAGGAAGCTGATCACCGACGACAATGCCAACGCGGTCACCATTAGCAGCAGGGTCCAAGGCAGGCGCCGGGCGATGATGGTGGTGACGGGAGTGTTCTGCGAGATTGACCAGCCGAGTTGGGCATGGGCCAGGCCTGCCAGGTAGGCGAAGTACTGGTTGACGAGCGGTTTGTTCAACCCGTAGTAGGCGGCGATCTTGGCTCGGGCGGTCGGGTCGTAGAGGAAGTTGCCGCTGCTCGGATCGCTGAGGCTGGCCAGGGGATCGCCGGGCAGCAGCCGGGGTAGCACGAATACGAGCGTGATTACGGCCCACAGGGTCAATGCATAGAGGCCGACCGTGCGCAGATGGGGAGATCTATACGGACGGGACATCTTCTCGTGTGGGTCCGATCGCCAGCCGGGCCGCTGCGGCGCCCGAGGTGGAACCGAGCGAGGGTACCCGGCGCAACCCCATTAGTCAGGGGTTGCCATGACCGCGACCCTCATAGGACCGAAGCCCATCTGACCACCCAGATTTTTCTTATCCCCAGACTGTGGACAAATCTGGGGAGTGTCACACCTCTGTAACTACCGAGGAGGCCCCGTTAACCCGCCGGTCACGCGGCGGGCGGCGTCAGTGCCAGCGGGTGGCGATGATGAAGCCGACCACGATGAGGCCCAAGCCCGTCAGCAGGTAAGCGTTACTCGCCCCGCCGGGCAGGATGCTCAGGTAGTTGAGCAGGATGCACAGGATGCCGAGGCCGAAGAACGCCAGCATGACCACCGGCGTCCACCACGGGCTGGAGCGGTACTCGCTCGGTATCGGCGCCGTATAGCGGCCCGACGTCACCGCCGCTCGCGATTTTGCAGGACCGCCCTTGGGGGTTACCCGACCAGGCGCGTCCTTGGTCCTTCTGGCCATGCCCCCACGATAGGTGAACGAAGGCCGCACCGTCCGGCGCCCTAGGGCCCTAGCCTTGGTCGGGTGGGCGCCCGGATCGTCGTCGTCGACAACTACGACTCGTTCGTGTACAACCTGGTCCAGTACCTAGGCGAGCTCGGCGCCGATCCCGTGGTCGTCCGCAACGACGCCACCGACGTGGCTGGGATCGAGGCGCTCGGCCCCGACGGCATGCTCGTGTCACCCGGGCCCGGCCGCCCGGCCGGCGCCGGCATCGCCAGCCCCGCGATAGCGGCGCTGGCCGGGCGGGTGCCGATCCTCGGGGTCTGTCTCGGTCACCAGTGCATCGCCGAGGTGTTCGGCGGCCGCGTCGAGCGCGCCGCTCGGCTGATGCACGGCAAGACTTCCGAGGTGAGCCACGACGGTCGCGGCGTCTTCGCCGGCCTCCCCGAGCCTCTGGTAGGCACCCGGTACCACTCCCTGGTGGTGGCGCCCGACGCCATCCCCGCCGCGTTGGAGGTCAGCGCCTGGGCAGACGACGGCACCGTCATGGGCCTGAGGCACCGCTCCCTGGCTGTCGAGGGGGTGCAGTTCCACCCCGAGTCGATACTCACCACCGCCGGCCACCGCCTGGTGGCCAACTGGCTGGCCGCCTGCGGTCAACCAGAGGCCCTCTCCGCCGTGCCTACCTGACGGCGCCCGACCCTGCTCCACGCCCGACCGGGACGCTCGGCATGGCCCCGCGTAGCCGCTACCTCGCTTGGTCTATCCCGTCGTCGTGGTACCGGCCGTGGTGGTCGTTGTCGCCGGCGGGGCGGTGGTGGTCGTCGAGGGCGCCGTGTACTGGCCGACCACCAGAGTCACCGTGGACCCCTGGTTGACCGTCGTCCCCTGCGCCGGGTTGGACGACAGCACCTGGTTGTTCTGGCTCGGGTCGGTCACCGGCTGCTCGGTCACGCTGGGGGTGAGGCCCGCGGCGCTGAGCATGGCCTGCGCCTGCTGGAGCGTCTGGCCGTCGACGTTGGGCACCGTCACCTGCGCCGGCCCGGTGGACACGTAGACGGTGACAGCCGACCCCGGGGTCACCTGCGTTCCCGCCGGCGGGTTGGTCCCGATGACGAGGCCACCTTTGACCCGGCTCGAGGCCTGGTTCTTCTGGGTCGGGTTGAGCCCAGCGGCGTGGAGGGCGTTGTCGGCCGTGGTGGGGTCGTCGTTGGCCACCGAGGGCACCGCGACAGTCGCCGGACCGCTGGAGACCACCAGGTTGACCGTCGAGCCTTGCGCGGCGGTGGCGCCGCCGGGCGGGGTCTGGCTGATCACGATGCCCTGCCCCACGGTGGGAGAGGGCTGGGTGCTGACGGTGTCCTGGAAGCCCTTGCTGGTGAGGTCGGCGACGGCGGCGGCCTGGGGTTGGCCCTGTTCGTTGGGCACGCCGACCTGGGCGGGACCGCCGCTGACATCCAGGGTCAGCAAGCCGTTGGCCTTCATCTGGCTGCCGCCGGTCGGCGTGCTGGCGAGCACCTGGTCGACGGGTTGGGTGCTCGACCTGGTGGCCTTGGCCACGTCCGTGAACCCGTCCCTGGTCAGCTCGGCGCGGGCCGAGTTGTAGGGCTGGCCCACCAGGTTGGTGGGCACGGTGAGGGTCTTGGCGCCCGTTGCCCACAGGCCGAAATGGCGTCCGAGGAAGAAGATGAGCACGCCGAGCAGCGCGAGGAGCAGGAGCAGCAGGGCGGCCCACAAGGCCGTGCGCGAACGCTCCTCGTCTTCGAGCACGGCACCGTCGCGTACCACGGTGGCGTCGCGCGCGACCCGGGCGGGGGGGAGGACCCCCGTCGCTGCCACCATTGTGGGGGTCACCTCCGGAGCCATGACCCCCTGCCCCAGATGGAAGCGCATGAGGTCGGCGCGCAGGGCGTCGGCCGTCTGGTAGCGGGCGTCGGGATCCTTCGCCATGGCCTGCATGATGATGGCCTCGAAGGACTTGGGCACCGCCGGGTTGGCCACGCTCGGCAGCACAGGTACCTCGCGCACGTGCTTGTAGGCGATGGCCACCGGATTGTCGCCGTCGAAGGGCGTGCGGCCGACCACCATCTCGTAGAGCACCACCCCGAGCGAGTAGATGTCGCTGCGGGCGTCGACCGAGTAGCCCTGGGCCTGCTCGGGGGAAAAGTAGGTGGCCGTGCCCATGACCGCGCCCGTCTGGGTCAGCCCCTCCTTGGCACCGACGGCGCGGGCGATGCCGAAGTCGGTGACCTTCACCTGGCCCGACTTGTCGAGCAGGACGTTGCCGGGCTTGACGTCGCGGTGGATGACGTTGTGGCGGTGGGCGAACTCGAGCGCCGACGCCACGTCGGCGCCGATGGCGGCGGCCCGGCCGGCGTCGAGGGGAGTGGGGGGCTGGCCTTCAGGACCGGGTAGGCCTTGGCGGATGAGCGAGGAGAGCGTGTGGCCGTCGATGTACTCCATGACTATGAAGTAGGTCTGCTCGCCCTGGCCCCAGTCGTAGATCGAGACGATGTTGGGGTGGGACAGGTTGGCGGCGGCCTGGGCCTCCCGCCGGAAGCGCTCGACGAAGGACTGGTCGACCGACAGTTCCGGGAATAGGACCTTGAGGGCCACCGGGCGGTCGAGGAGAAGGTCCTTCGCCAGGTACACCTGGGCCATGCCCCCACGGGCGACATGGCGGACGAGCTCGTAGCGGTCGCTGAAGACCTGTTGCTGCTGCGGCGGCGGCATCTTCGTCAGAGCCTAGGGGCGGTGGTTGTGGTCGTGGCGCCGGCCGGCGCCCCGCCGGCCGGGGCGGTGCCACCCCCGCTCAAGTCCGCCTCGAGCATGGCCTTGGCGATCGGAGCGGCGATGGTCCCTCCCTGGTACTGGTTGCCGGCCGGCTGGTTCTCCACCAGCACGCCGACAGCGATGGTGGGGTTGCTTACCGGAGCAAAGCTGGCGAACCAGGCGTCGATGGTGCCCGTTCCCGTCTGGGCGGTGCCCGTCTTGCCTGCCACCCGGATCCCGGGGATCTGCACTGCGACGCCGGTTCCGTTGGCGGAGTAGACGACTGACTGCATGAGGGTGGCCATCTGGGCGGCCGTCTGCCCGGAGGTGGCGTTGAGCCAGGTCGAGGGCTGGAACGTGCTCACCACCTGGTTCTGCGAGTTGGTCACCCGGGCCAGGATGTGGGGGACCATGATGGCGCCCCCGTTGGCCAGCCCGCCCGCCACCAGCGCCATCTCCAGGGGCGTGGCGGCCACGTTCTCCTGGCCGATGGCCGACTTGGCCAGCGCCGGCGGATTCTGGGCGAACGACGACGCGGGGGGGAAGTAGGACTGGGCCACGGCGGGCAGGTCGAGAGGCGGCGTCTGGTCGAAGCCGAACGCGCGGGCCTCGGCAGCGAGGTTCTGCGCTCCGAGGTCGAGGCCGATTGCTCCGAAGGCGCTGTTGCACGAGACCGTGAAGTCCTCCAGAAGCTGGCCACCGCAGCGCTCGCCTGCGAAGTTGTTGAGGGTCTGGCCTTTCGTGTCAGGCAGCGGCAGGCCGCTCGAAACCGGGTAGTTCTTGGTGGCCAGCGACGGGTCGCGGTCGTAAACGGCGGAGGCGGTGAGCATCTTGAAAGTGGATCCGGGCGGGAAGCGGTTGCGGTAGGCGCCAGACGACAGGGGGTTGCCGGGTGCATGCACGAGCGACTGGTAGTTCTGGGTCGCCTGGGCCTGGCTGGTCGACGACAACAGGTTGGGGTCGAAGGTGGGGGAGGAGTACATGGCGAGAATGGCCCCGGTCTTGGGGTCGAGGGCGACCACGGAGCCGACGCGGTTACCGAGAGCCTTGGCCGCCACCGTCTGCAACTTGGTCGACAGGGTGAGGATGATGTTCTGGGCCTTGTTGGAGTTGGCCAGTTCGTTCTCCAGGCCCTTGAGGCTGGTCGGGAGGTTGAACTGGGACGTGGCGCCGGTCAGCACCCTGTCGTAGGTCTTCTCTGCCCCGTCGCTTCCATAGGTGAAGGAGAAGAAGCCTGTGATCTGGCCGAACAGCGAACCCTGCGGGTACACACGCTGGTACTTGAAGTTGCTGTTGACGGGCTTGGAGTAGGCGAGCAAGGTCCCGTCAGCCGACACGATGTTGCCCCTGGGACTGTCGTATTCCTTGATGATTCGGCGGCTGTTCTGCGGCTTGGCGTCCAAGGCGGAGGCGTGGAACACCTGCAGGTAGTTGAGCTGGGCGAAAAGACCGACGAACAACACGATCAGACCCACACCGACCAGGCGGATCTGGGGGTTCACGCCGCCACCGCCTCGACCAGTTCCGCCGTCGCCGAGTTGGTGTCATGGGAAAGGCGAAGCAGCAATGCGAGCAGGACGTAGTTGGTGACGAGCGACGACCCTCCGTAGGACACGAAGGGCAGGGTGATGCCGGTGAGCGGGATCAACCGCGTCACCCCGGCGACGATGACGAAGGTCTGGATCCCGAGGATGAGGGACAGGCCGGTGGCTAGGAGCTTTTCGAAGGGGCGCTCGGCCCGTAGCGCGATGCGCAGGCCGGTACCGACCATGAGCAGGATCCCGATGAGGACAGCGGTGGCGCCTACCAGCCCGATCTCCTCGGCGATGACGGCGAAGATGAAGTCGGTGGGAGCCTCGGGGATCTGCTGGGGCGTTCCCTGGCCGGGCCCGTCGCCGAACACGCCGCCCGCGGCGATGGCGAACCAGCCTTGGATGATCTGGTAACCGTTGGTGTTGTAGTGCGGCCACGGGTTGATCCACGCCTGGACCCTGCTCTGGGCGTGGCCGATGAACTTGAGGGCGAACACTGCACCCGTGGCGAACAGTACGGTGCCGAGGCCGACGTAGTAGTAGCGGCCGGTAGCGACGAAGAGCATGGCGATGAACAGGGCGAAGAACAGGAACGACGACCCCAGGTCGTTCTCCGCGGTGAGGATCAGGAGCGAGAAGCCCCACGCGAGCAGGATGGGCGCCAGGTATTTGGGGTCGAGCACCAGAAACCGACCGATGCGCCGGGTCCCGGTACGTAGCAGCTCGGCCCGCTCGACCATTATCGACGCGAAGAAGATGGCCAGAAGGATTTTCGCCGCCTCCGCCGGCTCGAAGTTCACCGGGCCGAGGTGGATGTAGAGGCGGGCGCCGTTGATGTCTTCGCCTATGCCCGGCACGAGGGGCAGCAGCAGCAGCCCCACGCCGAGAAGGCCGAAGCTGTAGCGGTAGCGCTGCAGGTCACGGCCGCGGCGCACCACCGCCAGGGTGACCAAGAAGGCGGCCACGCCGATCGCGGTCCACACCGCTTGGAGAGCGGCGTCGTGTTTGACCAGCCGGGCGATGAACACGTAACCGATCCCGTTGAGAAGGCCGGCTATGGGCAGCAGGACGGGGTCGGCGTCGGGGGCCAAGAAGCGCATCCCGATGTGGGCGACCACCAACAACACGAAGATGACGATCAGGAAGGGGACGATGTTGGCGGGCAACGAGCCGCTCTTGCCCTCGCCGGCGAGGGTGTACAGGCCGCCGGTCAGGATCACCGCCAGGATTATCAGGCCGAGCTCGGTCCGGCGCCGGGGCGGCCGCCGAGCGATCGCCGCCATCACGGAGCGGACGTCCCGGTGGTCGTGGTCACGCCTCGAGCCTGGGAGTACTCGGTTGCCAGGTTGCGGACGTACGCCTGGGCGCCGGCCAGGCTGCCCTCTTCTTGTCCGGCGCGCAGGACCGGTATTTGGTAGGGCAGCACGTCGGCGGTGGTAAGTGAGGTTCTCGCCGCAATGGTGGGCCGGAACCACAACAGGCCGCCGGGGCGGCCCTGGAAGATGATCAGCTGGGTGCCTGACAGACCGACGTAGTAGGTGCCGCGCGCGTAGAGCCCGACGCCGGCGCCGGCGAGGGCCAGGATGCCGACGAACAGGACCAAGAAGGCGACCACGCGGATACTGAGCACCCCCGACAGCGGCGCCGGCCGGGACTGCCGGCCCACGGCGTCGGCGGGGCTCGGTTGGTCGCCTCTTGAGCCGGCGGGGCTCGGTTGGTCGCCTCTTGAGCCGGCGGGGCTCGCAGGCCGGCGCAGCCACCGGGTCCGTACACCCCGCACGGGGCTGGGCGGAACGACGGCGGTTCCTTTCTCCTCCTCTTTGGCGGCGACCAGCCCGTCATCGGCGACGGTGGGTTCCTCGTCTGCCACGACGTCGACCACCACCACGGTGATGTTGTCGTTGCCCCCGTTGTGCTTGGCCTGGGCGACCAGTTCCCGGGCGGAGTCGTCCGGGTCGGAAAAGCGGCGCAGGATGGACGCCACCTGGTCGTCTCCGACCTCGCGCACGAGACCGTCACTGCACAGCAGGAAGCGGTCACCCGGTGTGGGGGACACCTCCATGAGGTCGACGGTGACGGCGGCGTCCACCCCCAGGGCCCGGGTCAGCACGTGGCGTTGAGGGTGGTAGGCGGCTTCCTCCTCGGCCAACTGGCCCTCGTCGACCAGTTCCTGGACGAGGCTGTGGTCGACGGTGATCTGCTCGAGGGCGCTGTCGTGCATGCGGTAGGCCCGGGAATCACCCACGTTGGCGACGGCGAGCTCTTCGCTGCCGTCGGCCTCCACCAAGGCGATGGCCACGAGCGTGGTCCCCATGCCCCGCAGTTCCGGTTCGGTTTGGGCGTGGTCCCACACCGCCCGGTTGGCGGCACGGGCGGCCGCGCCGAGACCCTCGGGCGTCGGCGCCGCCAGCTCGCCGAACGCGGCGCCCAGGGCTTCGACCGCAACCCGGGACGCCACCTCCCCCGCAGCGTGTCCCCCCATCCCGTCGGCGACCGCGAACAGGGGGAAGGCGACCAGGAGCTGGTCCTGGTTGGTGGCTCTCACCAGGCCGATGTCGGTGGCCGCGCCGGCTCGCAGCCTCATGGACCCGTGCTCACCGGGCCAGCTCCAGCACTGTCTTGCCGATCTGGAGACGGTCCCCGGGGCGCAGGGCCACCGGCGCGGCGACCTTGTGGTTGTTGAGCAGCGTCCCGTTGGTGGACCCGAGGTCTTCCACGAAGTACTCACCATCTCGGCGGAAGACCCTGGCGTGGAGCTGGGAGACGAAGCTGTCGTCAGCCAGGGAAACACCGCACCCAGGGGCCCGACCGACCGTCAGTTCCTCCCCGAGGTGGTAAACGTGGCCCGCCCGCTCGACCGGAGCCACGACGGTGAGGCGCTCCACCGGCTGGGGGGGAGCCGGCCTGGCGGCGGGTGACCCGGCTGGCGACGGGGCAGCCCCGGCGCCAGCAGGGACGACCTTCGGGTCGCGCAGCTCGATCCACACGGCCCGCAGCACCCGCAGGAAGAACAGGTAGAGCACAGCCAAAAAGATGTACTTGAGGAACGTGAGCAGCGAGCTCGGCATCAGCCCTGCTCGAAGCGCACGGCCGTGGCTCCCACGGTGATCTCGTCGCCGTCGCGGAGAAGCTGTGCCCCCCTCACCGGGATGCCATTCACCCTGGTCCCGTTGGTGCTGCCCAGATCGGCCACTTCGAAGCGCCCGTTGCCCGCCGGGCGCAGCTCGGCGTGGCGGCGGCTCACGTTGGGGTCGGCGAGCACCAGGTCGCACTCAGGGAGCCGGCCCATGACCAGGCTCTTGGCTCCCAGCACCAGGCGCCGGCCGTCCGGCAGGACGATGGTGGCGCCACGGCGCGGGGGCGCCCCCGTCATGGCACCGCGCGGGGGCGCCCCCGTGGGAGCGCCGCGCCCAGGGGCGGGGCGCTCGTCGCCCATCATCTCCCCCGACACCAGCACCACGCCCGGCGACAGGTCGTCGTCGGTCTCGAGGTCCACCTCCACCGGCCCGACGAAGGAGTAAGCCTCGCTGCGGGCGTGGTCCTTGGCCACCGACATCAGCTCACGGACCAGTTCGTCCTCTATGGGTGCGAAGCGGGCACGGTCCTCGGGGGAGAGGGAGACTATGAACCGGTTGGGCGCCAGGATCCCCTTCGGTGCCACCTGGCGCCTCAGGTCCATCTCGCGCGCCAGGCGGCGCCCCACCTCGACGGGCTGGAGCCCGCTGCGGAAGGCCCTTGCGAACACCCCTTCGACGAGGCGTTCGAGGCGGCGCTCGAACTGCTGGAGTCCCATGATCGTCGCTGATCGTACCTGCGGCGGGTGCTTGTCCGGTGCCAGGTCGTATAGGGTCGGTATCCCACTCGGGCGAGTGGCGGAATTGGCAGACGCGCAGGATTCAGGTTCCTGTGTCCGAAAGGATGTGGGGGTTCAAGTCCCCCCTCGCCCACGCTGGGCCGCCGCCACCCACGAGCGGGTCGCCGACCGAGACGAGCAGCCGGCTCTAGCGGGCCACCTTCTCGGGCGCAGCTTCGCCGTCGGCCGGTACGTTAGGTACCCGTAGGGCGCCGTTTCCGGTTGCCAGGCTCTTACGCAGGGTGTCGAAGATGCTGAGACCCTGGGCGACGACGCCGACGGCCATCTCGTTGACGCCCTGGGAGCCGTTGAGCACGGTCAGGTTGGAGCCGGAGATGCCTCCAGCCGCCGCTTCCACCAACGACGGCAGCATGTCGACGAGCTTGTTGGCGGCGATGAGAGCCTGGTTCTCACCCGACAGGGCCGCCGCCCTGGCGTTGATGGCATCGGCCTCGGCGGTGGCGGTGGCTCGCTGGGCGAACGCGTCACCATCGGCGCGGGCCTTGACGGCATCGGCCCCGGCCTGGGCGGAGACCCGCTGGGCGTCGGCTTCGGCTTCCGCGAGCGAGCGGCGACGGGAGGCCTCGGCCCCGGTGTTGAGCAGCGTGGTGTCACGGTTGGCCTCGGCCATGGCCCGCTGCTTGAACGCTTCGCCCTCCGTGTTGTGCATCACCGCATCGCGGGCGGCTTCGGCCAGGGTGCGCTGCTTGTACGCTTCGGCGTCGGCAGGCCGGCGCACCTGGGACTCGAGGCGCTTCTCGGTAAGGGCCGCTTCCCGTTCGGCCAGCGCGGTCTGCTCGGCGATGACGTTTTGGGAGGCCTGGGCCTGGGACAACGGTCCGGCTTGGGCGGCTTTGGCCTGAGCTTCTTGCACCTCCGCTTCGACCTTGGCCCGCACGATCGCCGTCTCCCGCTCGAATTGAGCCTTGGCCCGTGCCGCCGCCTGCTCTTTTTCTGCAGCTTCCTGATCTCGTTCGGCGGCGGCGATCCGAGCCGCCGAAGCAACCGCGGCCGCGTGGGGGGCAGCCAGGTTCTTGATGTAGCCGGTCGGGTCCTCGATCTCTTGGATCTGGAAGCCGTCCACGACGATGCCGAGCTTCTCCATTTCGGGATGGCTCCCGTCTTTGACCTCCTGGGCGACCTTGTCGCGCTCGCGGATGATCTCCTCGACTGTCAGGCTGCCCACGATGGAGCGAAGATGGCCGGCGAAGATGCGCCCGCACAGCTCCTCCATCCGGCTCTGCTCCGCCAGGAAGCGCCTCGCGGCGTTGGCTATGGACGGGTTGTCGTCGCCCACCTTGAACACCGCGACGGCCGTGACCTTGAGCGGGATGCCCTGGGTGGTGACGCACTCCTCCAAAAGCTCGGCCTCTCGCAGGGCGAGCGACAGTAATCGGGCCTTCTGCTTCACAGGTAGGACGAACGACCCGTGGCCGGTCACGATGCGGAACTGCGTCGCCCCGTCCTTGTGCTTGGAACCTGAAATGAGAAGGGCCTCGTCGGGAGCGGGAACGTGCCAGAAGAACATCAGGGCCTCACAGGTCGTCGGCTTCAGGGAATGGTGCGACGTCGACCGAGCGCGGGGAGCGAACCTCGACGACAACGACTGACGCGTGCTTGGGAACAGGCTCGTCGCACCAGGCGGCGAAGCGTTCGGTCCCGCCACGGATGGCGACCACGATCTCGCCGGGCCCGCGTGCGGGGATCGGGACCGTTACTCGCCCGATCCGGCCTTGCAGCTGTTCTTCGGGTTGGGACCCAGGATCGTAGAAGGCGTGGTGCACCAAATCCGATGGTACTAAGGGTCCGGCGCCGAACTACTTTTCACTCTTGCGGGGACGTTGGCCCAGTCAGCGGCGCGGCCACGGTCCAAGTAGTTCGGCGCCGGACCCTGACCGAGGAAGCATGTAACGCCGGCGCTCTCCTCCCGGCCGGAAAAGCGCGTGGTCTCGGTGCTACCGGGCCAGCCGCCGGGCTAATTGCTAATTGGTTGTGGCCCGCCCGGCCGGCGAACGACGGGACGACAGCAACGCGCACTTGACCTCGACAGGGAGATCCCCGCCGACCACCTTGGCGGCGAGCGCGGTCAGGCGGACGTTGGCGTCGCGGGAGTAGCGGCGCAGGCGGTTGAACGCCTCGTCCATGTCGACGCCCGCCCGTTCGGCCAGCATGCCCTTGGCCTGCTCGATCGTCGTCCGGCTGTCGAGGGCACCTTGCAACTGGGCGGCGATGCGTTGCGCGTCCCGGACCGCTTGGTCCTGCAGGATGGCGATGGTCGCCACCGCGGCTAGGGCTTGGGCGGTGCGTAGGTAGTCGTCGCCCACCTCTGCGGGCTCGGCCATGAACATGTTCAGCCCGCCGATGACCCGGTCGCGCAGGCGCAACGGGATCGCGGTGACAGAGAGGAACCCGGCTTCCGCCGCCACCGGGGCGAACTTCGGCCATCGAGAGCTCGTGGACAGATCGTCGCCGTGCACCGGCCGGCCGCTGGCGACGCAGTCCAGGCACGGGCCCTGGGAGGTCTGCAGTTGGAGCAGCTCCAACAGGCGCGCCGCCTCGCTCGAGGCGGCCACGACGTGGAGGTCGCCCTCCGGGCCGGCCAGGAGGATGCCCGCCTCCTCCGCCCCCAGCACGGCGATGGTCCGGGCGACGAGGGTGGTGAGGGTGTCGATCACGTCGAAGTCGTCCACCAAGGTGTCGGCCAAGGCGACGAAAGTCTCGGCGAGCAGCGTCTCTTTCCCTGTCGGCTTCACGCTCATACGGGTGAAGAAAATATGCCACCGGGCGCCATACCGGAGAATCGGGCGCGGGGATCACTCCCGGGGGAGGGGGTTGGCCACCGGACCCGGACGACGACCTCCCCTGGTCGTCGGCGCACTTGCAGCACCAACCCGGCGGAAGTTGCCCGCACATGCGTGAGCGCGGTACCGTTGCTTGCGGTGTCTGCGACCTCAGTGGAGACGGTGGCTGGCACCGTCGTCACCGCGGCTCTCACCGCGGCGCTCACCGCCGCGCTCACCGCCTGCGGTTCGACAGCGCCGGCGAGCGGGCCGTCGCCGGCGACCTCCGCTTCGCGGCGCGCCGCTGGGCCGGTGGACGTCCTCTACGCCGCCTCCCTGGAGCACCTCATGGCCACCACCATCGGGCCGGCTTTCGACGCCGCCGACGGTGCCAGCTTCACCGGGTTCGCCGGGGGATCCGACGCCCTGGTCAACGAGATCAAGGGCAAGGTGCGCCAGGCCGACGTGTTCGTCTCCGCCAGCCCCACCGCCGACGCCGCCCTCGAGGGCAGCGCCAACGGCGGCTGGGTCTCGTGGTACGCCTCGCTGGCGTCGGCCCCCCTGGTGCTCGGCTACAACCCCCACGGCCGCTTCGCCGCCCAGATCGAGCCCGGCGGCCCCAGGTCCATGCCCTGGTACGACGTGGTCACCCAACCCGGCTTCCTGCTCGGTCGGACCGATCCCGAGCTCGACCCCAAGGGAAAGCTGACGCTCCAGGCGATCCGACAGGCCGAGACGGCGGCCCGCGCTCCCAGCCTGGCGGGCGTCATCACCAGCACCGCCAACGTCTTCCCCGAGGAGAGCCTGGTCGGCGAGCTGCAATCGGGACAGCTCGACGCCGGCTTCTTCTACGCCAACGAGGCCGAGGCGGCGGGGATCCCGACTGTGTCCTTGGACCCTGTGCATCTGTCCGCCTCCTACACCGTCACGGTCGTCGCACGCGCCCCCCACCAGGGCGCGGCCGTCGCCTTCGTCGCCTTCTTGTACTCCGGCGCCGGCCGGCGGGCCCTAGCCGGCGCCGGCCTCACCCTGACGGCCCCGCCGGTGCTCAACGGGCCCGTGTCGGCCGTACCCCCCGCCCTGCGGGCCGACCTTCGCGCCGTCCCCTGACCAGCCTGGCGAGGAGGGTGCCGGTCGCCGCCGTGCTCGGCGGCGTGCTGGCCGTCTACCTCATCGTTCCAGTCGCCCTGACCCTGACCCGCCTCGGGCCCGGGCATTGGCAAGGCCTCGGTGGCAGCAGCGTATGGGCGGCGCTCGGCACCTCCGTGCTGGCCAGCAGCGTGGCCACCGCCGTGACAGCGCTCCTCGGCATACCCCTCGCATGGGTCCTCGCCCGCCGCCGGCCGCCGGGCTGGGGCCGCCGGGCGTGGGGGACGGTCGGGGCGCTCGTCCAGCTTCCCCTCGCCCTGCCCCCGCTGGTGAGCGGCCTGCTGCTCATCCGGGTGGTCGGGCCGTACACGTTCCTCGGCCGCCACAGCGGTGGACGCCTGACCGAGTCGATCTGGGGCATCGTCCTGGCCCAGACGTTCGTGGCTGGTCCGTTCCTGATCGTCGCCGCCCGGGCCGGGTTTTCCGGCGTCGACCCTTCCCTCGACGCGGTGGCGGCCACCCTCGGTCACCGGCGGTGGTCCCGTTTCTGGCGTGTGGATGTCGCCGAAGCGCTGCCTGGGATCCGCGCCGGCCTGGTGCTGACCTGGCTGCGGGCGTTCGGCGAGTTCGGCGCCACCGTGCTGCTCGCCTACCACCCCTACTCCCTGCCCGTGTACGCATACGTGGGCTTCGACAGCACGGGCCTGTCGGCCACCCAGGTGCCCGTCGACCTCGCCATCGCCACCGCCTTGGTGGCCGTTGGCGTCGGGCACCTGCGCCGCCGCCGCCGCCCGCCCCCGCCCCCCCCGCCGCCCGAGGCCCCCCGTCCCAGCGCCAGCCTCCCCCTCGACTTCTCGGTCCGGGCGCGCCTCGGCACCTTCGACCTGCGCGTCGCCCACCGGGCCGGGTCCCCCCGTCTCGCCGTGGTGGGTCCGTCGGGGGCGGGGAAAAGCCTCACCCTCCAGCTGCTGGCCGGCGTGAGGGCGACGACCGAAGGATGGGTGAGGGTCGGCGACGACGAGCTGGGAGCCCTCAGCGCCGAGCAGCGGGGAATGGGCTACGTCCCCCAGGGGGGCGCCCTGGTGCCCCACCTCGACGTTTGGGACCAGGTCACCTTCGCCGTGGGGGCATCCCCGGGCCGGGCGTCGTGGTGGCTGGACCGCCTGGGGCTGAACGGCTTGGAGGCCCGCTACCCCGCCGAGCTGTCGGGGGGACAGGGCCAGCGCGTCGCCCTCGCCCGGGCCCTGGCCTCTCCGGCCCGGGTTCTGCTTCTCGACGAGCCGCTCGCCGCCTTGGACACCACCCTTCGCCGCGCCCTGCGCGCCGAGCTGCGCCGTCTCCAGGTCGACACCGGCATGCCCAGCGTGGTGGTGACCCACGACCCCGAGGAGGCTGCGGCCTTGGCCGACGAGATAGTCGTGCTCGCTGGAGGGCGGGTCCTCCAGGCCGGCACGCGCCGGGAGCTGTTCGACCGCCCCGCGTCGGTCACAGTGGCCCACCTGCTCGGGTTGGCCAACGTCCACGAAGGCACCGTCGCGGGGGCGTCGCTGGTCGCGGCGGGGTCGGGCGCATGGCCGATCGTCGTGCCCTGCGATCTGGGTCCCGGCGCGGCGGCGCGGCCGGGCGCACGGGTGTTGTGGTCGGTCGACCCCGAGGAGGTCGCCCCCTCGGCGGCGGGGCGATGGCCGGTGCGGGTCCTCGACGTCGTGGACCTCGGCCGGCGCGGCGAGGCGACCGTCGAGCTCGCCCCCGGCGTGGTGCTGGTCAGCCACCACCGGGCGGTGGAGGACCTGGCGGCCGGGTCCTTCGCCCGTGTCGACCTACCCCCGGTCGGCGCGTGGCGCCAAGAGGAGTTGACGTCGCCGCGCTCCCTGGGCCGCCCCATCAGCGCAGGCCCTTGACGGCCGAGATGGTATTGCCAAGCTCCCGCCGGGGCAGTTACCCGAGGCGAGCGTTGCTACGTCGACTCCCCGAGGAACGAAGGTACCCAGTCGGCGATCTCGTCCACGCCTGAGCCGCCGGCCGCGACTTGCCCATCAGCGGGTGCCGCCGCCGCTGGCAGCGGCCTGGCGCGTTCAGGTCGGTGCCGGCAGCTCGATGGTGACGGAGGTCGACTTCACCGACGCCACCGCCATGGTCCCCGGGGCCAGGGCCAGCTCGTCGGCCGCCTCCCGGCTGAGCAGGGACACGATGCGGAACGGGCCTGCCTGGAGCTCCACCTGGGCCATCACCCCGTCCTTGGTCACCTTGGTGACGATGCCCACCAGGCGGTTGCGCGCCGAGTGGCTGCCCGTCGCCCCCAGGTCAGTGTCGTCGGCCATCGACGAGGCCAACCGGGCCAGTTCCTCCCCGTCGACCTCCCGCCGGCCCGCGGGCCGGCGCGTCACCGGCAGGCGCCCGCCGTCGGCCCAGCGCCTGACGGTGTCCGCGCTCACCCCGAGCAGGCGGGCAGCCTGGCTCATGCTGTACGACGCCACCGCGGGAGCGTAGCGCCGCGCCAGAACTGAGCGCTCCAGCCTTCGTAGGCTGGGGAGCATGACCATCGCCGACGAGGTCCGCCGCTTCTGGGACGACGACAGCGCCATCTACGACAACGTGCCCAACCACCACCCCACCGCCCCCGCGGAGCGGGCGGCGTGGGCGGCCGCTCTGACCGAAATGCTGCCGCCCGCCCCCGCCCGCGTCCTCGACTGCGGAGCGGGCACCGGCTTTTTGAGCCTGCTGGCGGCGCGGCTCGGACACCAGGTGACGGCGCTCGATCTGTCGCCGGGAATGCTGGCGCGCCTCGAGTCCAAGGCCGCCGGCGAGGGCCTCGAGGTCGAGGTGGTGGAGGGGTCGGCCGAGCGGCCACCCCCCGGCCCCTTCGACGCGGTCATCGAACGCCACCTGCTGTGGACCCTGCCCGACCCGCTCGAGGCTCTGCGGGCCTGGCACCGAAGCTCGGGTGGCGGCCGCCTGGTCCTGTTCGAGGGAATGTGGGGAGGCCACGACTCTCTCGAGCGCCTACGTCACCGGACCAAGTCGACCCTCGGGCGGGTGGCGGCAGGCAGGGCGGCCAGGGGCGCCCCCCGCGGTGGCCATCACGCCGAATACCCGACGTCTGTGCGCGCCGCCATGCCCCTCGGGGGAGGCACGTCGCCCTCCGCCGTGGCCACCCTGGTCGCCGATGCCGGTTGGTCCCAGCCCCGGTTGCACCGCCTGCGCGACGTCGAGTGGGCGGCGTCGCTCGACGCGCCGGTCGCCGAGCGGATCCTCGGTTCCAGCCCCCGCTTCGCCGTCGTCGCCGGGCCGGCGCGGCCCTCCTGAGCGGGGTTCGGCGTGGACGACCGAGGACTTCAGCAGACGGCCGCCCAGCTCGAGGCCTGGCGCGCAAAGGGCACGAGGGCCGTGTTCGCGCGCGTCGTCGAGCTGCAAGGTTTCTCCACCTGGTCCGGCGACGAGCTGGTGGCGGTCAACGAAGCCGGCGAGCGCCGCGGCGACATCCTCGGCCGCTACGGCGCCGGGCGGGTGGCCGAGGCGGCCGCCGACGTCCTCGCCGGCCCGGGCACCCTGTTCCGCCTGGCCATCGAGGTGCACGGCTCGCGGGTCGCCGATGCGGGACTGAGCTGCGGCGGTCAAGCCGACCTCCTCCTCCAGCCCGCCGAGGCGGTACCGGAGGAGTTGTGGGCGGCGCTCGCAGCGCGCGCCCCCGTCGCCCTGTTGACCCGTATCGACGGGCCTGGTGCCGGACCGGCCGGCACCGCCGTGCATCCCGACGGGACCTGGCAGGGCGGTCTCGGGGACCCGGCCACACCGCCCGGCGCCGGACTGGTAGCGGCCGCGGTGGAGGCTCTTCGGTCGGGCAACACCATGACCCGCCGTCTCGACGATCCCACCGGCGCGGTGCTCGCCGACATCTGGGTGCCCTCGCCTCGCGTCGTGGTCGTCGGCGCCGGCGAGCTGGTGGGCGCCATCGCCGCTCAGGCGAGCCTGCTGGGATGGGAGACCCGCGCCACCGACGCTCTCACCGAAGTCGACGGGCTGCTGGCATGGGGCGGGGCATCAACCGCCCTGGTGGTCCTCAGCCACGATCCCCATGTCGACGCTCCCGCCCTGGCCGCCGGCCTGGCTGCCGGCGCCGCGTACGTCGGGGCCATGGGCTCCCGGCGTACCCAGTCCCGCCGGATCGAACGCCTGAGGGCCGCAGGGGTGACCGACGCCGCCCTGGAGCGTATCCACCGGCCCATCGGCCTCGACCTCGGCGGGCGCAGCGCCGCGGAGGTGGCGCTGAGCATCGGCGCCGAGATCCTCGCGGTGCGCTGCGGGCGCGACGGGCGTCCCCTCGCCGAGCGTCAAGGGGCCATAAACGACAGGCCCACCGTCAGCGCCTGAATGACCGTAGCCCCCGGACCTTGACACCCCCGGGGGCCAGGATTAGATTTCGCTGGCCCTGGCCCACCAGCGGGGTGGTCCGAATGTCAGCGAAGTCCGGTGCGATCCCGGCGCTGTGCCGCAACGGTGATGGCTCCATTGGAGCATGAGCCCGGTCGTCTGCTTCGGGTCGACGAAACCAGTCCTCGGAGCAAGGTTGGTTCGTGCGGTTCCCTTCCCGGGCGTCGCAGGAGCGTTCCTCGTCTCCTCCGCTCACCAGGAGGCAAACGAACCATGGTCCCGCTCTCGTCCCGCCGGCGCCGACCCGGCGACCGTCGGTTGTGCTTCCGACTCCGCCCCGTAGCCGCCGCGGCCCTGGCCGCGGCCGTCGCCGCCACCCCGGCGCTGGCGGCCACCCCGGCGCTGGCGGCCACCCCGGCGCTGGCGGCCACCCCGGCGCTGGCGGCCACCCCGGCGCTCGCCGGCCTGAGCGCCTCCGCCAGTGCGCCTGGGACCGCGGCCGGGCTCCCCCAGTCGCCGGCCGCCGCTGTCGCCTCGACGTGGCTGGCGAGCCAGTTCGGCGCCCACGGTTTCATCCCCTCCGCCACCTCGCCCGGTCAACCCGACTACTCCGACACCGCCCAGGCCGTCCTGGCCCTCGCCGCCACCGGAACCAACCCGGGAACTGTGGCGCCGGCAATCGCCTACCTGCAGGCCCACGTCGACGCCGCCGTGGTCGACCGTTCGCAGACCCCGCCGGTCGACGACCCGGGGCGGCTCGCCCTGCTCATCCTCGACGCTCACGCCACCGGTGTCGACCCTCGCCGTTTCGGCGGAAGCGACCTGGTGGCGCGGCTCCTCGCCACCATGCGCACCAGCGGAACCGACGCCGGCCTGTTCGGCAGCGCCGACCCGACCTACGACGGTGCGTACCGCCAGGGCCTGGCCCTAGCCGCCCTCGCCGGGGCCGGCGACGTGGGAACGGCGGTCATAGCCCCGGCGCTGCGGTGGCTGACGGGCCAGCAGTGCCAGAGCGGCGGGTGGGAGGCATACCGGGCCGACACCGCCACACCGTGCCCGCCGGCCGACCCCTCCACCTATACCGGACCCGATACCAACTCCACCGCCGTTGCCGTCGAGGGCCTCGCCGCCCAGCGGACCGCTCCCGCCCACGACGCCGTCGGCTTCCTCGCCGCCGTCCAGGGTGGCGACGGAGGCTGGGCGTACTTCGGGGGGCCCAGCGACTCGGACTCCACCGCCTTGGTCATCCAAGCCCTAGTCGCCGCCAGGACCTCCCCCGTCGGTCCCCGCTTCGTCAAGGGAGGCGCCGATGCCCTGTCGTTCCTGCTCGGACTCCAGATTTCCGCTAGCCCGTCTACGGGGGCCCTCGCGTTCCAGGCCGGCGCAAACGGCGCCCTGACCGCCAACCTGCTGGCCACCGAGCAGGCGGTGCCCGCCCTCGCCGGCCTGAGTTTCCCCGAGAACCCCCACCCCACCGCCGGTTCGGGCTACCGCCTGGTGGCGTCCGACGGCGGGGTGTTCAGCTTCGACGCCGGCTTCTACGGGTCGGAGGGCGGCGCCAAGCTCAACGCGCCGATCGTGGGGATGGCGCCGACGGCCGACGGGCGCGGTTACTGGCTGGTGGCGTCCGACGGTGGTGTGTTCACCTTCGGAGACGCCCCGTTCTTGGGCTCCGAGGGCGGTGCCCAACTGAACCGGCCCGTGGTAGCCATGGGCGCCGACCCGCCCGGGGTGTGATGAACCGGTGGGCGCGGCGGTGGGGGCGGATGTCTCTGGCCGCCGGCGTGGTCGTCGGCACCGCCACCTGGCTCCCGGCGTCGAGCCTCGCCGGCCCGATCGGCGCGGGGTGCGCGGCGGCGGCGACGGGATCGCACGTGGCGTTCGTCGTCGACTTCGGCGGCCCCACCACCTCGCCGGGAAACGTCGTCCAGGCTTGCGTGGAGGTCCCGAGCGGGGACAACAACGCGCAGGCGTTGGCCGACCTCTCCAACCAGGAGGGGTGGCCCCCGCCCCGCTACGACCCGAGCGGGCTGCTCTGCGCCATCGACGGCACTCCCGCCTCGGGGTGCGGGACCCTCACCGCCGGCGGGTACGACTACTGGTCGTACTGGCAGGGCACGGCCGGCGGCTGGAGCTACTCCAACACCGGACCGGCGTTCGCCACCGCGTCGGCGGCCACGACGCAGGGTTGGCGTTTCCAAGACCCCGGCCACGGTAACCCGAGCGACCCGGCGCCGCGCGGCCCGGCGGACCCCGCCGTCACCTGCGGTACGACGGCGCCGTCTCCGACCGCAGCCTCGACGACGGTGCCCGCTGCGACGTCGCCCACTGTGCCACCCCCCGGACCTTCCTCGCCCGCTTCGTCACCCCCGTCCGGCGCGTCGAACCCGGCCGGGACGGCCGCCGTCGCAGCCGGTGCGGGCGGCGGCAGTTCGCCGTCGGCGCCGGCTCAGTCGCCACCGACCGGTGACCGGGCAGGGAAAGCGCCGCGCCCGCCGGCCGTGTCGGCAACCGTCGCGTCCAGCGTCGCAGCGCCCACCCCGAAACAGGCGACGGGTGCCCGGACCACACTCGATGCCCCCACCACCTCGGCGCCGGCGGGGGACCGGGTCTCGAACGTTGGCGGTCCCCGGGCCGTGGCCGGCGCGTCGGGCTCGCTGCGCCGGACCGGCGGCAGCGCCTGGCCGGCGCTGCTCACCGCAGCCCTCCTCGCCGCCTTGGCCGCGGGCGTCGTCGCCTACCAGCGCCGCCACCGGCGCCGGGGAGGCGAGGTGGGGTGAGCCTCGCTTCTGGCGGGCGGGGCCGGGTACAGGCGTACAGGAGGACGCTTCATCCCCTGGCGTGGTGGGTGTGGGCCGCGGGCCTGGCCGTGGTCGCCGGGCGCACCACCAGCCCGCTGCTGCTGGCGCTGGTGTTCGCGGTGGTGGCGTCGGTGGTGGTCACCCGGCGGGGCAACGCCCCATGGGCGGCGACGCTGGGGGTCTCGGTCCGCTTCGGGGTCACCATCGTCTTGGTGCGCCTGGTGATCCAGGTCGTCTTCGGAGCCAAGGTCGGCGGTCATCAGCTTTTCGCCTTGCCCCGTGTCCCGCTGCCCACGTGGGCCGCGGGGGTCAGCATCGGCGGCCCGGTGACGGTGGAGGCCATCCTCGGGGCGCTCTACCAGGGACTCCAGCTGGCGGTGATCCTGGCCTGCTTCGCCGCCGCCAACTCGCTGGCCAGCCCCTACCGGCTGCTGCGCTGCCTGCCGTCGCTGCTCTACGAGGCGGGGGTTGCGGTGACCGTGGGTTTGGCTTTTACCCCCGAGGCCATGATCACGGTGCGCAACATCCGCGACGCCCG
Source organism: Acidimicrobiales bacterium (assembly GCA_035552775.1). Taxonomy (GTDB): domain Bacteria; phylum Actinomycetota; class Acidimicrobiia; order Acidimicrobiales; family Palsa-688; genus DASZKW01. Next base: position 5,682 of record DASZKW010000043.1, on the reverse strand, counting down.
CCGGCTGCGGGGCCGCCCCGTGCGGGGCATAGCCGGGGTACGGGGTATGGCCGTCCCCGTGCTCGAAGGAGCCCTCGACCGCTCGCTGGAGCTGGCGGCGTCAATGGACGCCCGTGGCTACGGCCGCCGGGTGCGCCGGCCCGGGCCGGCCGGGCGGGTGGGCGACGTGGCCACGGTCGCCGGGCTGATACTGAGCGTCCTCGGGGTGGCCGCCCTGGTGGACCAGACGGGCATCCCCGGACCGGTGGGACCGGTGATCCTGCCGCTCGGTGTGGCGATGCTCGCCGGTGCCCTCGTCGCCCGGGGCCGGCGAACGACGCGTACCCGGTACCGCCCCGACCGTTGGGGCAGCCCCGAATGGCTCACCGCGGCGAGCGTGCTCGTACCCGTCGTCGCAGTGGTGGCAACCGGCGCGGGGATACATCCGAGCGTGTCGCCGCCGCAGTGGCCGGCGCTGGCGGCGGCTCCGCTGGCGGCCATCCTGGTGGCTCTGGCCCCAGCCGCGTTGACGCCCCCTCCGCTTCCGGGCTCGCCGCAGGGTACCGGAGCACCCGCGGGCACCGAGCCCGGGGAGACCGCGGCGTGATCAACTTCGACGACGTCTCTTTCTCCTACCCCGCTGCCCCGGAACCGACGTTGCGCGACGTGGCGCTCGATGTCGCCGAGGGCGAGTTGTGCGTCGTCATCGGTCGTACGGGCTCGGGGAAATCCACGTTGTTGCGTGCCGTCAACGGCCTGGTGCCCCACTTCAGTGGCGGCCACTTGCGCGGTCGGGTCAGCGTGGACGGGCGCAGCACCCGCGATCACCGGCCCCGGGACATGGCCGACCTCGTCGGTTTCGTGGGCCAGGATCCGGCCGCCAGCTTCGTCACCGACGTCGTCGAGGACGAGCTCGCCTACACCATGGAGAACCTCGGGGTGGACCCCGCGGCGATGCGCCGCCGGGTGGAGGACACCCTCGACCTTCTCGGACTCCACGAGGTGCGGTCCCGCCCCGTGCGGAGTCTGTCGGGCGGCCAGCAGCAAAGGGTCGCCATCGGCGCCGTGCTCGCCGCCTCCCCCCGGGTCCTCGTCCTCGACGAGCCCACCTCCGCCCTCGACCCGGCCGCCGCCGAGGACGTGCTGGCGTCGCTGGCCCGCCTCGTCCACGACGTCGGCCTCACCGTCGTCGTCGCCGAGCACCGCCTGGAGCGGGTGATCCCATTCGCCGACCGGGTCATCAGCGTGCCCGGCGCCGGCCGGCCCTTGCAGACGGGCCCGCCATCCGAGGTGATGGCCACCTCTCCCGTCGCCCCGCCCATCGTCGAGCTCGGGCGCCTGGCCGGCTGGTCACCGCTGCCGCTGTCGGTGCGCGACGCCCGCCGATTTGCCGGCCCGTTGCGTGCCGAGCTCACCGCCGCCGCCGCCGCCGCCGGCGCCGGCGCCCAGGCGCCGGCCGGCGCGCCGCGGGGTGCCCCAGGGGGGCCGGTTGCCACCGCCGAAGCGCTCACCGTGGTCTACGCCGGCCGGCCGGCGCTGCGCCATGTCGACGTCGAGTTCTACCGGGGGCAGATCACGGCGGTGATGGGGCGCAACGGATCGGGCAAGTCCACGCTCCTCTCCCGCCTCGCCGGTGCCCGGGCCCCCACCGGCGGGAGGGTCCGGGTGCTCGGCGGGGCGCCGCACACCATGACCCCGGCCGAGCTGACCCGCCGGGTCGGACTGGTACCCCAGGACGCCGGGGTGTTGCTGTGGGCGTCGAGCGTCGCCGAGGAATGCGCGACCGCCGACCGCGACGGCGGGCTGAAGACGGGAACGACGGCGTCGGTGCTGGACACCATCGCCGCTGACCTGGACCCCGGCCGCCACCCCCGGGACCTATCCGAGGGTCAGCGCCTCGGTCTCGCCCTCGCCGTGATCCTCGCACCCGAGCCCCCGCTGGTGCTGCTCGACGAGCCGACCCGAGGCCTCGACTACACCGCCAAGCGCCGGCTGGGCGCCCTGCTCGGCGATCTGGCCGGCGCCGGCCACGCCGTGGTCGTCGCCACCCACGACGTGGAGTTGACGGCCCAGGTCGCCGACCGGGTGGTGTTCTTGGCCGACGGCGCGGTGGTGGGCGACGGACCAGCGCGCCAGATGGTGTGCCACTCCCCGGTGTTCGCCCCCCAGGTGGCCAAGGTCTTCGCCCCCGACCCCTGGCTTACCGTCGGCGAGGTGCGCGACGCGCTGCAAGGCGTGCAGGGGGGCGCGCTGGGGGGCGCGTTGCCGGGCGCGCTGGGGAGCCCGCAGCCCGACGGGCCACCGGGGGGCCGAGCATGAGCGGGGTAGTGAGGTCACGGGGGGCACCCCGGCTGGCGACGCCCAGGCCGGCGGGCGTCATCCGGTTCCGGCCGTCAACGTCGGTCCTGCTGGCGGTGGCGTCGGCGCTTGGCGTGGCGTCGTTCATATGGCCGCTGGTGATCAGCGGACAATCGCCGTCGGCGATGGCACACGCCGGCGACGCTCCCTGGGAGTTCGCCGTGCTGCTCCCGCTGCTGTTCGCCATCGTCCTCAGCGAGATAGCGGACGGCGCCATCGACGCCAAGGCCATCGCCATGCTCGGCGTCCTCGCCGCGTGCGGGAGCGCCCTGCGCGTGGTCGGCCCCGGCGTCGCCGGGTTCGAGCCGGTGTTCTTCCTCCTCGTGCCCGCCGGCCGTGTCCTCGGCCGAGGGTTCGGCTTCGTCCTGGGCGCGGTCACACTGGTCACGTCCGCCCTGATCAGCGGAGGGGTGGGACCGTGGTTGCCGTTCCAGATGTTCGGCGCGGCGTGGATGGGCTTCGGCGCCGGCTGCCTGCCCCGGGCCACCGGGCGTACCGAATGCGCGCTGCTGGCCGCTTACGTCGCCGTCGCTTCCGTGCTGTACGGGGCGCTGCTCAACTTGTGGTTCTGGCCCCTGCAGACATCGGGGACCAGCATCTCCTACCAAGCCGGCGCCGGCGCCGTCGCCAACCTGCGTCACTTCGTGGCGTTCGACCTGAGCACCTCGCTCGGCTTCGACCTGCCCCGGGCGGTGATCAACGCCGCGCTCATCCTCGTGCTCGGGAAGGCTGTCCTAGCCGCCCTGCGCAGAGCCTCCCGGCGAGCCGCGTGGGACGCGCCGGTCACCTTCGCAGGCCCGACTCATTCTGGGGACGCAAACCAAGACAGAGTCCTGGTTTGCGTCCCCAGAATGGAGGCGGACTCGCCCGACCCCGCCGGGCCGCCCCCCCACCCCGCCGGGCCGCCCCCCGACCCCCCGCCCGACCCCGCCAGGCCGCCCGCCGGCCCCCCGCCCGACCCCGCCGGCCCCCCGCCCGACCCCGCCGGCGTGCCGCTCAGCCCCGACGGGCGCCCCGGTACCTGCGGATGAGGGCGTTGGTCGAGCTGTCGTGGCCCAGTTCGGGCTCCGCCTCCGACGTGAGCTCGGGGACGATCCTGCCCGCGAGCGCCTTGCCGAGCTCCACGCCCCACTGGTCGAACGAGTTGATCCCCCAGACCACCCCCTGGGTCAGGACCTTGTGCTCGTAGAGGGCGACGAGTTCGCCGAGCACCCGGGGCGACAACTCGGGGGCGAGGATGGTGGTGGTCGGGTGGTTGCCGGCGAACGTGCGGTGGGGGACCAGGTGGGCGGCCACCCCCTCGGCGGAAACCTCTGATGCGGTCTTGCCGAACGCCAGGGCTTCGGTCTGGGCGAACAGGTTGGCCATGAGCAGGTCGTGGTGGTCGCCGACGCGGTGCGCTGGGCGCAGGAAACCTATGAAATCGGCAGGGATTAGCCGGGTGCCCTGATGGATCAGCTGGTAGTAGGCGTGCTGGCCGTTGGTACCGGGGGTGCCCCACACGACCGGCCCCGTGGCCATGTCGACGGGTTCGCCGGCGAGGGTCACCGACTTGCCGTTGCTCTCCATGTCCAACTGCTGGAGGTAGCTCGGAAACTTGGCCAGGTAGTGGTTGTACGGGAGGATGGCGTGGGTCTGGGCCCCGAACAGGTCGTAGTACCAGACGCCGATCATTCCCAGCAGCACCGGCAGGTTGCGCTCGAAGGGGGTGGTGCGCAGGTGCTCGTCGATGGCGTGGAAGCCGCCGAGCATCTCGAAGAATGCGTCGGGCCCCACTGCGATCATCAGTGACAGCCCGATGGCCGAGTCGAAGGAGTAGCGGCCCCCCACCCAGTCCCAGAAGCCGAACATGTTGTCGGTGTCGATCCCGAACTCGGCCACCTTGGCCGCGTTGGTGGACACGGCGACGAAATGGCGTGCCACCGCCGAAGGGTCTCCCAGGGTGGCCAGGAGCCACGACCGCGCCGAGCGGGCGTTGGTGATGGTCTCGGTCGTGGTGAAGGTCTTGGAGCTGACGATGAACAGCGTCTCGGCGGGGTCGAGATCGCGGGTGGCCTCCCAGATATCGCTGCCGTCGACGTTGGACACGAAGCGGACGGTGAGGGAACGATCCACGAACGGCTGGAGCGCCCCGTAGGCCATGGCCGGCCCGAGGTCGGATCCGCCGATGCCGATGTTGACCACGTTGGCGATGCGCTTGCCGGTGGCCCCCCGCCATTCGCCGCTGCGAACCTGGTTGGAGAAAACGGCCATCTTCTCCAGCACACGGTGGACGGGGCCGACGACGTCGGCGCCGTCAACGGTCAGGGCGGCGCCCTGCGGCGCCCTCAACGCCACGTGGAGCACGGCGCGGTCCTCGGTCGTGTTGATGTGCTCGCCGGCGAACATGGCGTCGATGCGCTCGCGCAGGCCCGCTCGCTCGGCGACGGCCACCAGCAGGCGGATGGTCTCGGCGGTGAGCCTGCCCTTGGAGTAGTCGAGGTGGAGGTCGGCGGCGTCGACGGTGAGGGTGTCGCCCCGGCTCGGATCCTCGGCGAAAAGGTCACGCAGGTGGACGTCCGCGAGCTGGCGCTGGTGCTCGGCGAGCGCCTTCCACTCGGTCGTCTCGGTCATGCGCACCGGAGTGATCTGCATGACCATTGTCTACCCCGCCGCTGGTGACGGCGAAGAAACTCCGTACCTTGATCCGGTGATCCGGCGCCTCGTGCTCTTCGACGTGGACGGGACGCTGCTCCACGCCGGCGGCCACGGTGCTGCGGTGTTCGACCGTGCCCTGGAGGCGGTGCTGGGGCGCGCTCCCGAAGTCCGTGTCCGCATGGGTGGCAAGACCGATCCCCAGATCGTGAGCGAGTACCTGGAGCTGATGCACGCCGCTCCCGAGGCTCTGCCCGAGATCCTCCGCCACCTCGAGGAGGGGCTGGAGGCAGCGGCCGCGGCGATGGCCGCCGACGGCTACGTATTGCCCGGGGTGGTCGATCTGCTCGAGCGCCTCCACTGTGACCGGCGGGTGGTGTCGACGGTGCTCACCGGTAACGTCGCCCCCAACGCCGTCGTCAAGTTGACCGCGTTCGGCCTGGAGCGCTGGCTCGACCTGGAGGTAGGCGCCTATGGAAGCGACGACGCCGACCGCCGGGTACTGGTGCCCGTCGCCCTGCGCCGCGTCGCCGGCCGCCACGGCGTGGAGCTCACAGCCGGCGACACCTGGGTCGTCGGCGACACCCCTCGCGACCTGGAGTGCGCTCAGGCGGCCGGAGCCCGCTGCCTGCTCGTGGGCACCGGAACGTACCCGCTCGAAGAACTGGAGGGCCTCGGTGCCGACCAGATACGCCCCAGCCTCGAACCGGT
>DASZKW010000042.1:0-30512 GCA_035552775.1 Acidimicrobiales bacterium | reverse complement strand
CCCCTGAGCAGGGACGGTAAGGATCCGGTAAGCCCGGGCGCGACGGTGGCGCTCAGTGGATGGACGAGCGCAAGTGGGAGCAAGGAGGTGGGCGATGGAGCTGACGAGTGGAGTCGAGCGCCGGGTAACTTCGGGGCGTTCAGTGGTTAAAGGGTGCCGCTCGGTGGTGACCGCGTGCTACCGTCGCGCTCGCCTCACCCCCTCGGCCCCGGGGGTTAAGGCAGTCGGGAAAGTGAACCATCGTCCATGACGGCTACAGCCCCTATGGGATCTTCGACCTGCTTCGCCACCTCGACGACGTCGGCCAAGCCGTGGCGTTCGAGCTATGGACCAGCCAGCTCGCCGGGGTGCTCATCGACGCCAAGAACCGCCGCCGAGACCGCCGCCGAGGCCGGACGGCCCGCCGTCGAGGCCGTCGTCGCTGCCGCGGTTCGAGCCCGCCACCACTCCACCCTCGACGTGGCCTTCGCCCGCCTGCCCGCCGGGCTCGACTTCCCGCGCGCCGCTGCCTCAGTGACGGGTTACTGAGACGATCCATAGCTGAGAGGTCCCCTACGTCCGCCGACAACGGCCAGTCGGTTGGCCGTCGACGACCGAGGTTCTGGGTCTACTTGTCGGTTGGTGCCACGTTCCTTAACGGCACCCCTAGTTCGACACCGGACACTAACGACTGCCATGCAGGCTCGGTAGCCTCGCCCGGTGACCGAACGCGAAGCGGAGGAGGCATGGCGGGAGACGGCGGCGTGGGCGGCCAGTGCGCCCCTCGCCGAGGTCCTGGCTGAGGCGGCGGCGCGAAGGGACGAGGCGTGGGGCACACGCACGACGTTCTCGCCCAAGGTGTTCGTGCCTCTCACCCAGCTGTGCAGGGACCGCTGCGGGTACTGCACCTTCGCCCAGGCGCCCGCTCGCGTGGCGGCCCCTTACCTCGACATCGACGAGGTCACCGACATCGCCCGGCGGGGCGCGGCGACAGGTTGCCACGAGGTGCTCTTCACCCTCGGTGAACGTCCGGAGGCGCGCTACCCGGCCGCCCGCCAGTGGCTGGCCGACCGGGGCTGGGCGTCAACGGTCGATTACCTGGTGGCCGCGGCGACTGCGGTTCGCGACGAGGTGGGCCTGCTCCCCCACGCCAACGCCGGCGCCCTGCACGAGGACGAGCTGGCTGCGCTGCGGCCCGTGTCGGCCTCTCAGGGGATGATGCTCGAGTCCCTCGCCGTTGACCTCGCCGCCCACCGGGGGTCACCGGACAAGACCCCGGAGCGCCGGCTGGCCACCCTTGAGGCGGCCGGGCGTCTCGCCATCCCCTTCACCACCGGGATCCTGGTCGGCATCGGCGACACCTGGGCCGACAGGGTCGCCGCCCTCGCCGCCATCGCCGGCGCCCACCGGCGCCACGGCCACGTGCAGGAGGTGATCGTCCAGAACTTCCTGCCCAAGCCGGGGACGGCCATGCACTCGACCCCGCCGTGCCCGCCGGACGAGTACCTGCGCACGCTGGCCTGCGCCCGGCTGCTCCTCCCTCCGTCGGTGCATCTGCAGGCGCCCCCCAACCTGAGCGACGACTTCGGCTCACTGCTCGACGCGGGGATCGACGACTGGGGCGGCGTCTCGCCCCTCACCCCCGACCACGTCAACCCGGAGCGGCCGTGGCCGGCCATCGAACGCCTCGCAGAGGTCACCGAAGCCCGGGGCCGGACCCTCGCCCCCCGCCTCACCGTGTACCCCGAGTACGCCCTCGACCCGGAGCGGTGGCTGGACCCGGCCATGCGGTTCGCCGTCCTCGACCACTCCGACGCCGAGGGCCTCGGGAGGGACCCCGAAGCCTGGTACTCCGGTGGCGACGCCCCGCCGCCGCGCCTCATACCCGAGCGACGCGCCGCGCCCGCGGTTGTTGAGGCGGTTGGCCGCGGCCGGGTCGACGAGGTGCTCGCAGGCGTGCTCGCCGGGCAGGAAGCGGGTGAGGAGGAACTGGTCGCCCTTTTCTCCGCCCGGGGTCCCCAGGTCCGGGCCGTGGCCGAAGTGGCCGACGAGCTGCGCCGTCGCACCGTCGGCGACACCGTCACCTTCGTGATCAACCGCAACATCAACTACACCAACGTATGCACTTTCAAGTGCCGGTTCTGCGCTTTCAGCAAGGGTCCCCTGTCGCTCAACCTGCGCGGCGACCCTTACCTCCTCGGCCTCGACGAGATCAGCCGCCGGGTGGCCGAAGCCACCGACCTCGGAGCCACGGAGGTGTGCCTCCAGGGCGGCATCCACCCCAAGTTCGACGGCGACTACTACATCGACGTCATCCGGGCCGTGCGGGCGGCGTCGCCGACGATCCACATCCACGGTTTCACCGCCCTCGAGGTCACAGAGGGCGCCAAGCGCCTCGGCGAGCCCCTGGACGCCTACCTGCGCCGGCTGATGGACGCCGGGCTCAAAACCCTCCCGGGGACGGCGGCGGAGATCCTCGACGACGAGATCCGCGCCATCATCTGCCCCGACAAGGTCAACACCGAGGAGTGGCTCCACGCCCACCGCACCGCCCACTCCGTCGGCCTGCGATCCAACGTGACCATCATGTTCGGCTCGGTCGAAAGGCCGGTGCACTGGGCGCGCCACCTGCTCCGTACCCGGGCACTGCAGAAGGAGACGGGCGGCTTCACCGAGTACGTCCCCCTCCCCTTCGTGCACATGGCCACGCCGATATACCTCCAGCGCCGCAGCCGCCGCGGGCCGACCTTCCGCGAGGCGGTGCTGGTGCACGCCGTGGGCCGCATCGCCTACACCGGCTGGATCGACAACGTCCAGGCGTCGTGGGTCAAGCTGGGCCCCGCGGCCATCCCCCAGCTCCTCGCCGCCGGCTGCAACGACCTGGGTGGCACCCTCATGGACGAGAACATCTCCCGCGCCGCGGGCGCCAGCCACGGCCAGCTCATGGAGCCCGGTGACTTCCGGGCCATCGTCGAACCCCTCGGGCGGCCGCTCGAGCAGCGAACCACCCTCTACGGCCGGGTCGCCCAGCCGGTGTAGACCGGTCCAGGCCGGCCGAGGCATCGCCGAGCCGGTCTAGGTCATCGGCGTAGGCTGAGCAGGCAGTGACTGGCCAGGGTGATGGCGCCGCGCTCGGCCGGCTTCGAGACCGGATAAGCGAGGAGCTCGCCAGGCTGCTCGATGCCCGTCGGCCCGACACTCGCGCCGTGGTCCTCGGCGCGGGCAGCGACGACATCGAGTCGGGCCGGCGATTCCTCCGGGTCCTGGCAGGGGGCGGCTACGCGGTGCCCACTTGGCCGGTGGAGCATGGCGGCATGGGGTTGGCACCCGCCGAGGCCGAGGTCGTGAGCGAGGTGCTGGCCGGCCTCGAGACCCCCGACCTGTACCCGTTCCTCGTCGGCCTCGGCCTCATCGGGCCGACGATCCTGGCCCACGGCACCGACTCACAGAAGCGGCTCTGGCTGCCGCCAATGCGCAGCGGTGACGAGATCTGGTGCCAGATGTTCTCCGAACCCGACGCCGGCTCGGATCTGGCCAACCTGTCGACCCGTGCGGCGCGCGACGGCGACGTTTGGCGCCTCACCGGCTCGAAGGTGTGGACGAGCCGCGCCCACTACTCGCGGTGGGGGATGCTGCTGGCGAGGAGCGACCCGTCGGTGCCCAAGCACGCCGGCATCACCGCCTTCGCCGTCGACATGGGAGCGCCCGGGGTCACGGTGCGTCCTTTGGCGCAGATGAACGGGGACACCCACTTCAACGAGGTGTTCCTCGACGACGTCGTAATCCCCGACGGTGACCGCATCGGCGGCGTCGACGATGGCTGGCGGGTGGGACTTACCACCCTCGGCCACGAGCGCGGTTCCCTGGCCGGCGACCTCGGGGTCTCGCTCGACCAGCTGCTCGGCCTCGCCGCGGCCCATGACCTCGGCACGGTGATGGGCGGGCGGGACCGCCTGGCCCGTTGCGTCATCGACTTGAAGCTCACGCAGTGGAACACGGCCCGGGCCCGGGCGGCGCGCCAGGCCGACGGGTCGCCCGGACCCGAGGACTCGGCTGCCAAGCTGCGCACCAACAGGATGGTCAAGTCGGTGGCGTCCCTCGCCGTCGACCTGGAGGGAGCGGCGGCGACGGTCGGCGCCGATCAGCCCGACGACTGGCAGACGATGTGGTTGGCCGCCCCGTCGTTGTCGATCCGCGGCGGTACCGACGAGATCCAACACAACATCGTCGGCGAGCGGGTGCTCGGGCTGGCTCCCGATCCGAGGGTGGACAAGGGCGTGCCCTTCTCGGAGCGGCCCCGACCCTGAGCCGGCGCCGGTCAGCCGGTACTTATCCGGCGGAACCCCTCGGCCAGCCGGCCTTCGGGCCAGCCGGCGGCCGCCGCAGTGGCGGCCGTCCACGCCCGCATGCGCTCGTCCAGCTTTCCCCCACGGTCGACTTCCTGGCTGACGTGGCAGCGAAGCGCGTCCAGCTTGCGCTCGAACGTCTCGGTGATGTCCACGAAGGTGTCGGCCACCGGCACGGCCATGAGCCACAACTCCCCGACGGTGTGGGCGTCGAGGCCCTCGGCGGTTAACTCGGGGAACGTGAACGGGTTACGGGCGTCGGGGTACACGGCGCACACGGTGGCCTCACCCGCAGCCAGATGGTCGGGATGGGACGCAAAGATGCGGTCCCACAGCCGCTCCGGGCTCGGCGCGAGCACCCGTTCGGGACGCACCTGGCGGATGACGCGCGCCAGATCCCGGCGCAACTCGAGCGTCACTTCCACGCGCCCGTCTGGGTAGCCCAGCCACACGATGTCGTGCACGCCGACGACCGCGGCCGCCGCCTGCTGCTCGGCCCTGCGGATGGCCGCTATCCCGGAGCGGGGAACGTCAGCGTCGAAGCCGCCTGCGTCACCGTCGGTCACCACGCAGTAGGTCACCTCGATGCCGGCGTCGGTCCACGCCGCCACCGATCCGGCGACTCCGAAGTCCACGTCGTCGGGGTGGGCGCTGACCACCAGCACCCGCTCGACACCGGTATCGCCTCGGTTGGACACGGCCGTCATCCGGGGGACCCTACGCCCTGAGTAAAGTGGGGCGGAGTTCCGGGCTGACCACAAGGTGAGGGCCAGAAGGCCCCGGCTCGACCGCACCCTTGTGGGTGCCGCGCCCGATCTCCGTTTGGATCGCGCCCGACCCGCCTTTGGATCCGCCGTGGATCCCACCTTCGACAAGGAGCCCGATGACCACCAACAGCGCCACCTACCGCGTCGCCGACCTCGACCTCGCTGCCTACGGCCGGCGGGACATGAACCTTTCGGAAGTCGAGATGCCCGGGCTCATGGCGCTGCGCGAGGAGTACGGCGAGTCGAGGCCGCTCACGGGGGCCCGCATCACCGGGTCCCTGCACATGACCGTGCAGACGGCCGTGCTCATCGAGACGCTCGTCACCCTCGGAGCCGAGGTGCGCTGGGCGTCTTGCAACATCTTCTCCACCCAGGATCACGCCGCGGCGGCCGTCGCCGCCGCCGGCGTGCCCGTGTTCGCCTGGAAGGGTGAGACGCTCGAGGAGTACTGGTGGTGCACCGAGCAGGCGCTGCGCTGGCCCGACGGTGACGGCCCCAACATGATCCTCGACGACGGCGGCGACGCCACCCTCCTCGTCCACCTGGGCGTGGACTGCGAGCGGGACGGCAAGGTCCCCGACCTCGGCCCCGAAGACTCCGAGGAGTTCGGGCTCATCCTGGCCACCCTCAACCGGACCCTGCGCGACGACGGCAAACTGTGGACGCGGACGGCGGAGCAGATCAAGGGCGTCACCGAGGAGACCACCACCGGGGTGCACCGGCTGTACCAGCGCCAGGCGGCGGGGACCCTGCTCTTCCCCGCCATCAACGTCAACGACTCGGTCACCAAGTCGAAGTTCGACAACCTCTACGGGTGCCGCCACTCTCTCATCGACGGTATCTTCCGGGCCACCGACGTGATGATCGCGGGCAAGACGGCCGTGGTGTGCGGCTTCGGCGACGTGGGCAAGGGCTGCGCCCAGTCGCTGCGGGGACAAGGTGCGCGGGTCGTCGTGACCGAGATCGACCCGATCTGCGCGCTGCAGGCAGCCATGGAGGGATACCAGGTCCTCACTCTCGATGACGTGGTCGCCAGCGGCGACATCTTCGTGACGGCGACGGGCAACCGCGACATCCTGGTGGTCGACGACATGGCGCGCATGAAGCACAACGCCATCGTCTGCAACATCGGCCATTTCGACAACGAGATCGACATGGCCGGCTTGGCCCGGTTCCCCGGCATCACCAGGACCAACATCAAGCCCCAGGTCGACTCGTGGGATTTCCCCGACGGTCACTCGGTGATCGTCCTGGCCGAAGGCCGACTAGTGAACCTGGGATGCGCCACCGGGCATCCGAGCTTCGTGATGTCGTCGAGTTTCACCAACCAGGTGCTGGCCCAGATAGAGCTGTACACCAGGACCGACGCGTACCCGACCGGGGTCTATGTGCTGCCCCGCCACCTGGACGAGAAGGTGGCCCGCCTCCACCTGGGCAAGCTCGGCGCCAAGCTGTCGACGCTGTCGGATCGCCAGGCCGGCTACCTCGGCGTCGACATAGGCGGACCGTTCAAGTCCGAGCAGTACCGCTACTGAGCATCGGTCGCGCTTGGGGCCGGCGGCTCGCCGGTGGAGTGGTCCACCTGCATAAGTCGACATCGAATCCGCTCTGGGTCGATTTGCTGTCGACTTATGTACGACGGGCGGTACCTAACCGTGCAACAGATCGGCGTCTGACGGTAATGGTGTCGAGTTGTGCAGAACCGCGCGCCCCCGCCGTGCGCCCCGAGCCCGCCGGCGCCCCCGCCGGCACCCGCCGGCACCCGCGCCCGCCGGCACCCGCCGGCACCCGCGCCCGCCGGCACCCGCCGGCACCCGCGCCCGCCGGCACCCGCCCCCGCCGGCACCCGCGCCCGGCCGTATCATCCCCAGGTGGCCGATCTGGCTGGCGACGGCCTGTTGGTGGCGGGTACCGCTCAGGCGCGCTGGGTGCTGGCGGCCACCGTGCTCGGCTCGGGGATCGCGTCGCTCGACGCCACCGTGGTCGGTGTCGCCCTGCCCACGATCGGCCGGGATCTGCGCACGGGCGTGGCCTCGCTGCAATGGCTGGTCACCGCCTACACCCTCACCCTGGCTGCGTTCCTGCTCCTGGGGGGCGCCCTGGGCGACAGGCTCGGACGCCGTCGCATCTTCAGCATCGGCGTGGTCTGGTTCGCGGTGGCGTCGGCGGCTTGCGCCGCCGCGCCCACCGCGGGCTCGCTGATTGCAGCACGGGCCGTGCAGGGCGTCGGCGCCGCACTCCTCACCCCTGGGAGCCTCGCCATCCTGCAGGCGTCGTTTCGCTCCGAGGACCGGGCCCGGGCGATCGGTGCATGGTCGGGGCTGGGAGGCCTGGCCAACGCCGCCGGCCCCCTCGTCGGCGGCGAGCTGATCGCCGTGTCGTCTTGGCGGTGGGTGTTTCTCATCAACGTGCCGATCGCGGCGGTTACCCTGGCGCTGACGTCCCGCCACGTGCCCGAGTCCCGCGACGAGTCGGCGACGGGGCGCCTCGACGTGGGAGGCGCGGTCCTGGCCGTGTGCGCGCTGACGGGTCTCATCTACGGCCTGATCGAGGGCCCCACCCGGGGCTGGACCGACCCCGTGGTGGTAATCATGCTCGGCGCCGCCGTCGCTGCCGGCGGCGCGTTCGTCGTCCTCGAGCGCCGCGTCGGGTCGCCGATGCTGCCGCTCGGCATTTTCGCGTCGCGCCAGTTCAACGCGGCCAACGCCACCACCTTCGTCGTGTACGCCGCCCTGAGCGGCGCGCTGTTCCTGCTCCCGACGGAGCTACAGGTCGCAGGGGGGTACTCGCCGGCGGCATCGGGCCTGGCCCTGCTCCCGGTGACCGCGATCATGCTTTTCGGCTCGGCCCCCTCGGGGCGCCTGTCCGCCCGTATCGGTCCCCGCCTGCAGATGGGAGCGGGACCACTTATCGTCGCCGCCGGGCTGGCCCTGCTGTCGCGGGCGGCCACGGATGCCTCCTACGCCACCGGCGTGCTGCCCGGTGTCGTCGTCTTCGGGGTGGGCCTTGCGTGCACGGTCGCCCCGCTGACGGCGACGGCAATGGGTGCGGCCCCGCCCGGCCACAGCGGCATCGCGTCGGCCGTGAACAACGACGTGGCGCGAGCCGGGGGCCTCATCGCCGTCGCCGTGCTGCCCCCCCTGGCCGGGATCACGGGTTCGACGTACCTGCACGCCCGTGCCCTGTCGGCAGGGTTTCGTACCGCCGTGCTCGTCGCCGCCGGGGTGTGCGCGGCGGGCGGGGTGCTGGCGGCCCTCACCATCCGCAATCCGGGTCGGCCCACGAACGAGCCCTGCCCGCCGCACTGCGCCACCGACGGGCCGCCCCTGCGGGCCGGGACCTGAGGGGTCGCTGGTGGCCGCCGCCGCCTACCCGGGTTCCTTCGACCCGCCGACCGTCGCCCACCTGGCGGTGGCCACCGCCGCGTGGCGCCAAGCCGGCCTCGAGCGGGTGGACCTGGTCATCTCCGAGGCACCGTTGGGGAAAGAAGGGCTGGCGGTGGCGACCCTCGCCGACCGCCTTGCCGTCCTGTCCGAGGTGGCCGCCACCCGTCGGTGGTTGGGCGCCCGCACGACCAACGCCCGGCTTCTCGTCGACGTGGCCGCCGGGTACGACGCCGTCATCGTCGGTGCCGACAAGTGGGCGCAGGTGATCGACCCCGCCTGGTACGGAGGGTCGGCGGAGGCGAGGGACGAGGCGCTGGCCCGGCTCCCGCTGGTGCTCGTCGCCCCCCGGCCGCCCTTTCCCCTTCCCCCCGGCCGGCAGTGCTTGGAGCTCGACGACTCCCACGGCGCGGTCTCGTCGAGCGCGGTACGAGGCGGGCGGCGCGAGTGGATGCTGTCCGAAGCGGCGGCGTTCGACCGGCTCACGGGCGCATGGAGCGGTCCGGGCCGTCACCGCCCCCGGCGGGAAAGCTGAGCTTCCCGCCGCCGGCGACTACCCTCCGCCGGATGCCCGCCGAACCCGGCCTCGGCCGGTGACGCTCATCTACGGCGGCGTCGCCCTGCTGGTGCTGGGGCAGATTCTCGGCGTCTACGCCCTGGTCACCCACAAGGCGGACCTGGTCTTCGGCGCCGTGGTCATCGCCTTGGTGGTCGCCGCCGGCGTGCTCGCCGGCTACGGCGCGTACGCCCAGATCGGATAGGTGGCCTCGGGCCGTCGGAAGGGTGTGAGCCGGTCGCCCGTGCCGCCCGCACGGTCAACCCTTCGGGCCCGCATTTGCCAAGGGGGCGGCAATCCGGGTAGTTTGCCCCCACTCGTGACGCTCATCGGAAAGCGGCGGGCGCGACCCACCACGGCGGACCACGTTCGGTCCCGGGTGAGGCACAGCGCCGCAGCGGCGATGGCAGGCCCCCTCGTGGCCGCCGTTGTCATGTCCGTCGCGCCCGGCGCGCCCGCCGATGCCACCACCCTGGCCGCCGATGGGCCGTCGGGTGTCGAGGCGCAGATCCAAGCCCTCGAGGGCGAGATCGCGTCCAGCGCCTCCCAGGTGCACCAGCTGACGGTCGCCTACGACCAGGACCTCCTCCAGGCCACCGGCCTGGCCGAACAGGTCGCCGCCGACAACGCCCACCTCGGCCAGCTCGAACACCAGGTCGGAAGCAGCCTGGCGGTGCTGCGCCAGGAGGCCGTGATGTCCTACACCGGTGCCGCCGACAGCAGTACCGCTCCGGTGGCGACGACGGCCGCGGGCAGCGCTGTCAGCCAGGAGTACCTGCGGGTGACGGTGGGCAACGTCGCCGACTCGCTCGACCAGCTGAACCTCGAGCAGCAGCAGGTCGCCGACGCCGAGGCCACCGTCCGCAGGGAGCAGGCCGCCCGCCAGGAGGCACTTTCGTCCGCCGGAGCGGCCCGCGACCGGGCCCTCAGCCAGGCGGCCCAGGAGCAGACGAGGCTCAACCAGGAGGAGCAGCGGCTCGCGCAGCTACAGGCAGCCGCCCAGGCCCAAGCCCGGTCGGCGGCCGTCCATGCCGCGGCCACCACCCAGGGCCTCCCCGTGGGGGGCGGGGTGGTCGCTGCGGTGTCCGCGGCGGTCGGGGGTCCAGGAGCGGGCCCGACGCAGGCACCGGCGCCCGCCGCACCGGCGAGGACCGCGCCTCCTGTCGCCGCTGCGCCAGGGACCACCGCTCCTGCGGTCACCGCTCCTCCCACGACCGCTCCACCTACGACCGCTCCTCCCACGACCGCTCCACCTACGACCGCACCCCCTGCGCCGGCCCCTGGCGGAGCTCAGCCCGGCGTGTGGCTGCAGCTGCGCGAGTGCGAATCCGGCGACAACTACCAGGCCAACACGGGTAACGGGTTCTACGGCGCCTACCAGTTCAGCGAGTCGACATGGACCGGGCTCGGCTACCCCGGGCGCCCAGACACCGAACCTGCGGCCATGCAGGACCAGGCGGCCATGCGCCTGCAGGCGCAGCGAGGCTGGGGACAGTGGCCGGCCTGCGCCGCCCTGCTCGGCTTGAGCTGAGCCCGCTCCCAGCGGTCTGGGGCTAGGCTGAAGAGGTGGAGGACGATTCGACGGCCTACGTCTGTCCCCGCTGCGGTAGCGACGTGGCCGAGCGGTTCTACGGTCCCTGCACCGGCTGCCGGGAAGCTCTGGTGGCGTCCCAGCACTCGGTGCCCGCTGGTTCGACGGCCACTCAGCACTTCGAGCCCAGAGCGAACGTGGTGCCCAATCACGTTGCCACGCGGGACTGAGGCTTGGCCCAGCCCGAGGACGGTGAAGGTGAGCGAGGACCCGGAGACGAGGCGATGACCGACAGTTTCACCTTGTCCCTCGGAGGTCTCCAGGTGCGCTGGGGAACGCCCGGTGAGCAAAGAGCGGAGGTGTCGCTCGACGGTGACCTCGACAACCTGAGCGTGCCGGTGCTCCGGGAGGCCCTCGACGCCCTGTACGCCCAGGGTTGTTTCGAGATCCGCCTCGATCTGACGGACCTGGCGTTCACCGATTCGAGCGGCCTGGGCGCCATGGTCGGCGCGTGGCGGCGCTGCCAGCGCGAGGGAGGCACCGTGTCGGTCGTCAACCCGTCCCCGTCGGTGCGCCGCCTGATGGACATGACCGGCATCTCCAAGCTCCTCCTCGCTCCGGCCTGAGCCGGTGCCCGAGGGCGAAGTCATCGGGGAGATCCAATGGTGACAGCGTCGATCCCGGGCGTGGCCGGGCTACAAGTCAATCCCGGCAGGGCAACACGAACCACACCCGCTTGCCGGCGGAGGTGATCTCGACCCCCCAGTCGGCCGCGTACTGCTCGACGAAGAACAGCCCCCGACCGCTCTGCGCCTCCGGGGGCGCGGCCAGAGGTTGGGGGACGACGGGGCTGGCGTCGGTGACGCTGATGCACACCCTGTCGTCACCGGCCGGCGACACTTCCACCTCGAAGCGGGTGCCGGCGTGCCTGATGGCGTTGGTGACCAGCTCGCTGGTGAGCAGGAGGGCGACTTCCCGGTCCACTGCGGCCTTGCCCAAACCCTCGAGCACGAAGTTACGGGCGAGGGGGATGCTGGCGAGAACAGGGTCGAAGGTAGCCGGGCGGAGCCCTGGCACCCCGATCTTCGTCATCCGTGCGATGCTATGCGCCCGGCGTGCCCCTCCCCGCGCATCCCCGCCCGTGTGGGAGCTTTTGATCCCGGAGGAGGGTTGGCGGTCCTCGTGAGCGGGTAACGAAACCGGCGAAATGGTCGTCGTCATTTTCGCCGTCGCCCTCCTCGGACCCCTCGCCTTCGCCATGATCCTGCTCGGTCTGACCGGGTGCTGCGAGCGCTGGCTCGACAAGGATGAACGCTCTGCGGTCGTGCGCCCCGCCGTCAAGGCGGGGGTTCGTGGCCCGGAGCCGCTTGGCCCGGTTGACGATCTCGAGGCGGCGCCGGATGCGGTACCGGCGATCTGAGCGCCGAAGCCCATATCTGAACGAAAGGCTCATATCGGGTAGCCGGGGTCCACGCCGCCGGGTGGCTATCGTCGCCGTCATCCCCGGTGACTTCCACCTCCGTGTGATCGCAGCCCTGAGCTTGGTGGCGCCCGGCGAGGTGATCAGCTACGGGGATCTGGCGGCCGAGGCCGGGAGCCCGGGGGCAGCCCGAGGCGCAGGCGCGGTGCTCGCCAGTAGTGCTGACGTGGCGTGGTGGCGCGTGGTCTACGCCGACGGTCGCCTCGCCCCCGGCAAGGAGCCCGAACAGTCCCGCCGCTTGGTCGCCGAGGGCGTCACCGTGCGCGGCGGCCGGGTGGTGACCGTCCCCACCCTGCGGACCGGTCTGAGGGGCCACCGCAGGCTTCGGCGGGAAGCGCCCGAAGCAGCGCGTTAGGGTAACGGCCAATGCCGAATCCGGCGCCCTTCCAGTCGTCGTGCAGCTTCTGCGGTCGTGGCGAAACCCAGGTGGGCCTCGTCGTCCGGGGCGGCAGGGGGGCCATCTGCTCGTCGTGCCTCGAGGCGGCCTACGCCGTGCTGGAAGATGAAGGCGAAGATTCTCCGCCCGCGGACGGCCCCGCGCCGATCCGCGGGGCGCTGGCCCAGGTGTGGGTGCCCGACGTGGAAACGGCGCTGCCCCTCTACCAGCGCCTGGCGGGCAGTGACGACGTCCGCCGCCTTCACTCCGACGACCTCGACTTGGCGCGGGTCGGACCATTCCTGCTGTTGACCGGTTCGACGGAGGCCACCGCACCGTATCGTGATCGGGTCGCGACTCTTCTCGTCGACGACATAGACGAGGCTCGCGCTGCCCTGCTGGACGCGGGCGCATCGCTGGTGGAGGGTCCTGGCGACAGCCTCGCCGGCACCCACATGATCGCCCGCCATCCCGACGGAGCTGTATTCGAATACCTCGAGGAAAGCAGCTGACGAACCGCCCGCTAAGCGAGAGCCAGGACGTCCCCCGGGGCGCCCCGCCGGCGACCGGCCAGACCGCTGCGCTGGTGCACGGCGCCCGCCTCGACGACGGATTCGGTGTTGGCGCAGCCCCCCTCGGCAGGCAACTGGTATGACGTCACCACCGCGATGGGCGCCGCCGTAACCCCCGCCCGGTCGGTGACCGCCAGGTCCGACCAGCGCACTTCGGTGGGCGGGTCGTCGCAACGGGCGAAGATCTCTGCCCACACCACCGGGTCGACCAGTTCGGTCGCGGCGACGGTGAGATCGCGGATGGTCGCTGAGCGCCCATCGACCAGATCGGTCACGGTCGAACGCCAGGCGCCGGGCGCCGGTGACCACACGCGCAGGCGGTAGGGGGTGCCGGGGTCCCACGGCCATGCTCGGGTATTGACGCTGTCCACCATGGCCAGCTGCGATCCGCCACCGGGCAACTCCTCCCCGTCAGGTCCGTAGCCACCCCAGTTGACCGCTCCGGCCCGGGCGGCGGGATTCCACTGCAGCCCGGTGTGGGCGGCGCCCACGGCCCGTCCCCGGTCGGCGAAGCCGACCTGGAGGGCCCAGAAGTACAAGGCTGACACGGCCGGGGGGCGCAGCACGGTGACGGTGGCGGCGACCTCCACGACGGCGTCGGTAGGCGGCAGGCGCCACCACAGGTGGAACGACGACGCCCCATTGGCCGGCGCCGGCCTGCCCCCGGGATGCGGCCGCCCATCGGCGCGCCCTGCTCGGCCCCACCGCACTGCGCTACGTCCCGCCGGTGAGGAAGCGCACGGCGAGGGCGGCCATGGCCAACTGGTCGTCGCCGGCGGGAAGCGGCGCCGCGGCCGCGCCGCGGGCTCTGGTCACCGCCCGCTCGTGCCCGGCCATCCAGCGGGCGACCGCCTCGCCCGGGGCGGCTTCGGGGGCGGAGCGCAACGCAGCGGCGGCCGCGTGGCGCCGGAAGCGGTGGAGATCGTCGATGAGCGCCCGTGCGTGCCAGCGCGCCCAGCGACCGTGCATGTCCGAACCCCGTATGCGCTCGATCAGATCGGCCACGCCAGAGCTACCGTCGAGCTCTCTCAGGGCGGCGCTCACCGCGGGGACCGCCCGGGCGGTGGTCCGGGCGACGGGCCCTATGTCCGCCACGCGGGCCCGTTCCGCCCAGGCGCGCGCCCACGCCACCAGCGGTTCGCGGGAGCGGTGAGCACCTTCGCCCGGGCCGCTCGGACCTGGGTCGAGCGCCTCGTGTTCCGTCGGGCGGCCGCCACCCGAGCCGGAGCCGACGTGTCCGACGAGGGGGCCGTCGTCGGCCACCCGCCGGGACGGGGGGGTGCCGGACCCGTCCAACAAGTAGGCGCGGGCGAGCGCACCTACGGCTGCGGCGAGCGTGCGGTGGAGCTCGTCCTCGGCATCCACGGTGATTGTGCCGGCGACCTGCTCCAACTCCTCGAAAGCCCTCTCGGCGCCGAGCACCTGCCACGCAGCCCACCAGCACCCGGCGACCTCGGGCAGCGACACCCCCATCTCGGCGGCCAGCTCGTGGGCCCAGGTGATGCCCATCTGGTCCACGATGGCACCGGCCAGGCCGGTGGCCGCCAGTTCCCGGTACAAGCGGTGACGCCGGATCAGGTCGCCTGTTAATGCTCGCACCGCGTCAGGGAAATAGCTGCCCACCGCCTCGGTGAATGATCCGTCGTCGACGAGCGGTGAGGACACCACGGCTGCCACCAGGTCCGTCTTGGCGTAGGCGAGCAGCACCGCCAACTCCGGCCGGATCAGGCCCGCCCCGGCGGTGGCGCGTACGCCCAGCTCGTCGGCGTCCGGCAGGGCTTCGACCGCCCGGTCCAGCTGCGCCCGCCCCTCGAGGACATCCATGAGGGCGACGTAAGCGGCTAGGTCGTCTGCAGAATCGGGCACGGCCCGGGTGAGGGCGGCAACGCTGTGGTCGACCTGACGCAGCACCTCGGACGCCACGTCACCTTCGACGGCCTGCAGCAACTTGTCGCGCCCGGCCATGTCGAGGCGACCCTCGTCCATCGCCAGGCGAAGCAGGATCTTGAGGTTGACCTCGCGGTCGGAGGTGGCCACCCCGGCCGCGTTGTCGATGAAGTCGGTGTTGATGCGGCCTCCCCGCCTGGAGTAGCGGATCCGGGCCCGCTGGGTTACGCCGAGGTTGCCTCCTTCTGCTATCACCCGGGCCCGCACGTGGTCGGCGGTTATCCGCACCGCGTCGTTGGCGTGGTCGCCGATGTCGGCGTCGGTCTCCGTCGGTGCCTTGATGTAGGTCCCGATGCCGCCGAACCACAGCAGGTCGACGTGGGCCCCCAAGATGACCGAGATGAGCCCGAGGGGACTCATCGACGGCTCCGAGGTGCCGAGGGCCGCGGCGGCTTCGGGGGCCAGGTCGATGCGGGCGGTGTCGCGGGGCCACACGCCCCCGCCCGGCGACAGCAAGTCCCGGTCGTAGTCGTCCCAGCTGGAGCGGGGAAGGGAGGCCAGGCGTACCCGCTCGGCGAAGGAGGACTCGGGGTCGGGGTCGGGGTCGACGAAGACGTGTCGGTGGTCGAAGGCGGCGACCAGGCGAATGGCCCGGCTCCTGATCATGCCGTTGCCGAAGACGTCACCCGACATGTCCCCGACCCCCGCCACGCGCAAGGGGTCACTCCGGACATCCATCCCGAGCTGGCGAAAGTGACGCTCGACTGCTTTCCACGCCCCCCGGGCGGTGATCCCCATCGCCTTGTGGTCGTAGCCGCTGGAGCCGCCCGACGCGAAGGCGTCCCCGAGCCAGTAGCCGGCCCGCTCGCTGATCTCGTTGGCCAGGTCCGAGTAGGTCGCGGTGCCCCGGTCGGCCGCCACCACCAGGTACGGGTCGTCTCCGTCGGCGCACACCACGCCGGCGGGTGCCACCGCCACCCCGCCGACGAGGTTGTCGGTCACGTCGAGCAGCGCGGCGACGAACATGGAGTAGGCGTCCCGGGGGTCGCATCCCGCCCGGCAGACGAAGCCACCCTTGGCTCCGGTGGGCACGATGATGGCGTTCTTCTTCACCTGTGCGGCCGCCAGGTCGAGCACCTCACTGCGCAGATCGTCGCCTCGGTCGCTCCAGCGGATACCGCCGCGTGCCACCGGCCCGGCCCGCAGGTGGACGCCCTCGACGACGGGGGCGTACACGAAGGTCTCCCAGCGCGGGCGGGGAGGTTGGAGCTCGGGCACGAGGGTGCTGTCGAACTTGAGTGCCAGGGTGGGCCGGTGACCTCCCGAGCCCTCGGGCGGGGCAGGGTCGCGGCGGAACCAGTTGGTACGCACGGTGGCGTCGATCAGGGCCAGGTAGCCCCGCAACGCCTGGTCCTGCTCCAGGAGGGTGACCGCCGCGAGGGCGTCGACCACCGCTCCCCGGGCGGCGACGGCCGTGGGGCCGGCTGGGCCGTCACCGTCGGGATCGAAGCGGGCGCCGAAGTACCCGAGCAGGGCGCGGGCCACGTCGGGGAACGCCACCAACGGGTCGGCGAGGCCCAGGTCCGACAGGGCGCTGCCGGCCTGGCGCCGGTAGCGGCGGTAGGCGCGCAGGATGCCCACCTCACGCCAGCCGACGCCGGCCGCGATGACCAGGCGGTTGAGGGAATCGACATCGGCCTCGCCGCCGAGCACGCCGTGGAGGGCGGCGACGAGGCGGGGCCCGTCGCTGAGGGCATCGACGATCGCCGGAGGCTCGGCGCGCAGGCCGAAGTCGTCGAGGTGCACGACCACGCCGCCGATGTCGGGGACGCGGTGGGGCACCGCCTCGAGCACGGAGATCCCGAAGCTCTCCACGACGGGCAGGAAGCTGCTCAGCTCGACGGGGTTCTCCCCGTAGCGGCGGAGACGGAACGTGCCGTCGACCGGCGCGGGCCGCACCGCGAACCGCTGCCGACCGCTGGTCGCGGTCGGAGCCCGGTGGGCTGCGGGCGAAGCGGCAACCAGCGACCCGAGCTCCACCAGGTCGGCGGCGGCCTCCTCGACGGGCGTGCGCTCCCGGTAGCCGGCCGGCACCCGCGCCGCGAACGCCTCGGCGTCGGCGGGTCCCCCGTGGCCCTCACTGGCGAGCACCGCCCCGAGCTGCTCAACCCAGGTACCGCCTGTCATCGCCGCCCCGCCGATCGCCGCCCGCCCGGATGGTCGCTCATACCCGCATCCTTCCGCTGGGCCCCTGCTCCGTCAATGCGCCGGCCGGCGGGCGTCGATCCACTCGTCGACTATTGCCCACTCCCGGGTCAGCCAGCGCAGGCGCTCATCGTCGTCATCGGGTAGCGCCGCGGCGGGTGACCGCCAGGCTGGTGCCATGCACCATTGACAGCGGGACGGCCTACCGGGACGGTCGCCGGCGCCGCCCGCGCAGACGGCCACCCAGGAGAACCAGGTCGACGACGAGCACGATTATCCCGATGACGAGCAGGTAGATCAGTCCCTTGATCACGGCACCGATGATCCCGAGGGCGATGGCGACGATGACGACGAAGAGGAAAAGCGCCATCAGCGCCGCGCCAACCTGCGCTCGCCGCTGGCGCCGGGCTGGTAGGCCAGCCCGTAGTGCTCGAACAGCTCCGGCTCGACCTCGGCCAGCAACTCGCCGTCGGTGTCGATAGCGGGAGCGTCCCTTACCAGCTTCTTGGGGCTGGTCACCTTGAGATAACGGGGGGCCACCGTAGCCCCAGCCAGGGGGACGAAGGCGAGCCTGTGGCGACCGATCATCCCGATCTTGACCGACGCGAATGCGGGCTGGTCGGTGGCCGTGTCGACGTAGACCGCTTCGAGGGATCCGATCCTGTCGCCGTCGGGGTCGACCACGTCGTGCTCTCGCCAGTCGCGGATGTTGTCTGCTTCGAACACGTCGCCTCGCTCCCTTACGCCGAACCCGGGCCAACCGGCCCGGTCCCGCGACGTCCTACCCTCGCCGCGAGGCGGGCACACCGAGGTGACGGGCCAGGAACTCGGCTTGCAGACCGAGGAGGTGCTCTGCCACGTCCTCCTGGGAGGCCATGTGGGTCACTCCGCTCAGGGGGAGGACGCAGTGCGGACGGCCCGCTTCGATAAGGCGCTGCGAGAGGCGCAGGCTGTGGGCGACCACGACGTTGTCGTCGACGAGGCCGTGGATGATCATCAGCGGCCGCTCGAGCTTGGCCGCGTCGCCCAGCAGCGACGTACGTTCGTAGGCGCCCGGCGCGGCCTCGGGGTGCCCGAGGTAGCGCTCGGTGTAGTAGGTGTCGTAGAGGCGCCAGTCGGTCACCGGGGCGCCGGCCACGGCGACGGAGAAGACGTCGGGCCGGCGGAGGACGGCCAGCGCCGCCAGGTACCCGCCGAACGACCACCCCCGGATGCCGACGCGGGTGGTGTCCAGGTCGGCCACTTCGGCGGCCGCGCCGTGGAGTGCGTCCACCTGGTCGGCGAGCACGGCGGTGGCGAGGTCGCCGTGGATGGCGCGCTCCCACGCCGGCCCCCGCCCCGGCGTGCCCCGCCCGTCGGCGACCACCACGGCGAAACCCTGGTCCGCCAACCACTGCGACTCGAGCCAGGCGGACCTGGCTCGCACGACGCGGGCCACGCCGGGGCCGCCGTAGGGCGACATCACGACGGGCACACTCCGGCCCGGCCGGTGGCCGGTCGGCATCAGCACGCCGACCCTCAGGCGCTCGGGGCCGACCTCGAGGATGCGCACGCTGGGCGTTACCAGCGGGTCCGCGGCGTGGGAGACGACCTCGTGGTCCTGCCGGCGCCCCCCCGTCCCGAACGCCACGGGCCGGTCCCGGACCGTCGAGCGGCTGGCGGCGTCCAGCCAGTGCTCGACCACCACCACCGTCGGACCCCCGGCGACCCCCGTGGCCATCCCCGCGCCGCCCGTCGGGGCCAGGCGCTCGAGGCCCGCGTCGGACCAGCGCCACAGCTGTATCGTGGTCGGATCGGGCGAGGCGGTGAACACCACGTCCTCGCCCACCGAGCCCACGTCGCGGACCTGGAGGCCGGGCGGGGTCACCGCCTCCCCGCCGACGGTGAGGCGGGTGGTGTCGTCGGTGTCACCCGCCCACACCAGGCGGCCGTCGGCCAGCCACGCCGGCAGGCCGGGGGGCCGGTCCACCCACGCGTCGTCCCGGTGCTCGGCGAGGGTGGTGGTGGCGCCGGTGGCGACGTCGACCGACAGGACCTGGCTGCGGGTGTGGTCGCGGCTCTCCACCACGACAAGGGGGGGGCCGCAGGGGGTCCACGTGACGGCGACGAGGTAGGGCAGGGCGCCCCGGTCCCAGCTGATCTCGTTGCTGGCGCCGGCGAGGTCGACGTGGTGCAGGGTGACGTGGGCGTCGGCGGTCCCGGCGGCCGGGTAGCGGTGAGCGACCGGTGCCCGATCCGGGTGGGCGGGGTCGGCTATCCACCAGGTGGCGACAGCGCTCACGTCGACGCGGGTGGCGAGCAGGCTCCTCCCGTCCGGGGCCCACCAATGGCCACGGGAGCGCCCCATCTCCTCGGCGGCGACGAACTCCGCCTGGCCCCAGGTCACCTCCTCCCGCTCCTCGCCGGCCAGTACACTGTCGGCCCCGGCGGCATCCACCACGCGCACGTGTCGCCCGGAGCAGTAGGCCACGGCGGCGCCGGAGGGGTCCATGCGGGGATCGAACACGGGGCCGGTAGCGGCCCAACGCCGGCAGCCGCCGGCGTCGAGGTCGGCCACCCAGAGCTCCCCGGCGAGGGCGAAGGCGCCGCGGCGCAGGTTGCGGTCGGTGGAGTAGGCGACGATGCCGTCGGCCATCTCCCGGCTCCGTTGGCGCCGGGCCATCTCCTCCGCCGGGGAGTCGGGGAAAGGGCCTCCCGTCTCCAGGTCACGCGGGTCAGCGGCGACACGCTCCTCGCCGGTGGCGACGTCCATCGCCCACAGCGCCGTCAGCGGGTCGTCGCACGCGGCGGAGCGCAGGAACACCACCCGAGAGCCGTCGGGCGACACCGAGAACGTGCGGGCCACTCCGAGGCTGAAGCGGCGGGTACGGGCCTGCTGGCGGGGGAACGTGTCGGCGTGCACGCGCTTACGGTAATCAGCCACAGGATGGCGCCGAGGAACGAATCCGGTGCCTCCGCGGTTGCACTCCACCATGAGCGAAGAGCGCGAGACCGCCGACTTCTGGTTCGACCCCGTCTGCCCGTGGGCATGGATCGCTTCGCGCTGGATGCTCGAGGTCGGCCGGGTCAGGGCGGTGGACGTGCGCTGGCACGTCATGTCGCTGGCCTACCTCAACCAGGGCCGGGAGCTCTCCGAGGAGTACCAGGAGCTCATGGAGAAGGCTTGGGGGCCGGTGCGGGTGTGCATCGCCGCCGCCCAAGCCCACGGCGACGAGGTCCTCCTTCCCCTCTACACAGCACTCGGCAACCGCTTCCACCACGATAAGGCCGAGCGCGACGCGGCGACCATCTCCGATGCCCTGCGCGAGGTCGGCCTGCCCGAGAGCCTGGCCGCGGCCGCCAGCAGCACCGACTTCGACGCCGCCCTCGAAGCGTCCCACCACGAGGGCATGGACCAGGTGGGCTATGAGGTGGGCACCCCGGTTATCAGCGTGGCGGGTGTCGCGTTCTTCGGCCCCGTCGTCAGCCCCATCCCCCGCGGCGAGGCCGCAGGCACGCTGTGGGACGGCGTGCTGGCGGTGGCCGGTACCGACGGCTTCTTCGAGCTCAAGCGCAGCCGGACGCGCGACCCGATCTTCGACTGACGAACTGACCTGAAGGGACCCGCCTGGCAGGCTTGCCCGTCGCCGACGGGCGGCGCGTCTCCTCAGGCACCTGTCGATATAGTTCAATTCTGTGCGGAGCTCGCGGCGGTGGCAGCCGACCCGCTTCGGTGAGCGCGCCTCGGGGCAGGGCGCGGCCAGCGGCTTCAGCCCCCCGGCCGCCCTGTTCGGCGGCGCCGTCGTGATGGCGGTGCTCCTGGGGTTCCTGTGGTCCGCGGTGGCCGGGCCCGCGACACCCGCCAGCCATCCCCGGATCTTCGGGGGGTCCATCGTGCTCGACGACAACCGGCCCCTGGTGGTGCTCGACCTGGCCACCGGCGACGTCACCGTACGGTTGAGTGACGTGTTCGCCCAAGTCGGCGCGCCGACCTATGCCGACGTGTCTGCGGTCCCCCTCGATACCGGCACCCTGCTCCTCAACCGTTCGTCGGGCAGCTTCAACCTCCTCGGTAAGGACAACTTCGTCCTCGAGCGCACCGGCGGCGGGGTGGGTCTCGGGTCGCCGGCCGGCATTACGGGCGCCACCGGGATCGCCGACGGGGACTCCGCGTACATAGTGCGACAGGCGCCCCACGCCACCGTGTCGCTGGTCGGGGCGGACACGGTGGCCGCCGCGGCCCAAGCCGGGCCGGTCCCGGGCACGGGTCCCCAACGAGGGTCGCCCGTCACCGTCGCACCGCGGGGGTTCGCCACCCTGGCCGGCTCCGTAGCGGGCCGCCCCGGCGCCGAGGCAGCCGCGGGCGGTGACCTGTACGCCCTCGTGGCCACCGGCACGCAGAGCTCCGTCGTCGAGCTGCGGCCCAACCCGGCCGGGCCCGATGGTCTCACCGCGGAAAACCGCGGCGCCGCGGGGCGGCCCGGCGCGCCGGCCGCCCTCGAAGCGGCCCCGGCCATCGGAGTCACCTCGAGCGCGGCGCCAGCCGAGGTGGCCCTGGCCACGCCGGGGCTCGTGCGCCTGTACCCGCCCGCCACCCGCGCCGGCGCGCACCGCGACGTCGCGGTTCCCGCCACCCAGGACGCGACCGCCATCCTTCCCGTGAGCGGCGCCCACGGTTCGGTGTGGTTCGTGGCCCAGACCCACTCGGCCTGGTCCCTCTTCGGGGTTGACCCCGCCGGCCGTGTCAGCGGGCCTCACGTCCTGGTCGGCGTCCCCGCCGGCGCCCCCCTCGCTACCCCAGCCCTGTCAGCCGGCCGCATCTACACGATGGCCCGCAACACTGCGTCGCCCACCAGCGCGCCCCAGCCGGCGCTGTGGTCGATCGACACCGCAAGTGGGGCGGTGGCGACGGTGGCCGGCGAGGCCCGCTATCCCCGCGACAGCCCCTCCGAGCGTGCCAGCTTCGCGTCCACCCAGGTCGTGGCGGACGGCCCGAGGGTCATCTTCGACAACCCCGACAGCCTGCTCGGTGTCGTCGTGTTCACCGACGGCAGCCACCCACCGACCACGTTCGACAAGTCCACGGCGGTGACTATCAGCGCCACCGGCGCGCTCGCGGTCGCGTCCGGGGCGACGGGGGGTCCGGGCAAGCCCAAGACCACCCCCGGCCACGGTGCCGCCACCACGGTGCCGCCCGTGAGCCCACCCGCTGCCGCTCCCCAGGTCAGCGCACAGGTGGTTTGTGCCGACACCACCCAGACACCGCGCGCCCCCCAGATCACCTCGGCCATCCCATCGGCGCACTCGGTGCTCGTCTCGTGGTCGTACCCGCTCCTCGACGAGCAGGACTGCGAGCCGGACTCGTGGGCGGTCCGGGTTCGGGCCCTTCAGGGCCCGCAACCTGCCCAACCGGTACGGGCCGAGAGCGGCCAGCTCCAGTACGGCTTCGCCGGCCTGCGCCCCAATGACATCTACCAGGTGACGGTGACGGCATACATCCGCAACCAGTCCACGCCGTCGGCGCCGGTGGACTTCACCACCACCGCAACCGGGCCCGACCCCCCGGTATCGGTCACCACCACCTCGGACGGAAATGGCAACTGGATCGTGTCGTGGGTGCCCTGTACTGCGGCCGACTGCTATGTGCCGGCGGACGCGTGGGTGGTGACCGCGACCACGTGCGGCAGCTTCGTCGGCACACCGCCTTCGGTACAGGTCACCGGGTCCCAGACCAGCGTGGTCGTGCCTGCGGGCGACCTGCTGGGTGCGTCCCTGAGCTTTAGCGTGCACGGGGTGACCGCTTCGGGGATCAGCGGTGACCCGACCCGGGACCGCAGCTGCGCAGAGTCGTGGCGGCCTCCCGACCCGTCGCATATAAGCGTGAAGGCGTCCGCCGTCCCCTCCGGTGCCACGGTGGCCGCCACTGTCGAAGTGAGCGCCGACGAGGACCCCGTCCAGGCCTACGGCAGCGCCGCAACCGAGTTCACCTACCAGGTGGGTACGGCCACTGTCGGGCCGACCACAGCGACCACCGCCACGATCACCGGCCTGGCGCCCGGACGCTCTTACCAGCCGACCGTCACGGTGGCGCCGCGCGACCAACCGCAGGCGTCGGTGACGGTAACCGGACAGCCTTTCACCCGGACCCTGCCGTGGCCGGCCACCCTGGCCCTCCGGGCGGCGGCGAATGTGGACCCAGCTAACCCCAACGCCGGCAACGTCATCGCCTCGTTCACCGGCGTCCCGCCCGTCTCGCTGGCGGCCGCGGGCCAGCTGACCTGCGGTTCGGTCGGGATACCCGAAGGGGGGGTCCTCGATCCCACCGGTCACCTGTCCCTGCCTATCGACCTGACCAAGCTGGGCGGCAACTGCAATCTCACGCTCAGCCTGACCGAGACGTCCACCAGGGACTATGGGGTGGCCTCCCGTGCTCTCAGCGCCGGGTTCTCGGTAGGGACCCTGGTCGACCAGAACACTTTCACCGTCACCTACGGATTTCCCGGGCTCCTGCAGCTGAGCGCGGTGGTGAACGGCCAGACCCTGGGCGAAGGCGTCAACTGGGCCATAGTGGTAAGCAGCCCGCCGAGCTGCACCGGGGTCTCCCAGAGCAGCGCCGGCGCCCCGCAGGTGCCGGTGACGCTGGACCTCAGCGGGTGTGACAGCGCGATCCTCCCCTCACCGGTCACCGTCACCGTCTCCTACACCTACCTCGGCACCCAGATCAGCTTCGATGTCGTCAACTCGAGCACGCCGCCGACGACCACCACCACCACCACGATCGCACCGACGACCACCACCACGGCTACCACGACCACCACCACATTGGCGCCGACTACCACCAGTGTGACGACGGCACCGACCACGGGGGCCGTCGGGCTGTCCAGCCCATCCACGGCCCTGGCTGGCGCCTCGACCCCGCTGGCCGGTGGGGGCGGCAGCGGCCGGCCCGTGGTGGATGTCATCATGGCTGCCAGCGCGCTGGCCCTGGTCACCGGGCGCCTCTGCGGGCGCACCCGGAAGCGCAGGAGGGACGACACCAGGTGAGCCAGAGCTCGTTCGTTACCCGTTTCGACCAGTTGGCCGGCAACGTGGCGCGCGTCATCCAGGGCAAGGACGCCGTAGTGCGCGCCGCCATCACCTGCGTGCTGGCCGAGGGCCACCTTCTCATCGAGGACGTCCCCGGGGTCGGCAAGACCACCCTCGCGCGCGCCATCGCCGCATCCGTGTCGCTCGTGTGGAACCGGATCCAGTTCACTCCCGACCTGCTGCCATCCGACGTCACGGGCGTCTCGGTGTTCGACCAGACAACCGCGACGTTCTCGTTCCGACCGGGCCCCGTTTTCGCCAACATCGTCCTGGGCGACGAGATCAACCGCGCCTCGCCCAAGACCCAGTCGGCCCTGCTCGAGGTGATGGAGGAGCGCACGGTAACCACCGACGCCACCGTCTATCAGGTACCGCGCCCTTTCATAGTGGTGGCGACGCAAAACCCCATCGACCTCGAGGGTACCTATACGCTGCCCGAGGCCCAGCTCGACAGGTTCCTCATGCGCCTCAGTATCGGCTACCCAGGCCCCGAAGCCGAAGCCCAGATACTTCGGGCTGAGAAGGACAGGGCCACTGTGGCGGACCTCGGGCCGGTCATGACAGGCCCCGAGCTCTCGGACATGATCGAGCAGGTGAAGCGGTCCGTCGAGGTGGGGCCGGCGATCGAGGGCTACATCGTCTCCATCTGCAAGCACACTCGTTCGGCCCCCGAAGCTCGCCTGGGGGTCTCGCCGCGCGGCGGTCTGGCCCTGCTGCGCGCCGCCCGGGTGACCGCGGCCGCGTCAGGGCGTGACTTCGTCACACCTGACGACGTCAAGGCGTTGGCCCAGCCGACACTCGCCCACCGCATCATCCTCAAACCCGACGCCGAGGTGCAGGGGCGCACCACAGCCGACGTCGTCGCCCGGGCCCTGCAGGGCGTGGCCGTGCCGCGAACCCTGCTGCGTTGAAGACCCCACTGCGTTGAACCCCGCTGTGTTGAACCCCGCTGCGTTGAACGCCGCCGGGCCGGCCCCCGCACGGCAATGACCCGCCTGGGCGTCGGCGCCGCGATGGTCGGCGTCATGCTCGCGGCCGGGGGGTGGGTGGCCGGTTGGGCGCCGGTCGCGACACTCGGCCTCGGCATGGTGGTCCTGGTGGCAGCATCGGTCGGCTACGTCTCGCGCCGACCCCGGATCAGCATCGAGCGCCAGGTCGAACCGGCGAGGGTTCAAAAGGGCTCCCCCGCCATCGCCCTGGTGCATGTGGCCAACCTCTCCCGGCGGACGCTGCCGGCGCTGGTCGTCGAACAGCGCCTCGGTGACGTGGCCATCCGCCTCACCCTTCCCCGCCTACGGCGGGGAGAGGCCGCCGTGCGCACCTACCGTCTGCCTACCTCCCGCCGGGGCGAGTTCGAAGTCGGCCCCGTCGAAGTCGTACGCGCCGATCCGTTCGGGCTGTGCCGTACCGTGCGGCGCCTGGGCCGGACCCAGACCATTGCCGTGCACCCCCGCCTGCTCGTCCTGGCTCCCCTTGCGTCGGGGACGTCGCGCAACCTCGAAGGCCCATCGAGCGACACTTCCCCCCAAGGCAACATCACCTTTCACCGGATCCGCGAGTATCACGCAGGCGACGACCTGCGCAGCGTCCACTGGGCTTCGACGGCGCGCACCGGCACCCTCATGGTCCGCCACAACGTCGACACGGCTCAGCCCTACACCGTGGTGCTCGTCGACCTGCGCCCCGCGGTGTATTCCGACGAGACGTTCGAGACCGCGATCGACGTGGCCGCCTCGCTCGTGTCGTCGATGTCGGTGGGCAAGGCGCCGGTGCAGCTCCGGACCACCACCGGTCAACGCCTCGGTGGTCCCTCCCAGCGCGACCCCCGGCCGATCGTCGATCACCTGACCCATGTGGTCCCCGAAGCCGCCGGATCACTGGCCGCCGAGCTCCTGCTGCTGCGGCGTGACCGCGGCGGCACCGCACTGGTGGTCGTCACCGGCCGCCTCGACCCCGACAGCCTGCCCACCATCGCTGCGCTGCGGCGCCGTTTCGACCGTCTGGCGGTAGCTTCGATCGTCCCCGCCGCCGGCTTGCGGCCGACTTTTCCCGGCGTCAGCGTGCTGTGCGCGACCACCGCCGACGACCTGGCCCGGGCCTGGCAGCGGGAGGCGAGCCGGTGACTGACGCCGAGCAACGTCCGCTGGCGAAACGCCCGCTGGTCTGGGCTCTGGTCGCAGCCGAGGCGGCAGCTGCGACATTCGTCGCCGCCACCCCGTGGCTGCGCGCCTATCGCCTGGGCGCCTTGGCGCCATTGCTCGCCGTCGCTGCCGGCGCTTCGGTCCTCGTGGCCGTCGCCGTCGCCGTGTGGTGGCGGCGGTCGCCGCTCGTCTCCTATGGCTGCTCGCTGGCGGCGTTGGTCGTGCTCCTGGTCGTCGGTGTGTCCCATGATGCGTCCGCGCTGGTGCAAGGAGCGGCGCGGGGCCCCAGTCACCTGCTCACCGATACCCTCCCGCTGATCAGCCCCCGGTCACTGGTGGTGCCGGCGGTGCTGGTGTGTTGGGTGGCGGGGGCCGCGACAGGCGAGTTGCTGTGCCGCTCGGCCCGCACCGGGGCCGTCCTCGCCGTGCCCGTCGCCGCCTATGTGGCCGCCTACGCCGTATCGTCGGGAGCACCCGGTACCGGCGCCGGGGCCGGGGCCGTCCTCCTGGCCCTCCTGGCCGCCCTGGCCGTCACCCGCCGCGAGCTCGAGCAAGCGGACCGTCCCCGGGCCGTCGTCGAACCGGCGGCGAGCGCGACGGCGGACCCTCGGTCAGGCGACGGGATGACCGGTGGCCCTGGCCCGGGCGGGCGCCTGCCGCGTGGAGCGCTCGGGGGGGCGGCGTTCGCCTCCCTGGTCGCGGTGGCGGCGTGGCTCGTCGTGCCCGGACTGCCAGGGCTGGGTAAGGCGGGGACGTCCCTGTCCCGGCGTCCGGCCACGGCCACGGCGCTGACCATCAGTCCCGTCGAGGCCATCGCCGCCCTGCGCGACGACGACCCGACTGCGCCCGCCACGACCATGTTCAGCGTCCGCACCGCCGAAGCGTCGTCCGGCTATGTCGCGGTCGCCACCCTCGACCACTATGACGGCGACACCTGGAGCTTCGACCGGACCTTCGAACCCACCGGGGGACGGGTGCCCCCGCCACCAGCCGGCATCCCTTCGACGCTCGGACCGACGGTACGGCAGCGCTACGTCGTGCGCCAGCCGCTGGGTCCCTCCCTGCCATTCGTCCCCTACATAGATCGGCCCGTCGAGGTGCAGGGGCTGACCCTCGACGAAGACCCCAGTAGCGGGATGGTGGCTCCGGTAGGACCGGTGAGAGCCGGAGCCGCCTACTCGGTCACCTCGAGGGTCGCCACCGACACTTTGTCACAGCTACCGCCCGCCTCAGGCGTGGCGCCCGTCGAAAGTGGGATCGACAGCCAACTCCCGGCCAACGCCGACGCCGATCTGACCGGGACGCTTCAATACCTGGGCAGGCTGACCGGGCTCCGCCCCTCCCCGACCGTCCAGTTCCTGCAGGCGGCCCTCGCCGCCATCTCGCGCACCGACCGGCGCATCGATCCTGCGGCCGCGCCTAGCGGGCGCGACGCCAGCGGGCGGGAGTCGCGCGGTGGGACCTCGCTCGCCGAAGTGATCGATGCCACGACCGTCGCCCGGCAAGCCACACCCGAGCAGTTCGCCATTCTCTTCGTGGCGGTGGCGAGGGCGCTCGGGGTACAGGCGCGCCTGGTGACGGGGTTTCGCATCCACGCGCCGGGCGCGGCGGGCGTCAACAGCGAAGCCACAGGGGCTGTGCCACCCGGCTCCTACCAGGTAACCAATCGGCAGGGGTGGACCTGGACCGAGGTTGCGGTTGCCGGTGAGGGCTGGGTCGTCGCCGATCCGACGCCGGCACAGACAACCACCGCCCGTAGCATCCCTCCCGTCGCCGGTGCGCAGACCACAGCCACCGTCGCCCCCCCGCAGGCCAACGCGCTGCCGAGTAACGGGCGGGGCGGCCATGCCCTGGCGCCGTCCACCCCTGTCCGCATCCCCCACCAGGGTCACCTCTCGCCCCTGTGGGCCGTCGGTGGCGTGCTCGTTGGCCTCTTGGCCCTGTGCGGTGCCGTCCTCGCGCTGGTCGTCGTCCGTCGCTCCCTACGCCGGTTCGGGCGCCGCCGTGGTGCTGCCGGCGCTGCCGCCGTCGGCGCCTGGCTGGAGTTGCTCGACGGCCTGGCCCGTTACGGCATCGAGCCCGGCCCTGCCGCCACGACGGGCGAGGTCGCCGAGCTGGCCGGCCGTTCGTATGGTCCCGAGATGGCGGAGCCTGTCCGAGCGGTGGGAAACCTGGCGGATCGGGCGGTCTGCTCGACTCACTCCGGCGTCGACGGCGCCGCAGCAGAGACCGCGTGGCGGACGTCAATGCGCGTGAACCGGCAGCTGAGGACCCGGCTGTCGCGCCCCCAACGCCTCCGCGCCGCTCTCGTCGTCGGCCGCCACCCGGCGCGCCCGACCAGCCGGCGCCCCCGGAACCGCTCCCGCCGTCGCGCCGCTTCAGGGCGGCGTGGTTAGGATTTCGCCCACGGTGCGCCGACACCTTCCCTTCCCCCCCTTCGCCCCCTTCTCCCCCTTCTCCAAGGGCGCCGGCCAGCCTGACCCGAGCGTCGCCTTCCCCGGCTACGCCTCTGTCACCGAGATCGGTAGCGGAGCCTTCGCCGCCGTCTACCGGGCCACCGAGGTGGCAACGGGGCGACCCGTGGCCCTCAAGCTGCTCAAGGTCTCGGCCCGCGCGTCGCGGGTGATGGAGGCCTTCGATCGCGAGGTCAAGTCGCTGGGTGCCGTCAGCTCCCACCCGAACATCGTGACCCTCTATCGCACGCTCACCACGGCTGACGAGCGCCCGGTCCTGGTCCTCGAGCTATGCCGGGAGTCGACAGCGGACCGAGTCAGGCGGTCAGGGCCGCTCGATCCGCGCGAGGCGGTGGCAATAGGGATCAAGATCGCAGGCGCCTTGGAGACGGCGCACCGGGCCGGACTTCTGCATCGCGACATGAAACCGCAGAACGTCTTGATCACAGACTACGGCAAGCCCGTTCTGGCCGACTTCGGCCTGGCCGCCCTCCAGGCGTCGGCCCAGTCGACGGAAGGTCTCTTCGGCTTCACGACCCTGCATGCCGCACCGGAGGTGCTCGAGGGTCAGCGTCTCTCACCGGCCACCGACGTGTACGGGCTGGCATCGACCCTCTACCAGCTCATTTCCGGCGAGGCACCGTTCTCGGCGTTCGACGGTGAGGCGCCGGCCGCGGTGATCTTGCGCATCCTGCGTGACCCTGCCGTCCCCCTGCGCCTCGACAACGTCCCGCTCAGCCTGTCGGAGTTGCTCACCGACGCGCTGGCCAAACGCCCCGAGGAACGTCCCCCGACGGCAAGCGCTTTCGGCGACGCCCTCCGAGGCGTGGAGCAGGCGAGCGGGTGGGCGCCGACGGCCTACGCGGTGTGGGGCGACGCAGCCCTCCTGCCGGCAGCAGAGGTGGGCCACGCGGGACGGGTAGCCGCCGGTTCCGCTACCAACGACCCGGCGAGCGAGCCCGGCCATGAGCCCGGGAGCGAGCCCCGCCATGAACCGGCGCGCGCCTCTCGACCGGGGCCTGCGCCGGCAGGCGGCCACGAGCGTGCGCTCGGCGGTGCATCTGAGCCGGCGGGGCCGGACCGGGGACCGTCGGTGGTGGCGCCCGCCGCCGCCCGGCGCAACGTCGTGATGCCGTCTTCCTCGCCTGCCCCGGCTCCCAGGGCGGATGCCGGGGCGCCGGGCGGCGCCGCGCCGACAGCGCCTCCCCAGCCCCGCCCCGGCGAAGTACCCATCCCTGCACCTCCTGGGCCGTTCCTGGGTGCCGGGTGGCCCGAGCCGTCGACGGCGGCGTCACCGCCGCCGGTCCCCCCCGAGCCGTCGACGGCGGCGTCACCGCCGCCGGTCCCCCCCGAGGGCGTCTACGAGCGGACCATGACTCCGATGGCCGTGGCTGCGGCGATGCGGGCCAGCAACACGCCGGCGACGACCGCCACCGCGTCTCCGCCCACCAGGTCACGGGCCGGTCTGGTCGGCCTTGCCACCGCTGTGGTCGTGGTCCTGGTCCTGGCTGTGTGCGCCGCCCTCGGCTTGTTTTGACGGTACCCGTGGCCGGGCGCGGGGTCGGCCCCGCGGCGGGCTCTGCGTTCTGTCTCACCGAAATGGGGCCGGGGCGGGAAGCCCACGACTTCTGTCGTGGGAGGCAGAGCCCCGTTCGGGCCGCAGGCCCGAAGTTGTCACACCTCGGTGCGATGATCTGACCGTGGGCTACCGCTCGACCAACAAGACGGTCTACTCGGCCAAGTCCCACAACACTGCTCCGCAGAGGCAACG
>DASZKW010000041.1:0-2253 GCA_035552775.1 Acidimicrobiales bacterium | reverse complement strand
GGCTTCGCCGACTACCCGGTTCCCGCCCTGGCTACCCTCTCGGTCGGCAAAGCCGCCATGCGGTCGGCGGCTACCATCCTCGGTGCCGAAGTGGCGGACGACGGCATCCGCGTCGCCAGCATCACCATCGCCGGACAGATCGCGCCAGGCACACCCTTCGACCCGGAGCGGATCGCGGAGAGGTACTGGACGATCGTGCAATCTGACGACGGCTGGCTGAGCGAGTTCCGCTTCGAGGGTGGATGAGCGGCTGACCTATCGCCGTGGGTGAACAGACGTGATGGCGTCCGCGCCACACACCGCAGCGACACAGAAGTCGCCAGGTTGAGTGGCTCGAGAGAGGGCCTGTGGCGTAGCAACCGATCGAGAGCTACGGCGTCATCGGCGACAGGCGGACTGCCGCGCTGGCCAAGATGAGATCGCTGGGCTCGCCGGTCAACAACGAGGAGGTGTCTGCTGTGATGATCAGCACCGACCGGGCATGTTCGCGCGGGGCCGCGATCACGAGTCGCCGGCAACGTTCGGCAAGACGGGTAGAGGGCTTCCAAGGCATGGCGGGGGCAACGGAGCCAAATCGGGAGTCGGTCTGGCCGGCCTTGCGGCCACCGGTTCAGTGGCAGCCGATCGTTCGGCATCGCCCTCGAGGGCTGCGACCGGCTTCGGTTCCGGAGGCGGCGGTTCTGGCCGAGCCCGTAGCAACAGCTCAGCCGTGACCGCCGCACCCAGCAGCAACATGGCGCCGACGACGAATCCCCACACCCAAGAGCTGGTGGT
Organism: Acidimicrobiales bacterium; assembly: GCA_035552775.1. GTDB lineage: Bacteria > Actinomycetota > Acidimicrobiia > Acidimicrobiales > Palsa-688 > DASZKW01. The sequence continues at coordinate 1,479 of DASZKW010000041.1, read as the reverse complement.
GGCTGCGGCCAAGGTCACCGGAGTCGGATGACTGGGTCGCACGGCGGAGAAGCGGGCGGCTGCGACCGCGGTGAGGAGGCCAATGCCGAGCGATCCACCGACCTGCTGGCTGGCGTTGAGCAACGCCGAGGCAACCCCGGTGTCCTCGCGGGGGACGCCAGCCACCGCCAAGGAGGTCATGCTCACGAAGGCCGCCCCGTTGCCGCCACCGATCAGTAGGAGGGACGGCAGGATGTCGAGGTACCCGGTGCGGGGTGAGATCCGCACCAGCAGGGCAAGTCCGGTGGCGGCCATGAGGAAGCCGGTCACCAGGATGCGACGGGCACCCACCCGAGTCAGGATCCTCGAGCCGATGGTGGCGCTGGTGATGCTCGTGGCTGTGACGGCCAGGTAGCCGAGCCCGGTCCTCACCGCGGAGTAGTGCAGGACCTGCTGCATGTACAGGGTGAGGAAGAAGAACATGGCAAAGACCCCCGCGCCGACGAGGAGCATCCCGACGTCTGCGCCGAGGAGGGACCGGCTCCGAAACAGGCGCGGTGGCACCAGGGGGTGACTGCCCCGGATCTGGAGGACCACGAAGACCCCGAGGAGGACGACGGCGGCGACGAAGACCCCGATGGTGGCCGGCGATCTCCATCCCCACTCGTTCGCCCTGACCAGGCCGAAGACCAAGGCGGCGAGGCCGCCGGTGACCGACACGGCGCCGGCGACGTCGAAGCCTCGTGCCACGGGGTCACGGACCTCGCGGATCAGATAAAGCGAGGCGAGGGCGGCGAAGACGCCGATGGGCACGTTGACAAAGAACACCCACCGCCAGCTCAGCCAGCTCACGAGCGCGCCACCGGCCACCAGGCCGACGGCTGCTCCCGTGCTGGCGATGGCGCCCCACACTCCGAACGCCCGGTTGCGCTCGTCGCCCTCGGTGAAGATGACCGTGACCAGACTGAGGGCGGCGGGGGCCATGAACGCCGCTCCCAGGCCCTGGACCGCCCGAGCGGCGATCAGAACGCCCAGGGAGCTCGCCAGGCCACACACCAGGCTGGCCGCCACGAACCCGACCACGCCCGAGACGAAGGCCAGGCGTCGGCCGAACCGATCGGCCACCCGACCTCCGAGGAGGAGAAATCCACCGAAGGTCAAGACGTAGGCGGTGACCACCCACTGGAGGTTGGACGTCGAGGAGACGTGCAGGGCCCGCTGGATCGTGGGGAGGGCGACGTACACGACCGTGGTGTCGAGCACAACCATGAGGTCGGCCAGGGCCAGGACGATGAGGGCCGCGCGCTTGTTCGAGGTCAATCCGGCGGACGCCGGCGTCAGCGTCATCTCGACCAGAGCGTCCTTACGTCATTGGGCATCGAGAACGAGCTTCTCGTGGGCTTCGCCGTTCTCCAGCAGCCGATGCGCCTGGGAAGCTTGCTCCATGGGGAGGTGGCGTTGGCGGCGAAGCTGGAGAGCGCCAGAAGCGAGGAGCGGCAT
>DASZKW010000040.1:0-4488 GCA_035552775.1 Acidimicrobiales bacterium | reverse complement strand
CGCGACCCTGGGCGACGTTGTCAGTCGGCGCCGTGTTCGCTCCAGGCGGTGCCGTCCCACCACCGCAGCCGGCGCCGGCCGCTCGGGTCGGGGTACCAGCTCGGCGGCGCCAACAGGGGTGGCGTCGGACCCGGCGGTGGCGGTGATGCCGGTGCCCCGCCCGCCGGCGGCCACCCCGGCCCGACGTGGGTCCCCGGCGCAAGAGGACCAGCCGATGTCGGCGACGGCCGCCGTCGCCGGGCGCGCACGGCGCCGGCGATGGTGCCCACGAGCGCAGCTATCGACGAGAAGAGTGCGAGGAGCAGCCCGCCCCGGGGGCGGCGGCCACCGTGCCGAGCGAGACGGCCTGGGTGTACCCCGAGATGGTGCTCACGTCGCCGAACACGGTGATCACGGCGACGAGCTCGACGCCCGCGGCGATGGCCAGCCCCAGGTAGACGCCCCACGGGAGGCGACGCGGTTCGCGGTGGTGGGCGACCAGGTAGACCGCGGCGATGACGGCACCGATGACGAGGGTGAGCACGCCGCGTCCGTCGTGGATCCCGGTGACGCTGTAGCTGACACCGCTGCCGACGACACCGGCGTGGTAGGTGGCCCAGGGCTGCAGCGAGCCGGCGACGAGCCCGGCGCAGCCGGAGAGGGCGACGATGCCGACCCAACCGTCGGCCACGCGCCGGCCCGGAGCGCGCCGACCAGCGGATCGCACAAGGGCCGCCCGGCGAGGTGGCGGCGTTGGGCGGGGCGGGCCGCCCCATCCATCCTCGGCCATGGCGGTCTCCTTCGACGAAGGAAAGAGCGGTCGTGCTGGGCGCCCAGCCGGCGCCGGCCGTCACCGTAGCAGTCGATGCAGCATCGTCCGGGGGGCGTACGGCGGCCACTCGACGGCCGTCTCGAGCTCGTCGGCGAACCGACAAACAAAAGCCGAACGAGACGACAAGGAGGAGGAGAAAGGCCTCGCGCCCCGCGACGTCCACCCTCGCCGGCACAAGTCCGCCGGCAGGCCAAACGAGCAGCCCAAACCACGCCAGCGCTCAACAAGAGCAGAGCGCCAGGCAAGAAACGCCAGAGCGACCGATGGCCGCCAGTGAGCCGCCGAAGTCGCCGCCCACGCCGAGGACTGCTAGCCGATGCAGGGATCACACACTTCCACCGGGGTGGGGCACCGGGCGCCTGCGGCGCCCGAAAGACCCCTCGCCGTCGGGTGGTCGGGCCGGCGGAGGAGGCGAAGCCACAACCGACGACAGCAAAGAGCGCCACCGCTGACGCTGGTCTCGACCTGTGAGCGGTAGGGCCACTGCAAAGGCAGAGGCGCAAGTAGGAGGTGATGGCGCCGGCTGAGCGGCGGCACAGGACGCTTGGGTCGGTGCCGGGTCGGGGGGCGCCATCCCCTCCAGCTCCCATTGTGGGATGCGGTCGTGCCCGGGCTGTCAAGCCGCTGCGCTGTTAGGGGGGCCCTCCCGCAAGCGGGTCCCTCCCCCTAACAGCGGTCGGCTTGACAGCCCTCACGCCGCGGCTAACCCCTCGAGGCCATCACCGCCAAAGGCGCCGTCGAGAAAGCCGTAGAAGCGGTGACGCCGCCAGCGGCGGTACTTCTCTGTCGGCTCTCCACCGGCCCCGGGCGCTCGAAAACGGGCTCGTGCAACGTTGCACGGCAGGCTTGCAACGTTGCACGGCGGCGCCGGCCGGGTCGTGCAACGTGCGGGTAATGCCCCTGGCCTGCGGTTTTGCCCCCGGAACGGGCTCACATGATTTTTTTCGGTTGTCGACGTTGCTGTCAACGTTGCTGTCAAGGTCGACCATTCACGTTGGGGGCATGGCTTTCCGCTCCCGCTCGTTGACCGCTGTGCTGCTGGCCTGGCCGGCCACCGTCGGGGTGTCACCGCCGGCCCGGCGGGCTGCACGGGGATGGGCGGGGGACCCGGTGCTCGCGGGCTTCGCCACGCCGGGCGCAGCGGCGTTGGCCGTGAGCTCGGATGACCCGACCGCAGGGGTGGTCCTCGCCGCGCTGATGGCACGGCCGGGCGAAGACTGGGCGGCCACCGCCGCGGTCGCTGGGCTCGCCGCTCGCCTGGCCCGGATCGTTGGGCGCTGGGCCCGCTCCGGCCTGTCCGGGGGCGCCTTAGAAGTGGCAGAGGCCGATCTGGTCGCCGCCACCGTCGAGGTGCTCGCCACCGTGCGGCCCGCGCCGGCCCCCGCGGTGGTGGTCCAGGCGGCGTGGCACCGGGTGTACGGGGTCCGGCGCACCGAGGCTGCCCGCGCCGCCCGCCGGGTCCCCCTCGACGACGACCGTTTGGTCGGGGGGCGCCCGGCTCGCAGCACCGCCGAGGAGGTCCTCGCCGTCCTGGCCGGCGCCGCCCGATGCGGGACGGTGTCGGTTTCCCAGGCCCGGGCGCTGGGCGCCTGGGTCGCCGGGTGGCCGACGGCGACAGCCGCCCAGCGGGCGGGGGTGAGCATCGAGGTGCTGCGAGCCCGGCGCCACCGCGGTGTGCGGGCCCTGGCCGCCGCCGGGGCGGGGGGGGTGGTGAGGTGTTGTCGGTCGGGGTGGTCGGCGCCGGCGGGGTGAGCTACTACTTTGAGTCGGTCAGCTCCGGGGTGGACGACTACTACCTGGCCGCCGAGCCGGGCACCTGGTACGGGACCGGCGCTGAGGGACTGGGCCTGGCCGGGACGATCGACGGGGCCGACCTGCACGCCGTGCTCGAGGGACGCCACCCGACCACCGGTGCGCCGCTGGGCCGGGCGGGCAAGGTGGCCGGGTTCGACCTGACGTTCTCGGCCCCCAAGTCGGTGTCGGTCCTCGCCGAGCTCGGCCCGCCCGACGTGCGCACCGCCGTGCTCGCCGCCCACCACGCCGCCGTCGCCGGGGCGGTCGCACTGCTCGAGGAGCACGCACTGAGGGGTCGGCGCGGTCACGGCGGGGTGTCCCAGGTGGCCACGGCAGGGGCGATCGCGGCGGGGTTCGACCATCACACCTCGCGCGCCGGTGACCCGCAGACCCACACCCATGTCCTCGTCGCCAACCGGGCCCAGGGCACCGACGGGGTGTGGGGGGCGCTTTACGGGCAGCGGGTCTTCGCGTGGGCCAAGACCGCCGGTGTCGCCTACCAGGCGTTCCTGCGCGCCGAGCTCACCGCCGCCCTCGGCGTGGGCTGGGGGCCGGTGGTCAACGGCATGGCCGACCTCGCCGCGCTGCCCGCGGCGGTGGTCGACCGGTTCTCGACCCGGCGGGCCCAGATCGTCGCCGAGCTCGCCGCCCGCCACCGCGAAGGGCCCCGCGCCGCCCAGGTCGCCGCCCTCGCCACCCGGCCCCCCAAACCCGAACCGCTCGACCCCGGGACACAGCGGGCCCTGTGGTGGGACCGAGCCGCCACCGCAGGATTCAGCCCAGCAGACCTGTTGGAAGTTCTCGGCCCGGGGCGAGCTCCGGCGACTCTCCACCCTGCCGGTCTGGCCGCCGAGCTGACCGCCCCCGCCGGCCTGACCGGGCGGCGGTCGGGGGTCGTCGCCCGCCACCGGTACCAGGCGGTCGCCGCCGCCCCCCCGGAAGGCCTCGACCCCAAAAGCTTGGCCGCCCTGGCCGCAGCCGTGGTCGCCCATCCGGACGTCGTGTCTCTCCCCGGCCGGACCCTCCACGCCGGGGCCACGTGGACCACAGCCGAGCTGGCCGCCGCCGAGACCGCCGTGATGGCCGGCGCCGCCCGGCGCCTCGACGCCGGCGTCGGCGTCTGCCCGGCCGCAGCGGTGGAGTCGGCGCTGGCCGCCCGACCGAGCCTGAGCGCCGAGCAGCAGGCCATGGTCCGCCGGCTGTGCTGCTCGGGGTCCGGCGTCGACGTGGTGGTCGGCCGGCCGGGGACGGGCAAGACCTTCGCCCTCGACGCGGCACGCGCCGCGTGGGAAACCTCGGGGACAGCGGTGGTCGGCGCCGCGGTGGCGGCGCGCACCGCCCGCGCCCTGGAAGCCGGCACCGCTATCCCCTCGACCAGCCTCGACTCCCTCCTCGCTGACCTCGCCCGTCCCGAAGTTCGCCTCGCCCCCGGGACGGTGATCGTGGTCGACGAGGCGGGAATGGTCGGCACCCGGCCCCTCGCCCGTCTCCTCCACGGCGCCGAAGCCAACCACGCCAAGATCGTCCTCACCGGCGACCCCGCCCAGCTCCCCGAGCTCGAAGCCGGCGGCGCGTTCGCCGCCCTGGCCAAGACCCTGCCGGCCGTGGAGCTGACAGTGAACCGCCGCCAGGCCCACGCCTGGGAGCGCGCCGCCCTCGACGCCGTCCGCGCCGGCACCCCCGCCCCGGCCGTCGCCGCCTACCGCCAAGCCGGGCGGCTCAACTTCGCCGACACCGCCGAAGCCGCACGCAACGCACTCGTCGCCGACTGGGCCGCCGCCGGCGACGAAGGGGCGGCGATGGTCGCCATGACCAGAGCCGACGTCGACGACCTCAACGGCCTCACCCGAGCCCACCTCGTCGCCACCGGACGCCTCACCGCC
>DASZKW010000039.1:0-9778 GCA_035552775.1 Acidimicrobiales bacterium | reverse complement strand
TGTTCGACCTCGACGGGGTGCTGTCGGACGCGGCCAGCCGCCAGCACTTCCTGGAGGGTCGCAGGCGGGACTGGGACGCATTCTTCGAGGCCTGCGGGGACGACGCCCTCATCGGGGAGGTGGCCTGCCTGCTGTCGCTGCTCGACCCCGGGCTGTCGGTGGTCCTGCTCACCGCCAGGCCCATGCGGGTCCGGCCCCAGACGCTGGCGTGGCTCGGTCGCTACTCGCTGCGCTGGGACCTGCTCGTCATGCGCGGCGACGGCGACTACGGGGCGGCCCGCGAGTTCAAGCGGCGGTCGGTGCGTGAGCTACGCGCGGCGGGGTTCGACCTGCGGTTGAGCTTCGAGGACGACCGTCGCAACGTGGACATGTTCCACGCCGAGGGCGTGCCGTGCGTGTACATCCACTCCGGCTACTACGACTGACTCCCGCGGGCTCAGGCAATTTTCAGCAACGGTGGGCATGGCGGCGCCCGGCTGTCGTGTTGCTTGCACCACAATGGTGTTGTGGTGAACAGGATGCCAAGCCGATGAGCAGGAACACGATCAAGACCACGGTGCTGCTGGCGTCGCTCGGCGCCCTGTTCATCCTCGTCGGTGGTGCCATCGGCCGCGGGACCGGGCTCGTCATCGGGTTGCTGATCGGGCTGGCCATGGTCGGCGGCTCGTACTGGTTCTCGGACAAGATCGCCATCAGGGCGGCCAGGGCGGTCCCGGTGTCCGAAGCGGAGATGCCCCAGTACTACGCCATCGTCCGCGACCTGACCCAGAGGGCGGCCATGCCAATGCCCCGCCTTTACGTCACCCCCGACGCCCAGCCCAATGCCTTTGCCACCGGTCGCAACCCGGCCCACGCCGCTGTCGCCGTCACCAGGGGCATCCTCGATATCTGTAGCTGGGACGAGCTGCGCGGCGTGCTCGCCCACGAGATCAGCCATGTCGGCAACCGGGACATCCTGATCTCGTCGGTGGCTGCCTCCATCGCCATGGCGATCACCTTCGCCGCCCGCCTGGCGGCCTGGGGCGGCCTCTTCTTCGGGGGCGGCACCAGCCGCGACGAGGGCAACAACATCTTCGCCCTGCTGGCCGCTTTCATCCTGGCTCCGGTGGCCGCCATCCTGCTGCAGCTGGCGCTGTCGCGCAGCCGTGAGTACGAAGCCGATCGCTCGGGCGCCCGTCTCATCGGTGACGGCGAGCCGCTGGCCCGGGCCCTGGCGAAGCTGGAGCTGGGTTCTCAGAGGGTGCCCATGCGCGGGGTGCGGCCCGAGATGGCGCCCCTGTACATCGTCAGCCCCCTGGCGGGAGCCCGGGTCACCGCGAAGCGGTGGTTTTCCGACCATCCGCCCACCGCCGACCGTATCGCCCGGCTGCGCTCCAACGAGTGGGCCGCCTGAGCCAGGGCGGCAGGGGTTCGCGGCGCTGATACGCCGCGGCCCGGTTGCGGCCTGCTTGTCGGCTGCTGCGACGGAGGCTCAAGAGGGGACGCGACTGCACAACTCGACAACCTTTCTCTCCGATGACCCTTTGCTGCATGGTTAGGTATGGCCGGCCGCGCACAAGTCGACAACAAATGCGCTGGCGCTCGATTTGGTGCCGAGTTACGCCGCTTCGGCGATACCCGTCAAGGTGGAGGCTGCCGTGCTGCACCCCGTCCGGTCGGACTCGACTCAGTCCCGGAAGTTCTCGAACTGCAGGGGGATGCCAAAGTCCTGCTCTCGCAGAATGGCGATCACCGCCTGGAGGTCGTCGCGCTTCTTGGCGCTGACCCGGATCTGGTCACCCTGGGTCTGGGAGGAGACCCCCTTGGCCCCCTTGTCCTTGATGACCCGGTTGATTGCCCGGGCGTTGTCGGAGGAGATGCCGGCGGACAGGGTGACGACTTGGCGTACGGTGCTCTTGGCGGCGTCCTCGACCTTGCCGTAGTCGAGTGCCTTGAGCGACACCTTGCGCTTGACGAGCTTCTCCTCCATCACCTGCACCAGGGCCTTCAGGCGGTCCTCCGTCGAGGAGTGAAGCGTCAGCTCCTGGCCTGACAGCTCGATGCTTGACTCGGTCCCCTTGAAGTCGAAGCGGGTGGCCAGCTCGCGCCGGGCCTGGTCCAGCGCGTTGGTGACCTCCTGCATGTCGACCTGAGAAACCACGTCGAAGGTGGGCATGCAGACAGGCTATCGTCGGTCCTGCAGGGGTCGGTGCCCGAGCGGCCAAAGGGAGCAGACTGTAAATCTGCCGGCACAGCCTTCGGAGGTTCAAATCCTCCCCGGCCCACACAGCAAAAGTCCTGGCAGAGGCCTATTTCTAGATCCCGAGTGATTTGGTCAGGTATCTCCGTCATGCAGTTTGACTGCCAAGTTGACTGCCATTGACTGCCATTGACAACAAGGGCTCGGGGTACTGTGATCTGGCTGTCCAAGGGCGAGCCGAGATGGCCTGTCTTTCCCTCTGTCGCCCTGACGGCGGGGGCCGTAGCCATCCGATCTCGAGGGTCGCTGGCTACTGGCGGGCGAGAGCTTCCACCCAGGCCGCATGGTGGCCGGTTGCACGAGACGTGACAACGGTTGTCGGTGGGGGCAGAACACGCCAGCGCTTCGGCGACTTCCGATCTAGTGGACGGTCACACCGGGATGCTTCCATGGGAAGCTAGCGTTCGGCTCGTGAGGGGGGCGGTTGGACGGCTCTTGACCACTGCGCGAGTACACGAGGTCGCCCGTGATGATCACTGTCCTAGACCGAGAACTCTACGACATACCCCTTGCCGCTGCCGTACTCCGAATGCCAGCGTCGACTTTGCGGTGGTGGCTCGAAGGCGGCGTCCGCCACGGTCGTTCCTACCCACCCGTCATCCGGCCCGAGCCGACCGGCAGCAAGATCGTCACTTGGGGGGAGTTGGTCGAGGCCAGGTATCTGCTCGGCTACCGCCGTGACCCGAGTGTGCAGCTTTTTGAGCTGCGACGCTGGATCAACACGGTGCGGGCGGAGCTTGGTGTGCCCTACCCACTCGCCGATCGTCGGCCCTGGGTCGGCGAGGGTCGACACATCATGGAAAGCGCCCAGCGTAGTTCCGAGCTACCGGCCGACCTCTGGGCGATGTGGACAGCGGAGGGCGGTCAGATCCTCCTTACGTCCCCCGCTGAGTCATTCCTAGACCGCGTCGAGTTCGAGGGGGACGAGGTTGCGCGGCTCCGACCCGCCGGGCCGGATTCCCCCATCGTGATCGACCCACTGGTGCGATTCGGCGCGGCCACCATCGCCGGCATTCCCACTGTGGCGATTGCCGAGCAGGTCCAAGCTGGCGACCCCGTCGAGATGGTGGCAGAGGACTTTGGTCTCCCACTCGAGGAAGTAGTGGAAGTGCTGACCTACGAGCTGCGCCCGCCGAAGCCCGTAGCAGCCTGACGCTGTACCCAGCCGGGTGGCGATCCGCTTCTACGTCGACGCCGATCTCATCGGCCTCGGAAAGCTCCTCGTCCAAGTGCGGACCGTAGGTGACGTCGCGCCGGCGACCCAGGCGGCGTCGGTATTGACAAGCGGGAACGCCCGAGATGCCCCTTTAGATCCCGGCGCCACCGCCGGGTGATCACGGCCAGGCGCGGTGCCACGCCGGCCAGAGCCGCGGTCGTCGCCCAGTTGTCGTCGGGGCGGGCGGCGAGCGCGGCCAGCACCCGGGCGGGATGGGTAGCCCGCTCGGGTACGACGCCGTTCTGATCCTGGCGGTCGCGGTCCGGGTCCGGGGAGGCGCGGTCAGGCTCCCGGCACGCCAGGGCGGCGGCGCCGGGAGAAGCGAAGGGGGCCAGGACGGGGTCGCCGGCCCAGGCGCTCACCACCCGGCGAGCCGCCCGGGATGCACCGCCGGCGCCGGGCCACGCCACCAGCACGTCGATCAGACACAGCGAAAAACGGGTCATGGCAGACACGATCCGCCCCCGGCCTTGACGGCCCGCTGGACAAATCCCTTGACACCGAAAGATTTTTCGCCAAGCGGTCAGGGCGCGAACTGGCTGGTCAGCGAGGTGAACGGCGGCTTGTCAAACGGTTTGTCAAGGTTCCTTCCGCCCAGACGGCTACCCGCTCCCTCGTCCGCACACCTGCCGGCGCCCCCGGCGGCGACCCTGTAAGCGGGGCCGGCGCGGGCGGCGACGGCCCGCGCTGTGGCCGGGAACTCGGGTGGCTGTCGCGCTCGGGTGCGGCTAGGACCGTCGTGCCGGTGGCAGGGCCCGGGCTAGTGCGGCGACGATATCGGCGGCACGGTCTGGGTCGATGGGGCCTGTCGGGGTCAGGATCTTGGAAAGCGCCCGCGGCCAGGTGACGGTGACGCCACGCACGAAGAACGGCTTGGCCATCCACGCCCAGTTGCTCTCGACGAAACACAGGGCGGCGCGCACGGTGGCGCCGTCGGGGAGGAGGTCGCCGACGGCGCCGGTCACGGCTTGGACCTGGGCGCCCATGTCGACGGCGAGGCCGGTGTGGTCGCGCCCGCCGACGAAGAGGCGCTCATCGGTTCGGAACAGCCCGCCGACGTCTCGACGCTCGACCCGTTTGTTGACGTAGCGCTTGGCGTCGATGACCCAGATGGCGCCGGGGCAAACAGCGATGTGGTCGATGTTCGCCCGGCTGTGGGGCATGCGGCGGTCGTGGAGGGCCTCGATACCGGCGACCGCGTCGAGCACGGCGCCGACGCGAACCTCGCCGGGTTCGCCGACGGCCCATGAGCGCACGTGGGAAGGTTCGGGGGCGACGGTGGGCCGCGCGGTGAGGGACGTCGCGACCCGCCCGAGCAGTGGGTGCTGCCGGTTTGTCGTCGCCCGCCACGTGTTGTCGTCGGCGATCCGCTGGTCTTGGGTGGCCTTGTGGCGGGCGGAGCGGCGCTCGTATTCTGCCCGGGCGGACGCTCCCGCCTTGCCGTGGTCGAGCGGCGGCCCGCTCATGGGCGTGGCCAGGACCGGGTCGGTCGGGGTCAGCGCCGGGGTGTGGTTCTCCCAGCAGGTCAGACAGGTGACAGCGCGCCGGTCCGGGTCCCACCATGCTTTCTGCCCGGCCGCCAGGCCGGTGCCACATTTCGAGCAAGTGTCCGGGCGGCGGAGGGTAAGGGTTCGCACGGGGTGGTGATCGGCTCGCTCGGTACGCCGCTTGACCTACAGGCCGTGCTCGGCGGTCAAGCGGCGGCGGTTTGCGGCCTGGAGGCCGTCGAGGATCGCGAAGTGGGCGGAGGCCTCAGCGTCGAGCGGGTCGTGCCCCGATAACCAGCCGGTGTCTCGCACTCGGGTCCGCCGCCGGTTGGGCTGTGAGATCGGGTGGCTGGCCGGCTTGGAACCAACCCGAAGGGAGCGCAGCGACCGGAGGGGCGGTAGGCCAACCGGAGCCGACCGCAGGTCGGCGGAGGGCGGCAGGGCTTTGCGGCTCGTCGGGATGGGCGGACGGTTGTCGTCGGGGTTCGACGGTGCACGCTCCGCCGTCGCTGATTCCAGGGCCGTCGGGTCGCCGACGATGGTCATGACCGCCGAGACTACGGCCTCAGTCCTCGACCCGCTCAGGAGCCCCCATCCTCGTCGGCCCTCCTCGAACGACCAGCCGAAGCTGGTGGCCGCTGGTCAACGGTTGACGAGGTGAAGTCTCAGCGACCGCTCGAAGCAGTCGGGGGGATCATCGCTGTGTGGCTCGTTACGGCGATGCTGTAGCTCCCGGCCGCGCGCGTCGATGATCTCGCCGCGCTGGTGACACAGCCCGGCGCCGTCGTGGGCGCCGGCCATCACGGCCCCTTTCCTTCCCTGTTCCCCAAGCCTAAAGGTACAAACGATGGTGCCACGCCCCCGAACCTGCGACCTTGACGGGAGCCGGCGAGCCCTGGGCTGCCTTTCGCCGGCCGGCGCCGCCGTCGCCGGCGCCGTTTCGCACCCTGTGCAAGTGTGTGAACCTGTAGATGATGGGGCGCTCGTCAGACGGGGCCTCGGGTGGCGGCGGGCGGTTGGCGGGACGGCTCAGTCGGCTCGGTGGCAGTAACGGGAGCTTGGTTGAGTAGTCCCAGGTGACTGCCGGAGCGGTGGCACGTGAGAGGTCGGGCGTGATCGGGGATGATCGGGACGGAATGTTCGCAGCGGGGGAGCGCGGCGGTGAAGGTCGTGAAGAATGACATCGGCGGCGGGAAGTGGAACCGGTCGCCGCTCAGGCCGCCTGCCTGGCTGTTCGACTCGCCCCTCACGTGGGACCCCGACGCCAGGGATCGGGCGTCTGAATGCTTCGCCGAGTGGTGGGCGTGCCCCGCCGACGGCCACCCATGGGTCGCGTTGCGGAACTGGTCGGGGCCGGCCGACGTTTTGGCCTGGTGGGACCTCGGGGGGAGAGGTCGCACCGGGCGCCGGCGTCAACCGAGGATCGAGGTCGCCGGGGAGTACCCTCCCGAGGGCCCGCGCGTGGGTGTGCCCGAGGCGATCGAAGCTGTCGGGTGGTGGGTGATCGCCGGGATCAGTCCCGACGATGGGGCGCTGTGGCGCCACGCCGGCGTCACCGATGCGGCCCAAGCGGCGCGCTGGGCCCGTCTGCTCGGCGAGGAGATCCAACCGCGCTTCCCCGGCACCCGCCTGGCCGTCCGACAACAAGGCCGTTGGCGGCCCGGTGTCCAGGCGAACATGAAGATCCCATTGCCCAGGCGGCGCTGTGGTGGATGAACACCGCGATGAGCATGCTCGAGGCCCAGGCGTGGATGGACATCGGCCTCGTTCGCAGCCATAACGCAGCACAGTGGCGAGGATTTGGCTTCACCCCCTCGGGGGCCTCCCGCTGGCTCGTAGAGGACCGCGAAGTCGAACCGGCCGACGCTCGGGACTGGCATCTCGCCCTTCATGGGCTGACCAATGGTCTAGGTCCCACCCGGAGCGGTTGGCAGAAAGCGCCGTGGTCACCGCCGCGGACCAAGGCCGAGCGCGGGCGCACCGTGGCTACCAATGTGAGGAGTGGGCGGTTCGCATCGAGAACCTGCTTCGTCGGGGTCGGCGGCCAGGACGTCACCCATAAGGACGTAGACGACGCAGGGCCTGGGTGTTGAGCCGTCTACTGCGGGTGTCGGCGAAGGTCACCGTCACCGGCCGGAGAGCTTCGAACTACTCTGGTGTAAGCCGACAATGGAGGTGATGGCCGCGATCCACGAGGATCTTCGTTTCAGCGTCCCCCTTTACTCCACGGCCGAGGCAGCGCGGGCTTTGGGGGTCAGCGCATCGACCCTGTCGACGTGGACGAGAGGCTATGGCCGCCGGCGGCCGGGACGGCCGCCAAGCGGGTCGCCACTGGTCACTGCCATGTCGGGCGCCGAGCCCGGGGCGCCGTCGATCCCCTTCGTGGGGCTGGCCGAGGCGTTGGTGCTCGCCGCCGTGCGCAGGTCCGGGGTGCCGCTGCAGCGGGTACGACCGGCCCTCGAGGTCCTGGCCAAGGAGCTGGGGGTCGACCACGCCTTGGCGTCGGGACGCCTCTACACCGACGGTGCCGAGGTGCTCTTCGACTACGCGACGAACTCGAAGGACCCCGACGCCCCCGCCGCTCGCCAGCTTGTGGTTGTACGCAACCAGCAGCACGTCTTCGCCGAGGTCATCGAGCAGTACCTGCAGCTGATCGACTACGCCGACGACGGCTACGCCCGGTTGGTGCGCCTCCCGTCCTACCGCAACGCGGAAGTGGTGGCCGATCCGACACGGTCGTTCGGCCAGCCCGTGTTCGCTCGGGGCGGGGCGAGGATCGCCGACGTGCTCGGACGGTTCTGGGCGGGCGACAATCTCGACACCGTGGCCGAGGAGTTCGGCGTTCCTCAACACGAGCTCCAAGACGTCCTACGTGTCGCATCCCGACGGGCTGCCTGACCTCTTCGTCGACCGCAGCCTCGGGCGGCTCCAGGTGCCGAGGCTGCTGCGAGCCGCCGGCCTACGTCTCACCACCCTGGCCGAGCGCTACGGGATCCCCGCCGACGAGACCGTGGCGGACGCCGACTGGCTCCGAGAAGCCGGCACCCGAGGCGAGGCGGTCTTCATGAAAGATGAGCGCGTCCGGTACAACGTGGCAGAGAAGGCGGCTATCGGCGACCACGCGGTGCGAGCGTTCTGTCTGACGCGCGGTGACCTCGACGCCGCCAGCATGGCCGGCCTCTTTCTCGACCACCTCCAGCGGATCACCGCAGCCTGCGCGGACGAAGCCGGTCTCTTCGTCGTCAACCGACGTGGGATACGGCGGGTCGACCTTGGCTGACCCGGGCGCTCCATCCCAACGCCCCGCTCGTTACGGCGAAGGGTCCGGTGAGCGCGTCTGGCTCCCGAGCGGGGCGCCACTGTCACCGGGGACGGCTATCCGCCGCCAGCAGTTCTGCGAGCGAAGGCGGCACCTTTTCAAGGGCCGCTATAGCTATTTGACGGGCAATGCCAGCCGACCACGGCATGTCACGCTTGGCGGTGTTCGGCGCGAGATACCCGGTTGTAGGTGTCAGCGACCGGAGGTGGGACGTGCGAGGATCGAACGGGTGGACGGCGCCGATGGTGGTGGTCCTGGGGCCGGCCACCGCCATGGTGGCGTCGGCTTTGTGGTCGGCGGGGCTGCGCCCGCTGCGGGGTTCGAAAGTCGCCGGGTCGCTGTGGGCGACACCTGCGCGCCCGTCGCCGGGCGGCGCCGACGGAGCGCCGCTATGAGCGCGGTGCGCACGGTGTGGGATGTGGCGGCGTGGGGTCTGTGGGCGTGGGCGCTGGTGGTGGCGGTGCGCCGCAGCAGCGGGGCCGGCGCCCGGCGTTGGCTCATCGCCGCTGGGCGGGTCGCGGTCGTGGTGTTGCTCACGGTCACGGTGGCCGGCTGGTCGTGGCCGCTGGGCGCGGCGCTGGTGGTGTGGCGGTCCCGCCGGCGCCGGGACCCTTTCGCCCTGCCGATGGCCGACGGCGGCAGGCAGCGTTGAGCGGCGACGGTCAGCTCGGGTGGCGGTCGCTCGGGTAACGGTCGCTCGGGTGACGGTCGGCTAGCTGACGGTAGAGCGGCTCGACTGCGGCGGCGTCGTCTCGCAGGCGCGCCTGGGCGTCGGCCCATGCCCGGGCGAGTCCGTAGCCAGACCCGTCGGCGGCGGCGCGCAGGCGCTGCTCCCACAAGCGAGGCGACCCGGCCACCGCGGCGAGCCCGGCGGCGACGGCAGCCTCGGCGCGGTGGGGATCGTCGGCGGCCATGGCGTCGACCGCGGCGACCAGGGCGGTGTGCTCGACGACGGCGTCGATATGGCGGAGCATGGCGTCCATGCCCTCCCAGCCGCCGTGGGCGAGGGCGGGGCCGCGCACCAGACCCAGGGCGGCGGCGCGCAGCTCGGCGCGGTCGGGCCCGTCGACGGCCTCGGCGTTGGCGGCCAGGGTCGAAAAGGTCGCCCAGTCCACTTCGACGTCGTCACCGGCCAGGCGGTACGCACCCGACGCCGTGGCGTCGGGGAGCATGCCCTCCGGTAGGGCGGCGCGCAACCGGGACACGGTGGAATGCAGGCTCGACACCGACGGGTCCTTGTCGACCTTGGTGGATATGGCGGCGCGGGCCTCGTCGACGTTCATGCCCCGCTCGCCGGCCACGGCCAGGGCGACGAGCAGGCGGGTGACCTCGGAGCGGTTCACCCGCCGGCGCAGACCATCGACCGAGCGAAAGAGGGGTCTTTCGGCATGAATGTGGGTCCCAGGCGGCGATGATCGGCATGTTGGCCGCTGGTGGTGCGGGTTGTTGGTGGTGAGGCGCGGCCGCTGATCTGTGGCCGTTTGGCGGCCCCCCCTTGTGGCGTGGCTGGCGGGGGC
>DASZKW010000038.1:0-29970 GCA_035552775.1 Acidimicrobiales bacterium | reverse complement strand
GCTGTCTCGGGGGGTGAGCGGGGGGTTTCGGGGGGTGACCGGGGGGTGACCGGGGGTTTAGGGGGGTGACCGGGGGGTTTCGGGGGCACGGGGGCGCCATCGGTCCTAGCACCGGCCCGTCTACCTGCTTTACCTGCATTCTGGGGACGCAAAGTGACACATTGTCTTCTTTTGCGTCCCCAGAATGAGACGCACAGACGGCCGCCCGCCTAGCTTTGCGCACCAGGCGCCGGGCGCCGTTGTCGAGTTGCGTTGCCGAGCCTCCCCCACCACGATGCCTCCCCCGCCGCCGCTGTCCTGGGATGACCTCGCCACCCGGCGTGTCGGCATCTGGGGGTGGGGCATCGAGGGCCGAATGGCACGGGCGCGCCTCGGCGCTCTGGGAGTGGACCCCGTCGTGGTCGACGACGACCCGCGTGCCGGCGACGGCGCTAACGACCCGGGAGCCAGCGACGTGGTCGGTTTCGAGGCCGGCGGCGCCGACGCCCTGGCCGGGTGCGAGGTGGTGGTCAAGAGCCCGGGGGTGAGCCGTTGGCGACCCGAGGTGGCCGCCCTCCAGGCCCGCGGGGTGCAGGTGGTCGGGGGCCTCGGGCTGTGGATGCAGGAGGTCGACCGGTCCCGCGTGGCGGCGGTGACGGGCAGCAAGGGCAAGAGCACGACGGTGTCGGTCATGGGCCACCTGCTCGACGGCCTCGGGCAGCGGGCGTTCGTCGGGGGCAACCTGGGCGTCCCCCCCTATGCGCCCGAGGCGCCCACCGACGTCGACTGGTGGGTGGTGGAGACGTCGAGCTACCAGGCCACCGACCTGTGGTCCGCCCCCCCGGTGGTGGCGGTCACCTCGCTGCACCCCGACCACCTCGATTGGCACGGCACCGCCGAGCGCTACTACGCCGACAAGCTCTCCATGTGCCGTCTTCCCGGCGCCGCCCTCACCGTCGCCAACGGGGCTGATCCCGTCCTGCGCGCCCGCGCCGGCCAGCTCGGGCCCCGCGTTCAATGGGTCGACGCAGGGGCTGGCGCCGCGGCCGACGCAGGGGCTGGCGCAGGGGCCCGGCCGGCGTGGGTCGAGACCCTTGGCCTGGTCGGCGAGCACAACGTCACCAACGCGCTCATCGCCCGCGCCTGCCTGTTCGCCATGGGTGTGCCCGGAGCGGACGACGACGACGCGCTAGCCGCGGCCGCCGCCGGCTTCGAGGGGCTCCCCAGCCGGCTGCGGTCGGTGGGGGTCGTGGAGGGGGTGGAGTTCGTCGACGACAGCCTGTCGACCAACGTCGGTTCGACGGCTGCTGCGCTGTCGGCGTTCGCCTCCCGGGCGGTGGCGCTGATCGTCGGTGGCTTCGACAGGGGAATCGACTACCAGCCCCTCGGCGACGCCCTGCGCCGGCGCCGGCAGCCAACCCTGGTCCTCACCGTGCCCGACGCCGGTGCCCGCATCGGCACTGCTGTGCGCGCCGGCGGGCTGGCGGCCGGCGTCGAGGTGAGCGACATGGCAGTCGAAGCCGGCGCAGTTGACGCTGCCTTCGCCTGGGCCCGCGCTCGTTCCGGCGGCCCGGGGCTGGGTGCGGTGGTGCTGCTGTCGCCGGCGGCGCCGAGCTACGGGCACTTCGCCGACTACCGGGAACGTTCCGCCGCGTTCGTCGCTGCCATGCGCAAGTATGCGGCCGGCGAGCAGCCCTCGAGCACGAACGCCGGCGGCGAAGACCGGCTCACCACCGGTACAACCTGGGACCTCGACTGACCAAGGACCGGCGCCTGAGGGCCCTTATTCGCCGTCGCGTTGTTTAGGTTTAGCCCCGCGCCACCCGCGGTAATTTTTCATCACTGGAGGTGCTCGCCGGCCGGGCACGGGCCGTGGGTCGCCTGCGCTTGACACTGTCGTAGGGGCAACTCGGAGGGTGCTGGCGCATCCGGACAACCAGTCCACGTGGGAGGAGGAAAATCATTGGCTACACCACCCAAGGATCCGACGTATAGCGACACCGAAGCCATCGTTGGCCATAGTGACCATGACCAGCATCGGGCTGCTCCCGGTGAGGGCATCCGAGCGCCCTTGACCAACGAGGGAGCGGACCACGCCGAGATGTCGGTGTTCGACGGTGCGGGCAACGAGTCCGTGGTCGTGATCGCCGACGACGAGGAAGGCCGAGTCAGTGAAGGTACCGGCGCCTCCTCGGAGGAGGCCATGGCCGATGCCAAGAAGCCCGGAGACCGCCTCGGGCCCGGCTTCAACGAGATGCCGAAGCCGTCGGTCAAATAAGTAGGACTACTCGAGGCGCTCGACTGGTCGCTCGCTGGTTCGCCAGCGTCCGTCGGCTTGATGCCGACCAAGCGCGGATCAGCGAGCGGAGCCGGACTGCGCCGGCGCTGGCCCCGGCGCGGACCGCCCAATCCCCGCGGCAGGACCGACTCGGTCGGAGCGCCCGATCCCGAAGTAGCGGAAGCCGGCGCCGGCGACGGCGCGGGGACTGAAACCGTTGCGGGCGTCCATGAACACGTCCCCTCGGGTGGCTTGGCGGAGCCGGGGCAGGTCGATGGAGATGAACTCCTCCCAATGGGTGGCGATCACGACCGCGTCGGCGCCGGCGGCGGCGGCGTAGGGGTCGCGGGCCATGCGCACGGCGGGCAGGTCGGGCAGGGCGTCGACAACGGGGTCGTGGGCGGACACAAACGCCCCCCGCTCGACGAGACGTTGGGCGAGGTCCACCGCCGGCGAGTCGCGCAGGTCGTCGGTGCCCGGCTTGAAGGCCAGCCCGAGGATCGCGACGCGCGCCCCGCGGAGAGTCTTCAACTCGTGGAGCAGCTGGTCGACCACGAGACGTCGCTGCTCGACGTTGACGCTCGTCGCCGCGTGGAGGATCCTGGGGTTCAGGCCGTACTCCTCGGCGGTCATGATGAGGGCGGCGACGTCCTTGCCGAAGCACGAGCCGCCCCAGCCGAGGCCGGCGCCGAGGAACTCCGAACCGATGCGCGGATCGAGTCCCATGGTGTTGGCCACCTCGGTCACGTCGGCGCCGATGAGCTGGCACAGCTTGGCGATCTCGTTGATGAAGCTGATCTTGGTGGCCAAGAAGGCGTTCGACGCGTACTTGGCCATCTCTGCCGTCACCAGGTCGGTGCGGACCAACGGCACCCTGCGACCGCCGGCTCGGGACAGGCCGGCAACAGCCGTGGGCGGGAACGTCCCGCTGACGATGGGCTCGTACACCGCGGCAACCGCCTCCAAGGCGGCGGGGTCGTCGCTGCCGATGACCACCCGATCGGGGGAGAGGAAGTCGAACACCGCGGTCCCCTCGCGGAGGAACTCGGGGTTGGACACCACCCCCACCAGCGAGCGGGTGCGGGCCGGGTCGACGGAGGCCTCCTCGAGCACCGACGCCAGCCAACGACCCGAGCCGACGGGGACGGTGCTTTTGGTGACCACCACGAGGGGCCGGTCCAGGTGTTGGGCTATGGACTCGGCGACGCCGACCATGGCCGTCATGTCGGGGTCGCCGGCCTCGCTCGCGGGCGTACCCACGCAGATGAACATGACGTCGGCGCCAGCCATCGCCTCGGCCATGTCGGCCGTGAAGCTCAGGCTGCCTGCGGCCATCGCCCCGGCCATGAGCTCTTCGAGGCCTGGCTCGTAGATCATCGCCGAACCTGACCGCAGTCCGTCGAGCTTGGCCCGGTCCCGCTCGACGGCGACGACCTGGTGGCCGACGTGGGCGAGGCCTGCGGCGACCACCGTCCCCACGTAGCCGCTGCCGACCACGGCCACTCTCGCTGCGGTGAGCTCCGAATCTGCTGTCATCAATCCAACCACATGACCTCCCGGGCCCGCATGATACGACGATCAGCGCCGCCCCCGCCTACCCCGGCGGGGTAGCCGCCGCGCCAGGCGAGCCCGTCGATGCACCGGTGGACTTGCATGCTAGGGCGTCTCCACGAAGAGGATCGTGAGGGCAAGTTGTCCGTTTATGTCCGGCGCGCCGGCGCCGGCAGTGCGGGGGCTTCCGGGGCCGTCGTCGTACATCCACGCGTAGTGCGAACCCGCCGACCGGGAGGAGTCGTTGGCCGGTCGGCTCTGCCGGCGCTTCGCAATGATCTCGACAGCCTCGCCGGCCAGACCCTGGACGAGCTTTGAGCGAGCCGGCCGGACTCGTCGACACCTCGGTGTTCATCGCCCGCGAGGTCGAGCGAACACTTGGCTGGTGGTCGATTGCCGTGCCGCCGGTGTCCACCGGACGGTCAAGCTCACCGACGCGCTGATCGCCGCGACCGCAACTGACCTCGGCTTGCCGGTGGTGACCCAGGACGACGACTATGACCAGATGGCGAGAGCGCATCGGGCAGTCCACGTTCTAAAGGTGTAGGCGGCCCGACGCCAGAACAGATATACCAAGGGAGACAGCCATGGCAGAGGCGACGCAGTTCATGATCGGGGCCGGCGCCAGTTGCAGCGACGGGGACTGCGGAGAGGTGATCCGCGTCGTCGTCGACCCGGTCGCCCGGGCGGTCACCCATCTCGTGGTCGAACCCAAGCACCGCCAGGGCCTCGGCCGGCTCGTCCCCCTGGACCTCGTCGACGCCACGGCCGGCCAGGTCCGGCTCCGGTGCACGGTCGCGGAATTCGAGGCGCTCGACCCTGCCGAGGAGACCCAGTTCCTGTCGGGGGTCGGCGGTTACGCCGGCTACGGCCCGGACCAGGTGTTCGCCTGGCCGTACTACGGCATGGGCGGGGTCATGGGCGGCGGCATCGGCATGGGCCTCGGCATGGCCGACGTCCCCCAGGCCGTGACCCACGACACCGTCCCCTCGGGCGAGGTAGCGGTGCGCAGGGGAGAGCAGGTCCACGCCACCGACGGCGACATCGGCCAGGTCCAGGGCCTGGTCATCGATCCTCGCGACCACCGCGTGACCCACGTGCTGCTCCAGGAGGGCCACCTCTGGGGCCGCAAGCAGGTGGCCATACCGATCGGCGCCGTGACCCGGCTCGGCAGCGGCGGGATAGGGGTCAACCTTTCTAAGCAGGAAGTGCAGGATCTGCCCCCCGTGGATCTCGATCACCGGGACGACTAGCGCCCAACCTCCAAGTCTAAGCCTCGCCGCCATGGACCGGCCGCGGTTCGACTAGCGGCGTAGCGATGGCGTGAGCTTGTGGGTAGGTGGTAAGGACGCTCTTAGGCAGTCGGGAGAACGGAGGGCCCAACTGTGAGTTTCGAAGATCGGTCCGATGCCGGACGGCACCTAGCGCAGCGCCTGGCGATGCTCGGGCTCGTCTCGCCGGTGGTGCTGGGCCTGCCCCGGGGCGGTATCCCGGTGGCGGCCGAGATAGCGGCGGTGCTTGGGGCACCACTGGAGGTATTCGTTGCCCACAAGGTCGGCGCCCCGGGGCACGAGGAGCTGAGCATCGGCGCGCTGGCCGAGGGCCTCGCCGAACCGGTCGTGTCCGACACCGCCCGCCAGGTGGGCGTAAGCACGGCCGACTTCGAGGCCTTGGCGCAGAAAGCCCGACGTGAGTTGGAACGGCGAGTCGACCGCTACCGCGGCGATCGGCTGCTCCCCGACCTCCACAACCGGGACGTGATCGTGGTGGACGACGGCATGGCCACGGGCGTGACCGCCGAAGCCGCCGTTCGTGCGTTGCGTGCGCATCGTCCCCGCCGGTTGTTGCTGGCGGTTGGGGTCTGCGCGCGCCAGACCGCAGAGCGGCTGGGCTCGGTAGCCGACGAGGTGGTCTGCGCCGAGGCGCCCGCGCCGTTCTTCGCCGTCGGTCAGTGGTATCGGGACTTCTCCCCGATCACCGACGACGAGGTGGTGGACGTGCTGGAGCGGAGCCGCTGCGCCGCCGGGTAGCACCACAGGCTCCAGCCGAGCGACACAGGCGAGCTGGCGGCTCCCGATGGGCGCCATCTGGGTGGCCCGACCTGACAGAGTTCTGCGCCGCTCCGTAGCCCACGAGACCCTGGCCACCACAAACATGTGGCATGCCCGGCTTTGCAAGAGCGCGGCGCGAGCCGGCATCGGGGCCCTCGGTGCCCGGGTGCTGGCCTCGAGTCGAGACAACAGTCCCGGCATCAGGCGGTGCTGCGCCCGGTTACGCATCGCCTACGCCACAATCCCTCGCTGAAAGACGAGCCTCGAGCTGTTCGCCACCGTACTGGCCACCGCCGCGATCGGCGTCGCCGCGCTTGCCACCAACGGTGGCTCCCGTGACTGGAGGCAGTGTGACATTCTCGGTCTGATCGTCTTGGCTATAGCAGTAGCGGGCGAGTCGTAGGACTCCACGGCGGATGCGTCGGCGGTCGCTACGGCGATTTGCCCTCGTCCTCGCCCCCGCGCTGCGGGAGGAAGCATGAGCTATGCACGTCTATGTCTCCACAACGCCGGCCCCGAGGCGTTGACATTAACGGGATCGCTGATGCAGCGATAAACGCCTCTGCCTCACGGTGGCGACGTAGCCGGCGACGGCGCTCGGCTGGCCGGGGCGGCAGATGCCGTAGCCTTGGAGTAGGTCGCAGCCGAGCTCGCCCAGGATGCGTTCGGCATCGCCGGTCTCGACTCCTTCGGCGACGGTGCGCAGGCCGAGGCTGTGGGCCAGTTGGATGACAGAACGCACGATGGGCACCGACCGCTCGTCGCTGTCGATGTCGATGATGAAGGATCGGTCGATCTTCAACTCGTCGAAGTTGAGCCGCTTGAGGTAGGCCATCGACGAGTAGCCGGTCCCGAAATCGTCGATGGAGAGGCGCACCCCCAGGGCGCGGAGCCGGCCGATGTTGGCGACCACCGCCGGGTCGGATCCGTCTGTGAGCGCGCTTTCGGTGATCTCGAGGACGAGGCGCTCACCGGGAAGCCCCGACTCGTTGAGCGCGTCGTCCACCAGGCCCCACAGCACCCCGGTGCGCAGCGAGCTGGCGGACACGTTGACCGAGATGCTCGGGATGTCCAAACCTTCGGCGAGCCAGGAGAGGTGTTGGCGCATCGCCCGTCTGAGAACGAGGCGGGTCAACTCGCCCATCAGATGGTCCTGCTCGGCGAGGGGGATGAACTGGTCGGGGGGGATGGCGCCCTGGGTCCGGTGCTGCCAACGGGCGAGTGCCTCCACGCCCTTGACCGTGCGGTCAGCACCGACGATCGGCTGGTAGGCAAGGTCGATGCTGTCGCTGGCGACCGCTTGTCGCAGGTCCTCCACCAGGCTGAGATTGTGAAAGCTGGCGCCGTCATCCTCGGCGCCGAAAGCGGCGATCCCCCCGCTCAGGCGCTTGGCCCGGTACAGCGCGATGCCGGCCTTTTGGATCAACATGTCTGCGTCGCGACCGTCGGCAGGCGAGAGAGCGAACCCGACGCTCAACCCGACGTGGATGACGTTGCCCGCCACGTGATAGGGATCGGAGAGTCGCCGCCGGAGCTGGGAGGCGACGGCGAATGCGTCGCCGTCGTCGCAAACGTCATAGGCCACGACAGCGAACTCGTCATCTCCGAACCGGGCCGAAAAGTCAGTAATACGGGTTATCGTATGAATCCGCCGGGCGGCCTCGACAAGCACGAGATCACCGGACTGGTGGCCGAGCCCGTTGTTGACCTGATTGAAATGGTCGAGGTTGACCATGAACACGGTCAGGGTGAAGTCGCCTCGCCTGCGATCCTCCAAGCTCTCGCGGAGGCGCTGCGTGAACAGGTGCCGGTTGGCAAGGCCGGTCAACTCGTCATGGAGGCCACGATGGTGAAGTAAGTCACGTCCAGCCCTGCGCTCCGTAAAGTCGATCAGGTGCACGATCACCTCGCCGCCGCCGCCGCCGTCACCCTCGCCTACCGGCTCCAGGCACGTGACGGCGACGAACACCCAACCGGGGGTGCCGTCGGGGCGGACGAGGGGGCGTTCACCGACCATCGTGGTATGCCCCCTGGCAGCCACTTGGAAATCTGACTCGGCCAGCTCGCCGATCAGTTGTCCCAAGCGTCGTCCGGCCAGATCTTCCGATTCGACACCTACCAGGGTGGAGAAGGCGGCATTGGCGGAGCGGATCACGCCACCCATATCTATAAGGCCCATCGGCACCGGGGAGTTGTCAAACATCGCCTCGAAGCGAGCGAACGACGCCTCGAGCAGGTGCTCTGCGTGGCGCTGCTCGGTGATGTCTTCGCTCAGCATCACCAAATGCTCCACGGCACCAGACCCGCCCCGGACCGCCGCCATACTAGTGTGGACACACACTGGCTCGCCTGTAGTGGACAGGTAACGCCTGTCGCGCTGCACCACCTCGGTGTCACCGGCGACCAGGCGCCGGATGTCGTCGGCCACCACCCCACGGTCATGAGGATCGGTCACCTCGAGGACTGACAGACCGACCAACTGGCGTTCCGGGCTCCCCAGGGCCCCGCACATTGCGCCGTTCACGCACCGGAAACGGCTGTCGACATCTACGATAGCCATGCCGACCATGGCGTAGGTGAACACGCCCAGGGACTCTCGTTCCCCCAATAATTCTTCAGTCATCGCTGCCCCGGGGCGGGACGATCTCGGTTGTGCTCACCGGGCTACGCCTCTTTGGTACAGCGTAATCGTGCCGGTCCTCAGGATCAGCTGGTGTCGAGGCCGCGTCACCGACTTTGGAGCCCCGCGACCAACTGACTGATCCGCGGGGTGGGAGTCAGGCCGAGCTCTATCCGCAGCAACCAGCTGTAGCGCTGGAATTCGGCCAGTGCCTCCGCTTGGTTCCCCTGGGCCATGTGAGCCCGAATGAGCTCGGCCCGAGCGGACTCACGCAGTGGTTCGGCCCGCACCGCGGCCGATGCGGCATCGGCCGCCTCGGCCGCACGGTCAGCCTCCGTCAGCCGCGCCGCCGCCGCCTCGAGGGCGTGCACTCGCAGCTGGCGCCAGTCTTCGGCAGCCAGGATGGCCCAGTTGTCGTACCAGCCGGGGAGAAGATCGCGTGAGAGTAAAGCCATGGCCCCGCCCTGGAGGTCCGCCGCTCCCCATGGTGCTTCCCGATTGATCAGCCTGCGGGCGAGGGCCTTGGACTCCTGAAAGTCAACGAGGACCTCCTCGTGCAAACTCAAGTCAAGAGCGGTCACCTTCAACGCGTTCCGCACAGGGCTCTCCAGGCGTGAGACGGCCGTGCGGAGACTGGCGCCGGCGCGCTGATCGGAGGACTCAGGCCACAGTGTCCCCGCAACCTGCGCGCGCGTCATGGAGCGACCACTCATCGCTAAGACGGAAAGCAACCGCTGAGCTCCCACAGAGGTTCCTCCGAGGGCGATACCTCCTACCACGAAGGCAAATCCACCTAGCAGATTAACTTCGCAAGTAAGTTCGGCTGTCGGGGCACTTTGGTAGACTGAGATGCGATACTTATACACCACTCAGCGCGTGCTCTGTCCAATATTTCCATTAAGGGTACGTTGCGGTAACGCGACTGCTGGGCCGGACGCGGCTGGGCCAGCACGCCGGGGAGCAGTAGACCGCAGGACGTCCCCGCCCCCGGGGTGGAAGGTCGTTATCACAGTTCTGCTGAGCGCAGATCCTTCTGGCTTGCTCGTCGCTGGGCCCGGCCGGCATAGCCATATCCGCCGCTCCGCCGGTCGGCACCGGAGGTTGCTCCCCCCCGCCGTCATGTGCGCCTACATCCTGCGCCTGCAGGGTAACTGGTCGCAGGCGCCGGACAAGTCCGATGATGAGGGCGGTGACCCCGAGCACCGGGAAGGCTATGACTAACAGCTGCAGAACGCCGAGCATGGCTTGCAGGACATTGCCCGTCTGAGCGGCCTCGCGCAGCAGGGCACCCTGAATCCGCAGGGACGTCCATCCCGCATTCACCAGACGGGGCAGGTTCAGGGCGAACAACGCTGCCGCGGCCATAAGCGCGGGAATGGTTAACAAAACCCAAGCAGTGACCACGAGCCTAACCTTGCTCTTCAGCTCCATCACCGCTGCGGCCGCCGTCCGGCCGGGGACGAGGCTTTCCAGGATCGGCCGAATGCGCCCGAAAAGATCAGGCACACCGACCAGGTCGCTGACAAGATAATAGCCGTCCAGCCGTATAAACGGCAGGAACTGCTGGAGTATCGCGAGGTGCTGGATCACGATGACCACCAGCAAGGCCTTGAAACCGGTCAGGGCGTAGCCGGCCCCTGCGGCCAGGATAAAGACGGCATTGAAGTACACGCCCCCGAGATCGGCCCGTATCCGACCCCGTCGGCTGAGCCGGTAAGAGTCGTTCAGGTCGTTGTAGAACACGGGCCACAGCAGGTAGATCCCTGCACCGATCGGCCCCGGCTCCGCCCCGCCGTAGCGCGTGGCGGTTGCGTGCCCCGCCTCGTGAAAGAGGCCAGCCGCCAGGGTGAAACCTACGACGGCCAATAACAGGCCAGGTTGCCGGGAGATCTGGTGGAGGCCCTCGCGCCAGCGTTGAGTGGCTCCCAGCCACGCATCGACGGCGATCACGCCCGAGGATATTGTTACAATGACCGGCATCCGGAACAGCGGCTGGAGGACATCGGCGACGGCGAGCACGACGGCTTTGGGAATGATCCCGGCCCTGATGCTCAATCCCAGGAGCGGATGGTGCGTCGGGGTACCGTCTCGGCACGCTCCGTCGTCGACAACCCCAAGAGGACGAAGTTTTCCCTCGATGAGATAAGCCACGTCCGCGCCACTGACCGGGCGCCCGCAACGAGCGCCGACAACGCAGGCGATGTCCTCGACGGTACCACCGTCACGGAGAGCGTCGGTGAGGTAGTAGAGGATCGACGACACCTCGAGCACCCGCCCATCCGCCCGGCGGAGCAAGAAGCGCGCCTGGACGCAGCCAGAACGATCGTACTCACCGAGGAGTTCGAGGCCGGCGGCGATCTGCACAGTCGCTCGACCGACTGCATGCTCGGGGCTGAGGTCACCGACGGCCGACGGGCCTTGGACTGTTATAACAAAGCTCCTTGTCTGTGGAACAGCACACACCGGCAGGCGGAGTGGAGCCTCTACCTGCCGGTGTGCTCTAGCGTCGTCTCAATGCGTTAAGGGTCGTTGGGGAGCTACGCCAAAAATCGCGGGCCGGAGACGTTAACGGCGATGCCGTCGACGCCCAGCAGAGGTAGTCCGAGCACCGAGATGGCGATCAACAGGTCACGGTCGGGCAACTCCGTCGCCTGCTCGCTTTGCAGCTCCTCCATCGTAAACGCGCCCTTATTTCCTTCGCTCATGGTGACTCCTTCGTTGGTTGGTGTTGCAGCCACTGTGACGGGAGGGCAGTTACTGATCCGTCACCTGGGCGTAAAACGAACACCACCGCCCGAAACATCGGCTGGGCATTCCATCCACTGGAGCCGGCCTTACCAAGGCGAGCGTTGCTACGTCGACTGATTTCCGAACGTTTACCCAGGTCAAGCGCATGGACCCAGTCGACGTAGCAACGCTCGTCTTAGTAGCTGACCGCGGCGGTCGACGGTGCCATGTTCGACTGGCCAACTTGGCCAGTCGAACATGCACTCGACCCAGCCTCTCGGCGGTCGCCACGCCGGGTAGCCGCGAAAGCAACAACGGCGATCCCGCCAAGCATGAGGACGTCACCGGGGCTGAGGACGGCCCGTACCAGGTGGACCGGGATGGCATCTCCGAGGATCCCTATCCGGCTGGAGCCATTCATCGCAACGTGCTTGTAGAGGTGGCCGGCTGCGAGGTTCATGGCGCGGGGCAAGCCGGCGCTCGAAAGGGCCGACGCCGATACTGGCATGCCACCATTCGCCGCCATGACGACGGCGTTTGCCGTCACCCCGAGCGTAACCATAGCTAGTCCCCACCACAGGGCACCTCGCCCCCGGTTCAGGACGCACCAGCCGGCCACGCCGGCGCAACCGGCGACGGCCAGCATCCAGCGGATGCCACCAGAAAAGGCTCCAAGGGATGCCTGAATGGTGACGGCGCCCCCCAGCAACGGCCATGCCCGGATGCGCAGGCGGCCGAGCGCAGACACCCGGCCGCCTGTTGCCAGGCCGCCCAGGACACCCATCATCACAACTGCCAGCATCACCGTCACCGGTTTGCTCCCATCGGTCAACTCGGTCACCGTTGTAGAGGGACGGACAGTTGCTGTGATACGACAGCAGCCGCGTGGAGCCTCAACAGACCCAGGTCTTCAACCGACGGGATGGACGGAAATCGACGTTAGGCGGCGAAGTGCACCTGGTCAGCGAGCTTCCCGGGCTGGACAGTCACGGGCAGCTCGACGTATCAAAGCAACAACTCGGCCCTCTTAGATGGCTGTGAGAGCGGGAGATCCCCGGTCTCCACGAGGAGGCGTCATGCATGCAATTTTTCGGACCCGTGTATTCCGTGCCAGTGCGCTCATCGCTGGCCTGGCCGCCGTCTGGGCAGTCGGCGGTGCGCCGGTCTGGGCAGGTTTCTAGTAAACATTACAATGTGCAAGAGGTCAGCGAACTCGTGGGACGGGCGGCGTCGGGTCAATCCGACGCTTGGTCGGACCTAGTGGACCGCTTTGCCGGTCTCATTTGGTCTGTCGCGCGTTCCGTCGGTCTCAACCAATCAGATGCGGCTGACGTCAGCCAAACCACGTGGCTGCGCTTTAGCGAGCATCTCGACGACCTGGATGATCCCTCCCGAACCGGTGCCTGGTTGGCCACTACAGCCCGTCGGGAGGCCATCCGGGTCTCCCGGCTCGGGGCACGCCAGGTCGTAGTCGATCCATGGGCGTGGTTGGACCGCCCGGAGGAGGACGCGCCGGATGTGGACAGCCGACTCTTATCGAAGGAGCGCGAGGTGATGGTCCAGCAGGCGGTCGCCGTCCTGCCCGGACGCTGTCGTCGGTTGTTGCTTGCCGCTGTCGCGGATCCGCCGATGTCCTACAACGAGCTCAGTGAGACGCTCGGCATGAGGATCGGCAGCATCGGGCCGACCCGCGCTCGCTGCCTCGGCGAGCTCGGTCGCATCATCGAAGAGTTGGAGCGACGGGCAGGGCCCGAGGCAGCAATGTCCCGGGGCTCCTGTTCCGAGAAGAGGTCCGTATGACCACCGGCGGAGCGGGTACCGACCACTTGATGGAAGAGCTGACATCGGTTTTCCGACGGCTCGAGTCGGTGCCGACTGAGGTCCTCGCTGCAGCCCGAGAGGCGTACGCCTGGCGGAGCGTCGCAACCGCCATTGCCGAAGTGGAGTTCGATTCGGCCATCGACAACGACGACGGTTTGATCGGCGTGCGAGACGCCGGGTCAGAGCGACGGCTCAGATTCCGTGGACCGGGGAGCGTCGTAAACGTTTCTGTCATCGACGGCGGTAGGCGGCTCGTGGGACGTTTCGAGCCGGCCATGGCCGGCTCGGTGGTGCTCCGCCAGCCGGGCCGTGCGAGTATCCGTGCCCAAGTCGACGCCCTGGGCCAGTTTCTCTTCGAAGATCTGTCTCAAGGCGCTATTAGCTTGCGTCCAATTCCCACCGACCCGGCCCTTCCGCAGTTCGAGACCGAATGGGTGACGATGTGATGGTGTCTTGCGGGTCGACGAATGGTTCGTTGAACTAGGAAGTGCAACCGGCTGACGGCACAATCAAGGCGTTGACTACCGAGGCGCTCAGGATGGCCGAGTCCAAGCCGCACGAGGCACTCCTGCTGGTTGAACAGGCGGAGAAGCAGGCGCTCGACTCGGAACCCGACCCCTTGTGGGCAGGTCTCATCGCCTGGGCACGAGGGCGGGCATTTTGCCACCTTGGCAAGCACCTTGAGGCGACCGCAGCGTTGGAGCTCTCTGTGTCGTTGCTGTCTCGCACCAGCGACCGCCAAGCCGCCGCTCGAGCGTCGGTGTCCTGGGCGCGAGAGCACATCGACGCCGGCCGATTCGATGACGCGATCAATCTCCTCGAGGTCGCAGCCCGGAGCCTGACAGGCGCTGACGTGGCGCGGGCCTCCGCCCAGTCGGCACTAGCCCTCCAACGAGCGGGCCGGACTAACGACGCCATTGACGACTGGGACCGGGCTGTCGACGCCTTCGAGTCTGCCGGCCTGACCGTCGAGGAAGCCAAGGCCAGGCAGAATCGCGGCCTGGTGCATGCCTACCGGGGCAACCTGTTGGCCGCCGAGGATGACCTCGCCAAGGCGGCAGAGATCTACGCCGGATCCGGGGAGGCCATCCGGGGGGCCGAGGTCCTGCACAACCTCGGGTTCGTGGCGGCACGCCGCGGTGACCTCCCTCGCGCTCTCGCGCTGTTCGACCAGGCGCAGAACCGAGCCGGCCAGCTGGGAGCGCTCCGACCCGAGATGCTGGTGGATCGCGTGGAGGTGACCCTCGATGCCGGCTTGGTCCGGGAGGGTCGGGGGCTGGCCGAAGCAGCGGTCGGCATCCTCGAGCGAGCCGGCTTCGACGCCGACGTACCTGAGGCGTGCTTGCTGGTGGCGCGGGCCTGGGAACAAGACGGCGATCCTGTGCGGGGCGTGGCGTGGGCCCGACGTGCCGAGAAGCTGTTCGAAGCCCAAGGTCGTCCGCGGTGGCGGCTGCTGGCGCAGTTCGCGATCCTCCGGGCCGACACGGCGACCGAGCCCCAGGCGGCCGGGGTGGCCGATCGGCTGGTTGAGATCGGGGCCCAGCTTCGCCTGGCGGGCTGGCGGATCCAGGCAACCGAGGCCTACCTGCGGGCAACCGACTTGCTGGTCGGCGCCGGCAGGCAGAGCGAGGCCAAGGTGATCTTGGATCGCGAAACCCCAAACCTCCACCAAGCGGCTCCCTTGAACCGGCTCCAGGGCCGCTTGACCCAGGCGCGTCTGCGGTGGGCCACAGGTGACGCTGTGGGCGCCGACCGGGCACTGGTCGCCGCCCTTCGGGCGCTGTCGGCTTACCAGGCCACGCTCGGTTCCATCGAGCTGCGAACTCGGGGGGCAGGGCGCGCGGACGAGGTCATGGAGCTAGGTGTGGCCATGGCCGCCGCCAGGAACCGGGCGAGCCAAGCGCTGTGGTGGATGGAATCCGTCCGAGCCGCCCAGCAGATCGCCGTCGACGACCCCCGTGACGATTCGGAGACGATGACGGCGCTAACGTCCCTGCGCGAAGTCACACTTCACCTAGGGCGGCAATCCGTCAATCCTTTGGAGATGACCCGTCTGAGCCGACGTCAGGCAGCGCTGGAGGAGCTGATCCGCCGGCGCAGGCGTCACGCCCCAGGGCCCGGAAGACCAGGACGGACTTCTGCGCGCCTCGACGAACTCGGTGAGGACCTCGGTGATCGGGTGCTCGTCGAGTACGCCGTCGTCCGACGACGGCTCGTCGCGGTGGTTCTCGAGGACGGAAAAGCTCGTCTCGTCGATGTAGCCGCGGTGTCCGAGGTACGGGCGGCCATGGCCGCACTCCGCTTGGCCCTGGCGGTGACGGTCTCGACAGACCGGGACGCGGGCAGATTGACGGCGCTACTTGAAGCGCGCCTGGTCGCCGAGCGCGTCATCGTTGAACCTTTAGGCTTGGAGCGTGGCCATGACCTCGTTCTCGTCCCCGCCGGCCCAGTGGCTTCGCTGCCCTGGTCAGCTCTCCCCGAGCTGGGAACCGTCAACCTTGTGGTGGCCGAGTCTGCAGCCGCCTGGGCCCGAGCGCATCGGGAGTCCAGAGCGCTAAGTCCGGCTGCCACCGTCCTCGTCGTGGCCGGACCTGATCTGCGCCACGGGGAGGACGAGATCGAAGCCGTCAAGGCGGGCTGGAACCAAAGGGTCACCGTGCTCGATGGCGTCGGGGCCACGGCTGATGCGGTCACCGCCGCCATGGGGCAGGTGGACGTCGTCCATGTGGCCGCCCATGGCACCCATCGAGGTGACAACCCGTTGCTCTCGGCCGTCAGCCTCCACGATGGGCCCCTCACTGGCTACGAGCTGGCGCAGGCCAACAAACGAACCGCGCTTGTCATCCTGTCCTGCTGCGAAACCGGCATGGTTGACACGGCCGCGAGCAGTGGCATCGGGCTCAGCCGTGTCCTCACCAGCACGGGCATAGCCACCGCCATTGCCAGCGTCAGCCCGGTAGCCGACGTCTCCTCGGCATCGATCATGGGCCAGCTGCATCGGAGGTTGGCGCACGGCGCTCCGCCGGCGCGGGCCCTCAACGAAGCGCGCCGTGCGGTCGGCGGGCTCCTCGGCTGCCCCTCGTCGGCCGGCTTTGTCTGCTTCGGCCACGGCTAGCTCCTCTGTTCGTTGCCCCGGCACCTCCCTTAGGCCGAGCAGCGACGTCACGAGGCGGCGGATCTCCGGCCGTTTCGTGCCTCCTTCTCCAAGCAGGCAGCCAACTCCGCCCAGACTGCGGCCCTTCTCCGGCACTCGTCCGCGACCTCGTAGACGCGGCCCAAGGGCACTCTCTCGAGGTAGGCGGCGAAGTCATCAACACTCACCCCCGTCCTCGCCAGCCATGATGCCAGCTCGCTCAGCTCTGGGGAGGATCCGAACGCAGGGCCCTCGGGCATCGAGTCGGGCACCTGCCGGCCCTCGCTCGCCGAGGAAGCAGCCGCACTAGGCGATGGAGGCCCCGCTCGGCGCGTCGCAGCGGCTATCCGCTGGGCAGTCGAAGGGGCGACGCCGGCGATCTCCGCCACCTCGCGGACGCTGGCGGAAGGATCCTCCGCCATCGTCCTCGCCACCTCCGCCCGTCCCAACGAGGGGTCGGAGGGACGACGGCGACCATCGCGACCGACACGAGCAGCTGGTTCTCCAGCCTGGGCAGTGCCTCGCAGCCGCGCCACCGTCGAATGAGAAAGCCCGCATATCTCGGCCAGCCATCGATCGGACCGCTCGGGCCGCTGCTCGATCAACATCAGCGCCGCCGCCTTGCGCTCTGCACGCGTGAGGGGCTTGCCGTGACTGACGTTGGCTCGGACAGCCAGGACGCGGGCATCGTCCTCGCTGCCGGCGAACAAGACGGCCCCGATGTGAGAACGGCGCGCCCGGCGGAATGCCTCCACACGGTGGACACCGTCGATCAGCGTCATGGTGCGCCGGTCGACCAGGACGGGAGGCAGTGAGTTGATCACCTCCATAAGGGTCGTGACGTGGTCGTCGTCGAGGGTCTTCTCTCTCGGCGAGTACGCAACCGACAACTCGGCCACCGCGACGAGGCATGCGTCCGGAACCGCTGAGCCGGATGACGGGGCAGGGATCGCTCTCGCGCCACCAGTGCTCGGCGTCGATCCAGCCTCCACCACACTTCAGTAGAGGCAAGCAAAGGGGACTTTGATACAAATTTTTCTTCCAAGCGCTGTCCAGCTCCTCGAGTGTGGTCATGAGCCGCCTCAGCCGCCGGCCGCCGAGCGGTCAAAGGTAACGAAGCGCCCGCGGTGCGCCGTTGGCAAAGTGAGCAGGTAGCCATCAGTGACCTGCCGCAGACCGTGAAGGCGAGAACGTCCACGACCAGGGGATCGAACACGCTGATGTCTCACCGGGAGCCGACCTTGGCGCAAGCAGCGGCCGTGAGTGGAGCGCACCGCGTCGCGCCCAGACAAGATCGTCGTGGGCCGCAGGCCCAACCCGTTGCCTCCGCGGCTCGGCTGCCTCGGATGAGCACGGCGGGGGCCGTTCGGGCCCGAACCGCGCCTCGAGCACGGCGGTGTCGCGTGGCAGTTTCGTGCCGCCGGCGGGCACAGCGAAATGTGCAGTTGCGCGCGGCGGGCACTTCGCGATGTGCGATAACCCCCGGAAACCGTGCCATTTGCTGCACTTCGCCAGCCGGGTCGCGCGTAAACGCACATTTGGCTCCCCTTCAGCCGCCGGCAGACGGCGCCACCCGCATCCACACCGAGCGCTCGGAGACCTGGGAGAAGCTGGCGCGGACCTCGTCGGGGCCCACCTGCTGGGCGCCACGCACGCCTGTCACCCGCCACCCGGACGCGAGGTGGACTCCGACGCTCACCTGGTCGAAGTTGATGACCGGCTGGTGAGCCAGGTCGAGCTCGTACCAGCCCCCCGCCAGCAGCTTGGTCTGGCCGGACAGGGCCAGGGCCAGGGCCAGGGTGGCAGTCTTGCCTGGAACTGCGAGTCGTAGGGACCGATGATGCTGGGGGGCAGCCCGCTGTCCGGGGCGGCGTTGTGAACTGCGACAGTCAACTTCGCGTCCGACTGCGCCTGGCCCGCCCTTTCCCCGCCGTGCCTCGAGAACCCGCGGTGCCGCGAAAAGGGGTCAGGGTGACCTGGTAGTCCAGCGATCGGTGGAGGTAGTAGTCGATCTTGTTGGCGGCCACGTTCTGGGAAGTCCGGTGACATGTTGACGTTCTGCCAGTCCTGCGCGGGCTCGAAGCGACCGTACGGGGGCAGGTAGGAGGAGGGGGGGGAAGGTAGGTGGCCAGCCACGCGGGGCAGGCCGACGGGGTCTTCCCGGTAGACCCGCGCCGTCAGGGCGACGGTGACCAACGCCCCGAGGAAGACCGCAGCGGCGACCGCCGCCCACAGGGGAGCCCCCGCCGCACTGCCCTAATCATGCCCCGCCGCCGGCCGCCTGGTCACCGCGTGCCCCCTCGTTGCGCCACCAGGGCAGGGAAAGAAACAGCCATTCAGCCCGGCCCCGGTGTTGACCAACCGCCGGCGGCGCCGGCCGCTAAAAACGACAGGGCTGCACGCGCTCAATTCCCGAGGCCAACAATGCGTCGGACAAATACCGGCGCGACGCCGGCGAGTCGGGGCGGGCGTTTGAGATAGCGGCACCCCCGGCGCGGCAAGGGCCTAAACCCGCCGACCTCAAGAACACGCGTCTATTGACACGGACAGGTATCCGTCTAGGACGATAGACTAGAGCGGTGGCTCACAAAACGACAAACGACACCGACACGAACATGACGGAGGAGAAAGGGAGGACCTACACCGCCCGCCTCGAGCAAGAGAACGACGGGCGCTGGTCGGTCGAACTCGAGGAAGAACCACGGGTCCACACCTGGGGCAAGACCATCGACCAAGCACTCAACCGGATGCGGGAAGCCGCCGCCCTGTGGTTCCGAACCGACGAGGCCTTGATCGACCTCGTCCCCAGACCAGTACTGCCCAAAGCCACCGCCAGTACCGTCGAGCAGGCCCGAAAGGCCCGAGAGCAAGCCCGCAACGCCAACCGCCTCGCCATCGAGCAGACTCGGAAGGCGGCCGTCGCTCTCACCGGCCGCAGGATCAGCATGCGCGACGCCGCAGCGATCCTCGGCATCTCTCACCAGCGAGTCCATCAGCTGCTCACAGCCCATACGCCGCCACGCCGCAAACCTGGCTGACAGACATCGACCTCCTCATAGCCGGGCCGAGTGCCGAAACATAAGGTCGGGAGGTACCTTGAGGGCCGTGCGCGTGGGGTGGGGCCGCCGGATCTTGGTAGCCGGAGCGGCCGGCGCCATGGCACTGTCGGCTGCGGCCTGCGGCACCCAGCGGGTGGCCGCCATCAAACGCCCGCCGCCCCCGACCGTGCCGGTGACCACGACCACCACCACCGTCGCCGGTCCGCCGCCTCTCACCACCATCGCCACCCTGCCCGCCAGCATGCCCGGGTACCCCGAACCCGGTGCGGCGTCGAACAGGACCGTTCCCGGCACCTGGTACGGCTACCGCTCGGTCCTACCGGTGATCGCCGAGCAGCCCGGCTGGGCCGAGGTGCGCCTGGCGCAGCGGCCCAACCAAGCGACCACGTGGATACAGACCGCGTCGGTGGCCATGGCCCAGACTCCTTACCGCCTCGTGCTCGACCTGAGCAGCGAGCACCTGTCGCTCTACGACGCCAACCAACTGGTCGTCGACGTCCCCGCCGGCGTCGGTACCACCAGCGACCCCACCGTCACCGGCCACTACTTCGTGGCCATGAAGGTGCCCCCGCCCGACCCCGGCTACGGGCCCTTCGTGCTCGCCACCTCCGCCCACTCCGATTCCATCACCGACTGGGGCGGCAGCGGCGACGCCATCATCGCCATCCACGGACCCATCGACTCCTACGACGATTCCCTCATAGGCACCACCGGGGCGCGCATCTCCCATGGTTGCATCCGTCTCCACGACGCCGACCTGGCCCGCCTGGGCGCGGTGCCCGCCGGCACCCCCCTCGACATCATCGCCGGGCCGGCGAGCCCCGCCCCACCAGCCCCGACCGCTCGACACACGCTCACCGGTCAGGCACGCCAGTGGGCGCGCAGCGTGTGGTCTTTGCTCACCAGGCGCCAGCCGAAATAGCGCCGATCGGGTACCGCCTGAGATCGCCGCCGCGGCCGCCCGAGGCGCCCGGGCGCCGGTTGGTCACCACAGCTGGGACACGGCCGCCCCGAGGACCGCTTCGATGGTCTCGCACGCCTGTTTCACCGTGGCGGCTTGGACGTCGTGGCTCCCGGCCATCTTCGCGATGCTGGTGTGAACCCCCGAGCGGCGCCGGGCGGTGACGGCGACGGCGGCCACGAGCGCGCTGGTGTCGATGCCGTCCAGGCGCCGGTTGCCTTGGATGCGCCACCACAGCGCGAGGCATCGCACCACGAGCGGCAGTCCGTCGGACGAGACGTGGGCCCACAGGCGCTGCTCGACGGGGCCGAGCCCGGCGGGCTGGGGCAAACCTTGGCGGAGCCGGGCGTCGGCGAGGTGGCTGAGGCGGGCGAGGGAAGGCAGCGTGGAGCCGACGACGTCGGAGAAGGGCAGGATCTCCACGACCACGGGGCTCTTGGCGACCAGCTTCCAGCGCAACGTGTAGGCAAAGGCGCGTCCCGACGCAAGGAGGCTCCCGCTGGTCGCATGGATGCCGTCGATGTCACCGGGCCGGGTCTGCATGTCGACCCCGGTCGCGCAGGCGTCGGGCGGGAAACCGACGGCGTACAACGGTCCCTCCGTGCCATACAGCCGGCCGAGCACGTCGGCGGGCGAGCGCGGCGCGGTGGCAGACCATCGCTGCCCAAGGACCACCGTTTTCCAAAACGACTGCCCCAGCTCGTTGCCGATCTTGGGCACCCGCCTCGCCACCGAAGCCGACGCCTTGGTCCGGCGCGCCGTGCCAGCACCAGGCCTGGCAGGTGCCGGCGCGCTTTCTGTCGGTCGGGCCTGGTCGACCGCGGGCGCTGGCGGTTGGGGGGCGTCGCGCTCGGGCGCCGGCGGCGGGCGGGGCGCGCCGCCTGGTGCCTCGGCGGGGGGCGACGGGTCCGGCAGCTGCGCCGGGCGGTGAAGGCACGTCCGGCATCCGAGGCGGTCTCGCCCGGCGACCAGCACATCGCCCGACCCGCAGTGCGGGCAGGTGATCGGCGCCCAGGTGGCAAACGGGAGGTACCAATCGAGGGTGAGGCCGAACGCTCGTGACCCCCGCCGGACCACGATCGGCACTTCGACGCCGGGAATGCCGATCAAGTGGAGGCGGAAGGGGCGGATCTCATGCCTGCCGGCGAATTTCTGGCGGGTCTCGTGCAGGCGCCTGGCCCTCTCGGCGCGGGTGGTCTCGGCCTGGGCGTCGTAGACGGGCCACCGGTCGGGCGGAGCGGCCTGGCGGCGCTTGACGATCGACGCCAGAGCCGCTTCGTAGTAGGCGCCCACCCGCTCCACCTCCGCGTCGCGGGCGGAGCCGCTCTGCCGGCTCAGCTGGGCGCGCCGCTCGCCGGCTCGCGCTTCGAGCAGGGCGTGGGCCCCCGCCAGCGCGCGGGCCGGGTCGGGCGGCAAGCAGGCGTGGTCGCGGCCCGGCCCCGGCAGCGTCGCGGAGCGCCCGAGGGCTGCCACGACGGCAGCGGGCAGCGCCTCGCCGCTCCTCGCGTCCACCCACACCTCGGCCTGCTCGCCGAAGCGGTCCTCCAGGGAGACGTGGTATTCCACCAGTGCGCCCACCCGCAGGGCCGGCAAGTAGCGCCGGGCGGGCTGGCCGTCGATGTCGATCCGGCCGTGGTCGACCATGACCTGGCTGCGCGCCGCATCTTGGAGCGCCTCGCGGCTGGGGGGAGTGGACTCCGGCCACGGCAGGCGGGCCCAACCCACGTCACCCCTGGCCAGGACGACCTCGGCCGCCTGCACCAGGACCGGCTGGCCGGCTATGACGAGCAGGGCGTCCTCCTGGCGCGCCACGTCGGGGTCGTCGGTGACCGACAGCTCCTCGGGCAGGTCGAGCTCGGAGCGGAGGTGCTCGGGCAGGAGCACCAGGTCGGAATCCGCGCCGTCCTCGGCCACGCCGCCCTCGGCTTCGACGAAGTCCAGCCAGAACCGCAGGGCCGGTTCAGCCCGCATCGCAGCGCCCGGGGTGATCGGCGACCAGCGCGTCGTTGCGGGCCCTGCTGTCCAAGTACTCCCGGCGCGCCTCCGCCAGCCGATCGCCGAACTCCCCGAGGCGGGCGGCGAAGTCGTCGTGGTCGGCGCTGGCCACGTGGGCATCGAAGACGAAGCGTTCGAAGTCGTACTCGTCGTCGATGTGGCCGAGGATCATGTCGAGCTCGCCGACGACCAGTTCGAACAGGTTGATCTTGGTCTCCAGCACCGCGAGGATCTGCTCCTCGACCGTCCCCCGCGCCACCAGGTTGACCACGCTGACGTCGTGGTCCTGGCCTATGCGGTGCAGGCGCCCGAGGCGCTGCTCGATCTGCATCGGGTTCCACGGCAGGTCGAAGTTCACCATGTTGTGGCAGAACTGCAGGTTGCGCCCCTCGCCGGCGGCCTCGGTCGTGACGAGCACCGGCACCGGCCCGCGAAACGATTCGACGACCCGCTCCTTTTCCGCCCGGGGCAGGCTGCCGTGGTAGCTGGTGGCGTCCACGCCCGCCTGGGCGAGAACGCCGGCCACGAACTCCTGGGTGCGGCGGAAGGCGGTGAATACGATCACCTTCTGCCCACCCGACGCCAGGCGGCCCAAGACGGAGAGCAGGGCTGCCGCCTTGGCCGAGCTCTCCTGGGCCCGGGCCAGCGTCTCGAGGTCGGCCCACCCGAGCTTGGCGGCCGCCCCCGCCAGCGCGGCGGGGCTCGACCCGGCCAGGCGCAAGGCGCTGCGCAGCGCCATCAGCCGGGCCGCCGACGCGCCGCGGCCGTCGCCGCGGACCCGGCCTGCCACCTGGCGGTACAGCTCGCCCTCCCCGGCCAGGGGGCTCAGGACCAGCGTCTCGGCCAGCCGCTGGGGGAGCATCAACGCCACCTGGCTACGGCGGTGGCGCACCATCACCTCGCCCATCCGGTCCCGCAGCGCGTCGAGGTCCTTGGGGGCACGGGCGGTGTCGCCGCCGTGGCGGGCCCGGAACTCCCGGGCCGTCCCCAGCACCCCCGGTGAGACCAGGCTGGCCAGGTTGAACAGGTCGCTCAGCCTGTTCTCCACCGGCGTCGCCGTGAGCAGCAACATGTGGCGGGTCCGAAGGGCCCGCACCATCCGAGCCGACGCCGTGGACGGGTTCTTCACCCGGTGGGCCTCGTCGACGACCACCAGGTCCCACGCCACCTCAGCCAGCGCCTCCCGCAGCGGCGAGCGCCGGGCCGAGGGCAGCGACGCCAGCGCCACGGGCGGGTCAGGGCGGCCGCTCTCGGCCCCAGCGTCGGCCTTGGCCACCACCACCGAAGGCAGGGCGAACTTGCGGTCCAGCTCCTCCTGCCACTGCGCCACCAGACCGGCGGGACACAGCACCAACACGTGGCGGGCGAGGCCGCGCAGGCGAAGCTCGCTCAACACCAGCCCCGCCTCGATGGTCTTGCCCAGCCCGACCTCGTCGGCGAGGATCGCCCGCCCCCGCATCCGGCGCAGCACCGTCTCGGCGGCCTGCAACTGGTAGTCGAAGGGCTCGAACCGCAGCCGGGGCAGCGACACGAAGGTGTCGAAACCGGGCCGGGCCCACACGTCCACGGCGGCACCGGCGAGACGCGACACCGCCTCGTCGACTGGCTGGCGCGCCTCCAGGCGCTCCACGAGGCGGGCGTAGCGTGCCAGGACGGGGTCCGGCCCGGTCTGCGGTTCGGAGAACGCGAGGTCGGCCATGTCGCCCCTAGTGTTGCGGCCCGCGACTGTGGACGACAAGGGGCCAAAAGCTGGGGATCGCCCTGGGGATACCAGGTGGACTCACCGTCGGAATCGGGGCCGTACCCGGCCGCCCGACGCAAGGCGCGCCGCAGTTCAGCAGTCGACCGCAACCCGCAGGGCGGCACAGGCCTCGATCATGCGCATCGTGTCCAGGCCGCAGATTCGATCGACCAGACGGGACTTGGGCACGACGCGCAGGTTGTCAAAGCTCGCCGCACACTCCGTAGGCATCCCGTCATCGGGACCGAGTGGCAGCTCCGTGGGCAGGTGTCGAACAGTGCGTGTGACAGGCGCAGCGAGGACACTGTTGACCACGGTGATCGCCGTCGATCTGGTCATGACCAGGAAGGGTCGCCGTCCGAGGTACTCGATCTCCCCCCACCACACCTCGCCACGACGAGGTTCGCTCACCACGGCTCTTCGGCGACGGCGTCACGCAGCGATGCGAGGGCCGCCTCGTCTTCTGCTCCCGAGGGTGGTATCCGGTGGTACCCATCGAGGATCGCCTCATCGATCTGCTGGCGACGCCGCCGAGCCGTGATCGCTTCTATACCGGCTCTTACCGCTGACGCCCGGCTCTCGTAGGTCCCCGCGGCCACGAGCTCGTCAAGCTCCTCCAGGAGGTGCACGGGAAGGCGGACGGCGATCTGCCGGGTGGTCACCGACTGAGCATACCGCTTCGGGATGGCTAATGGTATGCAACGGGGAGAACCGTTGCCGACGGCGGGCGCGCCGAGCTGGCCGACTGGGACACCGTCCGCGCCCAGGTGCTCGTCGCCCTCAACGGCGAGTACACCCAGCTTTGGGACGCCCTGTCCGCCGCGCAGCGCCGGGTGCTTCTCGACGTAGCCCACGGCCGCCCCCCATACCGCAGCGAAGGAGCCCGGGGCGCGGCCGTCAAAAACGCCCTCGCCCGCCTGCAGGCCTCAGGCGTCGTCTTGCGCGTCCCCGCCCGGCGCCCCACCTGGCGCCTCGTAGACCCGGTCCTCGCCGTCTGGCTCACGCCCCGGCCGGCCGGGCGCGACACCTACCCGGGCGACCATGTACCAGGCACGGGTCAGGACTGACGGGTTCGAGCCGACGAGGCGGGTGGTGAAGGAGCTGGGAACAGGAAACCCGACCCGAGGCCCAGGCACGCATCGCCCGCGCCGAGCAGCCGTATCGGAGTTGAACGCCAAGCCTCCAAGCCCTATGTCGAGATGAGGGCGGCGAGATCGGGCCGCGGCGCCACCACATCGGGGTGCAAGATGGCCGCCAGCGCCTCGACACCGTCGACCAGGCGCGGGCCGGGGCGGACGAAGGCGGCGTCGGCGTCCACCGCCCACACCGGCGCACCCGGCCGCAGGTGACCGGCGGCGACGACGGCCCTTGCCTGCTCGCCAGCCGCGACCAGGCCGT
Source organism: Acidimicrobiales bacterium (assembly GCA_035552775.1). Classification (GTDB taxonomy): domain Bacteria; phylum Actinomycetota; class Acidimicrobiia; order Acidimicrobiales; family Palsa-688; genus DASZKW01. The sequence goes on along the minus strand of DASZKW010000038.1, from coordinate 4,656 downwards.
AGCCACACGGGGCTACCACGACAATCTCGGCGGAGGCGGCCGTCACATCCGCCCACGTCGTGCGCTGCGAGCGGCAACCGGACACACCGAGCACCGAGGTACCCCCGGCGGCTGCCACCATGTCGGGCACCCAGTGCCCGGCGCTGAACGGGGGATCGGTCCACTCGAGCACCGCCACCCGGGGCCGGGGCCGCTTTCCCACAGTCTGCGCCAGCGCACCAAGGCGCCCCCGTAGCGCCGCGACCAGTTCCTCGGCCGCCTGGAGGTGGCCGGTGGCCGACCCCACCCCCAGCACGGAGTCGATGACGTCATCGAGGGTCTGGGGGTCCACGGTCAGCACCTGGCCCCGACAACCGAGGTGCTCGAGGGCGGCGTCGACGTGGCCCACGTCCACCGCGCACACCGCGCACAGGTCCTGGGTGACGATCAGATCGGGGTCGAGGTCGCGCAACGCCCCCTCATCCAGGTGGTACAGGTCCTCCCCGGCGGCCAGGCGCGCCGACACCTCCGAGTCGATCTGGCCCGGCGTCGACGCCCCCGTCGACGCCCCCGACAGAGCCGACGTGGACACGATCCGGCGGAAGCGTGCCTGGGGCGGGAAGTCGCACTCGAAGCTCACCCCGACGACGTCGTCGCCCGCTCCGACGGCAAAGAGAATCTCGGTGGCAGACGGCAGCAGCGAGACGATCCGCACGACGGAAGCGTACCGATGCGCCCCACCGCTCCCGGTTCGCGCCGGGCAGGAGGTGGGGAAAGGGCACCCGCCGCGCCGGCCGCCCGGAGCGGCGCCGACGCCTCGGGCCCGCCGCCGGCTCGGATCCGACCGCCAAACGCCGGCAGCGAAGCCCAGCCAGCTCGGCAGAAAGCTAGACTCTTTATGGTAGATTTCTGCTATGAGCCTGAACATCAAGAACGTGGAGGCAGAGCGCATGGCGCGTGAGCTGGCTGCGGCGACCGGCGAAAACGTCACGCGCGCCATCACCGTCGCGCTCCGTGAGCGTCTCGACCGTCTGCAAGGTGGCGACGTGGCGGCTGCGGCTGTGAGGGCCGCCCGGGTGCGCGAGATCGCCGCCGATGCTGCCAACCGCTGGATCGAGCCGTACCGCAGCGGCGACCACGGCGATCTCCTCTACGACGAGTCAGGGTTGCCCCGGTGACCAGCGACACATCGGTGATCATCGACACATCGGCGATCATCGCCATCCTGCGAGCCGAGCCTGACGCAGATCGTTATGTCGATGCCGTGGCCCGCGCCACCGGGTTGCGACTCTCGGCGGGGACATATCTCGAAACCGCCATCGTCGTCGATGCCAACCATGATCCCGTGCTCAGCGGTCGATTCGACGATCTCGTGACCGCGACCGGTGCCAAAGTCGAACCGGTGACGCCAGAGCATGCCGAGATCGCCCGTCGTGCCTACCGCGATTTCGGCAGGGGCAGCGGCCACCCCGCAGGGCTGAACTTCGGCGACTGCTTCGCCTACGCTCTCGCCCGGGCGACCGGGTCGCCCTTGCTGTACAAGGGCGACGACTTCTCCCGCACCGACGTCATATCCGCGCTCGGTAATACCGGGTTATACTAAGGGTGTGAAGACTGCGATCTCGGTTCCAGACGACATCTACGAACGGGCGTCGCGGCGCGCTCAGGACCTTCGCATGAGCCGCTCGGAGCTCTTCTCTCGTGCCGCCGCCCGCTACCTCGACGAACTGGACAGCGAGTCGGTTACCGGCCAGATCGATCTAGCCGTGGCTGGGCTTGAGGAGGGCGACGACTCGGCCGCCGACGCCATTGCCGCTGGCCACCGGTTGCTGGCCGGGACCACCTATGAGTGGTGATCGAACGAGGCGGCATCTACTGGGCTGATCTCGAAGCGCCGGTCGGCTCACGCCCGGCCAAGCGCCGGCCGGTGCTCGTCATCTCCGCCGACACGTACAACAGGAGCCGCCTGGCGACGATCCTCGCCGCCGTCATCACCTCGAACACCAGCCTGGCAACCATGCCTGGCAACGTGTTCGTGCCGGCCACGGCCACCGGCCTGCCGCGGGACTCCGTCGTCAATGTGACTGCCCTGGTCACCCTGAACAAGACCGATCTCACCGACCACTTGGGTACCGCCCCGCCGACACTCATGAACGAGGTGGGTCGAGGCCTCCGTCATGTCCTTGACCTGTAGCCGACGGCGCCTTCGAGCAGAGGCCCGGGAACACCGCGGGCGCCACCGGGGGAAGTTCGGCGGCGAAGTCGACCACGGCCGCACAGATCTGGTGTTGGTGCGACCGAGGAACCGCAACGACACGCCATAGCCGGCCGCCCGGTCAGGCCGAGGCCATTTCGACATAGGCGCCTGCTTCCAGGCGGTATGCGAAGATCGCCGGGCTCCACCGCGACCGGCCGAGGCGGTCGAGTGGCCTCATCCACGGCGGGGTCACCCACCGGCGGGCGGACCCTGGACCATCATGGGTAGATGGCCAAAGCCCACACCACACTCTGCTCTGACCCCGAGACCGAGGACGGCTACCAGGCGGCGCTCGGCGAACTCCGCGAAAGGTGGGCTCGTTGGACCCAAGCGTCCGGGTGTCCTCTGGGAGACGACAGCTTCGAGCATCTGGTCCACTACAAGTGGGGCTACGTCGACGGGCACCTCACCCGCTGGACCTGCGCCGACGTCGACGAGGTACTGCTGGGGCTCTACCCGGCCAAGGTGGTCATGGATGCCGACGGCCTCGACGAGGTCATCCCCGAGACGTTGGCGTTTATAGAATTCTTGGCCGACACCGACCTGCTCGACCCCGCCAGCGACGACCGGCAGGTCCTGGTGGACCACGTGGGAGGACTCGGGCCTCCTTTCCGCCGGCGCATGGCCGACCGGTCTCTCTACAGCCCCGGTAAGAGGCTGTGGACAGCAGCCCTCGAAGAGGGCGTCAAACTCGACGACCAAGACGCGGTCTCGGCGTTCATCGGGCGGTTCAACTCCCGAGCCCGCACACAGCGACAGTCGCTACTAGGCAAGCCGGCGGCGGGTGACCACGGCGGATGGGGAACAGGCCGGTTCACCCCGCCAGCTACGGCAACGGTCACCCGGGAGGGGACGAGCGGGTCCGCCCGCCGGGGGACAGGCCGGGTCACCCCGCCCGGTACTCCGCCGCGCCCCAAGCGGCCAGGCAGCCAGCGCCGCCGTTGACATAAGGCATTGGAGGTCGGGGCGCTTTCCGACCGACGGGGCGGCAGCTGTTGCCGCGGAAGCGCCTGACCTAGCAGAGGGCGATTCCGACGACGGGCGTGGAAGGGCTCTATCGATGTTCTTGCCAAGACGACTGACAGCCCTCCCGAGGCGCCGCGAGGTTGTCCTGCTTCCTTCGATACCAACCGAGCGAGCGAAGCGAGCGAGGCCCCGGCTGGGCCGAGCTGCGCCTGGCCCCGCGGCCCGACCAAGCGACCACCACGGCCTTTTGTTCGAACACCTCGATCACCTCCTTGAGCGCCAGGCCCTTGGTTCTCGGGCAGGAACTTGGCGCGAATGAGGCGATGGAAAACGAGAAGCCCACCATGACCACCACGGTCTTGGCACCCCGGTCATGTAGGCCACGCCGAGGGCGGCGACGAGGATAAAGGTGGTCATGCCCGGGTAGCCGCTGATGGCCAGCTTGCGCCTGCCCACCTTGTCGATGGAGCGGAAGCCGAAGTAGGTGGCGATCACGTTGACCGCCCCCAAGATGGCGGTGACCTCGACGCCGGCGGTGGCCGCGCCGACCGCGGTGGACTTGGGGCCCTGGAAGAAGCCGGCCAGCACACGGGGGCCGTAGTAAAACGGCACGTTGATCCCAGTGACCTGGTGGAAGACGAAAAAGACGCAGACCACGATCAGCGCCCGCTTCACCCCGGCGGTCCACTGCGACTTCCGTTTCTGCTCGCGCTCCTTTTCGGTGAGCTGGTCGGCTGTGTCGCGGACCTCGTCCTCGGATGCGTCTATGCCCAACTGTCCGAGCGCGCTTTGGGTGTGGGCCTAGCTACTTCGTCCGTGGAGCATCAACCATCTCGGCGATTCGGGCATCCGGGCCCGCAGCGCCACGCCGAGGACCCCGGGCAGGGCGCCCAGGCCGAGGATGAGCCTCCAGTCGGCGCCCTTGGCCGAGTGAGGCGCCACCTCGAGGATCAACAAGGCGATGAGGTAGGACACGAGGATCCCGACGGTGATCATCATCGGGCGCAATGGCACCCCTGTCGCCCGGCTGATCCGATATGGAGGCCAGCATCAAGTCGGCCCTGGGCAAGCTCGACGTGGACGGCTCGCTGGTCGCAGCCGCACCCGACGCAGGCTTCCACCTCCTGTCCATCACGGCGACGCACGCTGAGGTCGCCGGTACCTCACCATCGTCACGCGCGGTCAGGCGTTCACGCTTTACGACATGGAAGTGCTTGACTGCTAAGCCGCCCTGACCAAGGCAAGGGAGCGGCGATCGCGAATGGCGCCGAGGTTGGCCGGTGACCTGCTGGCGGTGTCGGTCGGGCCGACCATCTTCAGGCTGGTGGACAGAGCGCTAGGGCTAACATCCCCAACTTGTGAGCGCGCCGACCGACCTGTCGTTCCTGACCGCTCCCGGCGAGATCGCCGACTGGCGGATGATCCTCCTGGTCGACGCCGTCGCCTCCTGCGGG
>DASZKW010000037.1:0-30613 GCA_035552775.1 Acidimicrobiales bacterium | reverse complement strand
CAGCTGGCCTTGCGGCTCGGCGGGGTGGAGTCGGCGGCGAGCAGCTGATGGACCCGTTGGTGGGAGATGCCCAAGATGGCGGCGGCGTCGCGCATGCTGATCCCTCGAGCAGTGAGGGCGACGGCTGCCTTTCTGGTCTGTTCGATAGCGAGCCGGTCGGCGTCGCGGGCTTGTTCGCGAGCGTGGCGGGCTTGTTCGACGGTGCGACCTGTGGCCTTGGGCAGCACAGGCTGCGGGACCAGTTCGATCTGGTCCTCTTCGGTCTGGAACCACAGAGCAGAGGCTTCGCGCATGCGAGCGAGGGCCTGGTCGACGGTCTTGCCCCAGGTGTGGACCCTCGGCTCCTCGTCGAGCTCGACCGTCCAGCGGCCGTCCTTCTCCCGTTCCAGGCGGGCTGTGTAGGCCTTCACGTTCTCCTCCTTGCGCTTCGTGGTCATCTGCTGAGCCATCTCGGACCGAGGCATGGTTCGAGGTCGCGCTCGATCGAGCGGAGCGTCCCCGGGGTGATGTCACCGGCGTGCATGAGGACAACGGTCTGCAGTGGCCGCAGCGCCACACTTGGTGTGACCCGCGCTGGCGCAGCAGTTCGCAACCATGGCTTCGTAACATGCGGACCAGCACCCGAGCGGTCACAAATCTAGTCTATTCGATTAGACGGCGACGTCGTCCAAACGGTTAGACAGCTAGGTACGGGCGGGTCGGGTCTGATCTTCTCGAAGGCCTGGGTGATCGAGAACCTCGCTGTAGTGGACGGCGGTGTTCACGGTGACGCCGAAGAAATCGCAGATGCGACGGACGTCTCCGCCGGTGGCGATGGTCTCGTCGATGATGCGGTCCTGGCGGATGGCTTGAGCTGCGATTCCGAGGCGCCTGTTGACCCAGTTCCTGCTGACCGGGCTGGTGGTGAGCGCGTTGAGGTACTGGATGAAGAAGTACGGGTTGGCGGAGTTAGGCCACCGATCATCGGGGACCTGCTCGACGCCGGGAACCTGCCCGACGAGGTGCGAGCGGCTATGCCCGACGTTCCGTGGGACGACATTCGCGCCAACCGGGTCCTCGTTGCCCACATCTATCACCGCATCGACCCGGCGATTCTTTGGGCGACGATCTCCTAAGATGTCCCGCAACTCGCGGTTGAGGTGGAGCGGTGGCGCGCGCTTGAGCTGGCAGGGGAGGCCGAACGGGGTAAGGGCGTCGAGCGAGACACCGGCCTCGACATCGGCTTCTAAACCGAGTGGTTCGCGCCGTGTCCAGTTGAGAGCCGCTTTCTCGCTGGTCACGGCGGCGGTGGGCGCTGAGGGACTCGAACCCCCGACCACCGCCATGTAAAAGCGGCGCTCTACCGACTGAGCTAAGCGCCCGGGGACCGCCATGCTATGCCAGTGGCCCCAAGCGCTTACGCCGTCAGCATGACCCCCTCGGGTGGATTCTTCGGTGGGCGGCCCCGGCGCCGCTTGAGCGGCAGTATGCGCCCGTCGACGAACAACTGCCCACCCCAGACTCCCGACGGCTCGCGGCGGGTGAGCGCCCCGGTCAGGCACGGCTCGATCAGCGGACAGCCCCGGCAGATGGCCTTTGCCGCGGCGATGTCGGGGATGTCTTCGGAGAAGAACAGGGCGGTGAGGTTTCCCGTCCCGTCGCGGCAGGCCGCGTCCTCCCACGGGTCGGGCTCGGATCCGTCCCACAGCTCCTCGGTGAACTGCTCGGCGAACATCTCGCCACTCCTCCAGTCGTGGTCCAGTCGTAATCGGTAACTGAGATCCGGGGAACGACCCCGGGGAACGAAGAAGGCCGCCGGGGGTTCCCGGCGGCCTCTGAGCCCTGCTTCGGTGTGTCGAGAAGGGAGCTATCCCGTCGACCTCCCGAGCCGGCCCAGCGGCCACACGTCGCCCTGGATGCGGGCATTGGCACGCTTGGTGGAACCAGCGAGGTCCCCGGCCGGGTGCTGCATGGACGCGGCGGGGCCCTCGTGGCATGGCGTCAGCGTGAATGGGCTGCCGCTCACCAGGGCACTCCCTTCCACAGGCTCGAGCCGGGCACCCGGCCCGCGCACGGGTCCTTCCCGTGGCCTCCCTATCGCAGCATGCGATGGTCCGCTCGTCAACCGATTTCTTTCAGACGAGTTGGTTGCCGGCGTCGAGGACCGCGCCCAGCAGCTCGCGGGTGGCGGCGGCGACAGGGGTCCGGCGGGGACCGAGCGTGCGCACGACCAGGTCCCTGCCGGACAGGTCGGCCACGTGGGCACCGGCTTCTTGGCATACCAGCAGGGCGCCCAGGTAGTCCCACGGCGCCAGCGGGTCGGCGGGGCAGTCCACGAAGGCGTCGATGTTGCCCGACGCCACTGCGCACATGTCGAGGGCTGCGGCGCCTAGCGAGCGGTACTGGCCCCAGCCCAGGTAGGTGGTCGGGTAACCCGAGAACGCCACTACGGCCTCGCCGAGCTCGCGACACTCGCTCGGTGCGATCGGCTGCCCGTCGCAGGTGGCCCCGGCTCCCCGAACCGCCGCGTAACGGACACCGGACGACTGGTTGGCGACCACGGCAGCCAGGGGACCGTCGGAATCGACAGCGCACAGACTGGTCGCCCACCACGGCAGACCCCGCGACGCGTTGGTCGAGCCGTCGACGGGGTCGATCACCACCACCAGGTCCCTGGCGCCGTTGTGCAGGCCCGACTCCTCTGAGAGCACCCCGTAGCCGGCGTCGTCGAGCAGGCCGAGCGCGACCTCGTCGGCCACGACGTCGTGGCGGTACTGCCCCTCGTGTCCCGGAGTGAGACCCCAGTCTTCGAGGGCGTCAAGCTCGCGCCGTACCGCGCTCGCCACGTTGTGGAGGACCTCCAACACCTTGTCAGCCACCATCAAGCGACCGTAGCCGGGGCGGCGCGCCTCGGAGTAGCGTCGTGGACATGGCGGTCATCGACGTCGCCGGGTACGTGGCCGAGCTGAAGGACCACGCCGTCGACCACGGGTTCCACGTACATGACGAGAGGCACTTCGTCGAGACCTATTCGCTACGTCAGTCGTGGGAAGTGGATCTCCACCCCGAGGAGGGTTGCGAGGGCCCGCTCGACCTCCACCTCGCCTTGGAGGTCGACCCACGGGTGTTGCTCAGCTTCGAGGACGTGGTGGTCGGGCTCGGCGACGACGAGCCGCCCGACGACTTCCACTTCCCCCTCACCTTCACCTGGGCGCTGCCGCCCCTGGCCCACGGCCCTGACCTGTTGCGCCTCGCCATCGACCTCGCTGGTATCGGCGGCATGGACCTCCCCCTCGAGGCATCGGCCATCGACAGCTTCGCCACCGCCACCGATCCGGCCGAGCGCCGCATCACCGTCGTAGCCCGCCAGCATGTGTCACTCGCCCGCATCCTCGGGGGTGAAGAGCTCCTCTGCGACATCTTCGACCGCGCCCTGGCTGTCAGTCAGCACCTCTTGACGGAGGCTCCGGCCTGGATCGGAGAGGCTTGAGGCGTGACGCTCCCCCGGAGCGCCGGTAAAGCAGGAAAGACAACACGAACACGCTGAGGACCGCGAGTACGATCAGGGCCCCGACAAGAGCCACCACTGGCGTCGCCGACAGCGCGCCAGACACGTTCGCCAGGATCGGACTTGGAGGCTGCGCGGCACCCATCTGAGTTCGTGGGTCATGGTAGCGGCGCCGGCCCCGTCGCGGAAACCTCGTGCCGGGCCGGCGCCGGCGACGGTGAATCCGGCGACGACGAAGCTTCAGGGGGTGCGCTGGAAGACCGGCGCCCGATGCGGAGGTAAGCCCCCACCGCGCAGGCCAGGTAGACCACGTACACGATGAGCTGAAGGGGCGTTGGGCGGTCCGAATAACCGAAGAAACTGTGGAAGATGTCGCCGAGCGTGCTGTCCTCGGACAGGACGTGGGCGGTGCTCCACATGGGGTCGTGGAGGATGGTCACCCACCCGAGGTGCTGGAGGCCCTCTACGGCGTCGACGAGGATCCCCGCCGCGAACACCATCAGCAATGCGCCCACGACCGTGAAGAACGCCCCCATGTTGATGCGCCGGCCCATGCGGTAGATGACAAAGGCCATGGCCAGGGAGGCAACCAGTCCGGCCACCCCTCCAGCTATCACCCCCCGGCCCGACGATGCGAACACTATGGCCAACGTGAATACCGTCGTCTCCAGACCCTCCCGGCCCACCGCCTGGAACGACAGCAGGCCGAGCCCGAGGCGGGCCCGGGAGTCGAGCGCGGCACGAGTCCTCGCCCTTAGCTCGCCTGACATGTTCCGGGCGTGGTTGCGCATCCAGAAGGTCATGTAGGTCAACACCGCGGCAGCGACCAGGTACGTGCAGGTCTCGAAGATGGTCTGCACCCGCGAGCCGGCGTAGGTACGGATGGTCAGGTAGGCGGCCGCACCACCGGCACCGACGAGCACCAAGGCGGCAGCCACGCCGGCGATGACGTCGCGGAAGTGGCGCCGTTCCCCGATGCGGTCGAGGTAGGCGAGCAGGATCGCCACGATCATGCTCGCCTCTATTCCCTCGCGCAGGAAGATGACGAAGGTGGCGATCATCGAATCTAAGGTATACCGAACATTCTCTGTTTGGCAAGCTGCAGTCGGGGCTCAGAGCGGTGATCGGCGTCGCCCCAGGGCGGTTATACCCCCGACGACGAGCGTCGCCCCACCGGCGACCACGAACGAGCAGATGGACGCGCTCATCCATGCAGTCGGGGTGAAACCGAGCTGGGCAGCGATCCACTTCCACGCCGACACCCACCACGAGATGCCCCCCGGGTTGATGAGCTGATAGGTGACGAAGCCGAGGGCCCACGGCGCCACCATGGCCCAGCGCGACGGCGAGTTCTCGGAGAGGTCCCAGCTGCCTCGGGCCAGGACGAAGAAGTCGACGACGAGCACGGCGAACAGGGGTACGAACACCGATCCCAATAGAAGGAGGAAGGTCTCGTAGTCGGCGATGTTGGCCCACAGGGCAAGCCCGGTGGTGATCACGCCAATGGCAACCCCGAGAGCACGCCTGTCCCAGCGGGGACGCAGATTTTGCACCGACACCGCCGTCGAGTAGACGTTGGCGAAGGACTGGTCGAGCTCGCGCGCAGCGAGCACGGTGAAGGCGAGCGAGCCGAGCGGGACGGCGATGAACGCCCCGTAGATGTCGTTCGGGGTCCGGGCTACGGTCACCAGCGCCACCAGCCCGATCACATAGCAGGCGATCTGGGTGATGCTGTAGCCGATGAGCGCGCCGCCGAAGGCGGCGCGGCCCGAGCGCGAGTGGCGGGCGTAGTCGGCGGCGAGGGGGACGAAGGAGACGGCCACGGCCACCGTGGTGTCGGTCGCCACCCAGAAGCCCGCCCACGTCCCGCGCCCGAGGGGGGGCAACGGGTGACGCACCAGCTCCACCAGCAGGTAGGTCAGGACCACGGCCACCGCGCCGGTCACGTAGCGGCGCAGGATCCGGACGGCGCCGAGAGGCCGGATCGTCAGCAGGGTCGTCAGGAGGCCGGCCACACAAACGAAGATCCACTTGGGTGCGGATGGGACCAGCCTGTGGGCGGCACTGGCGATGGTGACCAGCTCGAAGGTGCCCCACCCGAGGAGTTGCACGATGTTGAGCGCGGTGGGCAGGTAGGAGACGCGGGCGCCGAAGAGGCCCCTGAGCAGCACCATGGCAGGCGCCCCGGTACGGGCTCCGGGTAGCCCGGCAAGGGCAACTGCGACGGTTCCCAAGAGGGTCCCGACCACGGTGGCGACCAGGGCAGCGACGAGGGACAGCTGGCGGGTGCCGGCACCGCCCGGCTGGAGCACGAACACGGCACCGGTGAAGCCGAGCAGGCTCACGCCGAGGTTGCCCCAAAGTCCGAGCTGGTCGAGCAGTCCCAGGGGCTGGGGTACGCGCTCCACCAGGGTGGAGGGGACCTCGGAGCGTCGATCCCCCCCCACGGTCACGAAACCCGTGCGGAGCTGACGAGCCGGAGTCTCAGTGGTTGAGTCCGTCGTGGCCACGTGTGCCTCCCTACGCCGGCATTATCCGGTCAGGTTCGAGCGGTCAGTGGCGCCGGCCTTTGGCCCAGCCACCCTCTCAGCCCGGTCAACCCGAGCTCCCGCGTCTGTTTGTCAACATCGTAGTCCGGCCTAGTGTGACACCGTGCTTTACGCCTTCGGCTTCGAGCGGGTGGGGGTGGTGGCGAGCGACCTGTATTTCGTGGATCCCTCACCCACCCCGGGCCAGGAGGGGGCCGAACGCGGGGTGCGCCTCGAGGTGCGCCTGCTCGAGCGACCGGCCCTGCAGGGTTCGATCTACGCCGCCCAGGCCATCGTCGTGGACCGCCCGGTGTGGCGAGCCGACCTGCTCGAGTCCGTCGCCGGTCCCCCGGGTAGCTTCGACCGCACCCACCACCACCCCCGCTTCGACGGCTGGGATCCCGGTCCGCGCCAGTTCGATGAGGCGATGTCCGCCTCGCCGGTGGACTGGGTGGGTGAGCGCCTGGCCGACCTGCCATCACTGCTCGAGGGCACAGGGGTGGACGCCTCGGCGGTGGGCGGCGCCGACGCCCAGGCCCTGCGCCAAGCTGTGCCGGAGATCCTCGACGTGGTCCGGCGCCTTCTCCGGCGCGTCCAAGCCGGCGAGTTGGCCGCTCCGCCCGGTACCGGGCAGCTGGCGAGCGCCCGTGCCGGGTGGCTGTGACCACTGCCTCCTCCGAGCATTACCGTTGAGGACCCGCCACCGCGGCGGACGGTGAAGGCGGGATTTCGCCTACCCAAAGCGTTCTCGGCTGCCGACGAGCGGCGGGCTCGCCTGCTTGTCACCACCAGGCGCAGGGCGACGGGGTTACTGGCGGTGGTGGCGGCCGTCTTTGTCGTCTCCACCGCCCTCGTGCACCACGGCGCCTGGCTGGCCTGGGTACAGGCCACAGCCGTGGCTTCGATGGCCGGCGGCCTGGCCGATTGGTTCGCGGTAACGGCCCTTTTCCGCCGCCCTCTCGGGCTGCCCATACCCCACACCGCGATCGTCGTGGAGCGCAAGGACCGCTTCGCCGAAACCCTCGGCAGCTTCGTGCAGGAGAGCTTCTTGAGTCCCGACGCGGTGGTGCAGCGCTTGCGCGCCGCGTCGGCCCTCGAACGCGCCGCCCGCTGGATGGCCAGCCCTGCCAACGCCGACGCCCTGGCCGAGCGGACCGCTGACGCGGTCGTCGGCATCGCGGACATCCTGCGCGACGACGACGTCCACGAAGTGGTGATCGGGATGCTGCGCTCTCGGATGGACCACGTGGCCCTGGCTCCCCTCGCCGGGCGCGTGGTCGACGCCTTGAGCAGGCAGGGGCGCCACCAGCCAGCCGTCGATGCCGGGCTGAGGGCGCTCAGCCGTTACCTGGGCGAGCATGGTCCCGACCTCCACCACCGCCTCGGCAACCGATCGCCGTGGTGGCTTCCCGGCGCCGTCGAGGAGCGGATCTTCGACCGCCTCATCCGGCGCAGCACCGAAGTGCTCGCCGAGATGGCCGCCGACCGCGCCCATCCCCTGCGACTCCAGTTCGACGACGGTCTGGTCAGCCTCGCCCGGGACCTGCAGACCTCTGCCGAGCTGCGCCGTCGGGGCGAGGAACTCAAAGCCGAGCTGCTCAACCAGCCGGAGGTGCGCGACTTCGCCGCCGCGGTATGGTCCGACGCCAAGCAACAGCTACGCACCCAGGCGTCCGATCCCACCTCGGAGCTGCGCCGTCGCCTTTCGGGGATCGTCGCCCGCGCCGGCCGGCAGTTGTGCGACGATCCTCACCTGGCGGCCACAACCGAGCGCAGTTTCGAAACGACGCTCCGGACGGTCCTATCACGCTTCGACCGCGAGCTCGCCAACCTGGTCAGCGGCACCATTGCCAGATGGGACGCGGCGGAGACGTCTTTGCGATTGGAGCTGCTACTCGGCCCGGACCTGCAATACATCCGGATCAACGGCACGATCGTCGGGGCTATGGCAGGCCTCGCCCTCCACGGCCTGTCCCGGCTCCTCTCCTAACGTCGGCCCGCTAGCGTCGAGAGCAAACACCTAGGGGAGTAATATGCAGCCGTGGGATGAGGAGCTGAAAGGTCGTATCGACCAACACTTGCTGGTATCGCAGGCCCTCGCAACCAACCCACTGGGCGACCCGGCACGGCGGCCCCTTTGGGTCTACGTTCCCCCCGGATACGACGACGGCCAAGACCGTCGCTATCCCACGGTCTATGTACTCCAAGGCTACGGCGGCCACGTCACCATGTGGCGCAATCGGTCCGCATTCCGCCAGCCATTCCCCGAAACCGCGGACGCTGTCTTTGCGCGAGAAGAGGCGCCCCCGGCCATCGTGGTCTATGTGGACGCGTGGACGGCATACGGGGGGTCACAGTTCGTCGACTCCCCTGGTACGGGACAATACCATACCTACCTGTGCGAGGAGGTGATCGCGTTCGTCGATACCCGCTACCGCACAGTGCCAGATGCGTCACATCGGGGGATAATGGGCAAATCGAGCGGAGGCTTCGGCGCCATGATCACGCCCATGCTGCGCCCGGATCTCTTCGGCGGCCTGGCCACCCATGCCGGTGACGCCCTCTACGAGCTGCTGTATATTCCCGAGTTCGCCAAGGCGGTACGCGCCCTGCGCGACTTCGACGGTTCGATCGAGCGATGGTGGTTGGATTTCCGCAGCCGCGTTCCGTTCACACGTCCCGACGATGAACTGCTGTTGCTCGTCCTCGGTTGCACGGCGTGCTTCTCCGCAGAAGGGGACGGCACGCCGATCCTTCCGTTCGATCCCCATTCCGGGCGTCTTCGTGAGGCTGTATGGGCGCGCTGGCTGGATTGGGACCCGGTGCGCATGGTCTCCCGCCATCGGGAAGCTTTGAGGGGCTTGCGCGCGGTGTGGATCGATGGGGGCACCAAGGACGAGTGGTACCTCGACTTGGGCGCGGTGGCGTTTCGCGACGAACTGTCAGCCATTGGCGTGACCGATGTGCACTTCGAACTGTTCGATGGCACGCACTCCGGGATCGACTACCGTTACCCGCTGTCGCTCGCGTACCTCGCTACGCGGTTGGCTCGCGCATAGCTGGATCTTCGGTAAACATTGGCTCCAGGCGCGGTAGGTGTCAAGATGTTGTATATGCTCATCGTTGCCCGACTTCCCCCGCCTCCAAAGGAGAGACAAGAGTGGCCCAGAAAGTTCAAGTTCTCATCACCTGCGATTTGGATGAAGAAGAGACGGAGGCTGCAGAGACCGTGACGTTCGGTCACGATGGCGCAACCTACGAGCTCGAGATGTGCCAGCAGCACTTGGACGAGTTCAACAACTGGATCGGTGAGTACATCGGCGTCGCCCGGAGGGCGGGGAGCGTAAATCGTGCACGTCGTGCCGCGGCGGGCGCCGGCACGGGGAGTCGTAGTCGGAGCCGCAGCCGCGGCGCGGGCTCGACGAGCAGCTTGGGGGCGATCCGGGAATGGGCTCGGGCCAACGGCTTCAATGTCAGCGATCGAGGCCGGATTTCCGGCGAGGTCCGCGCCGCGTTCGACGCCGCTCACTGACGACGATCCGTCCGGCTAGACGAATCGACCGACTGGACGATTCGACCGACTAGGAGCCCTGGCCCGACTTCCCCGGCCAGGGCTCCCTTTGTGGTGCTCTCACGGTTTGGGTTGGGTGGGGCGGGTGGGGATCGAACCCACGACATCACCGATTATGAGTCGGGTGCTCTAACCACTGAGCTACCGCCCCGGGGGGAAAACAAGATGGTACGGGTTTCGCGGACCGGCCCGGAAGCCGGCCGGGCCCCCTGGCTCACGGGCACCGGCCGGCGTGGGCTACTCCCGACCTACAAAGACGAGCGGTGCTACTTCGACAAGTTCATGCCCGGTTGATGGCGTTGACCTGCGGATTTGCTGCTCGGGCAGTCGAAGTAGCACCGCTCGCCTTGGTAACACCGGTGGCTCCGGGGGAGAGACTCGAACTCTCAACCTAATGGTTAACAGCCATCCGCTCTGCCGATTGAGCTACCCCGGAAAGGGCAGCGGTGACACTATCACCAGGGGCCTTGCTTCCACGTGTGTCCTCGGACCGCCCGATGGGTAGGTCCATGGGCATGAGGTTTCGTGCAGGTCTTTTGGTCGGGTTCGCCGCGGGCTTCTACGCGGGAACGGCTGCGGGACGCGAGCGTTATCAGCAGATCAACGGGTTGTTCCGACGAGCGCGCAGCACCCCGGCGGGGCAGACGGTAACCGACACCGCGGCGCGCGCCGCCGCCGCGGCCAAGGACAAAGCCGGCGCGACGGTATCGCCAGTCGCCGACAAGGCCAGGGGCGTCGTCGCCGGGGCGACCGAGAAGGTCCAGGAGGCTACCGCCACGGCCAGCACTGCCCGGCCGAGCAGCGCCGGCGCCGGCAGCGCCGCGACCAGCAATGGCGGCGACCCATCCGGGGCCCCCGGCCGCCGCTAGCTGGCCGCTAACCGCCAGCCGCAGGTTTCAGGCCTCGTCGAGGTAGTCGCGCAGGTGGCCTCCACGCAACGGGTGACGCAGCTTGGCCAGGGTCTTAGATTCGATCTGGCGGATCCGCTCGCGGGTGACGCCGAATTCTCGCCCTACTTCTTCGAGGGTCCGCATCTGACCGTCGTCCAGGCCGAAGCGGAGCCGTACCACCCGTTGCTCGCGCTCGTTCAGCTCGGCCAGCGCCTCGTCGATGGCGCCGTTGAGCATGGCTCGGGCGGCGGCCTCCGAGGGGACGACGGCATTCTCGTCCTCTATCAGGTCGGAGAGGCTGAAGTCGTCGTCACCCATGGGCTGCTCGAGCGAAACCGTCTCCTGGCCCACGCCGAGGATGTCGCGGACGCGTTCGGGGGTCAGTTCGCAGCGTGCCGCCACCTCGTCGACGGTCGGCTCCCGGCTCAGCTCCTGGAGCAGTTCGCGCTGGGCGCGGACGACCTTGTTGATGATTTCGACAATGTGGACCGGGATGCGGATGGTGCGCGCCTGGTCGGCGATGGCCCGGGTGATGGCTTGGCGGACCCACCAGGTGGCATAAGTGGAGAACTTGAAGCCCCTCGTGTAGTCGAACTTGTCGACCGCCCGCATCAGCCCGGCATTGCCCTCCTGGATCAGGTCCAAGAAGGGCAGCCCCCGGTTGGAGTACCGCTTGGCGATGGACACCACCAAACGGAGGTTGGCCTCCACCAGGACGCGCTTGGCCGCCAGGCCTTCGGCGCGCAAGCGCTCGTCGAGGGCGAGAGCAGTGTCGTCGCGTTCGACACCGGCGCGCTCGCGCTGCAGCAGGCGCCGGCGGGCCAGCACGCCCGCCTCGACGCACCGGGCGAGGAGCACCTCCTCCTCGCCGCTTAGTAGCGGGACCTTGCCGATCTCCTTCAGGTACATGCGGACGGGGTCCGTGCTCGACGGCGAAGTGGCGCCAACCGGGGGGCGCCCCGCCGCGACGGCCCGGCGACGCGGGGGGCGGGACAGGGCCGAGCCCTCCCCCACGGCCGGCGCCGCCGGTGCCGAGCCGATCTCGGTCGCGCCCAGAAGACCGAGCGCCGGCGGATCTACCAGGCCCAGCACCGCAGGGGTGAACGCGGTGGGGCCTGCCTCACTCATTGGCGTCAGCCTCGAAGGCCACGAGCCAGGGTACCAACCGCTCCTCCGCAGCTCGTTGCGGACCGGGGGCAGGCTCGCCTTCGGCGCGCAGGTCCTCGAGCGCCAGCTTGATCCATGCGATGGTCGGCACCAGCGACGAGGGGTCCGCCGCCCGACGGCTGTCGGCCTGCAACGTGGCCAGGGCACGGGCTCCGGCCCTTTCCACCAGGCGCACCAAGACGTCGTCGGCCTCGGCCTCGGCCTCCTCGACGACGAGGCGTTGGAGCAACGCCGCCGTCGCCGCATCGGCGCCGTCCATGGCCTGGTGCAGGGTGGTGGCGTCGACGAGGGCACGGAACGCGGAGCGCGCCACGGGGTGGCCGAACAGCGCCTCGTCGAGCCGGTCGGCCACCTCGTCGGGTCGGTGCAAGGCGAGGCGCAACCCCTCGAGCTCCGCGGGCGCCACCGAGGCCGAGGTGGCACCGGCCGGCTCCGGCTCCTCCCCGTCGGCCGCCGCCTCTGGCCGACGGGACCCGGCCTCTCGTCCGGCGGCATCGACCGGCACGCTGCGCCGAGCGCTCCCCCGGCGCTCATCGCCCCCCGGCGGGGGAGGCATCTGGCGCAGCCGGGTCGGATCGATACGGCAGCGGTCGGCGACGACCATGACGTACTGGTCGCGGACCAGGGCGTTGGGGTGGGTGGCGACGAGCGACATCGCCGCGCCGGCAGCGCGGGCGCGCCCCTCGGGGGTGCGCAGGTCGGCGCGGGCGAGCAGGCGCTCGAGGCGGAAGGCCAGGTAGGGCTGGGCTCCTTCCACCGCAGCACCAAGTGCGTCAGGATCGCGGCGGGCCACGTCAGCGGGGTCGGCCCCGGGGGGAAGCAGGGCTACGGCGATGTCCACCTCGAAGCGATGCTCCCACTCGTAAACCCTCTCCGCCGCCGCCTGGCCGGCGCCGTCAGCGTCGTAGGCGAGCACGATGCGGCGGGCGAAGCGCGTCAGCAGGCGGACGTGGCCGTCAGCCAGAGCGGTGCCGCAGGTAGCCACGGCTTCGCCGATCCCGGCGCCGTGGAGTCCGATCACGTCGGTATATCCCTCGCAAACGACCACCCGCTGGCGCTCGACCACGGCATTCTTGGCCCAGTTGAGTCCGTAGAGCACGCGGCTCTTGTCGTACACGGCGCTGCCGGCGGTGTTCTTGTACTTGGGCCCCCGGCCCCCCGGCAGGAGCCGCCCACCGAAACCAACAGGCCTTCCCGAGGCTTCGAAGATGGGGAAAAGGAGCCGTCCGCGGAATGTGTCGAAGTGACCCCGTTCGCCCGCCCCAGCCAGACCGGCCTCGGCCAGGGTGGCGGCGGGCACCTTCAACGAACGCACGAGTTGGTTCCAACCCTCCGGTGCCCAACCCAGGCGGTAGCGGCGCACCACGTCACCGTCATAACCGCGCTCTGCACGCAGATAGGCCCGCGCCGCCGCCCCGTCCGCGCCCGACATGAGCCGCTGGTGGTACCAGTCGATGGCTGCCTCCAGAGCCTCGGTGATGCGGGTGCGTTGTTGGCCGTCGTGTCCCGCCCGCTCGTCATAGCGCAGGGTGATGCCGGCTCGGGCGGCCAGCTTCTCGACAGCCTCGACGAAGTCCAGATGCTCGAGGTCGCGCACGAAGGTGATCACGTCGCCGCCCTTCTGGCAGCCGAAGCAGTGGAAGAAACCATCCTCGGCGTTGATCGACAGCGACGGGGATTTCTCCATGTGGAACGGGCAAAGCCCGACCCAGCGCCGGCCGACGCGCCGCAGGGCGATGTGCTCGGAGGCCAGGGCGACGAAGTCGGTCGTCTCCCGAACCCGGACCACGTCCTCGTCGAGGATCCCCACGGCCGTCCAACCTACGGCAACGGTAGGTCTCGCTAGCGCCCGGCGAGCACGGCCTGGGCGGCGGCGAGGCGGGCGATGGGGACACGGAACGGCGAGCAGGACACGTAATCGAGGCCGGCACGGTAAAAGAACGCGATCGATTCCGGGTCACCCCCGTGCTCGCCGCATATGCCCAGCTTGAGGTCGGGCCGCGTCGCCCGGCCACCCGCCACGGCGGTCTCGACGAGCGACCCCACCCCGCGCTGGTCGATGGTGTCGAACGGGTTGCGGGCGAGGAGCCCCTGCTCCAGGTAGGCGGTCATCATCCTGCCCTCGACGTCGTCGCGGCTGAAACCGAACGTCATCTGGGTCAAATCGTTGGTGCCGAAGCTGAAGAAATCGGCCTCCTCGGCGATCTCGTCCGCCCGTATGGCGGCACGAGGCGTCTCGATCATGGTGCCGATCGTCACCTGGGGTTTCTTGCGCAGACCCTTGGTCTCGGTGGCGATGGCGTCCACCACCCACGAGCGGGCCAAGGCGAGCTCCTCCCTGGTGACGGTCAACGGGATCATCACCTCCACCTTCGGCTTGCCGCCGGCCGCCGAGCGCTGCGCCGCCGCTTCCATCAGGGCACGCACCTGCATGGCGTACAGACCGGGCTTGACCACCCCCAGGCGCACCCCCCGGGTGCCGAGCATGGGGTTGGTCTCGTGCCATGCCTGGGCGGCATCGAGGAGGCGCTCCTCGGTCTCGGAGAGCCCCTCGGTCGCCTTCTTCAGCTCCAGCTCCTCGGTCGAGGGCAGGAACTCGTGCAGCGGCGGGTCGAGCAGGCGGACGGTGACCGGTAGGCCGTCCATAGCCTCGAGGATGGACACGAAGTCGGACTTCTGGGCCTCCCGCAGCTCTTCGAGGGCCGCGGATTCTTCCTCGGGCGACGACGCCAGGATCATGCGGCGCACGATCGGCAGCCTGTCCTCGGCGAGGAACATGTGCTCGGTGCGGCACAGGCCGATCCCCTCGGCGCCGAAACGGCGCGCGTTTTCTGCGTCGACGCCGTTGTCGGCGTTGGCGCGCACCGCCAGCTTTCCCTTGCGGATGCTGTCGGCCCACTTGAGCACGGTCACGAACTCGTCGGGCGCCTCCCCCCTGCTCAGCGCCACCTCGCCGAGCGCGACCTCGCCGGTCGTGCCGTCGAGGGAGATCACGTCGCCCTCGGAGACCTTCACCTTGCCCACCGCGAAGCCTCTGCCGCTGATGCGCACCGCCTCGGCGCCGACCACCGCGGGCTTGCCCCAGCCGCGGGCGACGACGGCGGCGTGGCTCACCAGCCCGCCGCGCGTGGTGAGGATACCCTGGGAGGCGATCATGCCGTGCACGTCATCGGGGGACGTCTCGGAGCGCACGAGGATGACCGACTCGCCTCGCTCGGCGGCGGTGGCGGCGTCATTGGCGGTGAAGTACACCTTGCCCACCGCCGCGCCCGGCGACGCGGCCAGGCCTTTGGTCAGGGGATGGGTCGGGGTCTCGGCGAACTGCGGGTGCAGCACCTGGTCGAGGTGGTCACCGCTGACCCGCCCGACTGCCTCCTCCTTCGATATCTTCCAGGCCCGCTGCTTGGTCATGTCGACGGCCATGCGCAGGGCGGCGCGCCCGGTGCGCTTGCCCACCCGGGTCTGCAACATCCACAGCTTGCCCTGCTCGATGGTGAACTCCGTGTCGCACATGTCCCGGTAGTGCTTCTCCAAGCGGGCGAAGATATCCATGAGCTCGGAGAAGATCTTCGGGAAACGCTCCTTCAAATCGGCGAGGGGCAGGGTCTTGCGGATACCCGCGACGACGTCCTCACCTTGGGCGTTGACGAGGAAATCGCCGTACTCGCCTTGCTTTCCGGTGGCCGGGTCGCGGGTGAAGCCGACGCCGGTACCCGACTTGTCGTCGCGGTTGCCGAAGACCATCGTCTGCACGTTGACGGCGGTGCCGAGGTCGTCGGGGATGCGCTCGCGGACCCGGTAGGCCTTGGCCCGGGCCCCGTTCCACGAGCGGAACACCGCTTCGATCGAGCCCCGCAACTGGTCGACCGGGTCCTGGGGGAACGGGTGGCCGGACTCGGCCGCCACCACCGCCTTGTACTTCTCGACCAGATCGGCGAGGGCGCCGGGCGGCAGCTCGGCGTCGCTGGTGACCTTGGCGGCCTTCTTGGCCTCGTCGAAGGATTCGTCGAAGCGCTCGCCGTCGATGCCGACGACGATGCGCGCGTACATGGATATGAACCGACGGTAAGAGTCGTACGCGAAGCGTTCGTCGCTCGTCTGGTCGGCCAGACCCTTGACCGAGGCGTCGTTGAGACCGAGGTTGAGGACCGTGTCCATCATCCCCGGCATGGACGAGGCCGCGCCCGACCGTACGCTCACGAGCAGGGGGTCGGCGGGATCACCGATTTTTTTCCCCATCGTCTTTTCCAGGCGGCGGACGTGCTTGGTCACCTCGTCGCTCAGCCCGTCCGGCCAACCACCCTGCATGTAAGCACGGCAGGCGTCGGTGGTTAGGGTGAATCCCGGCGGCACCGGCAAACCGAGCACCGACGTCATCTCGGCCAGGTTCGCCCCCTTGCCACCGAGGAGTTCTTTCATCGCCATCGGCGGCTTGCGGTGTTTGTGGTCGAATGCGTAGACGAACGGCATGGTCGCGAGCCTAGTGAGGGTGATGCAGCAGGCGGGCGACGCGCAGACGGCGCTCGAGGTGGGATTCCATGGCGTGGGTCGCCAGCTCCGCCACCTCCGACGCCACCGGCCCCACCGGCTGGCGCAGGGCCGCCGCCAGGTCCCCCCCGAGGATGCTGCGCACCACGGCCAGGGCTTGGGGCGACACGGGCACACCACTGCGACAGGACCGGCACAGCGCCCCGCCCACGGCAAGATCGAACGCCACCAACACTGGTTTCTCGACCAACTTTGTGTCCTCGGCGCCGCAGCGCGCACAGCAGTCGAGCAGGGGACTGGTCCCGTCGA
This sequence comes from Acidimicrobiales bacterium, assembly GCA_035552775.1. Taxonomy (GTDB): domain Bacteria; phylum Actinomycetota; class Acidimicrobiia; order Acidimicrobiales; family Palsa-688; genus DASZKW01. The sequence continues at coordinate 14,173 of DASZKW010000037.1, read as the reverse complement.
GGGCCAGCAGCTTCCAGTAGAAGCCGGCGACGACAAGCGGAGAGGGGGCGTCCGCCAAGGTGCGCAGGGCACCGAGCAGCATCCGGTAGAGGCGGTAATCGGCGTGCCCCTCGCTCGCCACCGCCTCGACGACTTCGAGCAGAGCCAGCGTGTCGCCCAGGCGGTCGAGGTCCTCGTGCAGGGGGCGGAAGTGGTCGATGGAGGAGACCTCGGTGACGGTGTCGAGCTGGCGCCCCTCGTAGAGCTGGAGAGCCAGGTGACCGGGGGGCTCGAGGCGCCCACCGAAGCGGCTCTTGGTCTTGCGCACCCCCTTGGCCACGGCCCGCACCTTGCCTCGCCCCGCGGTCATGAGCACCACTATCCGGTCGGCTTCGCCGAGCTTGTGGGTGCGCAGCACGATCCCCTGCTCGCGGTAGAGCGGCATCCGCTCAGCCGGGGATACCGTCCGCGCCCCTGCGCCCGCGCTCCGCGCCGAAACGGCGGTCGCGGCGCTGGAACTCGCGGATGGCCTCGGCCAGATGCTCCCGGCGGAAATCGGGCCACAGCACGTCGGTGAATACCAGCTCGCTGTAGGCGAGCTCCCAGATCAAGAAGTTCGAGATCCGGAACTCCCCCGACGTGCGGATCACGAGGTCGGGGTCGGGCAGAGACGGGTCGTAGAGGTGGCGGGCGATGGCCCGCTCGTCGATCTTGCCCGCCGGCGTTCCCGCCGCCACAAGCGCCCGGACCGAGTCGACGATCTCGGCGCGGCCCCCGTAGTTGAACGCCACCGTGAGGGTGAGGGCGGTGTTGCCCGCGGTGAGGCGCGCCGCGTCGTCCATGCGCCGTAGGACCCAGCGCGGCACCCGCCAGTCGCGCCGGCCGATGAAGCGGATCCGCACCCCGAGGCGGTGCAGCTCGTCGCGCCTGCGGGTCAGGAGCTGGTCGGCGATGACGTTGATCAAAAACCGGACCTCATCGGGCGACCTCCGCCAGTTCTCGGTGGAGAAGGCGTAGACGGTGAACCAGGGAACGCCGAGCTCCAGCGCTCCCTGGGCGGCGTCGAACAGCGCCAGCTCGCCCGCCCGGTGACCCTCGGTGCGCGCCAGGCCCTGCTTCTCCGCCCAACGACCGTTGCCGTCCATGACGCACGCCACGTGGCGCGGTATCCGGGAGGGATCGAGCCCGTCGAGGTCCACGCTGGCACGGTATCGCCTGAGTCCGATGGGTCCTCAGCGGGGCCTTTCCGTGAACTTTCAGGTATCAACGAGCGGCGGGCACCCGACAGCGCCGGTAAGTGTCCGGCGCCGAACTACTTTCACTTTTGCGGGGACGCTTGGCCTGGTCAGCGGCGGGGCTACTCGCCTTGGTAGTTCGGCGCCGGACACTAATGCCACGAAATCGTTCATCTACTCTTTGGGACGTGGGCGATCAGATCGAGGGCGCGCTGCGACGGGCTACCTCGGTCCTCCCCAACAGCGAGGAGCGGCCGGGCCAGCTGGCCATGGCCGAGGCCGTCGCCGTCGCCATAGCGCGGCGCCGCCACCTGATAGTCCAGGCCGGCACCGGGACCGGCAAAAGCCTGGCCTACCTGGTCCCCGCCCTGGTCTCGGGGGCCCGTGTGGTGGTGGCCACCGCCACCAAGGCGCTCCAGGACCAGCTCGCCACCCGGGATCTGCCGGTGCTGGCCGAGCGCCTCGGTATCTCCTTCGAGTTCGCCGTGCTGAAGGGTCGCTCAAACTACCTGTGCCGCCAGCGCGCCGGCGAGGTGGCAGCGGGCGAGCAGCTCAGCCTCGACCCCGCCATGGGTGCGGCCGGCGGGGCGGCCACCGTCGCCAGCGGTCCTTTCGGGCGGGAGGTGCGCCGCCTGCTCACCTGGGCGGTCACCGCCAGCAGCGGCGACCGCGCCGACCTTCGCTTCGAGCCCAGCGCCGGCGCGTGGGCCCAGGTGAGCGTCGGTCACACCGAGTGCCCCGGCGCCACCCGCTGTCCGGCAGGAGACGTGTGCTTCGCCGAGGCGGCGCGCGACAGGGCCGCCCTCGCCGACGTGGTGGTGGTGAACACCCACCTCTACGCTTTCCACCTCCTCGCCGGCGGCGGGGTGCTTCCCCCCCACGACGTGGTGGTCTTCGACGAGGCCCACGAGCTCGAGGACATCGCCTCGGCGAGCCTCGGCTTCGCCATCGCCGCCGGCCGCCTGCGGGCTCTGTCCCGAGCCGTGCGACCCCTGCTCGACGACCCGGCCCCGGCGGTCGCGGTGGACGACGGCGCCGACCTGCTCGATGCCGCCCTCGAGGCCCGGCGCGGCGAGCGTCTGAGCGATCCCCTGGACGAGGACGTAGCCCGCACCTTGACGGTGATCCGCGAGCGCGTGGCCACCCTCGTGGCCGGCGTGCGCCGCAGTGAAGTCGACCCCGCCCGCCGCAGCCGGGGTCTCGAAGCGGGAGGACATCTGGTAACTGACCTCGACGCCGTGCTTTCCCTGCCCGCCAGCGCGGTGGCGTGGGTTGAGGGGGCGCCCAACGCCGCCGTGCTCCAGGTGGCGCCCATCGACGTGGGAGCCGCGCTCGGCGAGTTGCTGTGGTCGTGCGAGGACGCGCCCGTCGCCGTCATGACCAGCGCCACCATCCCGATGGGCATGGGCGAGCGGGTGGGGCTGGCACCGAGTAGTTACGACGAGCTCGACGTGGGAAGCCCCTTCGACTTCCCCCACCAGGCGCTGCTGTACTGCGCCCGCCACCTGCCCGACCCGCGCCGGGCCGGTTACGAGCCGGCCATGCACGACGAGCTCGTCGCCCTGATCGAGGCGGCCGGGGGTCGCACCCTGGCCCTGTTCACCAGCTGGCGGGCCATGCACGCGGCGGCGAGCGCGGTGGCACCGCGCGTCGCCTGGCCGGTGATCACCCAGGCCGACCTTCCCAAGCCCGCCCTGGTGGCTCGTTTCGGCGCCGACGAGCACTCCTGCCTGTTCGCCACCATGGGCTTCTGGCAGGGCGTCGACGTGCCGGGGCCGGCGCTTTCCCTGGTGACAATCGACCGTGTCCCGTTCCCGCGCCCCGACGACCCGCTCCTCCAAGCCCGCCGCGACCGCCTGGGCCGGGACGCATTCGCGACCATCGACCTGCCCCGCGCCGCCACCCTCCTCGCCCAGGGCGCCGGCCGCCTCATCCGCTCGAGATCCGATCGCGGCGTGGTCGCCGTGCTCGACCCCCGCCTGTCCACAGCCGGTTACGGCTGGGAGCTGGTCCGGGCCCTGCCACCCATGCGCCGCACCCGCCACCTGGCCGAGGTGGTCGACTGGCTGGCCCCGGTACGCGCCCGGACCTGAGGGCCGCGGGCCCGAGGAGGGCGAAGCGGGCCCTCAGTAGCCGAGGCGCTCCAATGCCTTGGACCGCCGCTGCCAGTCCTTGTCCACGCGCACCACCAGCTCCACGAAAGCGCCGGGGTCGAGCTGGTGGCGCACCCGGATCCCCACCTCTTTGAGCACGGCGCCCCGCCGGCCGATGACGATGCCCTTCTGCGAGTCGCGCTCGACGAGGATCTCGCAGCGGATGTGCGGCCACTCCCATTCGGTCACCCGGCAGGCGATCGAGTGCGGCACCTCCTCGCGGGTGACGGCGAGGAGCTGCTCGCGCACCAGCTCGGCCACCCAGAAAGCCTCGGGCACGTCGGTCACCGTGCCCTCGGGGTAGAACTGCGGGCCCTCGGCCAACCTGGCGACGATGGCGTCCACCAGCTCGACCACACCGTCACCGCGGCGCGCCGACACGGGGAAGTACTCGTCCAGTCCCAACTCGGCGGCGGACCTCAGCTGGTTGAGCACCTGGGAGCGCGACGCGGCGTCCACCTTGTTCAGCACGCAGATGGATCCGGGCGGCACCCGGGCGGCCACGAAGCGGTCGCCTTTCCCCACCGCCGCCGTGGCGTCGAGGACCAGCATGACCACGTCCACGCCGCTCACCGCGGCGGTGGCGGTGTCGTTCAGCCGTTGCCCCAGAAGCGTGCGCGGCTTGTGGATGCCCGGGGTGTCGACGAAGACGACCTGGGCATCAGGGCGGTTGAGTACCCCACGCACCTGGCTCCTTGTCGTCTGCACCTTGTCCGACACGATGGACACCTTTTGGCCCAGGATGGTGTTGAGCAGGGTCGACTTGCCCACATTCGGGCGCCCCACCAGGCTGGCGAACCCAGACCTCACGAGTCGGGGCGCTCAGCCTCGGCACCCGACGCATGCGCGACAGGTGAGATCCGCACCCTGCCGATGCGCCGCCCCTGCACCCGCTCGGCCACCAGCACGACGCCGTCGCAGTCCACCTCCTCGCCCTCGCTCGGCACGTGGCCTAGGCGGCTGTAGACGAGGCCACCGACGGTGTCCCAATCCCCCTCGGGCAAACGGCCCTCGATCAGGTCGTTGACCTCGTCGATCGGCATGCGGGCGGTGACCCGCAGGCCCCCGTCGCCGAGGCGCTGCACCGCCGCCTCCTCCATGTCGTATTCGTCGACTATCTCGCCCACGATCTCCTCGATCAGGTCCTCGAGGGTCACCAGTCCCGCGGTGCCCCCGTATTCGTCGACCACAATCGCCATGTGCTGTTTTATCAACTGCATCTCGCGCATGAGCTCCGAAACCCGTTTGCTCTCGGGGGTGAACTGGGCCTCGCGCATGATCGCCGACACCTGCTCGCCCTGGCGCCCCTCGCGCTCGGCGCGCAGCAGGTCCTTGGCGTAGACGATGCCGATTATGTCGTCTATCCCCTGGCCGTAAACGGGAATGCGGCTGTAGCCGGCGGCGATGGTGATGTCGATGACGTCGGCCACCAGTCCCCGGGACTCCACCACGACCATGTCGGGGCGGGGCACCATCACCTCGCGCACGACCGTGTCGCCGAAGTCGATGATCGAATGGATGAGGGTGCGCTCCTCGCGTTCGATCACCTCCTCGTCGGCGGCGGTGTCGGCCATGGCCAGCAACTCCTCCTCCGAGACGTAGGGGCCCTGCTTGATCCCCTTCCCCGGCAGGATGGCGTTGGACATGGCGATCAGGCCACGCGTGATCCAGCGCAGGGGGGGAAAAGCCATGAGGGCGGCGACGATCGGCGCCGCCAGTAGAGCCGCCCGTTGCGAATGCTGGACCGCCCACGTCTTCGGGACCAGCTCGGCAACGACGAAGATCACGATGATCTCGAACACGGTCCCTATCACCACGCCGAGAGCACCGAAGACGCGGGCGGTCACGATCCCCACCAGGGTCGCCGCCACCAAGGTGGTGACCTCGAGGGCGAACAGGACCACGGGAAGCACCCGCTCGGTGTGCTCCACCAGGCCCAGCAGGCGGCGGCCACCGGCCACCTCCTCGGCCAGGGCCGCCGCCTTGTGACGGCTCATGCGCGTGATCGCAGTCTCCGACAGGGCCAGGAAGGCGGTGACGATGATCAGCAACACGATCACCACTATCAGCACGGCGTCGCCGCCGGTGAAAGCCTGGGCCGAGCTTGCGACCATCACGGCGGCCCCTCGGGCCCGTCCGCGGGGTTGAAGCGTGCCAACAGGTCACGCTCCTTGGCCTCCATGGCCTCGGCCTCGTCGGAGTCGACGTGGTCCATGCCGAGCAGGTGAAGCAGGCCGTGGACAACGAGAAGCGCCATCTCGTCGTCATAGCTTCCGGCGTGCTCGGGCGCGTTGCGCTCGGCCGCCGCGGGGCAGATCACCACGTCGCCCAACAGCACCGGCTGATCGACGGGCTCGGCCGTGAAACCGGGCCCCGTGCCCCCTGAGTCCGGTGACCGGCCGCTCTCAGTCGGCTCCTCGTCGATCGGGAAGGCGAGAACGTCGGTGGGGCCGTCCTTGCCGAGGAAGCGCTTGTTGAGATCGGCGATGGAGGTCTCGTCGACGAAGAGGAGCGATACTTCGATGTCACCGCGGACGCCCTCGGCCGACAGCAGGTCCTCGGCCAGGCGCACCCATCGCAGCGTGTCGACGGGATGCACGCTCTGTTCGTCGGCCCCGAAGACCTCGATTCCCACCGCTTCCCCTCAGTCGTGATGGCCGCGTGCAACCGCGGCCGGCTGTGCTGCACCGACCGGCTGAGTCGCACCGGCCTGGTGGTGGGCGCCCGACTGCTGGTGGGCGCCGGACTGCTGGGGTGCGCCGGCCTGCTGGTAGGCGTCGACTATGTCGGCGACTATGCGGTGACGCACCACGTCGCGCCGCCCGAGGTGGACGAATGCCAGGCCCTCGATCCCCGACAGCATGGCCTCGATACCGACCAGGCCCGAGCGCCCGACGCCGAGATCGACCTGGGTGTCGTCCCCGGTGACGACGACCTTGGACCGGAACCCGATCCGGGTGAGGAACATCTTCATCTGCTCGGGAGTGGTGTTCTGCGCCTCGTCCAAGATGATGAAACTGGAGTTGAGGGTCCGGCCCCGCATGTAGGCGAGCGGCGCCACCTCGATGGTCCCGGCGTCGAGCAGGCGACGGGCACCCTCGGTGCCGAGCATGTCGTAGAGGGCGTCGTACAGCGGCCGGAGGTAGGGGTCGATCTTGGCCATGAGGTCGCCGGGCAAGAACCCCAACCGCTCCCCGGCCTCCACCGCGGGCCGCGTCAGGATGATGCGGTCCACAGCCTTGGCCTGGAGGGTCTGCACCCCGAGGGCCACCGCGAGGTAACTCTTGCCCGTACCCGCGGGACCGATGCCGAAGGTGATGACGTTGTCCCTGATGGCATCCGCGTAGCGCTTCTGCCCGCTCGTCTTGGGCCGAACCGACCGGCCCCGAGCCGAGCGCAGCACCTCGGCGGTGAGCACCTCCGACGGGCGCTCGTCGGCGCGCACCATGTCGATCGTGCGGTACACCACCTCGGGGTTGACCAGCTGACCGCTCTCCAACAGCAAACGGAGCTCGTCGACGAGGCGAGCTGCCCGGGCCGCATCGGCACCCTCGATGGAGAACTCGTTTCCTCGGGTGACGATCCGGGTGCCCGCGAAGGCATCCTCGACCAGACGCAGGTTCTCGTTGAGGGGGCCAACGAGGCGGGGCATGAGGTGGTTGGGGACGGTGACGATGACGGCTGGCACGGATGATCTGTTGTCAGGCTACAGGCGTGGCGCGAGGGAGGTCGCGGGAGCGCTCAACCCGGCGGCCAGTCCATGCGCCGGCCCCCGAGGACGTGCAGGTGGAGGTGGGCAACGGAGTTGAGAGCGTCCTCCCCCACGTTGAACACCAGGCGGTAGCCCGAGTCGGCCACCCCCTCGGCCTCCGCCACCCGCTGCGCGGTGAGGATCATTTCGCTCACCACGCCGGCGTCGGCAGCCGTCACCTCGGCGGCGTTGGCGATGTGGTCCCTCGGCACGACGAGCACGTGGACGGGCGCGGCGGGGTTGACGTCGCGGAAGGCGTAGGTGCTCTCCGTGGTCAGCACCTGGTCCGAGGGCACGTCGCCGGCGAGGATCTTGCAAAACAGGCAATCGGGGTCCTGGTTCGACGGCTCGCCCATCTCCGCGACGATACTCCGAGCCCCCCGGCGCCCGAAGCTGTGGCAGCGTGGCGCGGTGACCGGGGAGGCCGACGCCATGCTCGCCGCCTTTGCCCGCTGGTCGGCAGACCAACGGTGGGGCGAGGCGGTGAGCGCCCGGAGTCGTGAGCGCTGGCTTCGCCAGCAGGAGGCGGAGGCGGCGACCCTGTCGGGGACCCTGGTCGACTTGGCCGAGCAAGGCGCCGAGGTGACCCTCGTGCTCGGTGGGCGCCGCCTGGCGGGGCGCCTGGTTGGTGTGGGGCCCGACCTCTGCGTGCTCGAAGACGACCGCGGGTCGTCGAGCCTGGTCTCACTCTGGCGGCTGGGGGCTGTGTTGCCGGCCGGCGGGCTCGAGGGAAGGGAGGGAGCCGGGTTGCCGGCCGGTGGGCTCGGGGGACGGGTGGGGACCGTGGTGCCGGCGGGCGGGCTCGGGGGGCGGCCGGTGGCGGCCGGTGGCGACCGAGACCCGGCGTTGCAGCTGCGATTCGCCGACGCCCTGGCGGCCCTGGCCGCCGAGACGCTGCCGGTGCGCCTCCTGCTCGATGGCGGCGACGTCCTGGCCGGCGACCTGGTGGGTGTGGGGGCCGACGTGGTGACGCTGCGCCTACCTCTACCGCTCCGCGGTCACGCGTGGGCGGCGATCTGGGCCATCGACGCTTGCAAGCCGGTGTAGGTCCGTAGGTCGTGGATCGTGGCCGTCCTGCGGTCCGGCGTAGGCTTCCGACCCCGGCGATCCAGTGCCCTTGGAGCGAACCTCCGGAAGGGGCACTGCTCCCGGGTGTGCAGAAATCGGGGTTATTGCCCATACAACTGCACAAGCGGGCGAGTCGGCCGCCGGAGAGGACCCCTTTGCGGCCGGCGGCCTCAGCCTGTCGACGACTCCTGGCGTGCTTCGTGGGACTTGGGCTCGGGATAGAGGTGCTCCAGGGTCCCCGGCGAGATCTTCATGCGCTCGATGAAGCCTTCGATATCACTCTCTTGGAGGCGGATGACCCGACCCATCTTGTACGCCGCCAGCCGGCCTTCGTCGATGAAGCGGTACAGCGTCCTCAGCGTGACACCGAGGCGCTCGCAGGCCTCGCGGGTTCCCATCCAGCGGATCGGCTCACTCATGGCCAATATGGTAGCCGAGGGCTGGACGAACGCGTTGCCTCTCGATAGATTTCATGGATGTGGCGGTAGTACCAGCGTCGTGGGATGTGACGTTCCGGTTGGTCGGTGAAAGACCGCGCCGGTGACGGCGGTGGCTGAGCGCTCGACGGGTGCTGCGCCCACCGGGCGCGCCGTGCGCCGGCGCCCGTCTCGACCGAGCGGGCGGGCGGTGGCGGGCTCATTTCTGGTGACCGCGGCCGCCGTGCTGGTCTTTGCCGCGTGGCTGGGCACCACGGGTTCACCGGGGCGCCCGTGGGTCGTCGCTGGCCGCCCTCTGGCGGCCGGAACCATCCTGGCCGCCGGTGACCTGACCACCTCCTCGATGCGCCTGGCCACCCAGACCGGCGCCGGAGCGTTCCGAGATCCGACCGCCTTGGTCGGCCGCACCCTCGCCGCTCCCCTTGCCCCCGGCGACCTCGTCACCTCGGCTGGCCTGGTCCCCACGGGCGCCCAGCCGGCCCTGCGGCCCGTGGCGGTGACCGTCGACCCGAGCGAGGCCTCGGTGCTCGCCACCGGCGAGCTTGTCGATGTGCTGGTGACCGACGGGTCGAGCCCGTCGTCGCCGACGAGCGTGGTGGCGCGCGGTGCCCGGGTGATCGGCGTCACCGCGGCGTCGGGTGTCTTGGCCGGTGCGAGCTCAGGTGACGTGGTCACCCTCGGCGTGGCCTCCTTGGACGAGGTGACAGCCATTGTCCACTCGGCGCGGACCGGCACATTGAGCGTGGTGGTAGGGGAGCCGTCCGATGGCAGCGGCCTCGGGGGAGGCTGATGGCGGGAGAGCGCTACGTCCTGCTCGGCTTGGCCCACGCCCGGTCGCAGTGGTTCCGTGACGTGGCCCAGTGGGCTACGTCGGCGAGCATTGCTGCCGAGTTCGTCAAGTGCGTGACCCCCGAGGAGGTACGGGTAAGGCTGGCGTCGGGCCGGGCTCACTCGGCCCTGCTGGTCGACGTCAGCCTCCCGGCCTTCGATAGGGACCTGGTGGCGGCGGCTGCCGCCCGCTACACGCCGGTGCTGGCCGTCGCCGACGGCAGGGGACGACGGTGGTCCGCCGACGACATCGGTGTCGCCACCGTGCTTCCGGTGGCGTTCTCCCGAGGCGAGCTGCTCGCCGCCCTCGAGACCCACACCCGCATGATCGGACGGGGGGACCGGCTCCCGGCGATGGCAGGCGACGCGCCGGTAGCGCAATGGCGGGGACGCCTCATCGCCGTCACCGGACCAGGAGGCACGGGAGCGTCTACTGCAGCCATCGGCGCCGCCCAGGCCTTCGCCACCGACCCCCGTTACGGGCGGCGGGTGCTGCTCGCCGACCTGGCCCTGCGCGCTGACCAGGCCATGCTCCACGACGCCGGCGAGGTCGGTCCCGGGCTACAGGAGCTGGTGGAGGCCCACCGCCTGTCGCGCCCCGAACCTGCTGCGGTCGAATCGACGACCTTCGACGTGCCCGCCCGGGGCTACCGGCTCTTGCTCGGCCTGCGCCGACCGAGCGCATGGTCGGCTCTGCGCCCACGCGCCATCGATGCCGCCCTCGACGGCCTTCGGGGCACCTTCCAGGTTGTGGTCGCCGACGTCACCGGGGACGTGGAGGGTGAAGCGGACTGCGGGTCCGTCGAGGTGGAAGAACGCAACCACCTGGCTCGGGCCGCCGTCGCCGGCGCGGACGTTGTGGTCGTGGTGGGCGCGCCCGGCACCAAGGGTGTCAGCACCCTGGCCCAGCTCCTACGGGCGCTGCTCGATGCCGGTGTGGTGCCAGGACGCCTGCTACCGGTCATCAACCGGGCGCCCCGCAACCCCCGGAGCCGGGCCGAGCAGGGCGCCGCATTGGCTGCAGTGCTCGGGGACCGGCCTGCGTTGTCGAGCCCGGTACTTCTGCCGGAACGCAAGGTGGACGACGCCATCCGTGACGGCGTGGCGCTGCCCTCCGCCCTTGTCGATCCCCTGAGGGGAGCGTTGACGGCGGTCCTCGACCGACAAGGCGCCGCCGTCGCGCCGGGCGTGCGACCCGTGCGCATCCAGCGTGGCGCACTCGGCCAATGGAGCGACGTCGACGAGGATGCCGCGGCCCCCTGACGCCGGCCCCGCGAGCCCGTCCGCATGCACGCCGAGGACCCGTCCGCCTTGACCACCAGGGGGCGCTTCGCCTGCGGCAGGTGGGCGGCGAGGCTGCCCTGGTAGTCGACTGTGCAGGTGGCGATGACGAGGCGCACGGCGCACCATTGTGACCCGGCGCCGGGCGCGGTGTGGGCTCGCTCAGCGGTCGGGCCCGCGTCAGCGGGGACTCTCGCGGATCACCTCGGACGCCACCTTGTCGTCGCGCAGCCCTTCGAAGCGGGGATGGCGGAGGCGACCGTCGGTCGTCCACTCCGTGAAGGCCACCGCGGCCACCAGATCCGGCGTGATCCAGTGGACCCCCTCCTCCCGCACCGGGTCAACGAACGGTGACCTCTGCTGTTCCAGCCGCTGCATCTGGGCGTGCAAACGCGCGAGCGTGGCGTCGTCGAATCCGGTACCCACCTTGCCGGCGTAGCGCAGCCCCGACCCGTCGTGATACCCGACGAGCAGGGCGCCGAAGCCGTGGCGGGCGCCTCGAGGGTCGGTCCAGCCTCCCACCACGAGCTCCTGGGACGCGCTGCATTTGAGCTTGCGCCAGTCAGGCGACCGCCCACTGCGGTAGGGCGAAGCGACCCGCTTGGCGATCAGTCCCTCCCAACCCCTGGAGCACGCCGCCTCCAGTGCGGCGCCGGGCTCGCCTTCCACCGACTCGGCGAGCCCCACCGATCCGGGGGCGACGCCCTCCACGATTACCTTGGCCAGCAGCGCCCGGCGCTCGCCCACGCCGAGCTCGGTGATGTCCTTGCCGAGCAGGTGCAACAGGTCGAACGCCACGTACACCGCCTCGGTGTCCTGCCGGGGCCGCTGGAGCAGCGAGAAGCTGGTGCGGCCGTCGTCGTCGAAGGCGACGATCTCGCCGTCGATCACGAAGTTGTCCGCCGCCAGCTCACCGAGGGAGCGGGCCAGTGCCCCGAAGCGTTTGGTATAGGACAGGTGCCGGCGCGACCACAGGGCGACGTCGGCGCCGTTGCGCACGGCCATGCAGCGCAGACCGTCCAGTTTGCGCTCCAGGATCCACTCGGTGCCCCCGGGCAACAGACGGTCCCCCGATGGTGTGGCCAATTCGGCCTGCATCGGGGGACGCCACGTCGCGACCGCCCGCGTCCACTGCGCGCCGCCGGTGTCGGCGGCTACCTCCTCGAGGCGCCGACCGGTGGAGACAGACGCCGGCGAGTCCGCCTCCACGTCGCGCCCGGGGTCCACCTCGTCGTCGCGTCGCTTTATCATCAGCCAGTTGCGTTCGGCGTCGGCCCTCCCCGCGGTGCGCACGAGCGACCAACCACCCCGGAGCTTGTGGCCTTGCAGCCACACCGACAGGTGACCCTTGTCGATGGCGGCGCGCACTCCGATGGGCCGCCCACGGTCCACGCTGTCGTTGCGGTACGTGCCCTCGTCCCAGACGATGACGGCTCCCCCCCCGTACTCGCCCTTCGGGATGGTGCCCTCGAAGGTCCGGTAGTCGAGCGGGTGGTCCTCGACATGAACGGCCAGGCGACGCACCTTGGGATCGTAGGAGGGGCCCTTTGGTACGGCCCACGACGCCATGACGCCGTCGACCTCGAAGCGCACGTCGTAGTGGTGGCGGCGAGCGGCGTGCTCTTGAACGACAAATCGCCCCGCCCCTCCGGCGCCGTCTCCGACTGTCTCGGATTGGGGGTCATCGCCGCTGGCCCCGGCTTGGCCATCGCGCTCGGGTAGGGCTTTTCCATCGGGCTCAGCGGTGCGCTCGAAATCGCGCATCTGGCGGTAGCGCTCGAGGCTGGCGTCGCCGGCGCCACGGTCGCTCATGGGACGGTCCTACCCAGGACCGCGTCGGGACCCTAGGGGCCGAGAACCGGGTCCCCGGTGGGCGGGGCTGGTGGGACCCCTGTGACCGCTGGGACCACCGTGGACGATGAGCATGTCGCGCCGGGAGCCGATGGCAAATATCTTCTGATTCACCCCTTGTCGTCTCCGGTGCGTCCCGTTACTTTCATGTCATGGCGGCCGGCGCCAGGGACCCCAGAGAACCGACGTGACGGCGACAGAGGCGACGGGTTGGTGGTCGCCACTGGCCGAGATCGAGCGCGCCGTGCAGGACCGGGCCAAAGCCACCGCGCTCGACATGGGCTCGCCCGACTCATTGGCGCAGCTGCGCGCCCTGCTCGACGACGAGGTCGCCCACTGGCGCCACGAGTACCAGCGGGGGCGCCGGCCCATCGACGTGGCCGACCCCGCCACCGCCGTCGAGCGGGCCCTGCGCAACCTTGCCGGGTACGGCCCCCTCCAACCCCTCCTGGACGACCCCGACGTCTGGGAGATCATGATCAACGCCCCGCACGCCATCTTCGCCAAACGCCACACCGGTCCGTCGGGCTACCACGACGAGGTCTTCCACGACGACGAGCACGTGGTACGTGTACTGACCAAGATCCTCGACGACGCCAACCGATCCCACCGCAAGCTCGATCCCGCCGAGGGACTTCAGGACGCACAGTTGTCCAGCGGCGCGCGCCTCCACATCGTCCACGGTGACATCGGACGCGATGGTCATGTCCTCGTCAACATCCGCAAGTTCACAGGCGTCGCCATCCGCGACCTCGGCGAACTGGTCGGGCGGGACATGCTCGACACCCGCACCGCCGCCTTCCTCCGGGCCTGCGTGCGCTCCGGGCTCTCCATGCTCGTCGCCGGGGCGCCCGGAGCCGGCAAGACCACGCTCTTGTCATGTCTGGCCGCCGAGCTGGATCCCACCCTGCGCGTCGTTGTCGCCGAGGAAGTATTCGAGACTGACATTCCTTTGCCCAACGTCGCCCACATGCAGACGCGCCCGTCGCGCGTGGACCGGCCCGAAGTCGACCTCCGCCGCCTGGTCGCCGGCTTCCTGCGCATGGCTCCCGACGTCGCCATCGTTGGCGAGGTCCGTGACAAAGAAGCGTTACGTCGTCTACTTCACCCACGATGGCGGCGGACGAAACAGCAGGTCAGAGGGCCTATAGTCGGGCCAAGCTTCTGCTCCGGCCGCGCCGACAGAACCGCATCGCCCAGCGGTGGCTGGGTTCCGCTGTGACGGTCCAGAGCACTGGCCCGGACCACGAGTGCGGGTGGTTAACGGTGGCCGAGGCGGCGAGCAAGCTCGGTATGGCCAAGAGCACCTTCCGGCGACTGGTGCTCGGGCGGGATCGCTTGCCGGTGGACCGCCGCGGACGCAAGCCGGGCATCAGCGCCGCCGACTTGGAGGACTACGTTCGCAGAGCTGAGATCAGGAACCTCGCCGGCGAGATCGACCGACGATCCCGGACCCCTGCGCAGGCAGACCGTCCGCCAAGCACCACTTGGGAGCCCATTTAAATGACTCCGTAAAGCGGTCAGCGGGTGCCTTTGATCCTGCCGGTGCCAGATCCAAACCCCCAACGTCAACGCTGCGCGATGATAACG
>DASZKW010000036.1:0-138978 GCA_035552775.1 Acidimicrobiales bacterium | reverse complement strand
CGCCGGCCGCCCCGCCCCCGCCGGCCGCCCCGCCCCCGCCGGCCGCCCCGCCCCCCGCGGCTCGCATGCCGCCCTCCCCGCCCCCGCCGGCCCCCCCGGCTCGCATGCCGGCCGCCCCGCCCCCCGCGGCTCGCATGCCGGCCGCCCCGCCGCCCGCAGCGTGCACGGCGCCGGCACGCACCGGCATGCCCCCGTCGACCGTCACCACCGCAGCGTTGAGCAACAGGCCGGCGCCGACGACACCGATGCCCGCGACCACGCGGTTGGCGGCGACAAAGACGAGCAGGCAGGCGTATCCGGCGACGAGGGCGCCCTGGCCCAAGGCCGGCGCCGGCAGGTGATCGGCGAGGACGCGGAGGCCCAGGCCGGGGACGACGAGCCACCACCACCGCAGGCGGCGTCGAGCGAGGTGACGCACGCGGGTCGACGATACCGCCGCCGCCGCTGGCCCCGGGGGATGCTCCGAGTGGGGACCGTCCCTGGCGGCGTGCCAGGATGGTCGACAGACGTGAACGGCAACGCGCTGATCCTCCACTCGCCGGTCGGCTTCGCCGTCGCCTTCGGAGCCGGGCTGGTCTCGTTCCTGTCGCCGTGCGTGCTGCCCCTGGTCCCGTCGTACCTGTCGATGATGTCGGGGGTTGGCAGCGCCGAGCTGGCCGGCGCCTCCAGCCCCGACCAGCGCCGGCTGCTGCGGTCGACGCTGTTGTTCGTCGCCGGGTTCACCGTTGTCTTCGCCGTCCTCGAGGCCGGGGCCAGCGGGGCGGGACGGGCCCTGCAGTCGCACCAGCAGGTGCTCAACGAGGTGGCCGGGTCGGTCATCTTGGTCATGGGCCTCGTCTTCGCCGGGCTGCTGCGCCCCCGGTGGCTCCTGCGGGAGCGCCGGGTCCAGGTGAGCCCGTCGCGCCTCGGGCCTTGGGCCGCCCCCGTGATGGGCATGGCGTTCGCCTTCGGTTGGACTCCGTGCATAGGCCCGGTCCTGGCCGCGGTGCTCGGCTTGGCCAGCGACGGCCACACCCTGGCCCGCGGGGAGCTGATGCTCGTCGCCTACTCACTCGGCCTCGGGGTCCCCTTCGTTGCCGCCGGCGTGGCCTTCGGCCGCCTGGCCGGCGTCCTCGGTTGGGCCCGGGCTCACCTGCGTGCCATCAACCTAATCTCAGGTTTGGTGCTGGCCGCCCTCGGGCTGCTCCTGCTCACCGGGGACCTCCACGTGCTGTCCACCTGGGCCAGCGACATCCTCGACCACATGGGACTGAACCGTCTGTCAACCGTATAGCCGCCTGGCCAGATGGCATTTTCCAGGCGAGTCTCGCTAGCCTCGGGCCGGTCCCCATGGCCCCTGCCATCCACTTCCGTTCCGTCGTCGCCCTGGTTGACGGTTACCCGGTCCTGGCCGGCGTTGACCTCGATGTCGCCCCCCGTGAGATCGTCGCCCTGAACGGGGCCAACGGGGCGGGCAAGACCAGCCTCCTGCGTGCCTGCGCCGGCCTTTTGGCGGTCAGCGCCGGGCGGGCCGAGGTGCTCGGGACCGACCTGTACGGAGACGTGCGCGCCCTGCGCCGCCGGATCGGGCTGCTCGGCCACTCCGCCGGCCTCTACGACGACCTGACGGTTGAGGACAACCTGCGCTTCGCAATACGCGCCGGGGCCGGCCGGCCTGACCGGGTGGGGGCCGCCCTCGACCGGCTGGGCCTGTCCGGTCGCCTGCGCACGGTGGCGGTGAGCCGGCTGTCCGCCGGCCAGCGCCGGCGCGCGGCCATCGCCGTGATCGTGGCGCGCGACCCCGAGCTGTGGCTGCTCGACGAGCCCCACGCCGGCCTGGACGCCGAGCACCGTGACCGCCTCGACGGGATCATCGCCGACGCGGTGGGCCGAGGGGCGACGGTCGTGTTTGCCTCCCACGAAGCCGAACGGTCGCGCGCCCTGGCCACCCGCACCGTCACCGTCGCCGGGGGCGCCGTCGTTGACGGCGTTCTGCCCGCCCGCCCCGGACCCCCCACCTCCGAAGCCGGCGATGGCGCCGTCGCGCCTGCAGCCACCCCGGGCGCCCCTTTCCCCGAACCTTCGGCGCGCCATGCGGCCCATGTGGCGTGACGCCGTGCTCGTCGCCGGCAAGGACCTGCGGGTCGAGGCCCGCTCGCGGGTGACCACCAACCAGGTAGCCCCGTACGCCCTGCTCGTGCTGCTCCTGTTCGGCTTCGCCTTCGACCAGGACCACCGCCTGCTCGTGCAGGCGGCGCCCGGGTTGTTCTGGGTCGCCGTGCTGTTCTGCGCCCTGCTCGCCATCGCCCGCAGCTTTGCCGTGGAGGCCGCCGACGGGGCCCGCGACGGGCTGCGCATGTCAGGCCTCGACCCCGCCGGGATCTTCCTCGGCAAGGCGGCCGCCGTCGCCGTCGAGTTGGCAGCCCTCGAGGTCCTCCTCGGCGCCGGTATCGTCGTGCTGTTCGGATCGGACCTGCGCGACTACGGGCTGCTCGTCGCCACCGCGGTGGCCGCCACCATCGGCCTCGCCGCCAGTGGCACCGTCTACGGCATCATGTCCGCCGGCCTGCGGGTGCGCGAGACCCTGCTGCCCCTGCTCATGTTGCCGGTGCTCGCCCCCGTGCTCCTCGCCGCCACCCAGGCCTGGCGTGCCGCCCTCGGCCTGTCGAGCGACGACGGCTGGCAGTGGATCGGTCTGCTGGCCACCTTCGCCACCATCTACACCTCGCTCGGGGTCCTCGGTTTCGGGGCCCTCCTGGAGGGAGCATGACCACTACCAGCACCGGCGCCACCAGCACCGGCGCCCCCAGCACCGGCGCCCCCAGCACCGGCGCCAAACCCGCCGGCGCCGGCCGCTCCGGTGGGTCCCGGCCGGGCACGGGCAACCGCACCACCCGGGTCGTCGGAGTCGCCGCCCTGATCACGTCGGCGGTGACCGCCTACGTGGGCCTGGTGGTCAGCCCGCCCGACGTGACCCAGGGTGTGCTCGTGCGCCTCATCTACGTCCACCCGGCGGCGGCGACGCTGTGCTACGTCGGCTTCGGCGGCTGCGCCTTGGCCAGCCTCGCCTACCTGTGGCCCCGGACCCGCAGCCCCCGCTGGGACCGCCTGGCGGGGGCGTCGGCCGAGGTGGGCGTGGTGTTCTGCGTCCTCACGCTGGTGACGGGGTCGATCTGGGGCCGGGCCTCGTGGGGTGTGTGGTGGACCTGGGACGCCAGGCTCACCCTCACCGCCCTCCTGCTGGCCCTGTTCCTCGGCTACATGGCCCTGCGCCGCACGGGGGAAGGGGAAAGCAGGGCGTTGCGCTGTGCCATCGCCGCGGTCTGCTTCTCGGTGGTGGTGCCCATAGACCACTACGCCACCTCCTGGTGGCGCACCCTCCACCAGGGCAACACCCTGCTCGGGGCGAACGTGAAGATCCACGGCTGGCAGCTCACCGGGATGCTGCTCTCGTTCGTCGCGTACGGGCTCATCTTCGCCTGGCTCCTCATCCACCGCTACCGGGTGGAGCAGCTGGAGGACCGTTACGAGACAGTGGGTTTCTCCGCCGCCATCGCCGCGCGCCGGGCGGAAGGAGGCGGGTGATGGAGGCCTACGTCGCCGGGGGCTGGGGAGCGGCGGTCGTGATCGTCTCCCTCTACGCCTGGCGGGTGGTCCACCGCGGCCGGGTACTGTCGCGCTCGCTTCCCGACGAGGAGCGTACGTGGCGGTAACGCTGGGGGAGCCGGGGACCGGGCTGGCGGGGAGCCCCCGCCGGCGCTCCACCCTCGGCAGCCGCCGCCGCAAGATCATCGCCGCCGTCGTCATCGGCGGCTCGCTCGCATTCCTCGTGGTGCGGGGGTTGACGAACGCCACCGAGTACTTCAAGACCACCACCCAGGCCGTCGCCCAGCGCTCCCAACTCGGTACCGAGCCCTTCCGCATCGAAGGAACGGTGGAGAACAACGTCCGCGAGGTGGACGACACCGTCCGCTTCACCATCTTCGCCGGCGGTACCGCCGTCGACGTCGTGAGCACCAACTCGCCGCCGCAGTTGTTCAAGCCCGGCATCCCCGTCGTCCTCGACGGCCACTGGGCCGGCGCCGTGTACGCCAGCGACCTCATCATGGTCAAGCACACGGCCAGTTACACCGAGGCCCACCCGGACCGCCTCGCCCCCCAGGTTCCGCCTGGAGCGGGGAAATGAACATCGCCCTCGGCGAGTCCGCGCTCCTCCTCGGCCTGATCGCCAGCCTGGCGGGCATAGTGACCCTGGTCGTCGGCGTGCGCAAGGGCAAGCAGCAGTTGCTGCGCACCGGCCGCAGCTACACCTGGCTCATCCTGCTCGGCGCGCTGCTCGCCACCGCCGCCATGCAGCACGCCCTCATCACCCGGGACTTCACCCTCAGATACGTGGCCGGCAACGACAGCCTGGCCACCCCGCTCCTGTTCCGCATAACCGCCATGTGGTCCGCCCTCCAGGGGTCGATCCTCCTGTGGGCACTGGTGCTGGCCGGCTACCTGTCGGTGATGGCGTGGCACTTCCGTCGCCGGGTGGGCGACCCGCTGGTGGCGTGGGCCACGGTGACCGCCTACGCGGTGGCGGCGTTCTTCTTCGGCCTCATGCTCACCGCGTCCAATCCCTTCGCGTCGGCCGGTACCCCGACGCCGACAAACGGACCCGGCCCCGACCCCCTCCTGCAAAACCACGTCCTCGTCGCCTTCCACCCCCCCCTGCTGTACCTCGGCCTGGTCGGCTTCACCGTCCCCTTCTCCTTCGCCGTGGCCAGCCTGATCACGGGCCGGGTGGGCGAGGGGTGGCTCGTGGAGACCCGGCGCTGGACCCTGTTCGCGTGGGGATTCCTCACCGTCGGAATCGTTCTCGGGGCCTGGTGGAGCTACCAGGTCCTCAACTGGGGCGGCTACTGGGCGTGGGACCCGGTGGAAAACGCCGCCTTCCTGCCCTGGCTGACGGGCACCGCCTACATCCACTCGGTGATGGTCCAGGAGCGCCGGGGGATGCTGCGCGTGTGGAACCTGTCGCTGCTGGCGGCCACCTTCAGCCTGACCATCCTCGGCACCTTCCTCACCCGCTCGGGGGTGCTCGACTCGGTCCACTCGTTCTCCAACTCCGACATCGGCCCCGAGTTGCTCGGCTTCTTCGGGGTGGTGGTCGCCGTGTCGATTGGCCTGCTGGCGTGGCGGGGCGACCGCCTGCGCTCGCCCGGGCTGATCGACTCCCCCCTTTCGCGGGAGGGAGCGTTCCTGGCGAACAACCTTCTGTTCGGGGCGTTCGCCTTCGTGGTGCTGCTCGGCACGGTCTTCCCCCTCATCGCCCAGGCGGTCAACGGCAGCCAGATCACCGTCGGCAGCCCCTACTTCGACAGCATGACGATGCCGATCGTGGTGTGCCTGCTGTTTCTCATGGCCATCGCCCCGGTGCTGCCGTGGCGAAAGGCTTCGAGCGAGTTGCTGCGCCACCGGCTGCTGTGGCCGGCGCTCGCCGCCGTCGCCGCCCTGGTGGCTTGTGTCGTCGCCGGGATACGCGGGCTCAACCCTCTCCTCGCCTTCGGGCTCGGCGCCTTCGCCGGCGCCTCGGCGCTGCGCCAGCTGGTCCTGGCCCTGCGCCGCCAGGGGCGCCGGGGGATGCTCGGGCGGGCGAACGGGGGCATGATCGTCCACATAGGGGTGGTAATCGTCGCCGTCGCCTTCGCCGCCAGTCACTCCTTCGCCCACACTCGCACCTTCGAGCTCACGCCGGGCCAGACCGTCCACTTCGACGGCCACACCCTCGCCTACAAGGGCCTGCGCACGGTCACCACCGCCCAGAAGTCCTCGGTAGAGGCGACGGTCGCGGTTGACGGTGGCCACGTGTACCGGCCGGCGGTGAGCACCTACCCGTTCCAGTCCGACGCCATCGGGACACCCTCGGTGAGCAGCACGCCCGAGCGCGACGTGTACCTGACCATGACGACCGTGCCGTCCACGGCGAGCGGCGCAGCGTCGATCCAGGTCATCGTGGAGCCTCTCGTCATGTGGGTCTGGATCGGCGGCGGCGTGGTCCTGGTCGGCACCCTCCTGGCCGCGTGGCCGGGCCGGCGCCGGCGCCGGCCCACCGAAGCGGCGTCGGCCCCCGTCGCCGGCGTGGCGCACCGACGGGAGCCGGAGCCCGAAGCGGGCGCCGATGACGCCGACGTCGTCGTCGGGGTGGGGCGGTGACGGCGGTGGCACAAACGGCGCCCGGCGTGGCGCCCGGCGCCGGGGGCGGTAGCGGTGGGGGCGGCAGCGGTGAGGCCGGCGGCAGTCGGGCCGGCGGGAGGGCGGGCGCCTCGCTGCGTCCTCGCCGCCGGGTCGTGCTGTGGGTCTCGCTCGCCACCGCCGCGGTGCTCGCCGGGCTGGTCGCCGCCTTCGCCGTCGTCCCCCAGTCCTCGGTCCAGATGCAGACGCCCCTGCTCGGCAAGCAAGCCCCCGGCCTGGGCGGACCGGTCGTCAACGGGTCCGGCAGCGCCGGCCTCGCCGCCCTGCGCGGCAAGTGGGTACTGGTCAACTTCTTCGCCAGTTGGTGCCCGCCCTGCCGCGACGAGATGCCCCAGCTCGATGCGTTCGAGCACGAGCACGCCGCCGCCGGCGACGCCACCATCCTCGGTGTGGAGTACGACAACTCCGACGTCGCCAACGCCAGGTCCTACCTGGCCGGCCAGCACGCCGACTGGCCCGTCATAGTCGACGGGTCCGCAGACGTGGCCTGGGGGGTTCACGGCATACCGGAGTCCTACCTGGTGGCCCCGGACGGCCTGGTGGCCGTCAAGTACGCCGGCGGCATCACCGCAGCCTCCCTAGACGCCCAGATCACCCCGCTCGCCGGGGCGCCGGCGGGCCCAGCGGGCTGATGGCCACGGGCGACCACCAGCCCGCGCCTCGTCCTCGGGGCGGCCGGGGCCGGTGGCGGTGGCTGCCGTGGATCGCGATGGTCCTCGTCGTCGCCGGGGTACTGGCCGTCGGCTCGCAGCGCTCCGGCCGGCCGACCGTGGATCAGCGGGTGACGTCCCTCGCCGCCCAGGTGCGCTGCCCGGTGTGCCAGGGGGAGACGGCGGCGGAATCTGACACGCCTCCGTCGGTGGAGATCCGCTCGTTCATCCGCCGGTCGCTCCAGGAGGGGCGTAGCCCGGCTCAGGTCAAGTCCAGCCTGGTCGCCGACTACGGCCCCGGGATCCTCGAGCAGCCGCAGGCGAAGGGTGTGGCCCTGGTGGTCTGGGTCCTTCCGGTGGCGGCGGTGATCGTGGCCGTCGCCGGGCTGACCCTGGCCTTCCGCCGGTGGCGCCGGCAGCTCGGCGGCGGCGGTGAGCCGAGCGACGCCGACCGGGACCTGGTCGACAGGGCGTTGGCCGGCGGTCTCCCGTCAGACGACGGGCAGGCGGGTGAGGTTCTGGCCGCCTCGGACCCCGACCGGCGACGATGACCACGACCCGAGACCCCGCCCTGGAGGAGGAGAGGGATTTCTTCCTCCGTTCCCTTCGTGACCTCGAAGCTGAGCGGGCGGCAGGCGACATGGACGAGGTCGATTACCAGGCCCTGAAGGATGACTACATCTCGAGGGCGGCCGAGGTCCTGCGCCGGCTGGAGGCGCCGGCCGAGGTCCCCGCCGACAGTGTCCCTGTTGCGGCGGGCGTGGCCGTGGGGGGCGCGGCCGTGGCGGGCGCGGCCGGGGGGGGCGCGGCCGGGGGGGGCGCGGCCGGGGGAGGCGCGGCCGGGGGAGGCGCGGCCGGGGCTAGGGTGGCGATCCCCCGCGCTCGCCGCCGCCGCGGCCGGCCGCGTTGGCAGGCGGCGGCGGTCATCGCCGCCGTCGTGGCGGGCGCAGGGATGGCTGGCTGGAAGATCGGACAGGCCTCGTCGCCCCGCCTGGCCGGTGGCAACTTATCGGGGGGAGGCGGCTCTCCCGCCGGCGCCTCGCTGAGCACCGCCGCCGTCGCCCAGCTCCTCGTCGACGGGCAGTCGACCGCGGCCAAGAGCCCGGTGGCCGCCCTGAAGGACTTCAACAAGATCCTCGCCGTTTACCCGGATCAACCCCAGGCGTTGACAGACGAGGGATGGGTCCTCGCCCAGGGCGGTGTGGTGAGCCAGGGGGAGGCGGACCTGCAACGGGCCGAGCGGGTGGCACCCGGCTTCGATCTCCCCCACGCCTACCTCGGCATAATCATGGGCGACCAGGAAGACTTCGCCGGGGCGGTGGACCAGTTGCGTTACTACCTATCCCACGGGCCCGACCCGGCCCTGCGGGGGCAGGCGACCGCCGCCCTCGCCGCGGCCCAACGAGACGAAAGGGCGGGGGCCGGAGGATAAACCGGGCCCGCCTGGCCGGGGTGGATTATGTTGCCGCAGGAGAAGGGCATCGAGGAGGGGCACGATGGGGCGTTCGGGGCACGGCGGCAGGTGCAATCCGTGGGTCACCGCTTTCAGCATCACGGCGGCGGCCGCAGTCACCGCCCTGTCACAGGTCGCGCCGGCGTGGGCTGGCGCGCCGGCGTGGGCCAGCGCGCCGCCACCGGCGCCGGCCAGCGCGCCGCCACCGGCGCCGGCCAGCGCGCCGGCTCCGACCGGCTCACCGGCCTTGCCGTTCGGCTCCGTCAAGGTCGCCAGCGGGCCGTCGGTCCCCCCGAACTCGGTCAGTTCATGGGGGCTGGCGCGCCTCGCCGCCGCGCCGGCCATCGCTTCCAGCCCCACCTCGGTTGTGGGCATTGCGGCGACGCCTGACGGCGGGGGCTACTGGCTGGTGGCATCCGACGGCGGGGTCTTCAGCTCCGGTGACGCCTACTTCTTCGGCTCGATGGGCGGCCACCGGCTCAACGCCCCGGCTCTCGGCATGGCGGCGACGCCTGACGGCGGGGGCTACTGGCTGGTGGCGGCCGACGGCGGGGTGTTCAACTTCGGTGACGCCCGGTTCTACGGTTCGACGGGGAGCGAGCGCCTCAACCGGGCGGTGGTTGGCATGGCGGCGACACCTGACGGCCGGGGGTACTGGCTGGTGGCGGCCGACGGCGGGGTGTTCACCTTCGGTGACGCCCGGTTCTACGGTTCGACGGGGAGCGAGCGCCTCAACCGGCCCGTCGTGGCCATGGCGGCTACCCATGACGGCCGGGGGTACCGGCTGGTGGCATCGGACGGCGGGGTGTTCACCTTCGGAGACGCCTCGTTCCTCGGATCGGCCATCACCAACGACCTTGCGCCGGCGGTGGCGATCGCGACGAGCGGGCTCGGTTACCGTGTCGCCTACGGGCGGGGGCGGTCACCTTTCGGCCCGGCGGCAACCGCTTATCTGGCCAGCCGGGTCGGTGATGTGACCGCTGCGGTCTACGACGCCAACACGGGCACGACATGGGCGTGGAACCCGGGGGATGCCCAGGACACGGCCAGCATCGTAAAGGTCGACATCATGGCCACGGCGATGTCCGAGGCGCAGTCCCGGAACCAGGCCCTGCCCGCAGGCGAGGCACAGTTGATGGTGCCCATGATCGAGCAGAGCGACAACAACGCGGCCACCGCCCTTTGGAACGACGTCGGCGGGCCCGGTGCCGTCGCCGGCTTCGACCGGACCATCGGGATGGCGCAGACGAACCCCAGCCCCGCTTGGGGGCTGACGACGACGACCGCCGTCGACCAGGTCACCTTGGTAAAGGACTTCGCATATCCCAACTGGGCGCTGTCGAATGCCAACCGTGCGTACGGGCTCAACCTGATGGAGCACGTCGAACCCGCCCAACGCTGGGGGGTGACTGGAGGCGTGTCCGCCGGCGTCACCGTGGCGGTGAAGAACGGGTGGTTGCCGTTCGGCGCCGACTGGCAGGTGAACAGCATCGGCTGGGTGACGGGCCAGGGCCGCAACTACGTCCTCGCCGTCCTCACCAGGGGCAGCCCGACCGAGGGGTACGGGATCGACACCATCCAGGGCCTGTCGAGCCAGGTGTGGTCGACGCTGGGCTGATCGCCGCTGCGATGTCCGCCTCCAGCTCCGTTGACTTCTTCTGATACTGGGTCTAGACCGGAGTACGTGAGCGACGACGCAGCCACCCCTCTGAGCACCACGGAGGCGGGGATACCGGCCCCGAGCGACGAGTACTCCCTCTCGGCCGGCGACGAAGGTCCCCTGCTTCTCCAGGACCACTTCTTGATCCAGAAGATGGCCCACTTCAACCGGGAACGGGTTCCCGAGCACGTGGTCCACGCCAAGGGCCACGGCGCCTTCGGCTTCTTCGAGGCCACCGAGGACGTCAGCCAGTGGTGCAAGGCGGACTTCTTGAAGAAGGGGACCCGCACCCCGATGTTCGCCCGGTTCTCGACGGTGGCCGGCGAGCAGGGATTCGCCGACACCGTGCGCGATCCCCGGGGCTTCGCCCTGAAGTTCTACACCCAAGAAGGCAACTACGACATGGTCGGCAACAACACGCCGGTCTTCTTCATCCGGGATCCGTCCAAGTTTTCCGACTTCATCCACTCCCAGAAGCGCAGGGCCGACACGGGCAGGACCGACCACAACGGCCAGTGGGATTTCTGGACTCTCTCCCCGGAATCGGCCCACCAGGTCATCATCCTCATGTCCGACCGTGGCACGCCCCGGACCCTTCGCCACATGAACGGCTACGGCTCCCACACCTTCATGTGGGTGAACGCCGGCGGCGAGCGGTTCTGGGTGAAGTACCACTTCAAGACCGAGCAGGGCGCCGAGAACTTCACCGATGCCGAGGCCAAGGCCATGACTGCCGAGGATCCCGACTTCCACCGCGCCGATCTGTGGGAGTCCATCAAGGCGGGCGACCATCCGGTCTGGCGCCTGGAGATGCAGATCATGCCCTTCGAGGATGCCGCCGACTACCGGTTCAACCCCTTCGACGTGACCAAGGTCTGGCCTCACTCGGATTACCCGATGATCCCGATCGGCCGCATGGTGCTCGACCGCAACCCGGACAACTACTTCGCCCAGGTCGAGCAGGCCGCCTTCGAGCCGGCGAACATGGTGCCGGGCGTCGCCCCGAGCCCCGACAAGATGCTCCAGGGCCGGCTGTTCAGCTACCCCGACACCCACCGCTACCGCATCGGGCCCAACTATCTCCAGTTGCCGGTCAACCGCCCCCTGGTCCCGGTCCACACCTACAACCACGACGGGCCGATGGCGTACCACGCGGGCAGCGACCCGGTGTACGCGCCCAACAGCTACGGCGGCCCCCAAGCCGACCCAGCCCACTTTTCCGAGCCGTCCTACGGCCTCACCGGCGAGATCGTCCGGGCCGCCTACCACGCCCACCGCGACGACACCGACTTCGTCCAGCCCGGCAACCTCTACCGCCACGTGATGAGTGACACCGACCGTGACCACCTGGTGACCAACATCGCCGGTCACGCCCAGCACGGCCCGGGGTTGGAGGCGCACGTGGCCGGGCGCGTCGCGGAGTACTGGCGCCAGGTCGACCCCGAGTTGGGGGCCCGGGTGGCCAAGTCGCTCGGCAACGGAGGCTAAAGCCTGGCGGAGGCCGCCGGCAGGGAAGGGCGAGCAGCGCGGCGGCGTTTCTGTGACCATGACCCTGTCGCGGTGCGTTCCCCTGTCGGTGCTCGATCTGTCGCCCATTGCCAGCGGCGCCAGCCCCGGCGAGGCGCTGCGCAACAGCATCGACCTGGCCCGGCGGGCCGAGGACTTGGGCTATCACCGTTTCTGGGTCGCCGAGCACCACAACATGCCAGGAATCGCCAGCTCGGCGCCGGCGGTGCTGATCGCCCACCTAGCCGACGCCACCGAGGCGATGCGGATCGGCTCGGGGGGTGTCATGTTGCCCAACCACCCCCCGTTGGTGGTGGCAGAGCAGTTCGGGATGCTCGAGGCGCTGCACCCCGGGCGCATCGACCTGGGCATAGGCCGGGCGCCGGGCACCGACCCGGCCACGGCGGCCGCCTTGCGCCGGTCCGCCGCCGGTTCGTCAGCCGATGATTTCCCCGAGCAGCTGGGCGACCTGCTCGGGTTCTTCCAGGGTTCGTTCCCCGCCGAGCACCCCTACGCCAACATCCGCGCCGTGCCGGGCCTAGGTGACATGCCGGCGCTGTGGCTCCTCGGTTCCAGCGGCTACAGCGCGCAGGTGGCCGGGGCGCTCGGCGTCCCGTTCGCCTTCGCCCACCACTTCAGCTCGTCCAGCACCCTGCCGGCGCTCGAGTTGTACAGGGAATGTTTCCGGCCGTCGGCGGTGCTCGCCCAGCCCTACGTCATGATCGGGGCGGCCGTACTGTGCGCGGACAGCGACGACGCGGCCGTCTTTCTCCACGGTTCCAGCCGGCTGCAGATGCTGCGCCTGCGCACGGGCATGCCCGGACCCGTCCCGAGCCCCGAGGAGGCGGCCGCGTACCCCTACACGGCCGCCGAGTTGGCGTTGGTTCATAAGCACACCGGGTCCCACATCGTCGGCGACCCCGCCACCGTGACCCGGGGCCTCGACGACCTCATCGCGGCCACCGGGGTCGACGAGGTCATGGTCACCAGCGTCACCTACGACCACAAGGCCCGCGTGCGGTCTTTCGAGCTGGTGGCCGAGCTCGCCGGCCTGGGTGCCGCCGTTTGAGGGTGGCGACTCGCTTGGTCCGCCGGCCGCTTCAGCCCCCGCCGAGGGCGCGCAGACGGGCGATCACCTCGGGCAGCGCGGCGGCGGCCATGCCCACCTCCTCGTCGGTGGTGGACCAGCCCACCGACAGGCGCAGGCTGCGCTCCGCTGCCGCGCCCATGGCGGCCAGTACGGGCGACGGCTCGAGCTCCTCGGTGGCACAGGCGCTGCCCGAGTGGGCGGCGACGCCGGCCTGGTCCAGACCGAGGAGCACCGCCTCCGGCTCCACCCCCTCCACCCCCAGGCACAGGATGTGGGGCAGGCGGGTGGCGGGATCGGCGGGACCGTAGGCGACCACCCCTTCCACGGCCACCGCAGCCCTGCGCAGACGGTCGGTTTGGGCCGCGGCGCGCTGCGCTTCGCTGTGCGGGGCGACGCCGGCGAGCTCGTCGGCCACGGCTCCCCACGCCACGGCGCCCGCCACGTCTTCGAGGCCCGCCCGGCGCGCTCGTTCCTGGGCTCCCCCCACGAGGAGCGGCGCCACCCTGAGGCCCCTGCGCACCAGCAGGGCGCCCACGCCCCTGGGACCGCCCATCTTGTGGGCCGAGATCGACATCAGGTCGGCGCCGAGGTCGTCGAAGGCGACGGGCACGTGGCCCGCCGCGCACGCGGCGTCGACGTGGACGGGCACTCCCCGCTCCCGGCAGGCGGCGACGACCTCACCGACGGGTTGCACGGTGCCGACCTCGTGGTTGGCCCACTGGCAGTGGACGAGGGCGCTGCCGGCGCCGATGGCGCCGATGGCCTCGACGATGGCATCGAGGTCGACACTGCCCTCGGCGTCCACGCCGACCCATGTGACCGCGCCGGCCCGCTGCGAGGACTCGCGCACACAGGAATGCTCCACCGCCGGCACCACGAGGCGCGGTTCCACCTCCCTGCTGCGGGGCCGTACGGCAGTGCCGGTCGCCCCGACGACGCCGGCGAGGGCGCCGAACACGGCGGCGTGAACCGACTCGGTCGCACCGGAGGTGAGGATCACCTGGCGGGGCCGGGTACCGAAGAGCACCGCCAGGCGCTCGCGGGCGTCTTCCAGGGCGGCGCGCGCCATGCGCCCTTCGGTGTGCACCCGTCCCGGGTCGGCGGCGCCCAACCATTCCACCAGTGCCGCAGCGCCCGCCGGGCGCAGCGGCGATGTCGAGGCGTGGTCCAGGTAAGCCCTCACGCCACGCCCTCGAGCGGCGCCTGGCCACGCCGGCGGGTCAAACGAGCGTGACGCAGGCGTCGTCGCCGAGGGCTCGCGACGATTCGGTGGCGGGAACCGACTGGCCGTACAGGCCGGCGAGCATCCCGCGGACCATGCCGCGGTCGACGGCGCAGATGACGGGGTGGGCCACCGCGGTGTCGAAGAACGGGCAGCTTTCCCGGGTCAGGGCCAGCGACCCCGCCCGGGCCTCGGCGTGGGCGGCGAAGCCGTGGGCGGTGAGCGCGTCGGCCACGGCGCGCAGGGCGGCGCGCAACGAGCGGTGGCGCTCACCGCTCGACATGCGCCCGGCGAGACCCCGGCCGTACTCCTCGCCGACCGCCTCCGCCATCGCCTTGGCCTCATCCACCGGTAGCAGGGAGAGGGCCCGCCCGAGCAGGGTTACCAGCAGGTCGTCGCCCCGCCTGGGCGGCTCCAGCCCGGTCGCCTGGTCGGACACGCGGTAGCGCTTCGACGGCCTCCCCGCCCCGCCGCCTCCTCGGGGCACGAAGACCTCCAGGTAACCCCCGGCGGTCAGCTTGTCCAGGTGGTGCCGGGCCACGTTCGGGTGCAGGTCGAAGTGGCCGGCGACCGCCGACGCTGTGGCCCCGTCGGGGTGCTCGCGCACGAACAGGTAGATGTAGCGGCGCGTGGGGTCGCCGAACGCCGAAGTAACCGCCACCACTGCGGAGGAGAAGTCACTGTCGCTCAGGGGCCCGGCAGCCTCGGGTCCCCGTTCGGCTGGCGACTGGGCGGCTGTCCCACCGGCGACGTCTCGCACGCTCCCCCCGGGTAATGACGGCACGGTCAGTATTCTACCTACCTACGTAGTGCAAATCGCCGGAGCCCCGGCGGCGCGCAACCCGGAGGGAAGATGTCCGTCCCCAACCATGCCCCCCCCGACGGCGCCGGCGCCGGCCGCGCCGCCCCGAACAGGGCCCAGCCGCTCGGCCACGAGGAGGGACGGCCCAACCCCTTCGGGGCGCGCAGCGCAACCCGGGTCATCGGGATCAGCTCCGGCAAAGGCGGGGTGGGCAAGTCGTCGGTCACGGTCAACCTGGCAGTGACCCTCGCCAGGGCGGGCTATCGCACCGCCGTGCTCGACGCCGACGTGTACGGCTTCTCGGTACCCAAGATGCTCGGCATCGACGCCGACCCAGCGGTCCGTGGCGCCCAGATGGTGCCGCCGGTGGCGCACGGCGTGGCGTGCATGTCGATGGGCTTCTTCGTGGACGACGACCAGCCAGTCATCTGGCGGGGACCGATGCTGCACAAGGCGCTGGAACAGTTCCTGGTCGACGTGGACTGGGGCGACCCGGAGTTCCTGCTCGTGGACATGCCCCCCGGGACCGGCGACGTGGCCCTGTCGATGGCGCAGTACCTGCCCACTTCGGAGGTCTACGTGGTCACCACGCCCCAGGCCGCAGCCAAACGGGTGGCCCAGCGCAGCGCCACCATGGCCAAGAAGGTCAACCTCCCCGTCCGCGGCGTGATCGAGAACATGAGCTGGTTCACCGGCGACGACGGCGTCCGCTACGAGTTGTTCGGACGGGGCGGCGGCGACGAACTGGCGCGCCAACTCGGCGTGCCGTTGATGGGCCAGGTGCCGCTGCTGCCGGCGCTTCGCGACGGGGGCGACATCGGGCGCCCGGTGACGGTCACCGATCCGACCGGCGAGGCTTCCCAGGCGTTCGAGGGCATCGCCAACGCCCTGGCGTCGCGAGGGCGGCCCCGGATCTACCGTCGGGAGCTGACCGTAAATTAACGCCGGCGCGGCGTAGAACAAGGTATGGGAAAAATCCCGGCTCCGCGCTCCGGACCCCCGCCGGGGGGGGAGGCCGGGGGTGCGCCGATCGGGCGCAGGGTCTTCCTGGCGATCGTCGGAATCGGCGCGGTCGGTGTGGTCGCCGGCTCACGGGTGCAAAACGCCTTTGACGCCCTCCTCCGGCCCCTCCAGTCCGCCGACCCGACGGGTTTGTCGAGCCTCATCCCTAGCGGAGGAGGTTTCCGCTTCTACACGGTCACCGACGGCTACCCGACCAAGACAGCCGCCGAGTACCGCCTGACCGTCGACGGCCTCGTCGATCGCCCCCTGACCCTGGGTATCGAGGACCTACAGGCCATGGCGCCCACGAGGCTGGTGCGCGACTTCCAGTGCGTCACCGGGTGGCGGGTCACCGGCGTGCACTGGGAGGGTGTCGCCTTGTCGGCCCTGCTCGACCGGGCCGGCGTGCAGCCGGGGGCCACCGCGCTCCACTTCGATTCGTTCGACGGTACCTACACCGAGAGCTTGACGCTCGACCAGGCACGGCGCCCGGACGTCATAGCCGCATACTCGATGCTCGGGGGTCCGGTTTCCACTGCCCATGGCGGCCCGGTGCGCTTGTACGTCGCACCCATGTACGGATACAAGTCCATCAAATGGCTTTCACGCATAACCGTCACCGACAGGGTCGAGACGGGGTACTGGGAGCAAGGGGGCGCCTACGCGGTAAACGGGTGGGTCGGTAACAGCAATGGTCGGACCGATCAGCCCACCTGAGCGTCCGGAACGAAACTACGTGGACAGTCGAGAGCCAGTCGCTGAGATCAGCCGGTTCGATCGGGTCGAGCGCGTGGTGCACTGGGCCAACGCGCTGCTGTTCATCGTGCTGATCGCCACCGGGTTCACGCTGTACATCGGGCCGCTGTCGCTGTTCGTCGGCCGGCGCGACCTGGTGCAGACGATCCACGTCTACTGCGGGCTGGCGCTGCCCGTCCCCGTGGTGGCCGCCCTGGCCGGGCGGTGGGGGAGAGGACTGCGCGCCGACCTGCGTCGCTTCAACCGCTGGAGCAGCGACGACCGCGGGTGGTTGCGCGCCGCGGCGTCCAATCGCGCGGAGCGCGAAGCGCGCCGCAGCGCCGTGACGGTGGGCAAGTTCAACGCCGGCCAGAAGCTCAACGTGGCGTTCACCGCCGGCGTGATCGTGGTCATGCTCGGTACCGGCGTCATCATGCGCTGGTACTCGCCCTGGCCGCTGTCGTGGCGCACAGGGGCGACCTTCGTGCACGACTGGCTGGCCATCGCCGCCGTGGCCGTGGTCGTCGGCCATATCGCCTACGCCCTGAGCGACCCCGCCGCCATGCGGTCCATGGTGCGCGGCACGATCAGCCGGCGCTGGGCCGAGCACCACGCGCCGGGTTGGCTGGCCGAGGACGCCGTGGGCTCTGGCGCTGCGCTCACAGGGACACCCGGGGGCCCGTTGTCGGATCCCGGGACGCGCTCTGCGCAGCCGGCCGTGTGGTCGGCGCCGGCCGGCGCCGACGGGCGCGACGCGACGGGCCGGGCATAGGGTTCCGGGAGTGCTCCGCAAATGGCTCGGGCCGCGTGCCCTCCTGTGGCACCTCCTGGTGATCGTGATAGTGACGGGGTGCTTGGTCGCCGGCTGGTGGCAGGTGCACCGGGCCATGGCCGGCAACGCCTTGAGCTACGCGTACTCGGTGGAATGGCCTTTGTTCGCACTCGTGGCGGTCATCGGATGGTGGCAGCTCATCCAGGAGGACCCCGCCGAGGTGGAGGAGCGCAAGCGCGAACGCCGCCGGCGGGGCCGACCCAACCCGGTGGCGTTCGACGCCGAGGTCCTGCGCCGTGAGATCGCCGCCCACCCCGAACTCGTAAAGGTGTTCCCCGAGCTGTCGAGAGCTTTCCCCGAGCTGGTGGCCGAAGGCGGTACCGGGCATCGGCCTCAGGGCGCCGAGCCGGTCCCCGGCGCCGAGCTGGTCCCCGGCGTCGGCCTGGCGGCGCGAGGATCCTCGGCCGCCGCCGCCGACGGGCCGGCGCCGTCGGAGGAACTGCGGTCCTACAACGACGCCCTCGCCCGCCTGGCTGCCACCGGCAAGGCCAAGTCCTGGCGTAATCCGAACGGCCGCTGAGCGGCCGACAAAAAACTACGTGGTCGTTTGACCTTGCTATCGGGTTAGGTGACGTAGCGCTGGTACCTCAGCATCAACCGGCCACCTAGTTTTTTCCTGGCCGCTGACCCGCCAAGCGCGACAATCGACCGTGGCCACAGTTACCGTCCCACAGGACACCCTGGATGGGGCCCACGGCTGGGGCGACCGCGCCCGGTGGGCCGCATCGGACGGTCTCGCCTTGGCCAGGCGCGACCTGCTGGTGTGGCTGCGGGTGCCCGCGTTCTTGGTGTTCACCATCGTCCAGCCGGTGATCTTCGTCCTGCTGTTCCGCTACGTCTTCGGCGGCGCCATCAGGGTCAACGTCCGCGGCGGGTACGTGAACTACCTGATGCCGGGGATCATCGGGCAGAGCGCGGCGTTCGCCTCCTTCGGTACCGCCATCGGCCTGGCGCGCGAGATGCAGCGCGGGGTGATCGAGCGATTCCGCTCCATGCCGATGGCCCGATCGGCCGTCCTCGTGGGGCGCCTGTCCGCCGACGCCGTGCGCATGACCGTGACCGTGCTGGTAATCCTCGCCGTCGGTTACGCCGTCGGGTTCCGCTTCGAGAACGGTGTCGTGCCCGCAGTGGCCATGGTGGTACTCGGCGTCGTGTTCGGCCTTTGCGTGTGCTGCATCTCCGCCTTCGTCGGTCTGGCCATCCGCGACGAGGAGTCGGTGGGCTCCTTCGGGCTGATCTGGTTGTTCCCCCTCACCTTCGTCAGCGCCGCCTTCGTGCCCATCTCGTCCATGCCCGGATGGCTCCAGGCGTTCGCCAACAACCAGCCGGTGACGGCGGTCATCGAGGAGATGCGCGCCCTCGCCCTCGGTGGCCCGCTGACCCAGCACGCCTGGCAGAGCGCCCTGTGGCTGGCAGGCATCCTCGTCGTGTTCATCCCCCTTGCGGTGCGGGCCTACCGGCGACCCTGATCCCTCCCGGGTGCCGCCCTCTCCGTGCCGGTGACGACGAGGCTGCCCACGACCTGACGCGTAGCCCCGACCAAGCCTCGAACCATTCGGTCACTGACCGGGAGGGCCCGCCTGCTCCCCCGGTCGCCCGGTGGCAGCCACCGTTTCCGCCTTCAGCGCCGCCACCCGCTCCGCCTCGCGGACCTCCTCGGGCTTGGCCAGCAAACGGCTGACCCGCCACAGGGCGGCCTGCATCCCGAGCGCGTCGGCATCAGCTGACTCGTCGAGGCGGGCCCGGCGGAGATCCGCCATCATCCAGTGGTACAGGATCCCCGCGGAGGCGGCGAGACCGATGACCTCGCCGGCCGACCAGATGATGTCGCCGGCGCCGTGAACGCCGGCGATCGTGATCCCCGGAGCGATAACAGAGTTGAGACTGTCCAATCCCATCCCGAAGACCGTGTAGAACGGCAGCGCGAACATTATGTCGGCGATCCGCAGGCCCGGAGGCAGACGCCGAGCGATCGGGTCGGCGCCGACGACGGGCCAGATGAGCAGACAGCCGGCGACGAGCAGCTCGAGATGGCCGAGCTGGAGGAGGGTCTCGTTGCCCCTCGCCACCCGGAACCAAGGCGAGTAGTACTGGGCGAACAATGACGCCCCGAAGATCACCCATGCGGTCACCGGATGGCTCACGACGCGGACCGACCGGCTGGCCAGCACCCGGCTGAGAGCTTGGCGGCCGTCGGCGCCGGCCGCCTCGTGGGCGAGGGTGAGGGGCGAGCCGAGGGCCAGGAAGATGGGCGCCACCATGCCGAGGAGCATGTCGATGGTGCCGTGGACGAAGTAGTTGCTCTGATCCCACGAGGCCAACCCTGACAACATGGCCACGGCGACGACTCCCATCCCGAAACAGAACGCCACCGTCCTGTTCAGGGGCCACACCGACTCAGGGGGATCGACGCGGTGGTCGAGGTCGTACGCGGTACGCAGGTACCAAGCAACGGCGACCACCACGACCGCCAGCGGGAGGGGGGCGAAGGGGATCCGGGTTACGAACCCGAACGGAGTGACGGCGGCCGCGACCATCGGCCCCCAATCCTAACCCGCCGGACCCGACGGCTACGAGCCGGCGTCGGCGGCGGGGAAGCCGACGCTCGCCTTGGTAAGTGCGCATCATTTCCGGCCGAAGGTCATTTGATGCGCACTTAAGTACGACGGGCAGCACCTACAAAGACGAGCGGTGCTACTTCGACAAGTTCATGCCCGGTTGATGGCGTTGACCTGCGGATTTGCTGCTCGGGCAGTCGAAGTAGCACCGCTCGCCTTGGTAACTTGACACCAAATACCTCGTGGACCGATTTGATGTCGATTTGGGCAGAAAGCGGCGCGGGACGGCGCGGGACGGGCGCTGGCGCGAGGCGGCCGCGGGGCGGGCGCGGGGTGAGCCGCGCGCCACTGGCACAGCTCCGGGCGGTGGTGGGCTACACCGCGTGGGGGAGGCGGTGGCGGGGCCAGTCGAGCAGGGTTACGGCGGTCTCGAACGCGTAGCGGTCGGTCATGCCGCCCACGTAGGTGATGGCGTCGCGCAACGGGTCGGCCGCCCGGGCATCGGTCCCCACGGCGCCGCGCCCCGTTGTGGGGAGCCGCCGGAGGGGCGAAGACGGGATCTGGTCGGGGTGAGACGCGAAGTGCTCGACGAGGGCCCGGAGCACGGCGATCACGGAGTCCGCTTGGGCCACCGACGCCGGCCTGGTGTAGATGCGGTCGTAGTTGAACGAGCGCAGGGCCGCGAGGGCCTCGGCGTGGTCGGGGTCCATGCCCACGGCGCCGTGGTCAGCGATGCAGTCGATCAGTGCGCCGATGAACGAACGGAGCTGGGAGGACCGGCTGGCACCGGCCACCTCGGTGACGGTCGGCGGGAGGTCACCGGGGTCGACTATGCCTGCGGTCACTGCGTCCTCGAGGTCGTGGGCGCTGTAGGCGCAGCGATCGGCCCAGCTGACCACCACACCCTCGGGCGTGGCCGGTGTCGGGCGCGACCAGCTGTGGTTGCGGATGCCGTCGAGGGTCTGGGCGCACAGGTTGAGCGAGGTGAGCACGACGTCGGCGCCCCAGACGGCGTGGTCGTACCCCTGGGGCAGAAAGGGGTCGAAGGCGTCCTCGCTGGCGTGGCCGCCGGGGCCGTGACCACAGTCGTGGCCGAGGGCGATGGCCTCGGTGAGGGCCACGTTGAGCCCCGCCGCCCGGGCGACGGCAGTCGCCACCTGGGCGACCTCGAGGGCGTGGGTGAGGCGTGTGCGCTGGTGGTCGGCAGGGAAGACGAACACCTGGGTCTTGCCCGCCAGGCGCCGGAAGGCGGCCGCGTGCAGGATGCGGTCGCGGTCGCGCTCGAAGCAGGTCCGGTGCGGGTCAGGTGCCTCGGGCGCCACCCGGTTCCCCGCACCCACCGCCGGGGTGGCTCCGGCCGCCAGCGTCGCCGTCTCCCGCTCCTCCCGATCCTCTCGCCCCACCCGGGCGGGGCCGACCCTGGGAGGAGGAGCGGACCGGTGGGCGACCACGATCCCCTCAGCATCGCCGCCGCCGCGCATGGTGCCAGCCCACGCTCGTGCCCGCTCGCTCTGGTCCACACCCACGACGCTACCGACGGCCAGGGACCGGCACCGTGCCCCTCCGGGAAACGCTGCACGGGCGCTAGCGCCGCTTGCCGCCCGTTCGATCCACGCCGTCCGGCGTGGCGACAAAGGCTTCAGGCCCCCGGCGCGCGTCGCCGGAGAGGCGTGGTCTTTCCCCTACCATGTCGGCAAACGACGAGGAGGGTATTGCGCCGTGGATGTCCGCATCGGGGTCAGCAACACGCCCAGGGAGATCGAGGTCGAACTTGCCGACGACACCGATCCCGCCGCCCTCGCCGCCGAGATCACCGAAACCCTCGGTTCCGAGAGCGGGATGCTGTGGTTGACGGACCGGCGGGGACGGCGCGTCGGGGTGCCGTCGGCCAAGGTGGCCTACATCGAGCTCGGGGCTGCCGGCGAGGACCGCCGCGTCGGGTTCGGCGCCGGCCTCACCTAGCACCCACCGGCACCCGTTTCCCGCCGATGGGCACCGCCGACCTGCTCGACCGTCGCCTGATCTTCGTCACCGGCAAGGGCGGCGTGGGCAAGACCACCGTCGCTGCCGCCCTCGCGCTTCTCGCTGCTCGCCGCGGCCGGCGAACTCTGGTCTGCGAGGTCGACGCCAAGGGCAACATGGCCGACTTCTTCGAGACCGCCCCCACCGCGTTCGTCGAGAGGGAGATCCAGCCGCAGCTGTGGGCGATGTCGATGGATACCGAGGCGTCCCTGCGCCAATATCTCGCCCTCCAGCTCAAGCTCCCCCTCGTGGCACGGGTGGGGCCATTGGCCCGCATGTTCGATTTCGTCGCCACCGCCGCCCCCGGGGTCAAGGAGATCGTCACCGTCGGCAAGCTGTGCTGGGAGGTCAAGGAGGCCCACTACGACTGCGTGGTGGTCGACGCGGCGGCGAGCGGCCACGTGGTCAGCCAGCTCGCGTCCCCCCAGGCCATCAACGCCTTGGTCCAGGTGGGCCTGGTCAGGCAGCAGACGGGGTGGATGCTCGACATCCTGGGTGATCCGGCCACCACCGGCTTGGTCATCGTGTCCACGCCCGAGGAGATGCCGGTGTCGGAGTCCATCGAACTGCGCGACCGGGTGGCAACCGAGACCACCGTCGACCTGGCCGCAGTGGTGGTCAACCGCGTCCTGCCCGAGCTGTTCGGACGGTCCGAGGAGGAGGTCTTCGATCGCCTCGAGCAGCCCGAAGCGGTGGCCGCGCTCGACGCCGCCCTCGGCGGCCCTGTCCGGCCCCTCCTCGACGCCGCCCATCTCATGGTCACGATGCGCCGGACCCGCACCGGCCACCTCGAGCGCCTCCGCGCCGCCATCGACGATTCCGTCCCGATGCTCTACGTCCCGTACCTGTTCTCGCGGACCCACGGGCTGCGCTCCACCGGCCAGGTGGCCGACGCCCTCTCCGCCGAGCTCGGCTACTGATGCCGCCGGGCCCGGCCGGCCCCGGAGGGCACCCACAGGGCGCGCGGCGCGAGGCATCCTCCATCGAGTCGCTCCTCGCCAGCAAGGAGATCGTCATCGCCTGCGGTTCGGGGGGGGTGGGCAAGACCACGACCGCGGCCGCGGCGGCGGTCATGGCCGCGGTGCGTCACGGCGGCAAGGTCCTCGTGGTCACCGTCGACCCGGCCAAGCGGCTGGCGGGTGCCCTCGGCCTCTCCGGCTTCGGGAACGAGGAGCGCAGGGTGCCCCCCGCGGCGTTCGACGCCGCCGGGGTCACCCCCCGGGGGGAGCTGTGGGCGGCCATGCTCGACACCAAGAAGAGCTGGGACGACCTGGTACGCCGCCACGCCCCTGACCACCAGACCGAAGCGCGGATCCTCGAAAATCCGCTTTACCAGAACATCGCCGGGAAGTTTGTCCAAAGCCACGACTACATCGCCATGGAACGGCTCTACGAGCTGCACACCTCGGGCGCATATGACCTGATCGTGGTGGACACCCCCCCGACCCGCAACGCCGTCGACTTTCTCGAGGCGCCGCAGCGGATGGCCGAGTTTTTCTCCTCGCGGCTCCTGCGGCTGCTGATCGTCCCGTACCGCAGCCGGCTCGTCAACATGGCCTCACGGCCGTTCTACCAAATCGCAGATCGCATCCTCGGGTCGCAGTTCCTGGCTGACGTCGCCGAGTTCTTCATCCTTTTCCAGACCATGTACGACGGCTTTGTACAGCGCGCCGGCGCCGTGGAGCGCCTGCTGCACGCCTCGCGCACGACGTTCGTGGTGGTGAGCACCCTGGAGGCGGCACCGGCACGCGAGGCCGAGTACTTCATCAAGGTCCTGGGGGACAAGGGCTTCTCGCTCGGAGCGCTGGTGCTCAACAAGACCCTCCCGCCCTACCTTCTCGACGAGGCGGCGGGGCGGCGGGCGCAGCGGCTGTGCTCCAGCGCCGCCGACCTCGCCGGGCGGGCGGGCGGTGGCGGCGAGGCGGGCGGTGGCGGCGAGGCGGGCGGTGGCGACCTGGCCGCGTCGGTCGGATCCGACCCCGCCGTGCTCGAGCGGGTGCTGGCGGAGGTGGGCGAGAACTTCCGCAACTTCATGGTCGTGGCCCAGCGCGAAGCCGCCCAGCGCTCCCAACTGGCCTCCGCCCCCGAGGTGGTGGCTACCGTTCCCGAGTTCGAGCAGGACATCTTCGACCTTCGCGGCCTTGTCCGCCTCGGCGAGCGGATCTGGAACTGAAGCGGTGGCCACCCTCCCCGAAATGGTCCGCGAAAACTGCGATCTGGCGGGCCCCGTCGTGGCCCACCTGCAGCGCCTGGTCGGGTCGTGGGGGATCCTGTCCGACCTGTGCTTCTCGGATCTGTTGCTGCTGGCGCCGGTTTCCAGGGTCGCAGAGCACGACGGTGGAGAAGGAGGCGACGGTGGCGACGCCAGTGGTGGTGGCGGTGACGCCGGGAGTTTCATCGTCCTCGGCCAGGTGCGGCCCACCACCAGCCAGACTCTTCACAAAGACGACCTGGTCGGCCGGCACATGGGCGGCGCGGACCGGCCCCTGGTGGCCCGCGCCTGGCGTCTCGGCAGCGTGGTGGAAGGGGAGGTGGCGATCCCCAGCCGCGGCGAGCGAGGCCGTCAGGTGTGTATCCCCGTGCGGTGGCAGGGAGAGGTCGTCGCCATCCTCGCTCGCGAGTCCGCCCTTTCGGTGGGGCGCCGCCCCGGCGAGCTCGAGCGGGTGTACGTCGAGGTGTTCGACCGCCTGGCCCGGATGATCGCCGGCGGCGAGTTCCCCTTCCCGATCGACGACGAGGCCACGGCCGGGGCGCCACGGGTGGGAGACGGCGTGCTCGTGCTCGACGCCATCGGGCGGGTCGACTACGCGTCCCCGAACGCGGTCAACGCCCTCCACCGCATGGGCATGTACTCCGGGATCGAGGGCATGCGCCTCGACGAGGCCGGCCTCGACCAGGCCGCCGTCAGCCTCGCCTACCAGACCCATCTCCCCGCCATAGAGGAGGTCACCCGGTTCGGCAAGTCGGCCGACGCCGCCGTGGTGCTTCGCTGTATACCGCTACTCGACCACGGAACAATCACCGGGGCGGTCGTGCTCATGCTCGACGTCACCGAGCTGCGACGCCTCGACCGTCTGTTGTTGTCGAAGGACGCCACCATCCGCGAGGTCCACCACCGGGTGAAGAACAATCTCCAGACCATCTCGTCGCTGCTGCGCCTCCAGGCCCGCCGCCTCGGCGACAGTGAAGCGCGCAAAGCCCTGGAGGAGTCGGAGCGCCGGGTGCGCTCGATCGCCTTGGTCCACGAGATCCTGTCGCGCGACACCAAGGACCAGGTCGACTTCAACGACATCCTGCCTTCACTGGTGCGCATGGCCGAGGACCTGTTCAGCGGGGCCAGGTCCGTCCGGGTGAGCTACCACGGGGAGGCCGGCAGCCTCCAGGCGGCGGTGGCGACCCCGCTGGCCGTGGTCCTGACCGAGTTGCTCCAGAACGCGGCCGAGCACGCCTTTCCCGACGGTGGGCCAACCGACGCCGTGGTTGACGGTTTGCCTCCCCTCGAGATCAGCGTCGGGCTGGAGCGAGCCGACGGCGAGCTGCGCATCGAGGTCCGGGACAACGGGACCGGGCTTCCTGAGGGGTTCTCCATCGGAGACACAACCAGTTTGGGCCTGTCGATCGTGCGTGGTCTGGTCGATTCTCAGATGGGGGGGACCATCGACATGCGTTCCGATGGCGGGACGGTGGTGATCGTGGTCATCCCCGTCGATCCGCCCGAGGACGCGGCGAGCGGACTGTAGGAACCAGCCGCTAAGCCTAAGGCGAGAAGGCGGAGAAAGTGCTACGACGCCCGTCGGTGGCGGGCGAGCCAAGCCTTGCGCAGCTTGCGACGCTCCTCCTCCGAAGTGCCACCCCAGATGCCGGACTCCTGGTTTGTGGCCAGGGCGAACTCGAGGCACGACGTCTGGGCCTCGCACTGGTGGCACACGGACTTGGCCGCCTCGATCTGCTCGATCGCCGGTCCGGTGGTGCCGATTGGGAAAAATAAGTCGGGATCCGTGTCACGGCAGGCGGCGTGATCGCGCCAGTCGGCGACGTCCCACTCGATGCTGCGGCTCCAGGTCAGGGCCACTCGGTCGCCTCCTGGCGAGATGTGAAGCTGTGCGGGAAGAAAGCTGAAAAGATTGTGAAATACTTCACACAGTCGCCCACCACCAAACCGGCGCAACTGCCTACTAACAGGATAAAGGGCGCACAGAGGTGCGCGCAAGGGGTCTAGGGGATGAATAGGTGGGCGCGGGCCGCCGCTACGGCACCACCAAGCGCAGGACGGCACTCTCGGAGCGCAAGTCCAAGCGCTCCGCCTCCCCCAGGTAGTCGCCGTCGACCTGGTAGGGCACCGGCCCGTAGCCGGTCACCACCGCTTCGGTCACCTGGGTGGCCCTGTCCACCCTGCGGTGCCGCCCCAGCCTGCGGCCACCGAACAACGCGTCCACGATCAGGGGGACGAAGATTGCCAGATCGAGGGTGCGGAAGGTGACCAGGGCGAGCGCGGTGTCGAGCCCGGTCCCCGGGGCCACGTGCAGGGGGCGGTCCCGCAGAAAGGTGTAGGGGTCGCAGTTGAGGCCTATGGCAAAGAAGCCGTCCTCGACGGCCTCACGGCCGGGGACCTCGAGGCGGAAGTGGGGCCGGCGGCGGTCGTAGTGGCGGGACCAGGTGGCCACCGCCGCCCACACGAACAGCGGGTGACCTGCGTAACGCTTGAGGGTGGCGCGCCGCTCGACGCGGGAGACCACGGCTGCGTCGAAGCCGATCCCCACATGGAACAAGAAGTAGCGGCCGTTGACCGAACCGAGGTTCACCGGGCGAATCGATCCTCGGGCCAGGGCGCCGAGCAGCTCGCCGGTCGCCTCGATGGGGTCGTTGGTCATGCCGATGCTGCGTGCGAACACATTGGTCGATCCCCCGGGCAGCACACCGAGAGCCGTCGAGGTGCCGGCCAATCCGTTCGCCGCCTCGTTGAGGGTGCCGTCGCCACCGAGCACCAGTACCGCCTCGACATTGTCGGCAGCGGCCCCTTGGGCCAGCCGGGACGCGTGGCCGCGCCTGCTGGTTTCCGCAACAGCCAGGTCATGGTCGGCGGCCAGGGCCTTTTGGATCACGACACGGGCGCGGGCCGTGACCGACGAGGCGGAGGCGTTGACGATCAGCAGCAGTCTCATGGCCGCCCCGTGCTCCGCGGTCGTGACCGGGGGATCGGTGGCAGGCGTCGACAGCGGGTCAGGCGCCGATCCCGGCTTCCCCGCGGAGCTGGGCGACGCTCCTGGCCAACAGGCGCGACACGTGCATCTGGGAGATCCCCAGCCGCTCGGCGATCTCGGCCTGCGTCAGTCCCTCGTAGAAGCGGAGGTGCAGGATGAGCTGCTCGCGCGGGGGCAGGCGGGAGAGCAGCGGCGACAGCGTCGCCCGCCGTTCCGCACCATCCATATCGGGGTCGTCGGTACCCATGCGGGCGCCGAGTGTCTCGCCATCGCTGTCACCGCCGGCGGGGGCGTCGAGCGAAGTGAAGCGGTAGGCCTGCCCGGCTTCGAGGGCCTCCAGTACCTCTTCCTCGGTGACTTGGACTTCCGCCGCCAACTCGGCGATCGTCGGTGACCGGCCGAGCTCCTGGCCCAGAGCCGCCACCACCTTGCCCAGGCGCAGGTACAGCTCCTGCATCCGCCGGGGGGCCCGGACGGCCCAGCCCTTGTCGCGGAAGTGCCGCTTCAGCTCACCGACGATGGTGTGGGTGGCGTATGTGGAAAATTCGACGCCGCGTTCGGGATCGAAGCGGTCGATGGCCTTCAACAGGCCCAACGATGCCACTTGGATCAGGTCGTCGAGCGGTTCGCCACGGTTGGCGAAGCGGCGGGCGAGGTACTCGGCCAGACCTATGTGGGCGGCGACCAGCTCGTCACGAAGCTTCGGGTCGCGGTCGCTGGCGAACTCGAGGAACTTGGCCCGCAGCGCGGCCCGCTGGTCGGGGTCGAAGGTCACGCCGCCCCCGGCTCGGGTGCCCGCGACTCGGTGGCCGACCCCGGCCGCGAGTCGTGCTCGCCGTGTTCGCGTTCGTTCACGCCTGCGCCCGCCGCTTGAGCAGGCGGAAACGGGGTCCCTCGGATGCGTCGGTCAGCTCGTGCTCGTCGACCAGAGCGGCCAGGATAACTTGCGACAGCTCGGTCAGCTCGACGTTGCGGTGGTCTCCGTCGAATCGGCCGTGACCTTCCACTTCGAGGCTGTCGTCACCGATCACGTAACGCACGTCGACAGTGCCCCCGGGGCGCCCGTGGGTGCCCGTGAGCCCGTAGCACAGCTCGTCGATGGCCAGGCGGAGGTCTTCGACCTGGTCGAAGGTGAAGCCCAGGCGGCTCGCCAGCCCGGCCGCGGTGACCCTGGCCAGGCGAAGAAACTCGGGCATGGCGGGGACAACCAGTCTCACCTCGTCCTGCCTGGCCACGTGATCAGTCTCCCTTGCCGTCGGTACGCCCGCCCACCTGTACTCTCGCTCCTGCTTTGTCGCCTCCCGTGGCGCGGAGGACGTGGCTGCGGCCACATGCACCGATGCGGCCGGGTTGGGGTCACGCTACCAGAGGGGTGGCACCCTGGCGGCAGCCACCTCCGCCGGCTGATGGCGCCCGAGTGGTGCCGCGGAGCTGGGGTGGGTCACAATCG
The DNA here is from genome assembly GCA_035552775.1 of Acidimicrobiales bacterium. Taxonomy (GTDB): domain Bacteria; phylum Actinomycetota; class Acidimicrobiia; order Acidimicrobiales; family Palsa-688; genus DASZKW01. The sequence goes on along the minus strand of DASZKW010000036.1, from coordinate 110,579 downwards.
ACGGCATGAACGTCGTCGTCTGCGTCAAGCAGATCCCCGACCCGGCCCAACCGGGGAAGCTCTCGCCCGACACCCAAACCCTGGTCCGTGACGGCAAGCTCATCCTCGACGACTCCGATTCCTACGGCGTGGAGATGGCTCTCCAGTTGGTCGACGCAGCCGGCGAGGGTGCCGTGACCCTTGTCTCCATGGCACCTCACAGCGAGAAGAGCGGGCTGCGCACGGCGCTGGCCATGGGCGCGGCAAAGGCGATACTTGTAAGCGACGACGCCCTCGCCGGTTCGGATTCACTTTCGACCGCCAAGGTGCTGGCGGCGGCGATCCGCCGAGCCGATCCAGACCTGGTGATCGCCGGCACCGAGTCCACCGACGGCTACACCGGGACCGTGCCGGTGCAGGTGGCCGAGGTGCTGGGACTGCCCTCGGTCAGCTTCGCCAAGAGGGTGGAGGTGTCGGGGGGGACGGTTCGCGTGAACCGCCAGACCGAAGCCGGGTCCGACGACGTGGAGTGCCCGTTGCCCGCCCTGGTGACGGTAACCGCCGGCGTCGTCGAGCCGCGCTACCCGTCCTTCAAGGGCATCATGGCGGCCAAGAACAAGCCGGTGGACGAGGTCACGGTGGCCGACTTGGGCCTGTCGGCGGGTGAGGTCGGTGCTGCCGGTGCCCGCCAGCAGGTCCTGTCGGTCACGCCCGCGGAGGAGCGTCAAAGCGGCGAGATTGTCGTCGACGAGGGTGACGCCCACCAGCGAATCGTGGCGTTCCTCGAGCAGCTGAGGGTCATCTAGTGCCCTTAGACAAGATCTGGGTGGTCGCCGAGCCGGCGCCGGGCGGAGCTGGAGTGGCTTCCCTGTCCCTGGAGCTGCTGACCAAGGCCCGGGATCTGGCGACCACGGTCGAGGCCGTCACGTGGGCAGACCCCACCGACTTGGCCGGTGAGGTCGGTTCCTACGGCGCCACCACGTTGTACGGCGTCGGCGACATCGGCGCCTTGCTGCCCGGCCCGGCGGTGGCCGGGGCCATCGCCGCCGCGGTGGTGGCGGGTTCGGGTCCGAAGGCGGTCCTCGTACCCCAGACCTACGACGGCCGCGACATCGCCGCCCGCCTGTCGGTCAAGTTGGATCGGCCGGTGTTGACCAACGTCGTCGGGATCACCGACACCGGCGGCCTGGTCACCGAGCACGCCATTTTCGGTGGCAACGAGGTGCTCACGGCCCGCTTGGACGCCGGCGACCCAGGGATCTACGTCGTGCGGGCCAAGTCGTTCACGGCCGAGGCGTCGGGTGGTGGGCGCGCGGAGACGGCCGGCCTCGAGGTGCCCGAGCTCGGCTCCGCCAACGCGGCGGCCGTCACCCAACGCCACGTCGAGGAGCAGGAGGGTCCCCGGCTCGACGAGGCCGCGGTGGTGGTTTCGGGGGGCCGGGGCCTCGGCGAGGCGAAGAACTTCGACCTGGTGGAGCGGCTGGCCAAGCTCCTCCACGGCGCCGCCGGCGCGTCGCGCGCCATCGTCGACGCAGGCTGGGTCCCCTACTCCCACCAGGTCGGCCAGACGGGCAAGACCGTCAAGCCCACCGTGTACATCGCCGTCGGCATCTCCGGTGCCACCCAGCACATGGTCGGCATGAAGGGGTCGAAGAACATAGTGGCCATCAACAAGGACCAGGACGCCCCGATCCTGTCGATCGCCGATCTCGGGGTCGTCGGTGACGTGCACAAGGTGCTGCCCAAGCTCATCGAGGCGCTCGAGGCCCGTTCCTAGTCAGTGCCGCAATAGCCGACGCCGCAATAGCCGACGCCGCAATAGCCAACGGCACCAGGGCAGGACCGCGCTCACACCAGCGGCCAGGGGTAGGGGTGGTCGCTCTGGGGGTGGGGGAGGCGGCGCCGGCGTAGCAGCTCGGAGATCCGCGCCTCGAGGGCGCCGATCTCGACCGCGGTGAGCTGTCCCTTCAGCAAATCTGGGAACCCGCGTGTCCCGAGGCGGCGCACGTCGGCGAGAACGTCGTCGGCGATCGGGGTGCCGGCGAAATCCCAGATGACGGTGCGCAGCTTCATCTGGGGATGGAAGCACAGCCCGTGGTCGATCCCCCAGATGCGGCCTTCGGCGTCGAGGAGGCAGTGTCCACCCTTGCGGTCGGCATTGTTGGCCAGCACGTCGAAAGCGCCCATGCGGGCCAGCGCCCGGTGGTGGCGGGGGTCCTCCAGGAGGGTGAAGTAGTGGTGCTCGAAGTCGGCGTCGACGAAGCGTTGCACCGATCCGACGCCGAACGGCGCGTCGGTGCGCAAGACGGTCTCGGGCACCATCTCCCAGCCGAGGGCGACAGCGAGCTCGTAGGCCGCCACTTCCCGCCGGAACAGCCCGCCCGGGAAGTCCCAAAGGGGCCGCTCGCCGCGCTCGGGTTTGTAGATGGCGGGCATCTGGCACCCGTCGAGGGCGACGGTGACGAGGAACGTGGCGTTGCTGCTCCACGGCATCCGCCCCTGGAGCTCGATCTCGCCGCTGCGCAGCACCTCGAGCGCGTCGGGGGGACCGTCGTGCGGCGACGATGCCTCGGGTACGGGCACGGCCCTACAAGCTGGGCGGCCCGTGCCCGTTGGTGCGCGGGCAGGAGTGACCGTCGGCATCGACAGGGAAGCCGCACAGCGAGCATCGGGGCCGGCCGGACGAGACCAGGTCGGCGCCTCGGAGGGCGGCGGCTGCGGCCTGCTCCCGGCTGACCGCCAGGCGGGCCATGCCCCCTGCGGGGCGGGGGTCGCCGTTCTCATCGACTGTCTCGACCTCCTCGACCAGCAGCACCACCCTGTCGCTGCCGGCGTCGTAGGCGAGCTGGATGGCTCCGATCGCCCACTCCGGCAGGGCTGGCTCCTCGAGCTCGAGCTCGGTGGGCAGCGGTCCCGCGGTCGGGAGATCCTCGAGCAGCTGGTTGAGCAGTTGGGCGAGCGCCGCGACCTGCTGCTTCTCCAGCTTCAAGGTGACCAGCTGGTCACCGAGGCGGGCCTGGAGGTAGAAGGTGCGTTGCCCGGGCTCTCCTGTGGTGCCCAGGGTGAACCTGTCGGCGGCCGGCAGCTCGAACGAAGCGCTCATGACAACCCCACCTCCGTGAGCGATGCCGTCGAGTTGACGGCGAGCACGGTCGGGCCCGTCGGCGCGTAGCTGATGGCGGTCAGCGAGCACGGCGAGATGACTATGCGCTGGAACAGGTCGAGGGGCGTGCCCATGGCGTCGGCCACTGCGGCCTTGATCGGATCGGCGTGGGACACCGCCACGACCGCCTCGCCCCGGTGGCGCGCGCATATGGCCCCGATGGCGTCGACGATGCGAGCCTGCATCGCCGGAAACGACTCCCCGCCGGGGAAGCGGAAGCCGCTCGGGTGGCGCTGCACGGTGACCCACGCGGGATCTTTGGCCAGCTCACGCAGCCCAGCCCCCGTCCACGTGCCGAAGTCACATTCGAGCAGGCCCCGTTCGACGGTCACTGCGAGGCCGAGGGCCTTGGCTATTGGTGCGGCCGTCTCCCGGGCGCGCTCGAGCGGCGAGGCGTACACGGCAGCGACCCGAGGCCCTTTGTCGCCTGATCGCCTGGCCGCGGACCGCTTGGCGCCGGACTGCTTGGCGCCGGCGTGATCGTCAGACCGATCGGCGCTCGCCCACCCCGCGATGCGCGACGCCACCGAGTCCGCCTGGGCCCGGCCGGAGTCGGCGAGATGGAGTCCGCGTGCCCGCCCCGGCAGCACCTTGCCGGTCGTCGGCGTGGTGCCGTGGCGCACCAGCAGCACCAGGGTCGGGGCGGGGGTGGTAGCCCGGCGCCGCCGGGGAGGTGATGCGTCGGTCATGTTGCCTGGTCAAGCTAGAGGAGAAGGGCAACCTACGGTGACGCCATGTCGCCTCCGGACTCCGCCACCCGTTCACGGGGCAGCCCGGACCGGCGTGCCGAGCAGTTGGCGGCGCTGGCCACCGAGATCTCCGGGTGCCGCGCCTGTCCGCGGTTGGTGGCGTGGCGGGAACAGGTGGCCAGGCAACGGCGGGCCGCCTACCGCGACGAGGTGTACTGGGGCAGACCGGTGCCCGGGTTCGGTGATCCCCAGGCGACGGTGCTCGTCGCCGGTCTGGCTCCCGCCGCCCACGGCGGCAACCGGACCGGCCGGGTCTTCACCGGGGATCGCTCGGGCGACTGGCTGTTCGCTTCCCTGCACCGGACCGGCTTCGCCAACCAGGCGACCAGCCGCCACCCGGGCGACGGGTTGGCCCTGCAGGGCGCGTACGTCTCCGCCGCGGTGCGCTGCGCCCCGCCGGCCAACCGGCCGACGAGACAGGAGCGCGACACCTGCCTGCCGTACCTGGCCAGGGAGCTCGAAGCGCTGCGCGACGTGCGCGTGGTGGTGGCCCTCGGCGCCTTCGCGTACGAAGCGACGGCCGCCATCGTCGGGGTGAGGCCCCGTCCCCGCTTCGGCCACCTGGTCGAGGTGCCGGCGGCGGCGGGGCGCACCGTGGTCTGCTCGTACCATCCGAGCCAGCAGAACACCTTCACCGGGCGCCTGAGCGAGGACATGCTCGACGCCGTGTTCGTGCGGGCCCGGGCCCTGACCGGCGCTCAGCTGGCACCTCGGCGGTGGCCCGAGCGCGGCACCTGAGAGGCCATGCCCGAGCTCGCAGAGGTCGAGGCCTACCGGCGGCTGGCCGAGCACCACGCCCTCCACCGCCGGGTGGTGGGGGTGAGCGCCGACGACTTGTGGTACCTCAAGCGGGGACTGTCGGGCGCGACGGCGGCGGCCGTTCTCACGGGGACCTCGTTCGTGGCGGCGAGGAGGCGGGGAAAATTACTCCTCCTCGACACCGACGTCGGCGCGGTGCTGGGCTTGCGCTTCGGCATGAGCGGTCGTCTGGTGGTCGACGGGCGAGTCAACATCGACAAGTTGATGTACACCACGGAGCGCGAGGACCCGCTCCACGACCGTTTCACCGTCGCGTTCGCCGACGGCGGCGACCTGCGGATGCGCGACTCGCGCCGCCTGGGCGGCGTCGAGCTCGATCCCGACGAGGACCGCCTGGGCCCCGACGCCCTCGGCGTGGGTCCCGCGGCCCTGGGACGTGCCCTGGCGGCGAGTGCGGCGCCGCTGAAGGCTCGTCTCATGGACCAGGCGCGCCTCGCGGGCGTGGGCAACCTGGCCGCCGACGAGGTGCTCTGGCGAGCCGGCCTGTCGCCCCTGCGCCCCGCGGGCAGCCTGCGCGGGCCCGAGTTACGCCGGCTGGCGTACCACCTCCACGCCACGCTCGCGGACCTGATCGAGCGGGGCGGCTCCCACGCCGGCGACCTGGCCGGTGAGCGTCACGCCGGAGGTATCTGCCCCCGGGACGGCACGCCGCTCAGCCGCGCCGTCGTGGGCGGGCGCACCACCTGGTGGTGTGCGCGTCATCAGAACTAGCGAACGGGTCGCGCGGCGTGGCTGGCGTGGCGTGCCCTCGACAGGATTCGAACCTGCGCACCCGGCTCCGGAGGCCGGTGCTCTATCCCCTGAGCTACGAGGGCGCGTGTTGGCGCGGGGCGAAGCATAGGCCATGGGCGCCCCGCGCCTACGATGGGCGGGTGACCGACGGTACCGTTCTGGTGGTCGACGACGACCCTGTGATCGTCAAGCTCCTTCAGGTGAATTTCGAAATGGAGGGGTACCGGGTCCTCACCGCGACCGACGGCGAACAGGCGGTCCGCCGGGCGCGCGACGAGCATCCCGATGCCGTCGTCCTGGACGTGATGATGCCTGGTACCGACGGGCTGGAGGTGGCGAGGCGCCTGCGAGCCGATCCCGCCACCCGGACCCTTCCCATCGTTCTGCTGTCGGCGAAGGCCCAGGCGTCGGACATCGTCGCCGGCAAGGACCTGGCCGACGAGTACGTCACCAAGCCGTTCGACCCCCTTGACCTGCTCGACCGGGTGGCCGACCTGGTGGCGCGCCGTAGCGATCCCCTCGCCTGACCGCTGGTGTTGCCCGACCCGGCGCCAGCCGATCCCACCGCCGTGGGCTTCGACCGCAGCGCGCCCTTGCCGGCCGCCCTGCTGCCTGACGGCGCCGAGGTACGCCACGGCCGCTTGGCCATCGCAGGTGTCGACCTGGTCGACCTGTGCGCCGAGGTGGGGACCCCGGTTTTCGTCTACGACGAGGAGCACCTTCGCCGGCGCTGCCGCCAGGCACGCGAGGCTTGGGGCGACGGCGTCGCCTACGCATCCAAGGCCTTCTTGTGCCGGGAGATGGCCCGGCTGGTCGCCGACGAGGGTATGGCGATGGACGTGTCGACCGGTGGCGAGCTTCACGTTGCCCTCGCCGGCGGCATGCCACCGGGGCGGCTGGTGCTGCACGGCAACAACAAGTCCGACGCCGAGCTGGTAGCCGGCCTGCGCGCCGGCGTGGGGCGCGTGGTGGTGGACTCCTTCGACGAGATCGACCGGATCGAGCGCATAGCGCCGGCTCTCGGGGTGGTGCCCACCGTCCTGTTACGGGTCACTCCCGGCGTGGAAGCCCACACCCACGAGTTCGTCAGGACCGGCCAGGACGACTCGAAGTTCGGATTCGGTATGTCCACCGGCGCCGCCGCCGAAGCCGTCGCCAGGCTGTCGCGCCCCGACAGCCCTGCCCGCCTGGTCGGCATCCACCTCCACATCGGCTCCCAGGTCTTCGCCCTGGGGTCCTTCGCCCGGGCCATCGACGTGGTGGCACCGTTCTTCGAGGGTCTCGGGCTCGACGAGCTATGCGTCGGCGGGGGCCTCGGCGTGGCCTACGTCGACGGGGAGGAGAGCCCGTCGATGAGCGACTGGGCCTCGACGCTGCGCGCCGCCTGCCGCTCGGCGGGTATCGATCCCGCCGTGCGCATCACCGCCGAGCCCGGTCGCGCCATAGTGGCCGCGGCGGCGGTCACCTGCTACACGGTGGGCACCATCAAGCGGATCGCGGGGCTGCGCACCTACGTGAGCGTCGATGGCGGGATGAGCGACAACCCGCGCCCGGTGCTCTACGGGAGCGGGTACGAGGCCTTCTTGCCAAGGGATGTCGGGGCCGGCCGCCCCCTCGTCGCTGACGTGGTCGGCAAGCACTGCGAGTCGGGCGACGTGATAGTTCGCAACGCCCACCTCCCCGCCGACCTCGCCGTCAACGACGTTCTCGCCACCCCCGTGACCGGCGCGTACGGCCACTCGATGGCTTCGACCTACAACAAGGTGCCCAGGCCGCCGATCGTGTTCGCCCGGGACGGCGGGTGGCGGGTGGTGGTGCGGCGGGAGACCTACGCAGATCTCCTGGTCCTCGACCGGTGATCGCCGGCCGGGTGCGGCGGCCGGTGAGCGGCGGCCGGCGCGGGGGGCGCCCGGGGACCGGCTACTAGCCTCTTGTCCATGCCGCGCCCGCCGTTTCGCGTAGGGCTCCTCGGGTGCGGCCACGTCGGTAGCGCCTTGGCGCGCCTGTTGGCGACCGACGCCGGCCGGATTTTCGCCCGCACCGGCCTCGAGTTGGAGCTGGCCGCTGTGGCAGTGCGCAGCCTGGCTCGCGAACGCGAGGTGGACCTCCCAGCCGGTGTTCTCACGACCGACGCGCGCGCCGTCGTCTCCGAGCCCGACATCGACCTCATAGTCGAGGTGATCGGTGGGATAGAACCGGCCCGCAGCCTCGTCCTCGATGCCCTCAAGTCGGGCAAGCCTGTGGTCACGGCGAACAAGGAGCTGCTCGCCAACTGCGGGTCCGAGCTGTTCGAGGCGGCGGCGAACGCTGGCGTCGACCTCCTCTTCGAGGCGTCGGTCGCCGGCGGTATCCCGCTCATCCGTCCTCTGCGCGAGTCGCTGGCGGGTGAGCGCATCAGGCGGGTCATGGGCATCGTCAACGGCACCACCAACTTCATCCTCACCCGCATGACCGAGGCGTCAGCTTCCTACCATGACGCCCTGGCCGAGGCCCAGGGGCTCGGGTACGCGGAACGGGACCCGACCGCTGACGTCGAAGGGTTCGACGCCGCCGCCAAGGCGGCAATCCTCGCCAACGTCGCCTTCGGCGTGCGAGTGGTGGCAGGCGACGTCTATCGGGAAGGCATCGACGCCGTCACCCCCGAAGACATCGCCGTCGCCCGCCGGCTCGGCTACACCATCAAACTGCTGGCAATAGTCGACGCCGACGAAGTCGACGGCACCACGTCGGTCGCCGTGAGGGTCCACCCGGCGATGGTTCCCGGCAACCACCCGTTGGCGTCGGTGCGTGACTCGTTCAACGCGGTATTCATCGAGGGTGAGGCGCTTGGTGACCTCATGCTCCTGGGGCGCGGCGCAGGTGGCATGCCTACCGCCAGTGCCGTGCTCGGCGACCTCCTCGATGCCGCTCACAATCTGAGCGTCGGGGGAGCGGGTCGCACGGTCGCCCTCCGTCAGGCGATCCTCCGGCCCATCGACGACCTCACCTCGGCGTACTACCTGAGCCTCCAGGTCGCCGATCGCCCCGGCGTGCTTCACGCCGTGTCCGGCGTCCTCGGCCGGCACCAGGTGTCGGTGCGTTCCATGGAGCAGGAGGCCTCGGGCGACGCCGACGGCGACGGCGCGCGCCTCGTGTTCGTGACCCATCCCTCATTCGAGCGCAACGTGCAGGCGTGCCTGCACGAGTTGCGCCAACTCGACGTGGTCCACCGCATCGGCGGGCTCATCCGGGTGATCGGGCCGTGAGCGGTCTGGGGAGCGACCACGGGAGCGAACCGACCGGCACCAGCGACCCGACCGGCACGAGCGACCGGAAGGCAACCCTCCGCTGGCGGGGGGTCATCGAGGAGTACCGGGACTTTCTCCCCGTCACCGCCCGCACCCCGGTGGTCACCCTCCTCGAGGGAGCCACCCCCCTGCTCAGGGCCCCCCGCCTTTCGGAACGGGTCGGGGCACGGGTGTGGCTGAAGGTCGAAGGCGCGAACCCTACCGGCTCGTTCAAGGACCGGGGCATGACGGTGGCCATCTCCAAGGCGGTCGAGGAGGGGGCGAAGGCCGTTGTCTGCGGCAGCACCGGCAACACATCGGCCTCTGCCGCCGCCTACGCCGCGCGCGCCGGGCTCACGTGCGCGGTGCTCATTCCCGACGGCTACATAGCGCTCGGCAAGCTGGCCCAAGCCCTCATCCACGGAGCTCGGGTGCTGCAGATCCGGGAGAACTTCGATGCCGCTTTGGACCTCGTGCGGGCGCTCGGGGAACACGCACCGGTGACGGTTGTCAACTCGATCAACCCGCATCGAATAGAAGGCCAGAAGACCGGGGCATTCGAGGTGGTAGACGTCTTGGGTGACGCCCCCGACCTTCACTGCATCCCGGTGGGCAACGCCGGCAACATCACCGCCTACTGGAAGGGCTATCGCGAGTACCAGGACGCCGGTCGGGTGACCAGGCTGCCGAGGATGCTCGGCTTCCAGGCCGCTGGTGCCGCGCCGATCGTTGCCGGTCACCCCATCGAATCCCCAGAGACGGTAGCCACCGCCATCCGGATCGGCAGGCCCGCGTCTTGGTATGGCGCCACTGCGGCGGCCAGCGAGTCAGGGGGTGGTATCGCGGCGGTGACCGACGCGGAGATCCTCGACGCGTACCGCTACCTCGCCGAGCAGGAGTCGGTGTTCTGCGAGCCGGCGTCCGCCGCCTCCGTGGCCGGCCTGCTCAAGGTGGGGGCTCCACCCGGGTCCACGGTGGTCTGCGTCCTCACCGGTCACGGCCTGAAGGACCCCGACATAGCCATCGGCCAGATAGTCGTTCCCACCCCTGTCGACGCTGACATCAGATCCGTGCGAGCCGAGCTCGGTCTGTGACCGGCCAGGACCGCCGGCGCGTCGGGCCCGCCGGTCGCGGGGCCCGCGTGCGAAACGGCCCGCGCGCCGCTAGAGTGGGTGACGGTCGCCGTAGAGGGCGAGCTGCTGTCTGGCCCCGGGACTTGGTCCCCGAGCCCCGAGCGCGTAGCCGTTGTTCGGTGCACGCCGCTGGTTCTCTTTCCCCCCTGTTGTCCAGTCGCCCACCCGCGTTTCGCGGCGGCCCGAGCGGATAAGCACGAATGAGGTACTAAATGAGCGATTTGCAGCTCGAGCGCTCGGTCCTGGAGGCCAAGGAGCGAGAGGAGCTGTTCGCCATCGCCGACGCCCTCGGGACCAAGCCCACCACCCGTGCCAAGAAGGCGGACCTGATCGGCCAGATCTTGCGGGCCACCGGCGTGGAGGGTGACGTCGACTCCTCAGCCGATCCGGTGACCGAGAAGCCGAAGCGCACCCGGGCGCGCAAGGTGGCGGGGGCAGACCCCGGGCCCGCCGCGTCTGAACATGCGGAGGCTCCGGATGGCGCCGGCGCCGAACTGGACGTAGAGCCGGGCGCCGGTCAGCTCGGCCTCGACGTGGATAGTGACGGTCGCACCCCCGCCTCTTCCCCTGCCCCGCCTTCCGCTCCTGCCCGCGCCGCCACTGGAGCGCGATCGGACTCCACCGGCGCCCAGTCGCCACAAGGCTCTGCGCCCAGGCAGCCCGTGGAGGGCGATCCTGTCGAGCGGACATCGGCCCCTCGCGCCGACGACGAAGGCGACGACAGGTCTCATCAGGGGTTCCGGCCATCCCCTCCGCCGCCCCGTGATCGCAACGGTAGTGACCGTGATCAGGGCGGGGCACCCCGGGACCAAAGTGGCACGCCTCGAGACCAAAACGGTGACCGCGCCGCCCGCTTCGACGGGGAGCCGGGCAACCGCCGCAACCGCCGGCGCCGGGGCCGTGACCGCTCCGAGAGGGGAGAGCGGGATCTGCAGGGCCCAGGGGGAGCACCCGAGCAAACGCTCTCCGGTGAGGCGGTCGATGTGAAGGGCTTCCTCGACCTGCGCGACGAGGGTTACGGTTTCTTGCGCACCGCTGGGTTTCTCGCCGGTCCCGACGACGTATACGTGTCGATCAGCCAGGTCCGGCGCTTCGCCCTCCGAAAAGGCGACCACGTGGAGGGCACGGCGCGGCCAGCGGGCAGCACCGAAAAGTACCCGGCGTTGCTGCGCATCGACACAATCGGGGGGCTGACGGCTGAAGAGGCCCGCAACCGGCCCCGATTCGAGGACTTGACGCCTCTGTTCCCCGACCACAAGCTGCGTCTCGAGGTCCCAGGGGATCCGGCCAACATGACCGCTCGCATAGTCGACCTCATCTCCCCGATCGGCAAGGGCCAGCGCGGGTTGATCGTGTCGCCACCCAAGGCAGGCAAGACGACGGTTCTCAAGCAGATCGCCCACTCCATCGAGGCCAACAATCCCGACGTCCACCTGATGGTCCTGCTTGTCGACGAGCGCCCCGAGGAGGTCACCGACATGCGCAGGTCGGTGAAGGGTGAGGTCGTGGCCTCGACCTTCGACCGGCCCTCCGAAGAACACACCCAGGTGGCCGAGCTGGCGATCGAGCGCGCCAAACGGCTGGTGGAGGCGGGCCGCGACGTGGTCATCGTGCTCGACGGCATCACCCGCCTGGCACGCGCCTACAACCTGGCGCAGCCGACCAGTGGACGCATCATGTCGGGCGGGATCGACACCGGTGCTCTGTACCCGCCCAAGAAGTTCTTCGGCTCCGCCCGCAACATCGAGGAGGGTGGGTCGCTCACTATCCTGGCCACGGCTCTGGTCGAGACGGGCAGCCGGATGGACGAGGTGATCTTCGAGGAGTTCAAGGGCACCGGCAACATGGAGTTGCGCCTGGACCGCCGCCTCGCCGAGCGCCGGGTCTACCCCGCCATCGAAGTGAACGGGTCATCGACCCGTCACGAGGAGTTGCTCTTCGACCGTGCCCAGCTCCAGCAGGTGTGGAAGCTGCGCCGCGTCCTCAACGCCCTCGGCGGCGAGGGAAGCTCGGCCGCGGGACTCGAGTTGCTCATGGAGAAGATCAAGTCGACGAGGAGCAACGACGAGTTCCTCGCCGAGATCGCCAAGACGCCGGCGCCCGGCGTGTGAGGGTGGCACTACGCTCGGGACCGGTGGCGCGGCGGGGAACAACCGGTGGGCTGCGGCCGTTCTCCTTCCCGAACAGGAGCAAATGATGAAGACAGACACCCATCCCCAGTACATAACCGCTCGCGTGACCTGCTCGTGCGGCAACACCTTCACGACCCGCTCGACCAAGCCCGAGCTTCATACCGAGTTGTGCAGCGAGTGCCATCCCTTCTACACCGGCAAGCAGAAGCTGGTGGACACGGGCGGCCGCGTCGAGCGCTTCGAGCGCCGCTACGGCCGGCGCAACAAGAAGTAACCAACCGAGCGGCGGTGCCGGGCTCACGGGGTTTGGCTAGCCAGGCTCTGGCCGACGACAGCTACACCCGGCTCCGCCAGGCCAAGCTGCGGGCCTTGGTGCGCGACCAGTGGGGTCCGCATACCCAGGGCGCCGGCCGGGTCGAGGGGCGGCTGCGCGGAGGTGCCACCCTCTGGCAACCCGGTATCGGGCGCGGCTGGGCGCTGGTCGACGACGGATCCGTCGCCGGCTTCGGCGCAGCGATGGCCTGGGCGCTCCGCCACGGCATCGGGCAACTGGACGTCCTGGTCGAACGGGGGAAACCCGCCGGCCGGCGGCGGGCGGGGGGCGGGGGAGCCGATCGCGGCGGTGCCATGGGCGGCCGCGGCGGTGGCGATGGCAGCCGCGACGGTGCTTGGGCGGCGGGGGTCATGGCCCGCAGGGCGACACAGTTTCGTCTCGCGCCCTGCGTCTGGCTGGTGGAGGGCCATACCGTCGGTCGTGCCCGCCCGTTGGAGTTTCCCACGCCGGCACCCGTACCGGAGGAGATTCGGCGCGTGATCGACATGCTCAGCGCCCACGGGGTGGATCCTGTCGTCGAGCATGGTGCCGTTATCGGGGAGGTGCTCGGACTGGAGGTCGCCCGCGTCGTGGGTCGTGGTGAGGTCGGCGCTTCTGGCGATGGCGTCGGGGGCGGGGGCGTCGGGGGCGGGGGCGTCGGGGGCGGGGGCGTCGGGGGCGGGGGCGTCGGGGGCGGGGACGTCGGGGGCGGGGACGTCATCGGGGTCGACGACGGCCTTCACCTCGAGGTGGGCGTAGGGCGCCACGACCGAGAAGCGCGCATCGAGCTGCGACCGGGGGAGGACAGCGACCATGCCCTGGATGACGTCGTCGGCCTTGTCCGCCGTTGGCGTGCCCCAGGCGCTCGACGCCACCCGGCCAACACGCTCGCGCCCGAGCGGTGGTTGAGGTCGCTCGTGCTGTGCCACCCCGAGAGCGTCGGTGCCCGCCGGCTGGAGCGCCGGCCGCCGATCGACCCGGTCGACGACCTGCGCCTGCCGGCGCCGGCGGCGGCCGCAGGAGAAGGCAGCGACGGCGAAGCGATCGTCGTGGTCTTCTCGATAGGTGTCGACCTGGACCTGGTCCCAACCGCCGCCGACCACCGCTTACTCGACGGACGCCAGGCGCGCCTGCGCCTGGTGGTGCCCGAAGGTGACGACTATCCCGTGACGCGACAACTGGCCGAGGACCTCGTCGAGCCGGCGCAGGTGGTTACCGTGCCGCGTAACTGGGCGCACCATTTGGCCTGAGGCGCCTTGCTGGACCCGGTGGGGGTTGGTGGTTGTTCTGGTCCACCGACCACGCTGTCGCAGGGCGCTTCGGTGTTCCTGTCGGTGGTTCCAGCGCTCCCGTCGTGGGTTCGGTGCTCGAGTTCGCTGTTCCCGCCATCGATATTTCGGATAACTAGACACCATTTCGCGGGTACGGGTATTTGTTGCTCATTTAGATGTGCCAGGGCATACCTAAGTCGACAAGTAAACGTCTTCCGGTTGATTTGATGTCGATTTGTGCAAGAAATCGCCGGCCGCCGGCCGCCGGCCGCCGGCCGCCCCCCCGCCGGCCGACCCCCCGCCGGCCGACCCCCCGCCGGCCGACCCCCCGCCGGCCGACCCCCCGCCGGCCGCCCCCCCGCCGGCCGCCGCCCCGCCGGCCGCCCCCCCGCCCCGCTCAATGGGAAGCCAACCGCAAGGTGGCGTAGCCCCAGGCTTTGCCGAGAGCGTCGACCACGTCCGCCGGGTAGCGGGCAACGTCCTCCCAGGTAAATCGCTGGACGAGCCAACCCAGTACCAACACGTTCTGCCGGCGAAGGTCGCGTCCGAGGGCATCGGCGTTGGCATGGGTCGCGGCACCGTCGATCTCGACGGCGAGCCGGATGGAGGGCCAGGCGAAGTCAAGCCGTATTCGCTTACCTCCGACAAGGAGTGTGTACTGACGATCCGGTGTAGGGAACCCTGCCCGGCGCGCTACTTGCAGGAAAAGGGTCTCGGCATCGCTTTCCGTGGGTACGGCCCCGGCTGGTCGGCGGTCGAGGACGCGTCGCAATGCCGCAGGGCCTGTTTGGCCCCGCCCCGCCCGAGCGGCTCGGTCGCGCAACTCGTCGACTCCGACGTCGCCGCGGCGCAGCCCGCACTCCATGGACCGCTCCAACGTGTCGTCGTCGGTGAGCTGGCCCAGGTCGGTGAGGGTGCGTCCCACCGTGGTGAGCGGAAAGCCCCGGTGGCGGACCACGTCGGCTTCGCTGATCCCGCTAGGTCGGTGTGTAGCAATGCGGGAGGAGCGCCGGCCGTCGAGCGAGATGACGTCTATTGCACCCGGCGACACGCCGTCGAGATTCCACAGGGCGGCTGCGGATCGGTGCGAAGCGACGGCCTGGCCGCCGGCGAGCAGCAGCGCTCGCCACAGGAGGTGCGGCCAGGCCGGCTCAGCGCCGGGGAGGGAGAAAAGGTCTCGTGCGGAGTGCACCAGTAGGCCCCGCTCTACCAGCACGGCGCGGCGATAAGGCCCGACGCCGGCGGCGCTCAGCTGCCGGCCGGTGATCGTCCCGTGCTGAGCGGATGCCACTTCAGCCCATGATCGAGATATCATGGAAAGATATGATAGGCGAAGTGGCGATCGAGGTGTACCCGTATCGCACGCCAGATCCCATCCCAACCGTTGGGGGAAGAGAAGGGGAAGAGAAGGGGCTGTAACCGTTCCGGGAAGGGACCTGGCGTTCCAGGAAGGGACTGGCGTTCCGGGAAGGGACTGGCGTTCCGGGAAGACGGCTACGGGCGTTCCGGGAAGACGGCTACGGGCGTCCCGGTACGCTGGGCTCACCGTGTTGGAGCGTCTGGGTGGTCTGGAGGAGGAGTACGAGGCGGTGCTCGCTCAGCTGGCCGACTCTGCGGTCCTCAGCGATCAGCGCCGGATGCGGGACGTCTCCCGCCGGCACAAGCAGCTCGAACCCATAGTCGCCGCGTGGCGGTCATATCAGGAGGCCGCGGGGGACCGCCAGGCGGCCCAGGAGATGCTCGGGGACGCCGCGGGTGACGATCGCGACATGCTTCGAGACGAGTTGGAACACGCCAACGCGCGCATGGCCGAGATCGAGGAACGGCTGAATGTGATGCTGCTGCCCAAGGATCCCAACGAGGGCAAGAATGTCATCCTCGAGATCCGCGGCGCCGAGGGCGGCGAGGAGGCCAACTTGTTCGCCAAGAACCTCCACGACATGTACGCCCGCTACGCCGAGCGGCGGGGATGGCACGTGGAGACCATCACATCCGACCCTTCGGACATGGGGGGTCTCAACGAGGTGACGTTCTTGTTGAAGGGCGAGGATGCCTGGGTCCGCCTGAAGCATGAAGGAGGGCCCCACCGGGTGCAGCGGGTGCCGGTCACCGAGGCCCAAGGCCGGATCCACACGTCCTCGGCGACGGTCACGGTCCTGCCCGAGGCGGAGGAACTCGACGTCCACATCGAGGACCGCGACCTGAAGGTGGACGTCTACCGCTCGACCGGTCCCGGTGGTCAGTCGGTCAACACGACCGACTCGGCGGTGCGGGTGACCCACCTGCCCACGGGGATCGTCGTGGCCATGCAGGACGAGAAGAGCCAGATCCAGAACCGGGCGAAGGCCATGGTGGTGCTGCGGGCCCGGCTGCTCAAGGCGGAGCAGGACCGTCAGGCCTCCGAGCTGAGCGAGGCCCGACGCAGCCAGGTCGGCGGCGGAGGTCGCTCGGAGAAGATCAGGACCTACAACTACAAGGAGAACCGGGTTACCGACCACCGGATCGGACTCACCATATACAGGCTGGACAAGGTGCTGCTCGGGGATCTCGACGAGATCGTCGAGGCCCTGATGGCCGATGAGCGGACCCGCCTGCTCGCCGGTTGATGCCTTCGCAGAAAACCTACGTCGTCACCTGGCGCCGGAAATACAGCGAGGCCGCACGCCGGCTCGGGTCCGAGCTCGAGTCGCGGCGCCTGGTGGAGGAGTCCGCCGTCGCAGATTGGCCATTCGCCCTCGATGAGGTGGTCACGACGCGCGCCGACCGCTACTTCGAGTCCATGGTCGAACGTCGGGCCGCAGGTGAGCCCTTGCAGTACGTCCTCGGCCGGTGGGGCTTCAGGGGCCTCGACCTGTTCGTCGACCGCCGGGTGCTGATACCCCGCCCGGAGACCGAGCAGGTGGTGAGCGTCGCCCTGGGCGCGCTCGACCGCCGCGCGCCAGGTAGCCCGACCGTGGTCGACCTGGGGACGGGATCGGGGGCGATCGCCATTTCCGTGGCCGTCGAACGGCCCGGGACCGCCGTCTGGGCGACGGACGTGTCGGAGGAGGCGCTGGCGGTGGCGACGGCCAATCTGGCGGGAACAGCAGGGCGCGCCGCCGCCGGCGTGCACCTGGTCCACGGCTCGTGGTGGTCGGCTCTGCCGTCCGAGCTCGCCGGCACGGTCGACGTCGCGGTCAGCAATCCCCCCTATATATCGGCAGGGGAAATGGGCAACCTGGACGCGGTGGTAGCCGGTTGGGAGCCGCGCCAGGCCCTCGAGGGGGGGCCGACGGGTCTGGAGGCCATCGAGCGGGTAATCGAAGGTGCACCGGGATGGCTCGCTCCGGGGGGGGCACTCGTCGTCGAGATCGCGCCCCACCAGGCTGGCACGGCGCGGGCGCTGGCCCGGACGGCCGGATTCCGCCACGTGGTCGTGCACCACGACCTGGCAGGGCGTGACCGGGTGCTGCTGGCCGAAAATTACTAGCGTTGCGAGGGTGGCCATCGTCCCCGCATCCGGTGATCCTCCGCCCGCCGCGGCCATCTCCGCCGCGGTGGAGGCCCTGAGCGGAGGGGATATCGTCGGAGTCCCCACAGACACCGTCTACGGGCTGGCCGCTGACCCGTTCCGCAGTGGGGCCACCGACCGGTTGTTCCGGGCCAAGGGTCGGCCCCGCAACATCGAACTGCCGGTTCTGGTCGCCAACGAGACCCAGGCCGCCGAGCTCACCGTGGCGGTGCCAGAGGTGGCCCGGCGCCTGATGGCGCGTTACTGGCCCGGTCCCCTGACCCTGGTGTTGCCCCGCCGCCCCGACCTGGCCGCAGATCTGGGGGAGGACGACGCCACGGTGGGGATCCGCTGCCCCGACCACCCGGTGCCCCTCGCCATCTGCGAGGTCCTCGGCCCCGTGGCTACCACCAGCGCCAACCGCCACGGCGACGCGCCGCTGACCACGGCATGCGACCTGGTCGACGCGTTCGGCGCTCTGGTGGAGCTGGTCCTCGACGCCGGCGTCTGCAACAACCCACCGTCGACCGTCGTCGACGCCACCGGGGACAAGCCCCGCCTGTTGCGGGAGGGGGCGTTGACGTGGGCGGACGTGCTGGCTGCCGCCGACGGCCGGTCGCCGGCAATAGACTGACCCCACGTGAGCGACGACCCCGAGCTGTTCGGCATCATCGAGCGGGAGAGGGAGCGTCAGAACACGACGCTTCAGCTCATCGCCTCAGAGAACTTCACCTCCCGCGCCGTCATGGCGGCGACGGGCTCGGTGCTGACCAACAAGTATTCAGAGGGTTACCCGGGGAAGCGCTACTACGGCGGCAACCGTGTGGTCGACGAGTCCGAGGACCTGGCTCGACGGCGGGCGTGCGCCTTGTTCGGGGCCGAGCACGCCAACGTCCAGCCCCACTCGGGGGCCAATGCCAACATGGCCGTGTACATGGCGCTGCTCGAACCGGGCGACACTGTCCTCGGGCTCAGCCTGGACCAGGGCGGCCATCTCACCCACGGGTCACCGGTCAATTTCAGTGGGCAGATATACCGCTTCGTGTCCTACGGCTTGACCGCCGGTGACGAGCGCATGGACCTCGGGCAACTCGCGGATCTGGCCGAGGTCCACAGGCCCAAGATGATCGTGGCCGGGGCGACCGCGTACTCCCGGGTCATCGAGCCCGAGCCGATCCGGCGTATCGCCGATTCGGTGGGGGCGCTGTTCGTTTTCGACGCGGCCCACGTGGCTGGGCTCATCGCCGGCGGGATGCACCCCAACCCGGTGGGGATCGCCGACGTGGTCACCTTCACCACCCACAAGACGCTGCGGGGGCCGCGCGGCGGGTGCATCCTCGCCCGGGGCGACCTGGCAGGCGCCATCGACAAGGCGGTCTTTCCCGGTTTGCAAGGCGGTCCCCTCGAGCACGTGATCGCGGCCAAGGCGGTGGCGTTCTGGGAGGCCTCCCAGCCGGAGTTCAAGCAGTACGCCGCCCAGATCGTCGCCAACGCCTCGGCTCTGGCCGAGGGGCTGGCCGCCGAGGGCTTTCGTATCGTGTCGGGCGGCACCGACAACCACCTCATGCTCGTGGACCTGCGCACCTTCGACGCCGACCTCACCGGCAAGGTCGCCCAGACGACCCTCGACCGGGCGGGCATCACCCTCAATAAGAACCAGATCCCGGGTGATCCCCGCTCGCCTTTCGTGACGAGCGGGGTGCGGATAGGGACGCCGGCAGTGACCACCGCCGGCATGCGCGAGCCCGAGATGGCCGAGATCGCCCGCCTCATCGGGCGGGTGCTGCGCGCCACCGGCGACGAGGGCGAGCTGGACAGTGTCCGAGACGAGGTGGCCACCTTGTGCTCCAAGTTCACCCCGTATCCGTGAGCAGCGCTCTGCTGGCCACCGTGGGGGCGATCGCATAAGCGAGTACAGCGACTACCTGATCGTCGGCGGGGTCGCCGCCCTCGTGACATTGTTGACCACCTTCGTGGTGCGTCGCCTCGCCGTGCGCTTCTCCATCATCGTGCTTCCCGACGATCGCCGGGTGCACGAGGAGCCGACGCCTACCGTGGGCGGCGCGGCCATGTTCGTGGGGCTGCTGGCCGCCATGGCCGTCGCTTCGCAGTTGCAGGCCTTCCGGGGGGTGTTCCGCGCCGACTCCGAGCCGCTCGGCCTGGTGGTCGGGGCGGCGGTGATCTTCGCGGTGGGGATGGCCGACGACCTGAGGGAGATGTCACCGCCCGCGAAGCTTTCCGGGCAGGTGCTCGCCGGCACCGTCCTTTACCTCGGCGGTCTCACCATGTTGTTCTTCCGCGTGCCCCTGGTGGGAACGACGCTGTCACTGTCGTCGGCGATGGCACCTCTGCTCACCGTGGTGTGGGTGGTGGGGATGGCCAATGCCGTCAACCTCATCGACGGCCTCGACGGCCTGGCCGCGGGCATCGTCGGCATAGCCGCGCTCACCTTCTTCCTGTACTCCCACGAGTTGGTGGCCAACGGGAACGTCAGCGATGCGCCGGCGCCCTTCGGCCCCCTGCTGGCCATCGTGGTTCTCGGGCTGTGTGTCGGGTTCCTGCCGCACAACTTCCCTCACCGGGCGCGGATATTCATGGGCGATGCGGGCGCCATGCTGCTCGGCCTGCTCATGGCCGCGTCCACCGTCTCGGTCGTGGGGCAGACCAACAACACCTTCTCGGGTAAGACGTACTTCTTCTTCGCCCCGATCTTCATCCCGTTCGTGATCCTCGGCATACCGATGCTCGACACCGCCTTCGCCATCGTGCGCCGGGCCGGGCGGCGGGCCAACCCGGCCAGGGCGGACAAGAACCACCTGCACCACCGCCTCATGCGTCTCGGCCACGGCCACACCCGCTCAGTGGTGATCTTGTGGGTGTGGACCGCCCTGCTGTCGGCCCTTGTGCTCTATCCCTCCCTCACCGGGCGCAACACCATCCTCGTACCGATCGGCATTGCCGCGCTCGGGGTTGCCCTGTACACGCTGTTCGCCCCGAGGGGTCGCCAGTTCGCCGGCAGCATAGGCCGGGGTGGCAGCGCCAACGGCAATGGTGACGGCAGTGGCGACGGTGACGGCAGTGGCGACGGTGACGGTGGTGGCAATACCGCCGGCCGTCGGGCCACTGATCGCGTCGTGTGAAAATTTGCACCCCGCACCACCCGTGCGTAGATTCGCCGGTGGTGCCAAAGCCTATGAGACGCGTGGGTGACCAGCGTGGACAAGCCCGGCCCCAACATCATGGCCTTCGCCGGCTTGGGCCTGATGAACGCTATCTGCCTGGTAGGCGCCATGGCGGTCGGGTGGGGAGTCGACTCGGCGTTGGGCACCTCGCCGCTGTTCATCATGATCGGGCTCATCCTCGGAGTGCTAGTCGGGGTGTTCGTGACCCGGGCCGAGCTCAAGAGGTGGGGTTGACCGCCTCGCCCCCCGCTTGAGCCAGGATCGCCTTCCGGCATGCTGACTGACTTCCCCCTCACCCAGATCGACGCCGTCGTGCGCCGGACTCTGCGCTCGTGTGTAGTCGTCGCCGTGGTGGCCATAGCCGCAGCCATCGGGCTCGGCTATCCGCTGGTGGCACCCGGTGTCGTCGTCGGTCTGCTGCTGGCGGTGGGCAACCACCGGCTTTTCCAGGCGTCGGCGCTGCGTTACACGACCGCCGAGGGCACGGTGGAACGCAAGCCGTTCGCCGGCGCCACCCTCGTGCGCCTGGGCGCAGCCACCGCGGTGGCCGTGGTGTTGCTCGTGTTCGTGCGTCCCATGGGGTGGGGGGTGATAGGCGGCCTCGTCGCTTTCCAGGCGCTCCTGCTCCTCAACGCAGTCGTGGCTCTGCTGGCCTACCAACGCAAGCAGGCCGGCGCGAGCGATGTTTGAAGCCGGCGTCCTCGCCATCAACATCCCGGTCGGTGTTCACGTCCAGGGCGGCGGGTTCAACCTCGACACCATCTGGACCACCGTGCTCGCGGGCGCCGTGGTGCTCGCTCTCGGATTCGCGGTCCGGCGCCAGCTCACCTCAGGGGTACCCGGACGGCTCCAGCTGACGTGGGAGACCGTCGTCGGGAGCGTCGGTGACCTGGTAGAGGACAGCCTCGGGCCCGAGTACCGCCACGTGGTACCCCTCGGGGTGGCCATCTTCATGCTTGTGTGGGTCGCCGACTGGGTGGAGATACTTCCCGGTCTCTTCCACAACACCGACTTCTTGCCGTCCCCGAGCGCAGACGTCAACCTGTGCTACGCCCTCGGCGTTTTGGTGTTCGTCGTGACCAACGCCGCCGGTATCAAGCGAAAAGGACTCGGACGGCACCTGAAGGACTTCTTCAGCCCGCTGCACTTCATCGAGCAGGCAGTCAGGCCGTTGACGCTCGCCCTGCGGCTCTTCGGCAACATTTTTGCCGGCGGCATCATGATCGCGCTGCTGCTCAGCTTCCCGATCCTCTTTTTCCCGGCCAGCATCATCTTCACGGTCGTGTGGAAGCTGTTCGACATGTTCATCGGTCTGATCCAGGCGTTCATTTTTGCCCTGCTCACCGTGCTCTACTACCAGTTCTCCACCCAGGAGGCCCACTGAGACGGCGTCGATCATGATCATTCCGGCTTTGACGACGAAGTAGCCCATAGACAGGAGAACACCCGCAAATGCCAGCATCAGCATCCATCGAGAAGGCCATCGAGCTGGCCGGCGCCTTCGCCGGAGGCGGCTTGGCCTTGGGCGGTGGCGCCATCGGCGCTGCCGTCGGCGACGGCTTGGCCGGTAGCCAGACCATCGCGGGCATCGCCCGCCAACCTGAGGTGCAGGGCCGGTTGTACACCACCATGTTCTTGATCATCGGCCTGGTCGAGGGCATGTACTTCATCAACCTGGCGTTCACCGCGCTGTTCGTTTTCGTGCTGGCCACAGGAAAGGGGTAGCCGCAGTTCCGTGTTAGTCGCCACCACCAACTTCCTTGTCCCCAACGCCACCTTCGTCGTCGAGCTGGTCGCGTTCCTCATCGTGCTCGGAGTCCTGAAGAGGTACGTCCTACCGCCGCTCAACGAGCGCATGGAGGAGCGGCAGAAGGCCATCCGCCAGGCTCTCGTCGACGCCGAAGAAGCCAAGAAGCGCTCCCAGGCAGCGGAGGCCGAGTACCGCGAGACAATCAACCGGGCGCGCAACGAGGCGCGGGCCATGGTCGACGAGGCCAACAGGCTCGGCGACCGGCTGCGCGCCGATCTGCGCCAGCGCGGTGAGGAGGAGTACGAGCGCATCATGTCGCGGGCGTCGACCGACATCGCCGCCTCTGCCAGGCGAGCGGCCGAGGAGCTGCGCGCCCAGGTCGCGGACATGGTCATTTCCGTGGTGGAGAAGGTCATCGGCGAAGGGCTCGACGACCAGGCCCACCGCCAGCTCATCGATCGCACCATCGCGGACATCGAATCCCAAGGCTCGGTCGAGGTGAACCAGTAGTGGAGCCCTAGGTGCGCGAAAGCATTGCCGGCTACGCCGATGCCGTCGTCGAGCGGGCGGCCGAGGCCGGGTCGCTCCCCGCCGTCGCGTCCGACCTGACTGCGGTCCAGGGGCTACTCGACAGCTCCGACGACCTGCGTTCGGTGCTGGTCGACCCTGGCCTCCCCGCCCACGTCCGGCGCGCCGTGGTGACCGACCTGTTGAAATCTCGCATCGACGCCGATGCCCTGCGCCTCGTCGCCTTCGCCGCCGAGACCGATCGTGCAACCGAGTTCGCCGACGACCTGTCCTGGTTGGCGGCACGGGTGGCGGCGGCCCGAGACAACCTGGTAGCCGTCGGGGGGACCCCGCTCGGCCGCCACGCGGCCGCCGAGCGGCTCAACGGCTACGCCAGCGCCGTGCTCGAGGCGGTAGCCGACTCCGGCGACCTTGGCGAGGTGGAGGACGAGATGTTCCGGTTCTCGAGGGTGGTGGACGGCTCCGACGGGTTGCGCACCGCCCTTGGTGACGGGGACCTGCCTGCCGCCGTTCGCCGGGGCCTCGTGGTGGACCTGCTGTCCGGCAAGGCCAGCGCGGCCACGACAGGCATGGCCGCCTACGCCACCCAGGTGGGGCGCCCCCGCGACTACACCTCGCTTCTCGGCGAGCTCGTCGAACGGGTGGCCGAGGAGAGCAATCGGAGGGTGGCCGAGGTCCGCGCCGCGGTGGACATGGACGACGGCCAGCGCCGTAGGCTGGGGGAGGCCCTGAAGAGGCTGACCGGGCGCGACGTCGACGTCCGCGTCGCGGTCGACCGCAGCGTCCTTGGTGGGTTCGTCGCCACCATCGGCGACACGGTGGTGGACGGCAGCGCCCGCCACCGTCTCGATCTTTTGAAGGAACGCCTCGTGGCCGCCGAACCCACCATCATCGACGACACCCGACCGGCCCCGTGAGCGGGGAAAAAGGAGAGCCTGCCTGATGGCAGAGTTGACAATCAACGCCAACGAGATCGCAGAAGCCCTTCGCCGCAACGTCGTCGACTTCGAACCGGGAGTGTCCACCGAGCAGGTGGGACGGGTGAGCGAAGTCGGCGACGGCATCGCCAGGGTGACGGGCCTGGCCAACGCCGCGGTCAACGAGTTGTTGGAGTTCGAGGGTGGAGTCGTCGGCCTCGCCCTCAACCTGGACGAGGACTCGATCGGCGCCGTCATCCTCGGTGACATCTCCCACCTGGAGGAGGGCCAGATCGTCAAGGGCACGGGCCGCATCCTGTCGGTGCCCGTCGGCGACGGCTTGCTAGGCCGCGTGGTCAACGCCCTGGGCGAGCCCATCGACGGCCAGGGCGCCATCTCGTCCAGCGAGCGGCGCCGCCTCGAGGTCCAGGCCCCCGGGATCATCGCCCGCCAGCCGGTCAGCGAGCCGTTGCAGACCGGCATCAAGGCCATCGACGCCATGACCCCGATCGGTCGAGGTCAGCGCGAGCTTCTCATCGGGGACCGCAAGACAGGCAAGACGACCGTCGCCATCGACACCATCCTCAACCAGCGGGGCCAGGGGGTGAAATGCATCTACGTCGCCATCGGCCAGAAGGGTTCGACCGTGGCGCAGACCTTCGACACCCTGCGCGAGTACAACGCCTTGGAGTACACGGTGGTGGTCAACGCCCCCGCGTCCGAGGCGGCACCATTCAAGTACCTCGCCCCCTACGCCGGCTGCGCCATGGGCCAGCACTGGATGGACAACGGCGACGCCGCCCTCATCGTCTACGACGACCTGTCCAAGCAGGCCGAGGCCTACCGCCAGCTCTCCCTCCTGCTGCGGCGCCCCCCCGGGCGCGAGGCCTATCCCGGCGACGTGTTCTACCTCCACAGCCGCCTCCTGGAGCGCGCCGCCAAGCTCTCCGAGGAGCGCGGTGGGGGCTCCCTGACCGCCCTGCCGATCATCGAGACCAAGGCGGGCGACATCTCCGCGTACATCCCTACCAACGTGATCTCCATCACCGACGGTCAGGTGTACTTGGAGTCTGACCTGTTCTACTCCGGCGTGCGCCCCGCCATCAACGTGGGCAACTCGGTCTCGCGGGTCGGGGGTGCCGCCCAGATCAAGGCGATGAAGGCCGTCGCGGGCACGCTCAAGATCGACCTGGCCCAGTTCCGCGAGCTGGAGGCGTTCGCCACGTTCGGCTCCGAGCTCGAAAAGTCCTCGCAGGCACAGCTCGACAGGGGTTACCGCCTCACCGAACTGCTCAAGCAACCCCAGAATGCCCCGATGGCGGTGGAGGAGCAGGTGTTGGCCATCTACGCCGGGACCAAGGGCTTCGTCGACGACATCCCCGTCAACGACGTCCGCCGCTTCGAGACCGAGTTGATCCAGTTCGTAAAGAGCAACCACGGCGCTGTGATCGACCACATCCGCGACACCAAACAGCTTCCCGCCACCGAGGACCTCGATGCGGCCATCGAGGCCTTCAAGAAGAACTTCGCCACGAGCGAGAACTCTGAGGGGGGTACCGGCGACGACGCCGGCTCCGGGGAGAAGGGCGCCGGCGACTCCGGCGCCTCCTAGGGCCGGGCCGCAGAGGGATGGCAGGTGGCCAGGAGCGGGTGCTACGGCGGCGCATCCGCAGCGTCCAGTCGACCAAGAAGATCACCCGGGCGATGGAGCTCATCGCCGCCTCACGCATCGTGCGCGCCCGCCAGGCGATCACCGCGGCGCGCCCGTACGTGGAGAAGATGGCGGAGGTGGTCGCCGATCTGGCCGACACTCCCGACGCATCCACCCACCCCATGTTCCGCCGGCCAGACTCCACCGCCCGCGCCGCGCTCGTCGTGATCACCGGGGACCGGGGACTGGCCGGGGCGTACAACACCTCGGTGCTGCGCGCCGCTGAGCGGCGGGCAGCCGAGCACCGGGGGCGGGGAGCCGAGGTCATGTTGGTGACCACGGGCCGCAAGGCCGAAAGTTATTTTCGTTTCCGCAACCAGCCGGTCGCCGAGTCGGTCACCGGCGTGTCGGACCGTCCCGGCTTCGACGACGCCCGCCGGGTGGTCGCCGCGGTCATGGAGGCCTTCACGGCCGGTGAGGTCGACCAGGTCGACCTCGTATACACCCGCTTCGTGTCGATGGGCACCCAGACGGTGACCACCCGCCAGCTGGTTCCCCTCGAGGATCGGGCCGAGGAGGGGGCGCGAGGCGGCGAGGACGATCACCACCGGGTGGCCTACGAGTACGAGCCCGACCCCCGCGAGATCCTGGACCAACTGCTGCCGCGCTGGCTCGAGGCAGAGGTCTTCGCCGCCCTATTGGAGGCGGCTGCGTCCGAGCACGCGGCACGCCAGCGCGCCATGAAGGCGGCCACCGACAACGCCGACGAACTCACCAAGACCCTCAGCCGGGTCATGAACAGGGCCCGCCAGGACACCATCACCTCCGAGATCATGGAGATCGTCGGCGGCGCCGAAGCCCTGCGCCAGTCATCCGACGGCGGCGGGACCTTCAACGAGATCTACGTGCCGCCCGACGCCGAGTCGGCATGAGCGGCCCTCGAGCACTGAGCGACCACTTCCCACCATTCCAGGAGAATCCATGACCACCACCGTCGCAGAGTCGAGCACAACGGAGGGCACGCCGACCCAGGACGGGCGCGTCATCGCCATCGCCGGTCCGGTCGTGGACGTCGAGTTCGCCCCGGGCGCCCTGCCGGAGATCAACACCGCTGTCGAGATGGACATCGAGCTCGAAGGCGAGACCACCAAGCTGATCGCCGAGGTCGCCCTCCAGATCGGGGAGGGCCGCGTCCGCTGCATCTGCCTGAAACCCCCCGACGGACTGCGTCGGGGTACGCCGGTACGCAACACCGGGCACGGCATCACCGTGCCTGTCGGCGATGCAGTGCTCGGCCACGTGTTCAACGTGACCGGCGATCTGGTGGACAACACCACGATGGACGAGCCGGACGACCGCTGGGAGATCCACCGGCCATCGCCCGACTTCGACGCGCTCGAGCCCCAAACCGAGATGTTCGAGACCGGGATCAAGGTCATCGACCTGCTCGAGCCCTACGTGCAGGGTGGCAAGATCGGACTCTTCGGCGGCGCCGGCGTAGGCAAGACGGTCCTCATCCTCGAGATGATCAACCGGGTGGCCCAGCAGTTCGGCGGGGTGTCGGTCTTCGCCGGTGTGGGCGAGCGCACCCGGGAAGGGACCGACTTGTGGTTGGAGATGCAGGAGTCAGGCGTGCTCGAGAAGGCGGCGCTGGTCTACGGCCAGATGGACGAGCCCCCCGGCGTCCGCCTTCGCGTCGCCCTGTCCGCTCTGACCATGGCCGAGTACTTCCGGGACGTGAAGGACCAGGACGTGTTGCTCTTCGTCGACAACATCTTCCGTTTCGTCCAGGCGGGCTCGGAGGTCTCCACCCTCCTGGGGCGCATGCCTTCGGCGGTGGGCTACCAGCCCACCCTGGCCGACGAGATGGGCGAGCTTCAGGAGCGGATCACATCCACGAGGGGACACTCCATCACCTCGGTTCAGGCCGTTTACGTGCCGGCCGACGACTACACCGACCCGGCGCCTTTCACCACCTTCACCCACCTCGACGCCACCACCCAGCTCTCCCGCGAGATCACCGCCCAGGGCATCTACCCGGCTGTCGATCCGTTGGCGTCCACGTCGAACGTCCTCACCCCCGAGGTGGTAGGCGAGCGCCACTACACCGTGGCTCGCCGGGTCCAAGAGGTGCTCCAGCGCTACAAAGAGTTGCAGGACATCATCAACATCCTGGGGATGGACGAGCTGTCCGAAGAGGATCGCATCAGCGTCAACCGGGCCAGGCGGATCCAGCGCTTCTTCTCCCAGCCGTTCTTCGTCGGTGAGGTGTTCACCGGTCTCAAGGGGATATTCGTCCCTGTTTCCGAGACGGTCGAGTCCTTCGAGGCACTCGTCAACGGCGAGGTCGACGACCTTCCCGAGCAGGCGTTCTTCAACGTCGGAGGCATCGAGAGCGCCCGCGAGAAGGCCGACAAGATCCGGAAGGAGGGCTGAGTCGGGCGATGGCCGCTACGCAGGTGGAGCTGGTGGCACCGTCACGGACCCTTTACTCGGGCGAAGCGGAGATGGTGGTCTGCCGCACCGAAGGAGGCGAGATCGCCTTCCTCGCCGACCACATGCCGTACCTGGGCACCCTCGAGCCTTGCCTGGTGAGGGTGGTGCAGGAGTCGGGCGACGAGCTGCGCGCGGCTGTGCACGGCGGCTTCGTCGAAGTCCGCGACAACCGGGTCATCATGCTCGCCAACGTGGCCGAGCTGGCCGACGAGATCGATGTCGAGCGCGCTCGGCGCGCCCAGTCCGAGGCCGAGGACCGGGTCACCTCGGCCGGAGCGGACGAAGACGCGGAGGCTGCTGCTGCCTTGCGCCGAGCGGAGGTCCGCATCGAGGTGGCTGGCTGAGCCATTCGAGCGGCTCGGCCGCCGAGGAGGTGGCGTCTGGTGGCTGAACCTGACCGTCCGGCCGGCCGCCAAAGGCTCCGGCTGTGCGTCGCTCTGCTGATAGACAGCCCTGTCAGTGACGAGATAGACGGTCTGCGCCGGGCGCTCGGTGACGCCGCGGGCCGGCCGCCGGGTGGCGCCGGCAGGGTGCGGATCCCTCCGCACATCACCTTGGTACCGCCGGTCAACATGGCCGCGCCGCTGGTTCCCGCCGCGCTGGCGACGTTGCGGGCCGCGGCGGCAGCGGTCCGGGGGCCGCTCGAGGTCTCCCTCGGTCCGGTGACGACCTTCGCGCCTGCCAACCCGGTCCTGTACCTCAGGGTCGGCGGCGACCTGGACCACCTCAGCTCCGTCCGCGACGCCGCCTTCAGGCCCCCGTTCGAGCGTAAGCTGAGCCGGCCGTGGGTGCCCCACGTGACCGTCGCCCGGGATGCGTCCGCCGACCGGATCACCGCCGCTGTGGCCGCCCTCGACCGCTACGCGGCGGTGACCAGCTTGGACCGGGTGGTGCTGCTCGCACTCGACGAGGCCGACCGGCGCTGGATGCCCCTGGCCGACGCGGCAGTGGGACCGCCGGCTGTGGTGGGTACCGGGGGGCTGGCGCTCGAGCTGACGGCGGGACGCCTGGTGGATCCCGAGGGGATGGCCCTGCTCGAGGACCTCGACCACCCGCCTGCGGCCGAGGAGCGCACGACCGGTGCTCCGCCGGGCTGCGGGGCCGGCGGGCGACGGGCGACGGTCGTGGTGAGCGGGCGCCGCGAGGGTCACCTGGTGGGGCTGGCCGTCGCCTGGATGGACGACTCCGGAGGCCACGTGGCGGTGGCGGTGCAGCCCGCGACCCGCCGCCAGGGCGTCGGCGGTCACCTGCTGGCGGCGGTGGAAGCGGCCGTTGACAGGGCGGGGTGGCGATGCGCCCGGCTGGCGGCGGTCGGCCCGGCCGGCTTCTACCGCGCCCGCAGTGCCCGCGCCCGCGTCACCTAGGCGAACGACACCGCCGAGTACCGGGCCAGCTTCTGCAGCCGGTGATGGGAGTCGATGCGGCGCACCGTGCCCGACTTGGAGCGCATGACCAGCGACTGGGTGGTGGCGCCGGTGTGGTCGTAGTGCACCCCCCGGAGCAGCTCGCCGTCGGTGATCCCCGTGGCTGCGAAGAAGCAGTTGTCCCCCTGCACCAGGTCATCGGTCGTCAAGATGCGGTCCAGGTCGAAGCCGGCGTCGATGGCGGCCTGACGCTCGGCGTCGTCGCGGAACCACAGGCGCCCGAGCAGCTCCCCCCCCATGCACTTGAGGGCGGCGGCGGCGATCACGCCTTCGGGGGTCCCCCCGATACCGATGAGGATGTCGGCGCCGGATTCGGTCCACGCCGTGGAGATGGCGCCGGCCACGTCGCCGTCGGGGATGAGATGGATCCGAGCACCGGTGGAGCGGACCTCGGCGATGAGGTCGGTGTGGCGCGGCCTGTCGAGGATCACCGCGGTCACGTCCCGGACCGAGCGGCCCTGCGCCTCCGCCACCGCCAGCACGTTGTCGGCGGTCGAGCGTTTCAGGTCTATGGCACCGGCAGCGTCGGGGCCCACCGCGATCTTCTCCATGTAGAACGAGGGACCCGGGTTGAACATGCTCCCGCGCTCGCTCACCGCGATCACCGACAGTGCGCCCGTGCGTCCGAGGGAGCAAAGCGTGGTGCCGTCGATCGGGTCGACGGCGATGTCGGCCTGCGGTGGCGTGCCGTCGCCGATGCGCTCGCCGTTGTAGAGCATCGGGGCCTCGTCCTTCTCCCCCTCCCCGATCACCACCACTCCGTCCATGGGAACGCTCTCGAGGATGACGCGCATGGCGTCGACGGCGGCGCCGTCGGCGCCCTCCTTGTCGCCCCTGCCCATCCACCGGGCGGCAGCCATGGCGGCCGCTTCGGTCACCCGTACCAGTTCGAGGGCTAGATTTCGGTCCGGGGCCTGCGAAGCTTCGGGCTCGCTCATGGCGTCCGACGATACCCGCCGCACCCAGGCTTGCGCTCGGCCCGCTTCGTGCTGGCCGCCTGCGTGCCGCCAGGGGCGCCGCTACGGGTAGTTTGTCAGATCGTGACATCGATCGCCGAAGCGCGCTCAACGACGGTGTTGCAGGCGAGGCGCTTCTTCAGCGTGGAGGAGGCGCCCCTCGTACGCGCCGGGCGGGTCCTCGGGGTGGTCGTCGTGGTAGCCGGGGTGGTCGCGCGCTTCTACTCGCCGAGTGCCCTGTGGCTGGACGAGACGATAAGCGTCAACGTCTCCCGGCTGTCGCTCACGGGCATCATCCACGCGTTGGCCCATGACGGGTCCCCCCCGCTGTACTACTTCCTCCTCCATTTCTGGATGCTGCCGTTCGGAGAAGGTGACGTGGCCGTGAGGACGCTGTCGGGGCTGTTGTCCGTGGCGGCCCTGCCGTTCTTCTGGGCCGCCGGCATGCGCCTCGGAGGCCGGCGCACGGCATGGGCCACCCTGCTTCTCGCCGCCAGCTCGCCCTTCGCCATCTACTACGCCACCGAGACCCGGATGTACTCGCTGATGGTCCTGCTGTCGGTCCTCGGCTTCTTGGCCATGGCCCGGGTGCTCGAGCAGCCGACTCGGCCGAGGGCGGTGGCGCTCGGGGCGGTCACGGCGGCCATCCTCTACACCCACTACTGGGGTCTGTACCTGGTGGGTAGCGCCGGTCTGTGGCTGCTGTACCGCATCTGGCGTTCGACCCACCGCCCCGGCACCGAGACAGAGGTAACGGCTCGGGCGGTGCGTGCCGCGTTCGGCGCCATGGTCATCGGGACGGTGTGCTGGCTACCGGCTGCGCCCCTGTTCGTCTGGCAGACCCTGCACACGGGCACCCCGTGGACGGGCGCCGCCGGCCCCGCCGACGTGCTGGCGATATTCTCACAGTTCGCGGGGACAGGCCCGTGGGGCCAGCTGCTCATGTTCTGGCTGTTCGCGCTCGTCATCTTCGGGCTGTTCGGGATGCCGGTGCACCGCGTCGGGTCCCCCGGCTCCCTGTCGGCGGCCGGCGCTCCTGCGCGCTACCGGATCGTGCTCGACCTTCGCACCCGGGTCGAGGCCCGACCCGTGGCGGTGGTGCTGGCCGGCACGCTCGCAGCAGCCGTGGTGGGGGGAGCGATCGCCAACGCCGCGTTCGTGGCCCGCTACACGGCGGTGGTGTTCCCCCTCTTCGTCCTCCTCGCCGCCCTCGGCCTCACCGTCTTCGCCGACCGCCGGATCGTGTCGGGGCTGCTCGGGATGGCTTGCGTGGCAGGCGTGCTGACCGGCCTGAGCAACAACGGCGAGCAGCGGACGCAAGCCGCGCAGGTGGCGGCGGTCCTCAACGTCCAGGCGCAGTCGGGCGACGAGGTCGTCTACTGTCCAGATCAGCTGGCGCCGGCCGTGGACCGCCTGCTCACCGTCCCCGACGTCACCCAGCTGACCTTCCCCCGCGCCGTCGGCCCGGTGCTCGTCGACTGGGTCGACTACCGCCAGGTGATCGACCACACCGACGTGGGGAGCTTCGCCCAGGAGATGCTGTCCCGGCTCAGCTCCGGCCACACGCTCTGGCTGGTCTACCGCAACGGCTATCCCGGCCTCGGCGGCGACTGCGGGTATCTCGACAGCTGGCTCAACCTGCTGCGGCCGACCGGCGAGACGGTAGTCACCCAAAACAACGGCAAATACCTCGAATATGAGAACCTGGTGCGGTTCCCCAGTTGATTGGCGAACCGCAGCCGATTCAGGAGAGTGACGGTTTGAACGAGTTCGCCGACAGCGTTGCGGGCGACGTGGTGGTGATAGGCGCCGGCCCCGCCGGGCTGACGGCCGCGTACCAGTTGGTCAAGGCGGGGCGGCGGGCGACGGTGCTCGAGGCCGACACCGTGGTGGGCGGAATCTCGCGGACGGTGGAGCGCGACGGCTGGCGTTTTGACATCGGTGGCCATCGGTTCTTCACCAAGGTGAAGCCGGTCGAGCAGTTCTGGCACGACGTCCTGCCCGACGAGGACTTCATGCTACGGCCACGAAAGAGCCGGATCTTCTATCAGGGAAAATACTACGACTATCCGCTGAAACCCGTCAACGCGCTGACCAACCTCGGGGTCGTCGAGGCGACGCGCTGCGTGCTGTCGTATGTGTGGGCCCGTATCAATCCACCGAAGAATCAGGACATGTACGAGGGGTGGCTGGCGGCCCGTTTCGGATGGCGGCTGTACAGGCACTTCTTCAAGACCTACACCGAGAAGGTATGGGGGCACCCGCCGAGCGAGATGCCCGCGGACTGGGCCGCGCAGCGGGTGAAAAACCTCTCGCTGCTGTCCGCGGTGGTCAACTCCTTGACGCCGAAACGGAACCAGAAAGAGATCACCTCGCTGATAGAGGAGTTCCAATATCCCAAGCTGGGCCCCGGCATGATGTGGGAGCGCTGCGCGGAGTTGGTGGAGGCGGCCGGTACCAAGGTCCACCTGGGCACAAAGGTGACCAGGATCGCCCACGAGGGCGGCCGTGCCACACACGTGGTCTCGTCGTGCGACGGGGCGGAGACGACCCACGACGCCACCGCGGTGATCTCGTCCATGCCACTGTCGGCGCTGGTGAAGGCGATGGATCCCCCGGCGCCGCCCGACGTCCTGGCCGCAGCCGGCGACCTGAGCTACCGGGACTTCATGAGCGTCGCCTTGGTGGTCCCAGCCGGCGCCGTGTCCTTCGACGACAACTGGATCTACATCCACGACACCACCGTGCGCACGATGCGGATTCAAAACTTCGGCTCGTGGTCTCCCCACCTGGTCAAGCACGGCCGCAACGTCCTCGGACTGGAGTACACCGTGCTGGAGGGTGACGAGGCGTGGGAGTCACCCGACGAGGCGTTGGTCGACCAGGCCAAGGACGAATTGGCCCGACTGGGCCTGGTCGATCCCGCAGCGGTGGAGGCGGGCTACGTGGTCCGCATGCCCAAGGCCTATCCCTATTACGACTGCGATTACCAGGCCAACGTCGAGACCATAAAGGCGTGGCTCGCCCACCACTGCTCGAACGTGTACCCCGTCGGCCGCAACGGAATGCACCGCTACAACAACCAGGACCATTCCATGTACACGGCCATGCTCACCGTCGACAACATCCTCGGTGGGGGGCCGCACGACGTGTGGTCGGTCAACGTCGAGGAGGACTACCACGAGACCGCTGCCCCGGCGCGAGCGGGGACGGGGCGCGACGCGCCGGTGCTGCCCAAACGCCTGGCGAGCTGACTGTCCCTAGTCGTTGAGGTCGTTCCAAGATCACGGCCGGACTCGTTTGCTCACCTACTAACCGTCGGGCACCGCGGCGCGGCGGCGGCGCCCGGGGCGGCCCTTTCCCCTCCGCGTCTACGATGCCGAGGACCCTGGCTGGTGGCGTGGAACCCGAGGAGGCTGCCGTGAGCGGCAAAAAGGTTTGGTTTTGCGCCGGCTGCGGCTACGAGGTGACCAGCCGGGGCCGCTGTTTCCGTTGCCGTGAGCGCCTGGTCGCCTCACCGCTGGCCGAGCTCCCGGTGGGAGCCGAGGACGACGAGGTCGGCTACAGGCTCGGTGACTGGGAGCCCGCCGGCCGCGGGCGGCTGATAGTCGCCCTCATCCGGGCCAACGTCGAGCACCGCTTCGACGACGAGGAGCTGATAGTGGCGGCCGACGACGAGGCCCGGACCGACGATCTGCTGGCCGAACTGCAGACCGTCCTCGCCGTCGAGGCGGCCGCCGAGGGGTCGGACACGCCCGACGAGGACGGGCTCGCGCGGGTTCCACCTGCGGACGGCGGTGACACCGGGCCCGGCGACGACGTGGTCGTCGACGAGGAGATGACGGCGCGCGACGAGCGGGCGCTGGCTGCGGTCGAGCAGCTCTACGGGGCGGCCAAGCGGCTCCTGGAGGATCCCACAGACATGGAGGCGGACGCCGACGTGGCCGAGGCGTCGGCCGGTGTGTTCGGCACCGAGGAGTTCTACGGGGTCGACGTCGAGGGCTGGGCGGCCGTGGGCAGGGTGACGCGCCGGCTCCTCGGAGCGCTCGGTGCGGACGAGGCGCTCGAAGACGAGATCCGCACCCAGGCCGGCGTCTTGGTGAAGCTACTCGGACCCCTGGTAGACCCGACCGCCGCCACACCGACGGGACACGTGGGCGCGGGAGGGTCCAGCACCCGCGACCTGCTGGCCGAGTCGACCGCCGCGCTCCCGGAGGGGCGCCGGGACCACGGGGCAGCGCCGCCGGGCGAGCACGGGGATCCCACCGCCGCCGAGCCGGGCGACGGCGACACCGGCGACGGCGCAGACGAGATCGTCTACGAGCTGCCGGACTGGCTGCCCGAGCAGCGGGCCAACCTGAGTGTGATGCTCGACGCCGCAGGGATCCCTCATTCGTGGGACGGGGGCGATCTCGTCGTCGCAGGGGCCCGGGAGGGCGACGTCGACGCTCTGTTCGACCGGATAGAGGCCGGCCAGGCCACCGGGGGAGACGACGAGGGCCACGACCGCTACCGGGCTCTCGAGGAGCTGTTCGCCGCCGCTGACCGCCTGGCCAACGATCCCGAGAGCGACTCGAAGCGGTCGGACGCTGCGCGCGCTGTCGCCGCCGCGGACGGTCCGACTCCGGTCGGATTGGCCGACGTGGAGTGGTGGCAGCTGCGGGCACGGGCGCGGGGCCTGGTCGACGCCATCGACATGGGTGCGGGGTCCACCCGCGTCCACGACGAGGCGACCGCCGTGCGCGACCTTTTGCGCGCCATCGTGTGAACAACCGGAAAGTCCGAACTGCCCGAGAGTCAGGGCGACGATGCCTTTGGGGGCCTCCTAGCGAGCTCGAACCACACCGACCCGCCGACGGGCGAGTGGGTCGTGCCCCATCCGGCACTGAGGGCTGCGACGATCTGCAGGCCCCTCCCCGACTCGCTGCTGTCGATCACCGCCCGGGGATGCAAATCCATGGCCTGGAGGCCTCCCACCTCGACCCGCAGGGCAGTCGGGGTCAACGTGACCGTCACCGACACGGGGCTTTGCCCGTGGCGAACCGCG
Source organism: Acidimicrobiales bacterium (assembly GCA_035552775.1). Lineage (GTDB taxonomy): Bacteria > Actinomycetota > Acidimicrobiia > Acidimicrobiales > Palsa-688 > DASZKW01. The sequence goes on along the minus strand of DASZKW010000036.1, from coordinate 75,581 downwards.
TTGGTGACGAGCTCATTGCCGATCAGCAAAGCCGCCGCCAGGGTGTCGTCGTCCAGCTCGGCGCCCGCCAGGCGCCGTAACTCGTCGCGCCACATGCGCGGAGCCGACTCGTCGTTGGGCCACTCGGCTCGGAAACTGGGTCCCGTCGTACGCTCCCCGTGAATGTGTACCCCTTGTCCGGTTCCCACCGGGCACGTCGGGTAACCACCATCTAGTGGATGGCCCCCCTGAACCGGTACTATCGGCGAGAACGGCGTTGACGCCCTGCTCCCCGCGACGACGCTCTCCGCAGCGATGCAGAGAGGGCAAGGTGACGCGTGGGTATGGCCAACGGCGACGTCGATGCTGGCGACGGCGCGTCCGGAGCAGGCGCGCCGGTCCCGTTGCTCATCGAAGCCCGCCAGATCGCCGGAGGCCTACTGATCCGGATCCTCGACGATCTCGACATCGCCACCGCCGGGCGGGCCGAGACGACCCTCGAAACGGTGGTCGCTGACGCAGTTCCGGCCGACGGTGGGAGCCTGGTCGTGGTGGACCTCGGCGCCTGCTTCGTCGATATGGCCGGCTTGATGCCGCTCATCGCGGCCGGCGACGTCGCCCGCCGGCTGGGCGGCATCCTGGTCGTCGTGGGGCTGCCATCGGTGTGGGAGAGGGTCCTGCCCACCCTGGGCCTCGACGAGCGCCTGCAGCGGCGTCCCGACCTGTCCAGCGCGGTCGCCGACTTCGGGCCCCCCCCGGAACAGACTCCGCCGGTCGCGTAGCCGGGAAGCCAACGGTTAGCCTTACCTGCGCCGGCCGCCAGGCCAAGGGAAGGGGCGACGTGATCGGGGATTCCCAAGCACTCGACGCCAGCCTCGGCCGTCTCCGAGCCCTGGCGCCCGAAGGCGTCGACGTCGAATGCCTGCTCCGCGAGTTCATGGCGGCTGTCGAGTTGCTGTTCGGGCTGAGCGGTGCCGGGGTCATGCTCGTCGACGACGAGCACGTGCTGCGCAGCGTCGTCACCACCGACGAGCGCGGCGCCGCCCTCGAGGCTGCCCAACAGGAGGCCGGAACCGGACCTTGCCTGGAGGGCTTCGTATACGACAGGGCCGTCCCCACCAGCGACATCCACCGCGACGAGCGGTTCAAGGCCGTGAGCGACCTTCTCGCGCCCTCGCAGAGCCTCTCGGAGGGGGCACGAGGCAGCGGCGGGGTCTGTGCCGTGCTCGGGGTGCCCATACGCCTCGGCGGGGGGCCAGTCGGCGTGCTCAACGTCTACGTCGACGAGCCCCACGAGTGGACGGACGGCGAGATCCATGGCCTTTCCGCCTACGCCGACCTGCTGGGGACGCTGCTCGGCACCGCCATGGCGGCTCACCGCAACGACGCGCTCGCCCGCCAGCTCCAATACGCGCTCGACCATCGCGTGGTCATCGAGCGTGCGGTCGGTTACCTGATGGGCGCCGGCGGTCTCGGCGCGACCGACGCCTTCGAGAAGCTTCGCCTGGCCGCGAGGTGCAGCCGGCGCAAGGTGGGCGACGTGGCCGCCGCCCTCCTCGACCACGGCACGCTGGACTGATTGGGGCGGAGAGAAGCTGAGCGGGCCGAGAAACGGCGTCGGCAGTTTCACACTCGTTTCAAGGAGAGGGTGGTTCGGTCAGGGTGGGGCAGGGGACCGTACAACCCGCCGGGAGCGACTCCCGCTTTTCGTCGGCGGCGTTGAGTTCCTCCAGCCCCCGCCCGGCGCTCTCGGGGAATGCCACGACGATGAGCACGACCATGGTCGCCGGCCCGACGGCGAGGACCGCCAGCGCCGGCCCGATGGTCCCGAACGCCGACGACAGCAGGCCCGTCGCCACCAAGCCGATCACCCCCCCGGCGGCGGCCAGGGCGGTGATTGCGCCCGTCGCCGCGCTGCGTGCACGGGTGGGAAACAGCTCGGGCCCGTAGACGGCCAGCGCGGGCACGACAGCGTAGGACACCAGGCTGGCGACGACGGCCCACAACCAAAGGCCCCAGCTGTGGGCGAAGAACGTAACCAGCGTCACCGCGGTCCCCGCGCTCACCCCGACGGCGGCAACCGGACGCCGCCCTCTGGTGTCGGCCAGTCGCCCGCCCACCAGCACGCCGACGGCGCCGATGGTCCCCGCCACCTGCGACAGCACGCTGATGCCGAGGGCGGAGAAGTGCCGTTCGACACGAAGGTACTGGTTGGAGAATTGGCCTGCCGGCGTGGCGAAGAGGGCGTACGCCAGGCTGGCGCCCCCGAGCACCAGCAGCCTGCGCCGGTGGATCGCGGACAGGCGCCCCACCCCGAGCCGGCTCCATGCTGCCGGGATCGGCCCGGTCCGGGCGCCGGCAGTCATGGCGGGGCCGGTGCTGACCGGCGCGGGCCGGCGGAAGCGGCGGCTCTCGGGAAGTGTGGTGGCGCACACGGCGACGACGGGGATCCCGGCCAGGGCTATCAGGTACAGCCAGCGCCATCCGCCTGTGCCGAGGCCGGCGAGGGGCAGCGCAAGCAGTACGCCGCCTGATCCGAGGCCGTATGACAGGCTGAGCACGCCGGCCGCCCAGGCCCGCGACCCGGCCGGCATCTCCTCGGCGGCGACGACGAAGATCAGCAGGAAAAGGGCCCCCACCGCGGCGGTCGCCAGCAATTCGCACGCGGTCAGCCACGCGAGCGACGTCGCCAATGCCCCGAGGCCCGTCAGCGCCAGGCCGCCCGCCGCGCAGGCGAAGATCAACCCGCGCCGCCCCCGCCGGTCGGCGGCGACGAGGGCCGCCAGGGCGAGCACGGCGCTGACCTGGATGGCGCCGAGGGCGACCCCTTGGCCCGTGGTGCCGACGTGGTACTCGGCGCCGACGTAGGTCATGGTCTGGGTGACGACGTTGTCGAGGTAGCCGACGACCACGGTGAGGGCGCACAGCGTCGCCAGCACGACGGCGCCGCGCCGGCCGATCCGCTGCGGCGGTGCCCACCACGGCGAGCGGGGGGCAGGCCGGAGGCGCCCGAGGCTCACCCGGAACGGGAGCACGAAGAGCCAGGAGAACCACGGGACCCCGACGTCGAAGTAAACGTCTTGGCGGACTCGCCAGCGGCCGGCGCCGGCGGTGGCCACTGCCACCGTGCGCCGGTAGGACCGCAGGGGTCCGTCGGTCATCACGAAGGCGTGGACGTCGGGGGCTGAAGCCGCTGACGCGGGCGCGCGGGCCTCGGCGACCAGACCGTCGCGGGGGCGGAGCACGGCCTCCAGGGCTGTCGCATCGACGGTTGCGTCGACGCCTGTGCGGATCACCCGAAGGTGGCGAACACCTCGGCGTAGGCCGCGGTGGCGTCGACGAGGCGCTCGACTGCCACCCACTCGTCGTTCACGTGGGCGCATTCGACGTTGCCGGGACCGCAGACGACGGCGGGGATCCCGGCCTGGTTGCGCACGAAGCGGGCGTCAGTGGTAAAAGACATTCCCAGGTAGCCGGGACGGTCCCCGGTGACAGAGGCGATCGCATCGCCCACCAGTGCGGCGAAGGGGTCGTCCGGCGACATCTCACTGGCCTCGCCGAACACCGCCACGTCGAGGTCGTAGTGGAGCCCTTGGACGCCGATCGCCTCCACCCGCTCCCGTACCTCGGCCACCGTCGCGGCCTCGGTGGCACCGGGCAACACCCGGCGGTCGATACCGATGCGGCACGACTCGGCGACGGTGTTGAAGCCGCTTCCTCCTTCGATGGTGCCGACGTTCGCCGTCGGGCGCCCGAGCAGCGGGTGCTCGGGGCCCCCGAAGTCCGCAGCGTGGATGGCGAGCACGACTCGGGCGGCGTGCTCGATGGCCGAGACCCCCTCGCGCGGACGGCTGCCGTGGCCCGGTCGCCCATGCACCGTCAGGTGGGCTTGGAGGAGGCCTCTTTCTGCCACGCACAGCTGCATGGAAGTGGGTTCGGGCACCAAGCAGGCGTCGCCACGGATGAAGCCCTGGTCGAGGAGGGCCTTGGTGCCGAGCTGGCCGCCTCGCTCCTCGTCCGCCACGAGGTGGAACACCACGTCGCAGGTCCGGGGTCGCCCGGCTCGCTCGAGCACGTCGAGGGCGCAGATGGCGGCGGCGATACCGCCCTTCATGTCGGCGGTGCCCCGGCCGTAGAGGCGGCCGTCGACCACCTCGGCTTGGAACGGGTCGTGGGACCACGCCTCCGCGACCACAGGCACCACGTCGAGGTGACCGTTGACGATCAAGGTCGGCCGCCGCCCGGGACCGTCGGGGTGGGGCAGCTCGGCTACCAACGAGAGGCGCCCGGGTGCGGGTTCGACCTCTGTGATCACCGGGTCCCATGGTGCCAGGGCGCGCCGGCAGACGTCGGCGAGCGCCTTCTCCTCGCCCGGCGGATTGCGGGTGTCGACCGCCACCATCTCCGAGGTCAACTCGACGACGCTGCTGACATCTACCAGGTCTCGCACGCGATGAGCCTAAGCGCCCAGGAGAAAAACTACCTGGTCGGTTGATGCCCTGATCACAACCAGGCGGGGAGGGGATGTCGAGGGGTGGCGCCGCCGGCGGGCATACTGGTCCGCCGATGGATCACATTGTCGTCCGCCCAGGCCCTCCGCTGTCCGGCACCGTCCGCGTAGGGGGCGCCAAGAACTCAGCGCTCAAGCTGATGGCTGCGACCCTGCTCGCCGAGGGCGACTACACGCTGCGCAATGTCCCTTCCATCACCGACGTGGAGATCATGGGGGAGCTTCTCCGCTCCATGGGGGTGGCCGTGTGGAAGCCGGCGCCCGGAGAGCTGAGGATCCGCCAGGGGGCGACGTGCGGCACGGTGGCCCGCTACGAGTTGGTCGAGCGGATGCGGGCGTCGATCCTCGTACTCGGCCCCCTGCTGAGCCGCTTCGGTCGCGCCCGGGTGGCGCTGCCCGGCGGCGACGACTTCGGCTCCCGCCCGATCGACCTGCACCTGTCGGGGCTCGAGCAACTCGGCGCCTCCTTCGAGTTGCGCCACGGCTACATCGACGCCCGCGCTGACCGCCTGCTCGGCGCCCATGTCGTCCTCGAGTTCCCAAGCGTCGGCGCCACCGAGAACCTTCTCCTCGCCGCCGTGCTGGCCAAGGGCACGACGGTGATCGACAACGCGGCACGTGAGCCCGAGATCGCCGACCTGGCCGATTTCCTGGTTCGCATGGGCGCCGCCATCGCAGGGGCGGGGACCTCGACGATCGAGGTTGAGGGCACCGACTCGTTGCATGCCGCCGATCACGTCGTGATCCCTGATCGGATCGAAGCGGCTACCTACCTGTTCTCTCTGGCCGTGGCGGGAGGCGAGATATTCGTCGACGGCGCCCGCGCCGACCACATGGACATGCTGCTCCACAAGCTGCGCGAGATGGGTCTGCAGATCACGCCAACCGGAAACGGGCTGTGGGCATCGTGCCCGCGGCGTCCTCGCGCCGTCGACGTCTCCACCCTGCCGTACCCCGGGATCGCCACTGACTACAAGCCGTTCCTGGTGGCCGCCCTGTCGATCGCCGACGGGGTGGCCATAGTCACCGAGAACCTCTTCGCGGGCCGGTTCCGCTACGTGTCCGAACTGATCCGCCTAGGGGCCGACATACGCACCGAGGGCCACCATGCCGTCGTGCGCGGCGTGCCCCGCCTCTCGGGTGCGCCCGTGCGAGCCAGCGACATCAGGGCCGGAGCGGCACTCGTGGTTGCCGCCTTGGGTGCCGAGGGCGAGACCGTGGTGACCGATGCCGCCCACATTGCGCGCGGGTACGAGGACCTCGCCGGCCGGTTGAGCGGCCTCGGCGCCGACGTCTCGCTCGTGTCGACCCCGGAGCACTAGCCCTGCGGTCGAGCGATCCCGAGACGCTGCTGGCGGCAGCCCGCCAGGGCGACAGGGGAGCTACCGGTCGACTCATCTCCTTCGTCGAACGGGGCGGCGAGGAGGCACGTACCGTGGGACGCATCGCGTTTCCCCTCGCTGGTGCCATCGAGCGCGTCGTGGGCATCACCGGCGCGCCCGGCGCAGGCAAGTCGACCCTGACGGACCACCTGATCTCCCGAGCCCGGGCCGGGGGCGCCCCGATAGGGGTGCTCGCCATCGACCCGACCTCACCGTTCTCCGGCGGAGCCATCTTGGGCGATCGGGTGCGCATGCAAGGGCATGCCACCGATGACGGGGTGTTCATTCGCTCGATGGCAACCAGAGGTCACCTCGGAGGTCTCGCCCTCGCCGCTGCCGAGGCGGTCCGGGTCCTGGGTGCGGTCGGCATGCCCTTGGTGGTCATCGAGACCGTTGGGGTCGGCCAGGTCGAGGTCGAGGTGGCGGGCACGGCGGACACGACCGTCGTGGTGGTCAACCCGGGGTGGGGCGACGCCATCCAGGCCAACAAGGCCGGCCTCCTCGAGGTCGCCGACGTGCTGGTGGTCAACAAGGCCGACCGCCCCGGCGCCCGAGAGACCCGCCGGGACCTCGACCACATGCTCGACATGAACGTAGCCATGGGGGGATGGCGGCCCCCCATCGTGCTCACCAACGGGTCGACGGGGGACGGCGTCGACGACCTGTGGGAAGCCCTGGGCGAGCACCACCGCTACCTCCAGCGCAGCGGCGAGCTCGTGGCGCGCCGGGAGCGCCGGCTTCTCGACGAGTTGAGCCGGATACTCGTTCGCAGGCTGGAGGGTAACGTCCGCAGCCTCGCCGGCGGCGAGCGTTGGGAGGAGATAAGCGCCGAGGTGGTCGGCCGCCGTGTCGATCCTTACACCGCGGCCGAGACCCTGCTCGCCCCCTGGGGAAACGACTGAGCTCAGGGACCGTGCGCCGTCACCGACGGTGCGACCTCAAGACCATGCGACGCATCCGGTCTCGACCCCCGTTGTCTGATCGGGGTGGGCGGGCACGACCCGAACGGTGAAACCGTGGCGACCGGCCTGCTCGCAGGCGAAACTGCCCCGGTACAGGTAGCGGCTGCCACCTTCCCCGCCTCCGGCCGGTCCCGCCAGTTCCAGGCCCACGATCTCGGTCGTGGCCATCTCGTCGCCGGCCACGACCGGGCCGTGCAGCAGCTCCACCGCCACGTCGTCGCTCGACAGGGTCGCCAGGTCGACCTCGACTGTCACGCCCCGCACGTCGCCCAGATCGGTGACGGCGGCGGCGTCGCCGTCCACCTCCATCAACCGCACCGAGGGCCACGCTGCCACCACCCGCTGCTTCCACACCGCCAGTTCCCTGGCCCGGCGGTGACCATCGGCGCTGAGCCGGTCCGTGCGCGCTGCGGTGGGCTCGTAGAAGCGTTCGACGTAGTCGCGCACCATCCGCGAGGCCTGCACGCGGGGACCGAGGGCGCGCAGGGACGCCTTCATGCGCTGGACCCATGCCCTCGGAAAGCGCCCCTCCGACCGGTCGTAGAACAAGGGCACAACCTGTCGCTCGAGGATCTCGAACAGGCTGTCGGCCTCCACCCGGTCGCGCTGGCCCACGTCGCCGTACGACTCGGCCGACGAGATCGCCCAGCCGTTGTCGCCGTCGAAGCACTCGTCCCACCAACCGTCGAGGATCGAGCAGTTGAGGGCACCGTTGAGCGCCGCCTTCTCCCCACTGGTGCCGCTGGCCTCCATCGGCCGGCGGGGGGTGTTGAGCCACACGTCGCTGCCCTGGTACATCATGCGGGCCACGGAGATGTCGTAGTCGGGTACGAAGGTGATCCTGTGGCGCACCGCAGGGTCCCGGCTGAAGCGGACGATTTCGCTGATCATCTGCTTGCCCAGGTCGTCGGCTGGATGGGCCTTCCCCGCGAACACCAGCTGGATCGGTCGGTGCTGGTCGAGCAGCAGGGCACGCAGGCGCTCCGGTTGGCCGAGCAGCAGCGTCGCCCGCTTGTAGGTGGCGAAGCGGCGGCCAAACCCGATGACCAGGTAACGCGGATCGAGGACCTCGTCGGCCCACGCTGCGTCGGTGGGGGACATCCCCTGGTCGAGCAGCGACTGCCGCAAGCGGTCCCGCACCACGTCGATCAGTGCCTCGCGCCCCTGCTCGCGGGCGCGCCACAGCTCGTCATCGCGGGCGTCGTCGATGCGTGACCACTCGGTAGCGCCCGCCTCGTCCCACGCAGGCGACACGTATTTGGAGAACAGGTCGCTCATCTCCGATGACACCCACGTGCGCCCGTGCACGCCGTTGGTTACCGAGGAGATAGGCACCTCGTTGGCGGGAACCTCCGGCCACAGCCCCTGGAACATCGACCGGCTGGTGCTGCCGTGCAGCTTGGCCACGCCGTTGGACATTCCCGCCAGGCGCAGCCCCATGATCGCCATGTTGAAGGGGGCGTCGAGCGGCTCACCCGGGAAGTGACCGAGCGTCATGAGGGCATCTATCGACACCTCGCACTCCGCCGACCACGACTTGAAGTACCTCTCCATCAGGTCGCGGGGGAAGCGATCGATGCCGGCGGGCACGGGTGTGTGCGTGGTGAACACGGTGCCCGACCGGACCGCTTCGACCGCGTCGGCGAAACCTAGGCCCTCGGTGGTGATCAGGCGGCGGATGCGCTCGAGGCCTATGAAGCCGGCGTGGCCCTCATTGGTGTGGAACACCTGGGTTTCTGCGCCGAGCGCTGCCAGCGCCCGCACCCCGCCGACGCCGAGGAGGATCTCCTGGCGCAGCCGGTGCTCGGTCCCGCCGCCGTATAGGCGGTCGGTCACACCGCGCAGCTCGTCGACGTTGTCGTCGACGTCGGCGTCGAGCAGGTAGAGCTTGACCCTTCCCACCTGGGCCAGCCATATCTGGGCGACGAGCTCTTCGCCGGCCAGGTCCACGCTGACCCGGGCCCCGTCCACGAGGGTCAGTGCCATGCGGTGAGGGTCGAGGAGCGGGTAGTGCTCCTCCTGCCAACCGTCGGCGTTCAAGCGCTGGCGGAAGTAGCCCTGGCCGTACATGAGACCCACGCCGGCGAGGGGCACACCGAGTCCGCTGGCGCCCTTCAAGTGGTCACCCGCCAGCACCCCGAGACCGCCCGAGTACTGGGGGATGGCCTCGGCTATGCCGAACTCGGGCGAGAAGTAGGCCACCGCCCGCAGCGCCGACCTGATCTGGCCGCGGCGTGCGGAGCCGGCCGCGCTCGGGAGGTGGCGCTGCTGGAACCACCGGGGACCGGCCAGGTAGCGGTGCAGGTCGTCGCTGATCTCGGTCAGAAACCCAAGGAATGCAGGGTCGGCGGCCAGCGCGTCCAGCCTGTCCCGCTTGACCAGGCCCAGGAGGCGGACAGGGTCGTGGAACGACAGCTCCCAGGTCTGGGGGTCCACCCAACGGAACAGGTCACGGGTGCGCTCATCCCAGGACCACCGGAGGTTGGAAGCCAGCTCGGACAACGGGATCAGCGCCTCGGGCAGACGGGCCCGGACGGTGAAGCTGCGTAGCGCCTTCATCGGCGCCACCGTAGAAGATCGCATCCCGTGGGCGCACAGTGCCGCCGCGTCCGCGGCGGCACTGTCCCCCCGGTGCCCCAGTCTCCTAGCGTGGATCGGGTGACCGGTCGTGTGGTGATCGATGACGTCCGTCCCGCGGCACCCCACGCGGGCTTCATGGCCAAGGCGGTGCAGGGCGAAGCCATCCCCGTGTCGGCGACTATATTCACCGACGGCCGCGACACGCTGGCCGCTCGGGCCCTCATCGAGGCCGGCGGCGGGGGCGAGGTCTTGGCGTGGGCGCCTCTCGCCCTGGGTATCAACGACAGCTGGGGCGGCACCGTGGTCGTGCCCGACGGCCTCGGGCCCCGGCAGGTGGTGATAGAGGCGTGGGTCGACCGCCATGCCAGCTGGGTCGGGCGGGTGGAAGCCAAGCTGGGAGCCGACCAGGACGTGTCAGTCGAGATCGCCGAAGGGGTTGCCATGCTCGCCGGCGCGGACATCGCCGAGCCGCCGATAGCCACTGCTCTCGCTGCCCTGCGCGATGATCGCCTCCCCCCCGCCGCTCGCCTGGTCCGGGCGCTGTCGGCCGGCGTGGCCGCCGGCCTCGCCGGCCCCGAGGGGGCGCCACGGCTCACCCGCAGCGCCCCCGCGCCCCTGTGGGTGGACCGTGAGCTGGCACTGTGCGGAGCGTGGTATGAACTGTTCCCGCGATCGTTCGGCGGCTTCAGGGGCACGGCGGCGCGGGTCCCCGCAATAGCAGCCATGGGGTTCGACGTGTTGTACCTCCCGCCCGTGCACCCCATCGGCACCACGGAGCGCAAGGGCCGCGACAACTCCCTGACCGCCGGACCCCACGATCCGGGCAGCCCGTGGGCGATCGGTTCGCCAGAAGGTGGCCACACAGCCATCCATGCCGAGTTGGGCACGTTCGAAGACTTCGACCATCTCCTCGCGGTGGCGGCCGCCCACGGGGTGGAGGTGGCGCTCGACTACGCCCTCCAGTGCTCCCCTGACCATCCCTGGGTCCACGATCACCCGGAATGGTTCCACCACCGCCCGGATGGCTCCATCGCCTACGCCGAGAACCCTCCCAAGAAGTATCAAGACATCTACCCCATCAATTTCTGGCCTGACCGGGACTCTGATCGCAAGGCCCTTTGGGCGGCGTGCAAGGATATTCTCGATTTTTGGATTGCGAAGGGGATATACATCTTTCGCGTCGATAATCCCCACACCAAACCGGTCGCATTCTGGGAGTGGCTGATCCCTGCCATCCAGGCCGACCACCCCGACGTGATCTTTCTGGCCGAGGCCTTCACGCGCCCCAAGGTCATGGCCAAGCTCGCCGAGGTGGGTTTCACGCAGAGCTACACGTACTTCACGTGGCGCACCGTGCAGCACGGTGAAGACGGGATCTGGGCTTTCATCGAGGAGTTGGCGCATGGCCCCGCGGCCGACTTCATGCGCCCCAATTTCTGGCCCAACACGCCCGACATCCTCTCTGGGCCCCTGCGCCACGGACCTCCGGCGGCGTTCGCCTCACGTTTCATCCTGGCTGCCCTGCTCAGCCCGTCTTACGGGATCTACAGCGGCTACGAGTTCTACGAGAACCTGCCTGCGTCGTCCACCGACGAGGAGTACCTCAACTCCGAGAAGTACGAGATCAAACACCGTGACTTCGCCCAGACGCAGACGCTGGCCCCGCTGATCACCGCCGTCAACGCCATACGCCGGCGCCACCCGGCCTTCTCCCGGTTGCGCACGATCAAGATGCATCCGAGCGACAATCCGGCTATCGTCGCCTTCTCCAAGACGAGCGACGACGGCGCCGACGTGGTGCTCGTGGTGGTGACCCTCGACTCCGCCCAGGTGCAGGAGTCGACCCTGCACCTCGACACCGCGGTTCTGGGCGTGCCCGGTGACCGGCCCTTCTACGTCATCGACGAGCTGTCCGGAGAGCTGTACATGTGGAGCGCCCACCCCTTCGTGCGCCTCGACCCGGCATCGCGGGTGGTCCACATCCTCAACCTGCGGGCGGGGATATGAGCGCAGCTTTGGGGGACGACCCCCGCTGGTACCAGCGGGCCGTGTTCTACGAGATCCTCGTACGCGGCTTCTACGACTCCAACAACGACGGTAGCGGCGACCTGCGGGGCATCACCGCGAAGCTCGATTATCTCCAGTGGCTGGGTATAGATTGCCTGTGGCTGTTGCCGTTCTACCAGTCCCCGCTTCGCGACGGTGGCTACGACATAAGTGATTTCTGGACCGTGCTGCCGGAGTACGGGGACCTGGCCGATGCGGTCGAGCTGGTCGAGGAGTCCCATAAGCGCGGCATACGGATCATCGCCGATCTGGTCATGAACCACACCAGCGACCAGCACCCTTGGTTCGTGCAGTCGCGAGAGGGCCGCACCAATCCGAAGGCGGATTGGTATGTGTGGAGCGACGACGACACCCGCTACGCCGATGCGCGCGTGATCTTCGTCGACACCGAGAAGTCCAACTGGACCTTTGACGCCAAACGGGGCCAGTTCTACTGGCACCGCTTCTTCGCCCATCAGCCCGATCTCAACTACGACAATCCCGAGGTCGCCGAGACGATGCTCGACGTCCTCCGCTACTGGCTCGACATAGGCCTAGACGGCTTCCGCCTCGACGCGGTGCCCTACCTCTTCGAGCGGGAGGGCACCAACGGGGAGAACCTGCCCGAGACCCACAACTACCTGAAGCGCCTACGCAAGGAGGTCGACGACCTCTACCCCGGAAAGGTGCTCCTGGCCGAGGCCAACCAGTGGCCCGAGGACGTGGTCGAGTACTTCGGCGACGACGACGAGTGCCAGATGTGCTTCCACTTCCCGGTCATGCCCAGGATGTTCATGGCGCTGCGGCGCCAACAGCGTCACCCCATCACCGAGATCCTGTCGCGCACGCCCGACATCCCCGACGGGTGCCAATGGGGCATCTTCTTGCGCAACCACGACGAGCTCACGTTGGAGATGGTCACCGACGAGGAGCGCGACTACATGTGGGCGGAGTATGCCAAGGAACCCCGCATGAAAAGGAACATGGGTATCGGCCGCCGTCTCATGCCTCTGGTGGACAACGACCGCCGGGTCGCCGAGCTTCTCCACGCCCTCCTTTTCAGCTTTCCCGGCTCACCGATCCTGTACTACGGCGACGAGATCGGGATGGGGGACAACATCTACCTCGGCGACCGTGACGGTGTGCGCACCCCGATGCAGTGGTCCCCCGACCGCAACGCCGGCTTCAGCCGGGCCGACTTCGCCCAGCTCTACCTGCCCGCGATCATGGACCCCGTCTACGGTTACCAGTCGGTCAACGTGGAGGCGGGCCTCCGCAACCCGAGCTCTCAACTGCACTGGACCAAGCGGATGCTCGAGGTGCGCAAACAGCACCCCGTGTTCGGGACCGGGACCTTCGACGTGGTGTCGACCGACAACCCGTCGGTCCTCGCCTACATGCGTTCGACCCGCACGGTGGTCGGCGGTGGCGCAGCCAGCCGCGGTGAGGCGCCCGACACCGTCTTTTGCGTGTGCAACCTGTCCCGCTTCGCGCAGCCGGCCGAGCTTCCCTTACAGCGCTGGGAGGGCAAGGTGCCCATAGAGTTGCTCGGACGCACGCCGTTCCCCCGGATCGGCGAACTGCCGTACTTCGTGACCCTGGCGCCGTACGGCTTCTACTGGTTCGAGCTGACAGACGGTTGAGGCGGGATGGCGATGGGAGGCCGGCGTGACCGACAGAGTGCGACCGTGAACCGGGAGCTGGTGTTGGGCCCCTTGCCGCCCGGCGTGGACGCCATGATCCCCGCCTACCTTGGCCGGCAGCGCTGGTACGCGGGCTCGGCCGAACCCGGTGACGACGACGTAAGCGTGGTGACCGCGGGCGAGCTGGTGACGACCGTCGCTCAACGCCGTCTGCTGTGGGCCCGAGTCGAAGGGGAGGGCGCTCGATACCAGGTGCTGATCGGGGAGCGGCCGGGCGGCGAACCGGCGGATTTCCTAGGCGGCCACGACGCCGAGGTCCTGGGTGCCGTCGGCTCCAAGTATTACTACGACGCCACCCTCGATCCCGAGCTCGCCCTCGCCCTGCTCGCGGTGGTGAGCGACGGGTCGGAGTCGGCGGAGCGTGTGCGCCCGGTGAGCGCGGAGCAGTCCAACACCTCACTCGTCTACGACGACCGCATCATCCTCAAGCTGTTCCGGCGCCTGCTCGAGGGAGCCAATCCCGACGTCGAGGTGACCACCGCCCTCAGCGAGGCGGGTTTCACGCGTGTGGCCGCCCCTGTCGCCCACTGGCGGTACCAGGGCCAGGACCTTGCGTTCGCCCAGCGATTCCTCGCCGGCGGCTCGGAGGGGTGGGCGCTCGCCCTGACGTCGCTGCGTGATTTCTACGCGGCGTCGTCGTCCGATCCCGCTGAGGTCGGTGGCGACTTTTCCGCCGAGGCGGCCCGGCTGGGGAGGATGACCGCCGAGATGCACCTGGCCATGGCAGCCGCATTCGGCGTCGAGCGGCGGGCTCTCGCCGAACTGTGGTGGCCGGCTCTGCTCAACTCGGTGGAGGAGCGGCTGGTGCGTGTAGGCGCCGAGGTCGGTGGTGGCCTGCCGGGCGCGATAGCGCCGTTCGTGGGCGGACTGCGCGCCGTGGGCGATCCGGGACCTGCCATCCGGGTACACGGCGACTATCACCTGGGTCAGGTCATGAGGACCGACTCGGGGTGGTATGTCCTCGACTTCGAGGGCGAACCGGCGCGGGCCCTGGAGGAGCGTGTGCGTCCGTCGTCGCCGCTCAAGGACGTGGCGGGCATGTTGCGCTCATTGCAGTACGCGTCGCGCTTCGTGCTCGGCGAGCGCGCCGACGCCGAGGTCGCCGCCCTCGTGCCCCGGGCCGACGCCTGGGAGTGGCACAACAGAGACGCCTTCCTCGGGGGCTACCGCCAGGCCGGGGGCATCGACGCGCTCCTCCCTGGCGACACCCCCACATGGTCGGCGGTCCTCGCCGCCTACGAGGTGGACAAGGCCCTCTACGAGCTCGACTACGAGCGCGCTTACAGGCCGGATTGGGCTTCCATCCCGCTCGGTGCCGTCACCAGGCTGCTGGCATCCACGGGGCAACGGTGATCCCGCCCGGCCCGTCGGGCCCGTCGGACGTGCCCCCGCCGGCGCCGCGGAGACCAGCGGCGGGCGCCGGGAGCGGGGCGGTTCGCGCTCGGGGAAATTCGGGTACAAGCAAGACCATGGCGACCACGCACCACGCCGATCGTGGGGCGCGCCACGAGACGCCTCCGGACCGCGACGGCGCCTTGGAGCGCGAGTTGGAGCTGATAGTGGCGGGTCGCCACGGCGATCCACACCACGTGCTCGGCCGCCACCACGGCCTGGTGCGGGCTTTCCGCCCGGACGCCGCGGCCATGCACCTGCTCGCGGGCCCGAGCGGCCCTCTGAGCGGGGAACGGGGCCCGAGCGGCCCTTTGAGCGGGGAACGGGGCCCGAGCGGCCCTCTGAGCGGGGAACGGGGCCCGGCGGCAGAGGCGCGCACGCCCATGACCCGGGTTCACCCCGCCGGGCTGTTCGAGGCGCCGATACCCGACGGTGCCCCGAGCTACCGCCTGGAGGCGGAGTACGACCAGCACGGGACGACGATCACCTTCGACTTCGATGACCCGTACCGGTCGTGGCCCACCCTCGGCGACATGGACCTGCACCTGTTCGGGGAGGGCCGTCATCACCGCCTGTGGGAGGTGCTCGGCGCCCACCCCCGCTGTCACGACGGGATGGACGGCGTGTCGTTCGCGGTGTGGGCTCCCAACGCCCAGGCGGTCCGGGTGGTGGGGGACTGGAACTTCTGGGACGGCCGGATCCACCAGATGCGCTCGCTCGGTTCCTCGGGGGTCTGGGAGCTCTTCGTCCCCGGACTCGAGGCCGGCGCCCGGTACAAGTACGAACTGGTGATCAGCGACGGCAGCGTGGTGCTGAAGGCCGATCCCATGGCCCAAGCCACCGAGGTCCCGCCCGGTACGGCCAGCGTGATCGCGGCGCCGCCGGCCCACGAATGGTCCGACGCCACCTGGTTGGTCGAGCGTGCCGCCGGCGATCCCTACCGGCGGCCGATGTCGGTGTACGAGGTGCATCTCGGGTCGTGGCGCCACACCAGCGACGGTTACGGGGGGGGACGCCCGCTCACCTACCGGGAGCTGGCCGACCAGCTTCCCGCCTACGTCGCCGACCTCGGTTTCACCCACATCGAGCTCATGCCGGTCGCCGAGCACCCGTTCTCGGGCTCGTGGGGCTACCAGGTGACGGGCTACTACGCCCCGACCAGCCGTTTCGGATCGCCGGACGACTTCCGGGCCTTCATCGACGCCTGTCACCGGGCCGGGCTCGGGGTGATCGTCGACTGGGTGCCTGCACATTTCCCGACCGACGCCTTCGCACTGGCCCGATTCGACGGCACCGCCCTCTACGAGCACGCCGACCCACGCATGGGGTTCCACCCCGACTGGGGCACCTACGTGTTCAACTTCGGGCGCAACGAGGTGCGCAACTTCCTCGTGGCCAACGCCTTGTACTGGGTCGAGCAGTTCCACATCGACGCGCTTCGCGTCGACGCGGTCGCCTCCATGCTCTACCTCGATTACTCCCGCAAGGCGGGCGAGTGGGTGCCGAACCAGTTCGGAGGCAGGGAGAACCTCGACGCGGTCAGCCTGCTCAAGGAGGTCAACGAGGCGCTGTTCGGCTCGTACCCGGGTGCCACCACTATCGCGGAGGAGTCCACGGCGTGGCCCGGCGTGTCACGGCCCACCTACGTCGGTGGCCTCGGCTTCGGCTACAAGTGGAACATGGGCTGGATGCACGACACCCTCGGCTATTTCGAGCAGGACCCGGTCTTTCGCCGTTACCACCAGGGAGAGCTGACGTTCGGTCTCGTGTACGCGTGGAGCGAGAACTTCATCCTTCCCCTCTCCCACGACGAGGTCGTCTACGGCAAGCGGTCCCTGCTGAACAAGATGCCCGGTGACCGCTGGCAGCAGATGTCCAACCTGCGGGCCCTGTACGGCTGGATGTGGGCCCACCCGGGCAAGCAGATGCTGTTCATGGGGGGCGAGATAGCTCAGGAGCGGGAGTGGAACCACGACCGCGACCTCGACTGGTGGTGCCTGGAGTGGGAGGATCACCGCAAGCTGCACGACATGGTCGCCTCGATCAACTCGGTGTACCGCCGCCAGCCTGCGCTCTGGGAGCAGGACATGACATATGAGGGCTTCAGCTGGATCGACGCCAGTGACACCGAGCACAGCATCGTGTCCTTCCTGCGTTGGAGGGCTCCCGCCGCTCCTGGTGACCCGGCCTGGCCCGACGCCGGCCACCGTCAGGAGGGTCCGGAGGTGGTGGCTTGTGTCGCCAACCTGACGCCGGTTCCCCACCTCGGGTACCGCATAGGCCTGCCACGCCCCGGTCGCTGGTTGGAGCTCCTCAACACCGATGCCGTCGAGTGGGGAGGCAGCGGGCTGGGAAACCAGGGCCAGGTGGAGGCCACGCCGACGGGTTGGCACGGTCAGCCCTATTCGGCTGCGCTGACCCTGCCGCCGCTATCGGTGCTCTGGCTGGCCCCACCCAGCTGAGCGCGGGGACCGCGCCTATCATCTGAATCGTGGCGGCACAACAGCAGCACGGGATTTCCCGGCGTTCGAGACGGGGCTGGTGGCTGGTTGCCACCGTGGGGGTCGGGGTGGTCGGCGTCGCCGCGGTGATCGGGGGCCTGGTCGTCTCGCCTGGGAGCCGGGTTACGCACTCCGCCAGCGCCGGCCACCGGGTGGACCAAGCGGCGGCCCGCAGGGCCCGGGCGGTGGCCGCCCTCGCCGCCGCGGTGCAGTTCGACCCTTCGCCGGGCGCCACCGGCCTGCCCCTCAACCAGGTCGTCACCGTGAGCGCCGGGCAGGGACGCCTGACCGACGTGCAGGCGTCGACGGCGGCCGGTCAAGTGCTCAGCGGCACCCTCGCGGCCACCGGTACGCAGTGGGTCGCTCCCGGACCTCTCCTTCCCGGCGCGTCCTACACGGTCACGGCCGCCGTGGCGGACGGCTCGGGGATCACGGCCCGCTCGACGTCCACGTTCACCGCTCTCACCCCGACCGCTGAGGTCACCGCATCGGTCACACCCGAGTCGGGGTCGACGGTCGGGGCGGGGGAGCCGATCTCCGTGCGGTTCGATCACCAGGTCCCCGTTGCCGCCCAATCGACGGTGCTGTCCCACCTGAGGGTGTCGATGTCGCAAGTCGTTCCCGGCGGCTGGTACTGGTTCAGCGCCCACGAACTTCACTTCCGACCGCAGACCTACTGGCCGAGCGGTGACCAGGTGAGCTTCGCCAGCGACCTCAACGGCTGGACGCTCGGCGACGGGGCGTGGGGGACGGGGACGGCGAGTGTCCACTTCACCATCGGGGCCACCAATATCTCCACCGCCAACCTGACCACCGAGCGCATGACGGTGACCAGCAATGGCAAGGTCGTTTGGGTTTTCCCGATTAGCGCCGGCCGTACGCAGTACCCGACCATGAACGGAACCCACATCGCCCTGGGCAAGCAGACAGTGGTGCACATGGTCTCGTCGACCGTGGGTATCCCGGTGCACTCGGCCAACGGCTACGACGAGTACGTCTACAACGACGTAGCCATCTCAGATAGCGGCGAGTACGTCCACGCCGCCCCATGGTCCGTGTCCGACCAGGGGGTCGTCAACGTCTCCCACGGGTGCATCAACATGAGCAACGCCAACTCCTTGCTGTTCTACAAGTTCACCCAGCCCGGCGACGTGATCAACGTGGTCGCAGGGACCCGACCCCCTGCGTACGGGGACCATGGGGTCATGGATTGGACGACACCATGGACCAGCTGGGTACCGGCGACTGTCGCCCAGACGACTGCTTGACGCAGGTGGCTGCGTCCGGGCGGATCGTGCGTCGCCGCCCGGCATCCTCGCTCAGGCCGGGGCCCCGACCTCGGCGCTCAGTTCGTCGGCAGCCTGTTCGGGCGATACCACGTTGATCAGGACACCCGAGCCGAGCTCGAAGCCGCCACGCGTGGTCACCTTGGGCATGACGTGGACGTGCCAGTGGTAGTCCCCGCTCACCCGGTAGGGGGCGGAGTGGAACATCAAGTTGTAGGCGACGTCGCCCAGTCGGGCCCGGAGGGCGGCCAAGCTCCGCTGCACCGCCCTGCCCACCGCCGCCAGCCCGGCGGGTTCGGCCCGGAATAGGTGGGGGCCGTGGCGGCGGGGGATGATCAGCATCTCGTAGGGTGTGCCGCTCCAGAACGGGCACACGACCGAGACTTCCTCGTCGGCGTACACGACTCGGTGGGCGGCCTCCTCCTCTGCGTCGGAGACGGCGCACAGTAGGCAGTTGCCCTGGAACCGGGAGAAGCCGGCCAGCTCGATGGACGCCTCCCCGGGGACGAATGGCATCGACAGCAGCTGGCCGTGGGGATGCTCGAGGGACGCGCCCGCCTCGCGTCCACAGTTGACCACCGCCTGGCTGTAGCGCAGTCCAGGGACGGTCGTGTGCTCGCTCATGCGGTCCCGTAGCGCCTGCATCACCAAGGCGGTGTGGGCGTCGGGGAGGTCGGCCCAGCTGCCCCGGTGGTCAGGCGTGAGGACGAACACCTCGTGCACCCCGCTCGCCGGTGCCTGGGTGAACACCGGTCCGAGGTGGGTTACGACCATGGGGTCCGTACCCCCGAACGCGGGATAGCGGTTCTGGACCACGCGTACAGACCACTGCCCGGTTGGTCCATAGGTCTCGAGGGTCGAAGCGGTGGTGCCCTCGTGGCCGGGGCAAAACGGGCACGGCCTGTCCGGCTCGTCTTCCACCGGAAGCTGGCGGGTGAGGAAAGCGAAGGGACGCTCGGAGCGGTCACCGGCGAGCACGACCCAGCGGCCGGTGAGGGGATCCAGACGCAGTTGGCTCATCGCGGGGGCTGTGCCGGGCACATCGGGACCACACCTCGACGGTAGCGCCGCCATGGTGGCAATGTGATGCACCGACCGCCGTGCCGACGGCCACGCAAAGCGGTCAGCTCCTCGGGGCCAGGGGGATGGTCTCCGCGCCGTCGGCACCGGAAACGGGACCGAGGGTGCCCACGTCGCGTGCGATCGGGCGCACCTCGTCCGCCGCGACACCCGGGTCGGGATCGGGGGGCGTGGAAGCGGCGTCGAGGCGTTCGTCCACCCGGCGGCCCAGCCGCTCGAGGCTCAGCTCGATGCGCTGGGCGACGCGATCGACGTGGTGCGAGGCGGTCCGCTCCCGGGCCGACAGCTCGTCGGCCAAGGCCTCGAGACTCCGGGTCCCTGACCGCAGGCGATCGGTGACAGCTTCGAGGTGGAGATGAAGCTCGGCGGCGGCGGCGGCGAGCGTCGCCCGAGCCAGCCTGTCGTCGTCGATGCGCCGCTCGCCGACGGCGCGCAGAGCTGGTCCGAGAAGCTGACGCACCTGCTCGCCGACGGCTTCGGCCGTCGCTCCCGGCGCGGGCACGAGGGAGGCCACCGAGGATGCGATCTGGGTCAGGGAGCGGGGATCGATCTCTGCGGTCGGCGCGTTCGCCGCCGGCGGCAGCTGCCGGGCCACCTCCTGGCCCAGGTTGCCGGCAACCCCAGCGCCGGCAACCCCGGCGCCGGCAACCCCAGCGCCGGCAACCCCAGCGCCGGCAACCCCAGCGCCGGCAACCCCAGCGCCAGCCCCGTTGCCCGCCATTGTGGCCGCGTCGCGCGCCGCCGCCGCCACCGACGACGCCACCCGCTCCGCCACCCGCTCCGCGATTCGCTCGGCGATCTCGTCCAGGGTGCGCCCCGACTCGGCCAACCTGCCCGCCTCCACGAGGCGGACCATGTCGCCGGCTGGCTCCCTGCGGTCCACGGCGGTTCCCGGGCGGTCCCCTCCCGCCGCCGCCATCCCGTTTTCGAGGGCAGTATCGAGGGCATCGGCCACGAGGCGCTCGACCGCGCCCAGGTCGACCTCGACGGTCACGTCGCCCAGTGCTGTGCGCACTGCGTCGGCGATTGCGTCTGTGGGGATGGCAGGCACGCTGGCCGTCACCGCGTCGGGGCGCGACATCGACGCCACCGCCGGCAGCGCGGGAGGCCAGATGCCGGCGGTCGACGCCTGGTCGGGTGGACCGCTCTGGACAGGTTCGGCCCGCCAGCGGTCCATGAGCCACGCCCACCGCTCCAAGGCGTCTATGCATGCGTCGTCGTCGCCGTGGTAGTCCACCGCCTCGGGCCACAGATAGCGCAGGGGGCTGTCAGGAGCGCCCTCGAAGACCCGCCGGCGCACGCCACCGGCCGCCTCGCCGACCACCTCCACCCGGGCGGCGGTGGCCTTGCCGGCGGCGACGGTGAGTGCTTGGCTCGCGGCCATCGCCGGGGGGTCGGCGTCTCCATCGTCGGTCAGGACGACATAGGAGGCGGCATCGCCTGGCACCGGCGCCAGGTACCTGCCGATGAGGCGCTCCCCCCCCGCGGCGTGAAGGGCCAGCAGGATCTGGGCCACGAGCCGTCCTGGGGCGGCCGTTCCTGCTGCGCGCGGTCCGGTCAGCGCAGCCAGTAGCAGGTGATGCAGGTACGCGGGTCCGGTCCCTGAGAAGGGATCCTCAGCCATGAACCGACAGCGTACGTGGTGCGGGCAGGCGGGCCCGTCCGCCCGGGGCGCAGATCGGTAGCCTAGGGACCATGCCGGTCTATTTCGACCACGCCGCCACCACACCCTTGCGCCCCGAGGCGTTCGCGGCGATGAAACCATGGTTGACCGAGCGTTTCGGTAACCCGTCAGGGTCACATTCGGTGGCCCGAGCCGCCCGCACCGCCGTGGACGAGGCCCGCGACACCGTCGCCGGCTGTCTCGGCGTCGAACCCGGCGGCGTGGTGTTCACCGCCGGGGGCACCGAGGCGGACAACCTCGCCATCCTGGGCCGGCTGGCCTCGGTACCCGGGGCGATCGTCACGACCACCATCGAGCACCACGCCGTCCTGCACGCAGCGTCCGCCGCCGGCGTCGAGGTGCGGGTCGTGCCGGTCACCGGCGACGGGGTCGTCGATCTCGACGCCCTCGGGGAGGCCGTCGACGCAGGGGTGAGCGTCGTGTCTGTCATGTTGGTCAACAACGAGGTGGGCACCGTGCAGCCCATCGATCGGGTCGCCCGGCTGTTGCGCCGGCGCGCGCCCGGCGCCGTGCTGCACACCGACGCCGTCCAGGCTGTGCCGTGGCTCGACGTGGCGGCGGCGGCCGGCGACGCGGACCTGATCAGCATCAGCGCCCACAAGTTCGGCGGCCCCCAAGGCGTCGGCGTGCTCGCCGCCCGGGCGGGGACGGCGCTGGCGCCGTTAATCCACGGAGGCGGCCAGGAACGTGACCGGCGCTCGGGGACCCACAACGTGGCCGGGATCGTGGGGCTGGCCGCCGCCCTCCAGGTCACCACCGAGCGCCGCGCCGCCGAGGTGGCGCGCCTCGCTGTCCTGCGTGACCGTTTGGCGGACGGGCTCCTCGCCGCCGTGCAGGGATCGGTGGAGACCGGAGCGCGCCAGGCGAAGGTGGCCGGCAACTGCCACCTTCGCTTCCCTGGCGTCGAGAGCGAGGCCCTCCTGGTGTTGCTCGACGACGCCGGCATCTGCGCCTCCGCCGGATCGGCGTGCACGAGTGGAGCGATGGAGCCCAGCCACGTCCTCCTCGCCATGGGCGTGGCCGCGGACGAGGCGCTCGCCAGCGTGCGCCTGACACTCGGCGCGACCACCACCGATGCCGATGTCGACCTGGCTGTCAAGGCCATCCCTGACGCCGTCGACCGTTTGATGGCGAGCTGAGTGGGCAGCCCACGGATGCGGGTACTCGTGGCCATGTCCGGTGGGGTGGACAGCTCGGTCGCCGCCGCCCTGCTGGCCGAGGCCGGCCATGAGGTCGTGGGGGCCACCATGAAGCTGTGGGGTGGCCCTTCGGATTCGGGCTGCTGCTCGGTGGCCGACACCGACGACGCCCGCCGCGTGGCCCAGCAGCTCGGCATCGCCCACCACGTGTTCAACTTCAGTGCCGACTTCGACCGTGATGTGGTGGCGCCTTACGTCGATGCCCACGCCGGGGGGACGACTCCCAACCCGTGCGTGGAGTGCAACCGCCACCTGAAGTTCGACCGGTTTGGGCGCCGGGCCGCGCAGCTCGGTTTCGACGCCGTGGCTACGGGACATCACGCCCGGGTACGCCGGGGGCCGGCCGGGTGGCGTTTGGAGCGGGGCGCCGATCGGGCCAAGGACCAGTCTTACGTCCTGCACATGCTGGGCCAGGCCCAGCTGGCGCGCACGGTGCTGCCGGTGGGTGAGCTCACCAAGGCCCAGGTCCGGGCCACGGCGGCGGCGGCCGGCCTGCGCACGGCGTCCAAGCCGGACAGCCAGGACGTCTGCTTCATCTCCCGCCAAGGCGGGCGCGACGAGTTCCTGGGCTCTCGCATCGCGCTGCGACCGGGCACGGTCGTCGACCGCGACGGCAACAAAGTTGGGGAAACCGACGCCGTGGAGCTGGTCACGGTCGGCCAGCGGCGCGGGCTCGGTGCGCCGCCGGTTTCCAAGGCGGGGCGACGCTACGCGCTCAATGTCGACATGGGCGCGGCGACTGTCACGGTCGGGTCCCTCCAGGACCTGCTCACCGACAGCATCGGCGTGGGCGCCATGAGCTGGGTGGATCGCCCGGTGGAAGCGGGTACGGCGGTCGAGATGCAGGCCAGCGCCCACGGCCGTGCGGTGCCGGCCACCTGGCTCGGCGATGCGGTGGTGACCCGGGAGCCGGTGCGGCGGGTGGCACCGGGCCAGAGCGTCGTGCTCTACGACGGCGACGCCGTACTCGGCGGGGGCATCGCGAAGTGAGCGCGACCGGCGCGGCGCGGGCGGCCGAGCTGCGGGCGCAGATCGACTACCACTCGCAGCGCTATTTCGTCGACGACGCGCCCGAGATCGCCGACGCTGACTTCGACCTGCTAGTCGCCGAACTGGCGGCCCTCGAGCGCGACCACCCCGAGCTGGCAACCCCCGACTCACCGACCCAGAGGGTCGGCGGGGCGCCGTCGGGTCGTTTCGCCGAAGTGCGCCACCGGACCCCGATGATGTCGCTCGACAAGACGACCAGCTACACCGAGCTGCTGGCGTGGGGCAAGCGGATGGATCGCTACATCTCGGGCGACGTGTCGTACAACTGCGAGCTCAAGATCGACGGCCTGGCGATGTCGCTGCTCTACGAGGGGGGAAAGCTGACCCGCGCCGCCACCCGCGGCGACGGGGTGGTCGGCGAGGACGTCACCGCCAACGTGGCGACCATCGCCGCCATACCTCACGCACTGTCCGGCCGCGTCCCGGATGTGGTGGAGATCAGGGGCGAGATCTACATGCCGATCAGCGCCTTCGACGCCCTCAACCGGCGTCAGGGGGAGGCAGGCGAACGCATCTTCATCAACCCCCGCAACGCCGCCGCCGGGTCGCTGCGCCAGAAGGACTCGGCCGTCACCGCCACCCGCGAGTTGGCGTTCTGGGCGTACCAGATCGGTGATCTCCAGGGTGGCCCCACCTTCAGCGCCCACCGCCAGACCCTCGAATGGATGCGAGAAGCCGGGTTCCCCGTCAACCCCAACATCGCCACCCTGCCCGGGCTCGACGAGGTCGACACCTACTGCCGGCACTGGCTCGACCACCGCCACGACGTGGACTACGAGATCGACGGCACCGTGGTAAAGGTCGACGACCTGGCGCAGCGCCGGGAACTGGGCGCCACGTCCAAGTCGCCCAGATGGGCCATCGCCTACAAGTTCCCGCCCGAGGAGCGCACCACCCTGCTCCGGGGGATCATGGTTTCCATCGGGCGCAGCGGCAAGGCCACCCCGTTCGCCCAGCTCGACCCGGTCGTGGTGGGGGGCGCCCGGGTGTCGCTCGCCACCTTGCACAACGAGGACCAGGTGCGGGTCAAAGACGTCCGTCCCGGTGACACGGTGGTGGTCCGCCGGGCCGGCGACGTCATCCCCGAGGTGAGGGCGCCGGTCCTGGCCCTGCGCCCGAAGGACCTACCGGCGTGGGAGTTCCCCCCGGACTGCCCGGTGTGCGGTCAGCGCCTGGTCCGCCTCGACGGGGAGAGCGACACGTTTTGCGTGAACGTCGACTGCCCGGGGCAGCGGGTGCAGCGCATCGGCCATTTCGCCTCCCGTGGGGCCATGGACATCGAGGGGCTGGGCGAGCGCACGGTGGCCCTGTTCGTGCGGGAGGGGTTGCTCGGCGACGCCGCCGACATATACGACCTGGACTGGGCGAGGGTCCGGGGCTTCGAGGGCTTCGGCGAGGTGTCGGTGGCCAATCTGGAGCGGGCCATCGTCGCCTCCAAGGACCGGCCCCTGGCCAACCTGCTCATAGGCCTGTCGATACGTCATCTCGGGGTCACCGGCAGCCAGGTGCTGGCCCGGTCCCTCGGTCACCTCGACAAGATCATGGCGGCCTCCGCCGAGGAGATGTCAGGGGTCGAGGGCGTCGGACCGGTGATCGCCAAGAGCGTTGCCGAGTTCTTCGCCGTCGAGCGCAATCGGGCGGTGATCGAACGTCTGAGGTCCGCGGGGCTCAACTTCGCCGGTCCTGGGGAGCCCGACGTCCCCCAGAACCTGGTGGGCATGTCGATAGTAGTTACCGGGACCCTCGACGGCTGGACCCGCGAAGCTGCGGAGGAGGCCATCACCGCGCGGGGCGGCAAGTCGCCGAGCAGCGTGTCCAAGAAGACCACCGCGCTCGTCGCCGGCGCCGAGCCCGGTGCCGCCAAGCTGGCCAAGGCGGCCGAGGTCGGGGTTCCCGTGCTCGACGAGGCCGGTTTTGGCGCTCTGCTCTCCACCGGCGCGGCCGCCACCATCCCACAGGCGGCGCCGGCGCCTCGGTAGCCTCCGTCAGGTGGCGACCTCGCGCATCGCCGAACAGTTGGGTCGCGTTCTCGGTGACCGTTACCGCCTGTTGCGGCCCCTCGGCACAGGGGCGTCGGCGCACGTCTACGTGGCCGAGGACGTGGCCTTGCGCCGGCGGGTGGCCGTCAAGGTGCTCCACCCGGCGCTGGCCGAGGACCAGGCATTCGGCCGGCGCTTCCGGGCCGAGGCCCAGGTGGTCGCCGCCCTGCGCCACCCCAACATCCTGCGGGTCTACGACTGGGGAACCGATGGCGGTTCGCCCTACCTGGTGACCGAGTTGTTGGAAGGTGGCAGCTTGCGCGGGTTGCTCGACGCCGGTCACATGCTGTCGCCCGCCCAGGCGGCCCGAATGGGCGCGGACGCCGCCCGGGCCCTCGCCCACGCCCACGGGCGGGGCCTCGTCCACCGCGACGTCAAGCCTGCCAACCTCCTCTTCGACGACGAGGGCCGGGTCTGCGTGGCCGACTTCGGGCTGGCCCGGGCGCTGGCCGAGGCGTCGTGGACCGAGCCGTCGGGCGCGGTGGTGGGCACGGCACGCTACGCCGCGCCCGAGCAGGCGCGCGGCGAGGTGCTCGACGCTCGGGCCGACGTCTACGCCCTGGCCCTGGTCTTGGTGGAGGCGACGACCGGCGAGGTGCCCTTCACCGCCGACACCACCTTCAGCACGCTCATGGCCCGGGTAGGACGTAACCTGCCGGTCCCGCCCACCCTCGGGCCCCTCGCGCCGGTGCTGGAGGCGGCGGGCACGCCGGCGCCGGGCGATCGTCTAAACGCCACCCGGCTGGCGTCGGCCCTCGATCGGGTGGCGACAGAGCTGCCGCCCGCGTCCCCGCTGCCCCTCGCCGGGCCCCTGCACGGCTCGGACATAGAGGTGGACCCCGACCCGACGGCGGTGGCGTCCGACCGTCTGCCCAGGGGTTCCCGTACGCGCTCGGACATGCCGAGCGTGTGGGCCGACGACGCTGGCAGTGGTGGCCACCAGGCTGGCGCGGCCGGCGCCGGTGGTCGCCAGCTGCGTCGGGCGCCCTACGACGGCGAGGCGGACCGGGGAGACGAACCAGACACAGCCCCCGGTCACCGGGAAGCCGAAGCGGCTGTCGGCCATCCCAGGCGCCGCGCGCGCAGGATCGTGTTGATGGTGGCCATCGTCGCCGTGCTCGCCGCCGGCGCCGCCGGGGTGGTGTACGGCGTCAACCGGCCGCCTCCCGAGCACCGGGTGCCGTCGCTCGCCTCCGCCACCGCGGCGCAGGCCGGCGCCGCACTCTTACCCCTCCACCTGCGACTGGTGGTCGGCGCCCACCGCTACGACCAGACGGTACCGGCCGACAAGATCATCGCCCAAAGCCCGGCGGGTGGCCTGCTCCGGGAGGGCAAGGCGGTGACGGTCACGGTGTCGCTCGGACCACCGCCGGTCGCGGTACCCAGCCTGAAGGGCGACACCGCCGCCCAGGCCACCGCCGCGCTCACCGGCGCCCACCTCGGCGTCGGCACCGTCACATCACAGCCCAGCACGGCCGTCGGTCAGGGCGAGGTGATCAGCTGGACCCCAGCGGGGACGTCGGTCGCCCAGGGCACCAAGGTCGACGTCGTGGTGTCGAGCGGTCTGCCCATGGTGGTGGTCCCCAGCCTGTCGGGCACCTCGGCCTCGTCTTTCGCCGGCGCCCAGAGCGCACTCGGCGGCGCCGGCCTGGCCGCCACCGAGTCCCAGGCCTACAGCGACACCGTTCCCGCCGGGGCTGTCGTCGACACCCGCCCCGGGCCGGGCACGTCGGTGCGCTTGCACACCCTGGTGCAAGTGGTCGTCTCCGAGGGCCCGCACCTCGTGGCGGTGCCCAACGTGGCGACCCTGTCCGTCGATGCCGCCAGCCAGGAGCTGAGCGCCGCCGGTTTCGGGGTGAGCGGCGTATCCGGCAACCCGACGGCCAAGGTCACGGGTACGAATCCGGCAGTTGGGACAACCTTGCACTACGGGCACCCGGTACAACTGATCACCGGCTGATCTTGCCGACCGTAAGGTCGGCGGCGGGCTTATCATGTCCGCAGGGGTGGCGGACGGAGGCATCGTTCCCCAGCCGCTGCCGACCTCCGTCACCCCTCCTATTCGGTCATGTCCTGGAGACGGCGGGCCATCTCCACCGCCACCGGATCGTTGACGCCTATCACGCCCGTCGACTGGAGGGCGAGGAGCTTGGTGATGTCGCCGTCGACCCTGATGCGCCCGGCCATGAAAGCGCCTATGGCGGCCTGGGCGTCCCCTTCGATCAGGATGGATTTGGCCGTCTGGTAATCGGTGGTGACCGTGAGATCCGGTTGTTCGAGGTGGCCCAGGTCGAGATCGGGCTCACCCGACGAGGTGTCCAGGTGGGCCAGGACTTTTCCCTCGCCGAAGGGTACGTCGGTGATGATCTGGTTCATCCTGATCACGAACGCAGACGGCGGGACCTTGCCTTCGTACTCGGCGCGGAGACGCCGGGCCTCTTGCACCCACTCGTCGCTCAGGAACGCGAACCTCGCCACGCACCCCTCCCTTCCTTTTCCCCGTCATAGAACGACGACGACGGTACTCGCATATCGGCGGGTCCCAGGGGAGGGCCGCCTACCATGGCTCCCGATGGCTGATCGCATCTCGACCGCAGACGTGGCCCACGTGGCCCGCCTGGCTCGCCTCGAGCTTTCCCCCGGCGAGCTCGAACGTTTCACCGGTCAGCTCGCCGCGGTGCTGGACCACGCCGCCGACGTGGCCGCGCTCGACACCAGCGGGGTGGCACCTACTGCGCATCCGCTTCCCCTCGTCAACGTGCTGCGCGCCGACGAGGTCCGTCCCTGCCTCGACCGCGACGAGGTGCTCGCCCAGGCTCCGCTCGTCGAGGACAACCGCTTCCGGGTGCCCCGCATCCTCGGCGAGGCGCCGTGAGCGACAGGGGAAGTCACCTCGGAAACGTCCCGGAGACGCCGGGGCGCCCGGGCGCGGCCGCTGCCATCGCCGCCGACGTGCGCTCGGGTCGGCGCCGGGCGATCGACGTGATCGAGGAGCACCTGGCGCTGATCACGGCCGGCGACGGCGAGATCCACGCCTTCAACGTGGTCACCGCCGACGCGGCGCGCGCCAGGGCCATCGAGATAGACGCCGCCCTCAGCGCCGGTACCGACCCCGGGCCGCTCGCAGGCGTGCCCATCGCCCTCAAGGACAATCTCTGCACACGAGGGGTACCCACCACGTGCTCCTCCCGCATGCTCGAAGGCTGGATCCCCCCCTACGACGCGACAGTCGTGCGTCGGGTGCGCGACGCGGGAGCGGTGGCCGTCGGCAAGACCAACCTCGACGAGTTCGCCATGGGCAGCTCCACCGAGAACTCTGCGTTCGGTCCCACCCGCAACCCCCACGACACATCCCGGGTCCCGGGCGGCTCCTCGGGGGGGAGCGCGGCTGCGGTAGCCGCCGGCTTCGCCCCCGTCGCCCTCGGCTCCGACACCGGGGGCTCGATCCGCCAGCCCGCCGCCCTCTGCGGGACGGTCGGGGTCAAGCCGACATACGGGGCGGTGTCGCGCTACGGGCTCATAGCCTTCGCCAGCTCCCTCGACCAGATCGGCCCCATCGCCCTTGCCGTGGCCGACGCCGCCCTGCTCCTCGACGTCATAGCCGGCCCCGACCCCGCCGACTCCACGTGCCTAGGCGATCCGCCCCCGCCGGCCTCGGCCTGCCTGGGCGAGGGGGTCGACGGCCTGCGGATCGGCGTGGTGCGCGAGCTGGCCGGCGCCGAGGGCATCGCGGCCGACGTGCTGGCGCGCCTGGGCGACGCGGCTGACGCCCTGTCGGGCCTGGGCGCCAAGGTGGATGAGGTGAGCGTCCCCGCCGCCGTGTACGGGTTGTCCGCCTACTACCTGATAGCACCGGCGGAGGCGTCGTCCAACCTGGCCCGCTATGACGGCGTCCGCTACGGCATGCGCGTGCCCGGCGACGACATCACCGCCATGTACCTCGCCACCCGGTCGGCCGGGTTCGGTGCCGAGGTGAAGAGGCGCATCATGCTCGGGACCTACGCCCTCTCGGCCGGTTACTACGACGCCTATTACGGCCAGGCCCAGCGGGTGCGCACGCTCATCATCGACGACCTCGCCGCGGCGTACGCCGACTTCGACGTGCTGCTGGCGCCCACCGCGCCGGGGGAGGCGTTCGCCCTCGGTGCCAAGACCGCCGACCCGCTCACCATGTACCTCAACGACGTTTGCACCATCCCGTCCAACCTGGCCGGTCACCCGGCCATCTCCGTCCCCTTCGGAACCGGCAACGCCGGGCTCCCCGTCGGCGTGCAGGTGCTGGCGCCGGCGCTCGGCGAGACGGTGATGTTCCAGGTGGCCGCCGCCCTGGAGTCCGTCGCCCCGCCGGCGCCTGGCCCGGCTAGCGCCCACGGCTTCGGGGGGACGCCGCCGTGACCCGGGAGTCGGATGGCCGGGAGAAGGGTGGCTGGGAGAC
Organism: Acidimicrobiales bacterium; assembly: GCA_035552775.1. Lineage (GTDB taxonomy): Bacteria > Actinomycetota > Acidimicrobiia > Acidimicrobiales > Palsa-688 > DASZKW01. Next base: position 45,753 of record DASZKW010000036.1, on the reverse strand, counting down.
GGTCATCGGCCTCGAGGTCCACACGGAGCTGCAGACGGCGACCAAGCTGTTTTGCTCGTGCCGTAACGGTTTCGGCGACGAGCCGAACACCAACGTGTGCCCCGTGTGCCTCGGACTTCCCGGTTCGCTGCCGGTGCTCAACCGCCAGGCCGTCGAGTACGCCATGCGCATCGGCACCGCCCTCAACTGCACGATCCAGGCGTCGCTGTTCCACCGGAAGAACTATTTCTATCCGGACCAACCGAAGGATTACCAGATCAGCCAGTACGACATACCGATAAACGCCGACGGGTGGTTGGTGCTACCCAACGCCAAGCGTATCGGCATCGTTCGCGCCCATATCGAAGAGGACACCGGGAAGACGACCCACGTCGGCGGGGGTGGGCGCATCCACGAAGCCGACCATTCCCTCGTGGACTACAACCGCGCCGGCGTTCCTCTCGTCGAAATAGTGGGAGCCCCCGACCTGCACAGCGCGGAGGACGCCCGCGCCTACGTCGAGGAGCTACGAGGCATCCTGGTGGCTTCGGGTGCGTCGGACGGGAAGATGGAGGAGGGCTCAGTCCGTGTCGATGCCAACGTCTCGGTCCGACCGTTCGGCGCCCGCGAACTCGGGACGCGCTGCGAGATAAAGAACATGAACTCGTTGCGTAGCCTCGGCAGGGCCATCGACTACGAGGTCGCCCGCCAGGTCGAGCTGCTGTCGGGCGGCGCCACGGTGGACCAGGAGACACGACACTGGAACGAGGCCGACGGGCGCACCCACCCCATGCGCTCGAAGGAGGAGGCCAACGACTACCGCTACTTCCCCGAACCCGACCTCGTCCCCCTCGACCCGTCCCCGGAGTGGCGCCGCGCCGTGGCCGCATCTTTACCGCCGATGCCGGCGCAGCGCCGCGGGCGGGTGGCGGCAGCATCGGGCATGGCCACCGACGCCGACGCGGTGGTGACCGTCGTGCGCCTCGAGCTCGACGCATTCGTGACTGCGGCGGTCAGCGCCGGCGCCGACGCCTCGCTCGCCGTCAAACGCCTGGCCAACGAAGTGGCGTCTTCGGCCGCGGGAGGCGTACCGCTGAGCCCCGATGCGTTCGTCCGCCTCTTGCAGATGGAGACCACCGGCGAGCTAACGACCGCCCAGGCGCGCACGGTGCTCAAGGCCCTGCTCGACGAGGGCGGCGGGGGCGATCCCGCGGTAATCGCGGCCAGGGAGGGATTCGAGGCCATGGGCAGCTCCGACCTGGCGGCGGTCGTCGAGGAGGTGATCGCCGCCAATCGCGCCGAGTGGGATCGTTACGCGGCGGGGGAGGACAAGCTGACCGGTTTCTTCGTCGGCAAGATCAAAGCATCCACGGCAGGCAAGGCGGACCTCAAGGCGGCAAGTCAGATTCTCCGGGCGCGCCGGGCCGGCGCCTGAGATCACCCGACCGGCGGCGCCAGGGTGTAGGTGACGCGACCGCTCGTGTCGGTGACCTTGACATGGAGCGCACGGTTGGTCGTCCCGACGTGTGCCGTGCATGTGAAGCTCTGGCCCGGGACCTCGACCAAGAGGCGGTGGCCGCTGTCGCAGCTCACGGTGGCCAGCTCACCCAACTGGCGGCCGACGCCGGCGGCCAGGGTCTTGTCTGCGTCTGCCACCACCACCACGGCGGCGTCGAGGGCGGGCCGGATGTCACCCGAGGTGGTGGTCACTGTCACCGTCACCTCCAGCGGCTGGCCGTCCAGGGCGGTTGTGCAGTTGAAGCGCTGCCCGAGCTTCGCCGGCACCTTCGCCGGGCACGACACGTGCGGGGCAGGCCCGCCGTAGCGGGCCGCCAGGCTGGCGCCGATCTGGTCGGCGGCGCTGTGCCCGTCGATGTTTCGCGCCCCGCAGCCACCCGCGGATAGCACGGCGACAGCTCCCAGGGCGCCGACGGCGGCCCTCGCCATCCACTGGAGCACGACGACAAGCTACGCCAAGGTTCTCGGAGGGGCAGGACAGATCTTTTGGCGGCTCCTATGGTGTCGCCATGGCCAGTGAAATGAAGCCCCGAAGCCGGGCCGTGACCGACGGCTTCGAACGTGCGCCTGCCCGGGCGATGCTGCGGGCGGTGGGCATGACAGACGCCGACTGGGGCAAGCCCCAGGTCGGGGTGGCGTCGTCGTGGAACGAGGTCACCCCGTGCAACCTGCCCCTCGACCGGCTGGCAAAGCGGGCCAAGGTCGGGGTGCGTGACGCAGGCGGCTTCCCCCTCGAGTTCGTGACCATCGCCGTGTCCGACGGCATCTCCATGGGCCACGAGGGCATGCGGGCCTCGCTCGTGAGCAGGGAGGTCATCGCCGACTCGGTGGAGACGATGATGCACGCCGAGCGCTTCGATGCCCTCGTAACCTTCGCAGGCTGTGACAAGAGCCTGCCAGGCATGCTCATGGCCGCCGCGCGCGTCAACGTGCCGGCCGTGTTCCTCTATGGCGGCAGCATCCTGCCCGGGAGGGGAGCCCGGGGGGAAGCCCTCGACATCACCAGCGTGTTCGAGGCGGTGGGAGCGCGCGCCGCGGGGAAACTCAGCGACGAGGAGCTCTCGTTCATCGAGCGGCGGGCGTGCCCCACCGAGGGCAGCTGCGCCGGCATGTTCACGGCCAACACCATGGCGTCGGTGTCGGAGGCGATCGGGATGGCCCTGCCCGGGAGCGCATCGGCGCCGGCCGTCGACCGCCGGCGCGACGACCTGGCATACGACACGGGAAGGGCGGTCGTGGGCCTGCTAGAGGCCGGGATCCGACCACGCGACATCCTCACCAAGGAGGCGTTCGACAACGCCATAGCAGTGGTGATGGCCCTCGGTGGCTCCACCAATGCCGTGCTCCACCTGCTCGCCATCGCCTACGAGGCGCAGGTGGAGCTGTCGCTCGACGACTTCGATGAGGTCGGGCGACGAGTCCCCCATATCGCCGACACCAAGCCCCACGGCCGCTATCACATGGTTGACCTCGACCGGGTAGGGGGTGTCCCCGTCGTCATGCGAGAGCTGCTCGAAGCGGGCCTGATCCACGGTGACTGCCTCACCGTGACCGGCCGTACGGTGGCCGAGAACTTGGACACGCTAGGCCCCCCGCCCCCCGATGGCAGCGTGGTGCGTCCCCTGACCGCCCCCATCCATGCCGATGGTGGCATCGCCATTCTGCGAGGGTCGCTGGCTCCCGAAGGAGCAGTGGTCAAGGTGGCAGGTATCGACGGCGGCCACTTCGAGGGCCCGGCGCGGGTCTTCGACGGCGAGGAGGCGGCCATGGAGGCCATACTCGCCGGCGCCATCGAGCCGGGAACGGTCCTGGTCATCCGTTACGAGGGGCCCAAGGGCGGTCCCGGGATGCGCGAGATGCTCGCCGTCACCGGCGCCATGAAGGGGGCAGGACGCGGCGCCGACTGCGCCCTGCTCACCGACGGCCGCTTCAGCGGGGGCACCCACGGCCTGTGCATCGGTCACGTCGCCCCCGAGGCGGTCGACGGCGGCCCCATAGCCTTCGTATACGACGGCGACACCGTGGCCATCGACGTCGACGCCCGCCGCATCGACCTCGTCGTCGGTGCCGAAGAGGTCACCAGGCGACGGGGGGAGTGGAAGCTACCCGAACCCCGCTACCGCACCGGGGTGCTGGCCAAGTACGCCAAGCTGGTGGCCGGCGCCGAGCGGGGGGCGGTTACCGAGGCGTAGCCGGGGGTTGGTAGCCACCGCCCGGTGGCGAGCCGCCCGGTGGTCAGCCGCCCGGTGGTCAGCCGCCCGGTGGTACCTGTCGGCGGGTGGCGACGGCGCCCAACACGGCCTCGCGGATCCTCTCCGGGCTCGTGTTGGAGGTGAAGCCGAGGACCTGCCAGCCGATCGCGCTCAGGTCCGCCTCCCTGTCCGCGTCGGCGTCGAAACTGCTGCGGGCTCCGTGCCAGCGATAGCCGTTCCATTCGATGGCGATGCGCAGGTCCGGGATGGCACGGTCCACCCTGTAGGTGCGGCCCGCGGTGTGGATCTCGTACTGGCGCACCGAGCTCGGCAAGCCCAACCGTTCATAGAGGGCGTCCATGCGCCGTTCCCAGTCGCTGTCGCCCGGGATGTACCCGGGCGGACGCTCTTCGAGGAGCTGGCGCAAGGCGGCCATCGACTCGTGGGCCCTGGGGTCGAGCGACCACACGACCGTCTTCAGCTGGTCCAGGCGGAGCAATCTCCGACGGATCAGATCGTCAGCGTAGGCACCCAGCGTGCGCTGATCGACCAGGACCGCCAGATCGATCAGTGTACGAAGCGGCGTGGTCACCGGGACGCCCGACTGCGAAGAGCGCTGCCATGGCGGCAACACCCTGCGATGCACCGTCACCCCCGCGATGTTGCGCTGTCGAGGGAACGTCACTTCGATCGCGTCGCGCGCACGGCGGGCGTCGCACGCACCGCGGGCGTCGCGCACACCGGTGATGGGGAGCTGCCAGAGGCGGGCGGCGCTGAGATGGGAAGCGACTGCAGGTTCGCCGATGGCGAGGATGGCCGCCAGGACTTTGCGTTCCCAGGTGGGCGCGGCGCCGGCCAGGGCGAGCACCCCGCGCCTGACTCGTACGAACTGGCGCCGCTGCAGGCGGGTCCGCAGCTGCTCACGGGTGAGCCCTGCCTCGATGGCCTGTCGGCACAGCACTAGAGAGAGCTGGCGGCGGGCGATGCTGGCGACGCGGTCATCGGGCGACATCCCGGAATTGTTGCTCTCGGGTGTGACGTGAACGTTTTTCGACGAAGTGCGTTACGAAGTGGTGGCATAATGCCCCACTTCGTAACGCACTCCCCGGCCTGTGACCCCAGCCGTTGCGGGAACACCCGCCTCTGTGGCAGACTGACCCCCGATGCCCTACCTGGCCCGCGATCTCGTACTCATCGCCTAGACGCGCGCCTGGCCCCACGCGTGCGTCGTTCGCCTCCCCAGCCGGGGAGGTTTTCTTTTTTCCCAAACCTTTGACCCGACGGTGCAACCGGGAGATGCAATGAAGCTGACAGGCGCCCAAGCCCTCATCAAGAGCCTGGAGATGGAACACACCGAGGTCGTCTTCGGACTACCCGGGGGGTGCATCCTGCCCGCGTACGATCCCATCTTGGACTCGCCGATCCGCCACATCCTCGTCCGCCACGAGCAGGGCGCCGGCCACATGGCCGAGGGCTACGCACACGTCACCGGGCGCCCCGGCGTGGCCATGGTGACGAGCGGCCCGGCGGCCACCAACCTGGTGACGCCCCTTTGCGACGCCTACATGGACTCGGTCCCGATGGTGGCCATCACCGGCCAGGTGGGGCGGGCGATGATAGGCACCGACGGTTTCCAGGAGTGCGACACGGTCGGGATCACCCGCTCGGTGACCAAGCACAACGAACTGGTGATGGAGCCCGACGAGATCCCCCTACGGGTCCGACAGGCATTCCACCTGGCGACGACCGGGCGCCCGGGACCGGTGCTGCTGGACCTGCCCAAAGACGTCCTTCAAGCCGAGATGGACTGGGACTGGCCGAGCGACGCCGACGTGGTCTCGTCGCTCCCCGGCTACAAGCCGACGACCAGGGGGCACCCGAGGATGATCAAGGAGGCCGCCCGGCTGATCACCGAGGCTCGCCGGCCGGTGATCTACGCCGGCGGGGGCATCTTGAAGGCCCGGGCAGCCGAGGCGTTGCGCGAGCTGGCCGAGCTGACGGACATCCCCGTCGTGACCACCCTCATGGCGAGGGGTGCCTTCCCCGACAGCCACCGCCTGTGCCTGGGTATGCCGGGGATGCACGGCAACTACACGGCGGTGACCGCCATGCAGGAGTCGGACCTGCTGATCGCGCTCGGTACCCGTTTCGACGACCGGGTCACGGGGCGGGTGTCGGGTTTCGCCCCCGGCGCCAAGATCGTCCACGTCGACATCGACCCGGCCGAACTGGGCAAGATCCGCCGGCCCGACGTGCCCATAGTCGGCGACTGCCGCCTGGTCATCGAGGAACTCGTGCGAGCGGTGCGGGCACTGCTCGAACAAGCCGAGACGACCGGTGCCCGAACCGGCGCCGACGAGTGGCGCAGCCGCATCTCGGGCTGGCAGGAGCGTTACCCGCTCCACTATGACGCCCACTTCGAGGGCGATCCCCTGAAGCCTCAGTACGTCGTCGAGGTCCTGCGCGACTCGGCACCCGAGGACACGATCGTCGTGTCGGGGGTGGGCCAGCACCAGATGTGGGCCAGCCAGTACTGGCGTTTCGAGCATCCCTACACGTGGGTCAACTCGGGCGGCCTCGGAACCATGGGGTTTGCCGTGCCCGCGGCGATCGGGGCCAAGGTGGGGCGCCCCGACCGGACGGTGTGGGCGGTCGACGGCGACGGGTGCTTCCAGATGACCGCCCAGGAACTGGTAACCGCGTCGAGCGAACGGATACCCATCAAGGTGGCGATCCTCAACAACGCTTACCTGGGCATGGTGCGCCAGTGGCAGGAGATGTTCTACGAGGAGCGCTATTCGGAGGTATACCTGTCCCCGGATCTTCCCGACTACGTCAAGTGGGCCGAGGCCATGGGCTGCGCCGCATTCCGGGTGGAGTCTCCCGAGGAGGTCGGCCCCACCATCGACAAGGCCAACGCCATCGACGACCGTCCCGTCGTGATCGACTTCCGCACGGACTCGCGCGAGAAGGTGTTCCCGATGGTGCCGGCCGGCGCCAGCAACGACGACCTGGTGGTGCACCCGTCGCAGGGACCCGGAGGGGAAAGGCTGGTCCAATGACGGTGGCTTCGGGGGGCACACGGGGGGCTGCGCCCGCCGTGAGTCACCACACCATCACCGTTCTGGTCGAGAACCGGACCGGCGTGCTGGCCCGGGTAAGCGGACTGTTCGCCAGGCGCGGGTTCAACATCGTGTCTCTCGCGGTGGCGCCGACCGACGACGAACGCTTCAGCCGCATAACGATTGTGGTCGACGTGGAGCAGACGTCGGTGGAGCAGCTCACCAAGCAGCTGTTCAAGCTGGTCCACGTGGTCAAGATCAGCGAGCTGGCGCCGGCCGACGCGGTGGAGCGCGAGCTGCTGCTCGCCACGGTGCGCACCGGAGGTGACAACCGTTCGCAGGTCCTCGAGCTCGTTGGCGTGTTCGAGGGCAAGATCGTCGACGTCGGCTTCGAGGACATGACGGTCATGGTGGCCGGCAACCCGGCCAAGATCGATGCCTTCGAGGACCTCATGCGGCCCTACGGGATCACCGAGCTCCAGCGCACCGGCAGGGTGGCCCTGCCCAAGCTGGACCGGACCCTGGCCCGGGCCAGAGGCCAGAACGAATCAGCCACCCGACTGGGCGGCGTCACAGGAAAGGCGAGCTAATGACAGCCACCGTGTACTACGAGAAGGATGCCGACCCGGCCATGATCACCGGCCGCAAGGTCGCGATCGTCGGCTACGGGTCCCAGGGTCACGCCCACGCGCTCAACCTGCGGGACTCGGGCGTCGACGTTCGCGTCGCCCTCCGGGACGGTTCGGCGTCGCGGGCCAAGGCCGAGGCCGCCGGGCTGCGGGTGACGAGCGTCGACCGGGCCGCCGCCGAGGCCGACGTGATCATGATCCTGGCGCCCGACACCGAGCAGCAGGCCATCTACCGCTCGTCCGTCGAAGCCAACCTGCGCCCCGGTGACGCCATCTTCTTCGCCCACGGCTTCAACGTGCGTTTCGGCCTCATCGCCGCCCCCGAGGACGTGGACGTGGCCATGGTGGCGCCCAAAGGACCGGGCCACCTGGTCCGGCGCACCTATGAGGGCGGCGGCGGGGTCCCCGCCCTCATAGCGGTAGATCACGACGCGTCCGGCAAGGCGAAGCAGCTGGCCCTTTCCTACGCAAACGCCATCGGCGCCACGCGCGCCGGGGTGCTCGAGACCACTTTCGCGGAGGAGACCGAGACCGACCTTTTCGGTGAGCAGGTCGTGCTGTGCGGGGGTCTCACCGCTTTGATCCAGGCCGGCTTCGAGACCCTGGTGGAGGCCGGCTACCAGCCCGAGTCCGCATACTTCGAGTGCCTTCACGAGGTGAAGCTCATCGTGGACCTGATGTACGAGAACGGCATTTCGGGTATGCGCTACTCGATCTCGACCACCGCCGAGTACGGCGACATGACCCGCGGTCCACGCATCATCAACGACGCCACCAGGGCCGAGATGCGCAAGATACTCGGGGAGATCCGCTCGGGTGCCTTCGCCGAGGAGTGGATCAAGGAGAACGCCGGGGGCCTGCCCAACTACTCGCGCCTGAAGGCGGCAGGGGAGGCTCACCCGGTGGAAAAAGTCGGGGCAGAGCTGCGGGCCATGATGCCGTTCATCAGCGCCGGCAGCACCCGGCCCCAGGACGTCTCAGGGGGCTGAGCACCACACCCGCCTACGCCGTGGGTCGGGCACCGCAAATCCACGCGCCGATCCGAACGAACGCGCCGCGCCCCGTCAGTGACGGTGGGGGCGCAGACGGGGCCGCGTGAGGCGGCGCCGGCGCCCCACGGCGGCGATCGCGGTGACGGCGACACCGAGGGCGGCGCCTGCTGCCGTCGCCGACCACACGGGGGGAAGGCCCCCCGCGGGCGACGGGGGCAGCGGCGGGGTGGCCGGCGCCCGCGCCGGCACCGACGCGGCGGCGAGCGCCCCTTGGCCGTCCCCACTCTCCGGAGCGGTCCGCGCCGGCGCCCGATGGGGCAGCGGGTGGGGGATCACGACCGCCGGCAGGCTGTCCGCGGTGGGCTCGGCGGCGGCGGGGATGGCGAATCCCTGGGCCAACAGGTCCCGCGCACTGAGCGTCGCGTTGGGGCCGTTGAGCACGACCGCCATCAGCGTGCGGCCGCCCTGGGTGGCCGCCCCCATGAGGCAGCTCCCGGCCCGGTCGGTGAAGCCCGTCTTGATGCCGATGGCGCCTGGCTCGGAGAGCATGAAGGCCAGGTTCTTGGTCTCGATGTCGTAGCCGATCCCGTCGGGGCCCTTGAAGGGGAAGTGGTGGAGCGCCACCATCTGAGCCAGGTAGGGCTCGGCGAGCAGCGCCCGTCCGGCGATGGCCAGGTCCCGTGCGCTCATCAGGTTGCCGCCGTCGACGCCCTCGGTACCGTCGAGCCCTGCGGGGTCGTGGAGCACCGGGTGGTCGACCATACCCAGCTCGCCGGCGGCGGTGTCCATGGCCCCGCCGAACGAGGCGAGGGAGCCGCTGACCCGCTGCGCGATGGCGTACGCCGCGTCGTTGGCCGAGAAGATGAGCAGGGAGTGGATGGCCAGATCCAATGGCCACACCTGGCCGGCCTTCATCCCGACCCGGTCGGGGTAGACGGTAGCGGCGGCGGGGGTGACAGGGATCGAGTCGCCGGCCGGTAGCCATCTGGTGGCTACCAGGGCCGTGAGTACCTTGGTGAGGCTGGCCGGGGGCAACAATTGGTGGTCCCTGTAGGCGGCGAGCACATGGCCCGTGCCCACGTCGACGACCACCCACGCCGCGGCAGGCGGCGGTGCGGTCGGCACGGTCACAGGGGCCGCAGGGGCCGTCGTGGGCGTCGGGGGCGCGGTTGGGGCCGGGCTGGCCGACGCCGGCACTAGGCCGACCGGCACCAGGCCGGCCGGCACCAGGCCGGCCGGCACCAGGCCGGCCGGCGCCAGGGTCAGGGCCGCGGCGCAGGCCGCGCCCGCAAAGACGGCCCCCAGCCGTCTCGACGAGTGTCTTGGCCGCCCACTTGCCAGCGGGCCCCTCAGCGCAACGATGTTCCCGACGCTAGCCGAGCAGGCCGGTACGGTCGTGGACGTGCCTGGCGAGACCCACGACGGCAATCCCGACGACGGCGAGTCCCACAGTGGCAATCCCGACGACGGCAATCCCGACGACGGCGAGTCCCACGGTGGCAATCCCGACGACGGCGATCCCGACGGCGGCGAGTCCCACGGTGGCAATCCCGACGGCGGCAATCCCGACGGCGGCGATCCCCACGATGGCAATCCCGACGACGGCGATCCCGACGACGGGAATGCCGGTGATCGTGTGCTCGCCGATCTGCGCCGGGCGCGGCGCCGCCGGCGCATCGCCGACTTCGACCCCTTCGAAGCGCTGTACCGGGCGTACATCACCCTGATCGTCGGTGGCATCGCCGTGTGGCTGCTCTCGGGGGTCACGGGTGACCGGCGCGTGGGCGCCGGCACCGCGGCGCGCGCCGCGTCGCACGGGCCCGCAGTCGTGGGCGCCGCCATAGCCCTCGCCGTAGCCATCGGGGTGCGCTCGGGGGGCAAGGGCGGCCCCCTCGCCATCGAGGCCGCCGACGTGCGCCACGTCCTTATGGCTCCCGTCGACCGCACCGCGGCACTGCGAGGCCCGGCGGTTCGCCAGCTGCGCTTCGGGGTGGTGGTGGGCACGGGCGTCGGCGCCGTCGCCGGCCTCCTCGCCTACAGGCGCCTGCCCGGCTCGGCGCCGGCGTGGATCGCGTGCGGGGCGGCGGTGGGAGCGCTCGGCGCCGCGGGATCACTCGGCGCCGCCCTGGCGACCTCCGGGCGCCGCCTCGGGCGCGTGGTCGCGGGCCTCGTCGCTTGCGCCGTCGTCGCCTGGTCCGCCGCCGACGTCGCGGCCGGGACGGCGACATCGCCCGCCACCTTCCTCGGTCAGGTGGCACTCTGGCCACTCGAGGTCCGGCTCACCGGCCTGATAGGAGTCGCCGTGCTCGCCGCGGTTGTCGTTGCCGGTCTGGCCAGCGTGGGGGGCACCTCGATCGAGGCGGCGGAGCGGCGCGCGTCGCTGGTCGGCCAGATCCGCTTTGCCGCCACCCTGCGCGACCTGCGAACGGTCATGGTCCTTCGCCGCCAGCTGTCCCAGGAGCTGCCCCGCCGGAGGCCATGGCTGCGCCTGCCCCGCAGCGTGCCCCTCGCCTGGCTGGAGGGGTCCGGAGTACTCCCGCAAGCCGGCGCGGAAACCCTCGCGCCGCGGGCCTTCCCGGTGTGGAGGCGCGGCTGGCACGGCATCCTGCGTTTCCCTGCCGCCCGCCTGGTGCGCTTGGCGGTGCTCGGCGGCCTGGCCGGTGCCGCCGCGCTCGGCGCGGAGCGGGGGACCACGCCCCTGGTGGTGGCGGCCGGTGCCGCCCTCTATGTCGCCGCTCTCGACGCCGCCGAGCCCCTCAGCCAGGAGCTCGACCACCCCGACCGCCGCGACGGCCTGCCGGTCGACACCGGCGTGCTCATGTTGCGCCAGCTGGCGCCGCCGCTGGTGGTCATGGTCGTGGTCAGCGCCGTCGGCTGGGCGGTCGTAGCGGCCGTCACCGGAGGCGATCTGCGGGCCGTGGAGATAGGCGCCATCTTGATCGTCCCGGCGGCGGCCGGCGGTCTGGCCGGCGCCGCGGTCAGCATTGTGCAGGGCGCCCCCCCGCCGTTCCAGGCCAGCAACGCCATGCTGCCCCCCGAAGCGGTGGGTGCCCGCACCGCGGTACGCCTGGTGTGGCCTCCGATCCTCGCCACCGTCGGCGTCCTGCCCGTGCTCGCTGCTCGTCACCCGCCGGCGGGCGGACCGGTCGCGGCGGTGGGATCGGTGGCCGTGCCCGTGTTGATCCTGATGGGCCTGGTGGTGGTGTGGGTGCGCTACCGCGACCGCATACACGCCTCGTTCCGCGCCGCGTTGGCCGATGCGCGGCAGGGTTCGCCGAGTAGGGTCCGCTGAGCGACCCGACAGAAACCGATAGAAACTGTCGCTGATGGCGCCCCGTCGACCGCCCGCGCTGGAAGCGGATCACTTGACCAAGGACTACGGCGACCTGCTCGCCTTGGAACCGCTGGACCTGGTCGTGCCCGAAGGCCAGAACATCGCCCTCGTCGGCCACAACGGATCGGGCAAGACCACGCTGCTGCGCATGGCCGCGGGCCTCTTGGAGCCCACCGACGGCTCGGTTGCGATTCTCGGTTCGCCGGCGGGCACCATCGACGCGCGTGCGGCCCTGTCGTACCTCCCCGACAACCCGGTCCTCTACGACGACCTGTCGCTCATCGAGCACATCGAATACACGTGTCGCCTGCACGACGCCGACGGCTGGGAGGACAGGGCCGTCGGGCTGCTCGCTGACCTCGGACTGACCTCCAGGGCGGACGACCTGCCCTCCCGTTTCTCCCGGGGGCTGCGCCAGAAGACGGCCATCCTCCTCGCTCTCATCCGCCCCTTCGAGATCCTGATGGTCGACGAGCCGTTCATCGGGCTAGACCCGCCCGGTCGGGACGCCTTCGTCGAGCTGCTCGAGGACGCCGCCTCTGCGGGGGCGACGGTGATCGTCGCCACCCACCAGCTCGACTACGTGACCGGTGTGGACCGCTGCGTCGCCCTGCGCGACGGCGCCCTCGTCTACGACGGACCGCCAGGAGCGGTCGACGTCCCCTCGCTCGTCGGCTGAGCGGGAACCTCACGAAAGGGCGGCCGGACCCTCGCGAGGGCCGGCCGAACCTTCACGAAAGGGCGGCCGGACCCTCACGAAAGGGCGGCCACCACGTGGTCGATGCAGCCGGTGAGGGCCTCCACGTCGTCGGGGTCCACGGCGGGGAACATCCCGACGCGCAGCTGGTTGCGCCCCACGCCGCGGTAGGCATCGGTGTCGACTATCCCGTTGGCCCGTAGCACCGCCGACACGGTCGCGACGGGCACCGACTCGTCGACCTCGACGGTCCCCACGACGTCGCTGCGCTGATCCGGCTTCTCCACGAATGGGCGCGTGTAGCTGCGGGACTCCGCCCACTGGTAGAGGATGCGGGCCGAGCGCTGCGAACGGGCCGTCGCGAACGGGAGGCCTCCTTTCCCCAACATCCAGTCGAGCTGGTCGACCAGCAGCACCAGGGTGGCGATCGCCGGCGTGTTGTTGGTCTGGTCGCGGCGGCTGTTGGCGAGGGCGACCGACAGGTCGAGCGACGCCGGCACCCAGCGCCCGCCCGACCACAGCGACTCGGCGCGCTCGACGGCCGCCGGCGACATGAGGGCCAGCCACAGTCCACCGTCGGACGCGAAACACTTCTGGGGAGCGAAGTAGTACACGTCGAAGTTGGATGGTTCGACTGCCAGCCCGGCCGCGCCCGACGTGGCGTCGACCGCCACCAGTGCGCCGGGGTCCGCCCCGTCCGGCCGGCGGATATCGGCCATCACCCCCGTCGACGTCTCGTTGTGGGTGAGGGCGTACAGGTCGATCCCGGGCCGGCCCGTCGCCTCGGACCGGCTGCCGGGGGGGGCCTCGATCACCTCGGGTTGCGCCAGGTGGGGGGCGGCGGCCGCAGCCGCGAACTTGGAGGAGAAAGCACCAAAGACGGGATGCTGGCTGCGCCGCTCGATCAGGCAGAACGTGGCGACATCCCAGAAGGTGGTGGTGCCGCCGTTGCCGAGCACCACCTCGTAGCCCTCGGGGAGGTCGAACAGGTCGGACAGGCCGGCCCGGGCCCTGGCCACCAGCCTCTTCACAGGGGCCTGCCGGTGGCTCGTTCCCATCAACGTCGTCTTGGCGAGGGCGGCGAGCGCCTCTGGCCGTACCTTGGACGGTCCGCTGCCGAACCGGCCGTCGGCGGGAAGCAGGCCGGCGGGGATGGTGATTGCGGGCGCTGGTATATCGGTGTCGGGGATGTGGGCCACTGTGCAAGCATGGCAGCAATGGGACGCATCTCCGCACGTGTTTCCGCCGTCTCGGAGTCGGCGACGCTCGCCATCGACGCCAAGGCCAAGGCCATGAAGGCGGCGGGCGAGGACGTCATCGGCTTCGGCGCCGGCGAGCCGGACTATCCTACGCCTGCCCACATCGTCGCCGCCGCCGCCCACGCCTGCGCCGAGATACGCAACCACAAGTACACGCCCGCCGCGGGGCTGCCCGAGCTGCGCGAGGCGGTGGCCGCCAAGACGGCTCGCGACTCGCGCTACGGGGTCGGCGCCGCCCAGGTGCTCATCACCAACGGGGGCAAGCAGGCGGTCGCCGAGGCCCTGGCCACCCTCGTCGACCCGGGCGACGAGGTGCTGCTGCCGGCGCCGTACTGGACGACCTACCCGGAGTTGGTGAGCCTCGCCGGCGGCCAGGTGGTCACCGTTGCCTCCACCGTGGAGAGCGGGTTCCGCGTGTCCGTGGAGGACCTCGAGGCGGCGCGCACCGCGGCTACCAAGGCACTGATCTTCGTGTCGCCGTCCAACCCGACAGGCGCGGTCTACCCCCGGGACGGCATCGAAGCCATCGGGCGCTGGGCGGTCGAGCACGGCATCTGGGTGATCACCGACGAGATCTACGAGCACCTGGTCTACGGCGACGCCGCCCACCACTCGATGCCCGTGGTCGTCCCCGACCTGGCGGACCGCTGCGTGATCGTCAACGGGGTGGCCAAGACCTACGCAATGACCGGGTGGCGGGTCGGTTGGCTCATCGGGCCGCCCGACGTTGTCAAGGCCGCGGCCAACCTCCAGTCCCACGCCACGTCCAACGTCTGCAACGTCGCCCAGCGCGCCGCGCTCGCCGCGGTCACCGGGTCCCTCGACGCGGTGGCCGAGATGCGGGCCACCTACGAGCGCCGCCGCGACACCATCGTGTCGATGCTCTCCGACATACCGGGCGTGCGCTGCCCCACTCCCGACGGGGCTTTCTACGTGTTCCCGAGCTTCGCCGGCGTGCTCGGTCGCGACGTCGCCGGGCGCCGGCCCGAGACCACCCTCGAGCTGGCCGAGGTGGTGCTCGACGAGGCCAAGGTGGCGTTCGTCCCCGGGGAGGCGTTCGGGGCCCCCGGGGGAGTCAGGTTTTCCTACGCCCTGGGAGACGACGCGTTGGTGGAAGGCATCGACCGGGTGGCCAAGCTACTGGCCGGCGGCTGAGAGCCCCTCTCAAAACCCGGCGGCTCAGAGCCGGCGGCTCAGACCCGGGGGCGAGAGATGGACCGCCCGCCGCGGTAGGCGAGCACCGCCACCATGGCGGCGGCGATGGCGACCTCCAACAACACGGTGCCCAGATAGCCGATATGAAACGCGTGCTGGCCGAGGAAACCGCCGATCAAGCTGCCGGACAACCCCGACATCACGGTGGCGAGAAAGCCGATGGGCTGGGAACCGGGGATGACCAGGCGGGCCAGGCCGCCGATGATCAGGCCCACCACGATGGTCGACAGCAACGCCCACAGGGCCAGGCCGATCAGGGGCAGCACGACGAACAGCACGATCAGGACAGCCAGCAGGGCCAGGATCACGTAGGAATACTACAGTTGTCCTACGGTGTCGCCGGTGGAAAGCTCGGCGCCCGACCTGTCCGCCGCACTGGGCGTGGCACTGAGCGCGGTGGTGCGCGGCAGCGTGCGCTTTGACACCGCCACCCGCGCCGTGTACTCGGCCGACGCGTCCAACTACCGCCACGTCCCCGTCGGGGTGGTGCAGCCGCGCGACGCCGACGACGTGCTCGCCGCCCTCGAGGTATGCCGCGCCCACGACGCCGCCGTGCTCGCTCGCGGTGCGGGGACGAGCATTGGTGGCCAATCGGTCAACGCCGCCGTGGTGATGGACCTCAGCCGCCACCTGAACCGGGTGATCGACATCGATCCCGCCGGGCGCACCGCCGTCGTCGAGCCCGGCCTCGTCCTAGACGAGCTGCGCCGGCAGACGTCGCCCCACGGGCTCACCTTCGGGCCCGATCCCTCCACCCACAGCCGATGCACCCTCGGAGGCATGATCGGCAACAACGCCTGCGGCTCGCACTCGGTGGCGTGGGGCAAGACCGTCGACAACGTTCGCACCCTCGACGTGGTCACCTACGACGGGACCCGGATGACGGTGGGGCCGACCAGCGAGGAAGCGCTCACCCGCAAGGCCGGTGCCCATGGTCCCGAGGCCGGCATCTGGGCGGCGCTGCGCGAGGTTCGCGACAGTTACGGCGCGGCGGTCGCCGCCGGCTTCCCCGACCTGAACAGGCGGGTGTCGGGCTACAACCTCGACCAGCTCCTGGCCGAGCGGGGGTTCGACGTGGCCCGGGCCCTGGTGGGCTCGGAGGGTACTTGCGCCGTCGTGCTCGAGGCGACGGTGGCCCTCGTCGCCACCCCTGGGGCCCGGGCCCTGACAGTCCTCGGTTTCCCCGACGCGGCCACCGCCGCCGACCACGTGGTCGCCCTGTTGGAGCACAGACCCCTCGCCATGGAGGGTATCGACGCCGGCCTGGTCGCAGCCCTGCGCGCCGCCCGACCCGACGAGGCGGTCACCGCCCTGCTCCCTCCGGGCGGTGGATGGCTCTACGTGGAGATGGGAGGCGACACCCGGCGGTCCGCGGAAGCGGCGGCAACGGCGGTGGCCTCGTCGGGGGAGCGCCTGGGGGCCACCAGCCTGGTGGTGAGCGACCCCGCGGCCATGCGCCGGCTGTGGCAGGTCAGGGAGGACGGTGCCGGCATTGTGACCCGCCTGCCCGGCGGCGGTGAAGCGTGGCCGGGTTGGGAGGACGCGGCGGTGCCGCCGGCCCGCCTCGGTGGCTACCTCCGGGAGTTCTCCCACCTGCTCGCCGCCCATGGCCTGCACGGCGCCTACTACGGCCACTTCGGCGACGGCTGCGTCCACATCCGGATCGACTTCGACCTGTTGAGCGGCGAGGGCGTGCACCGCTTCCGCTCCTTCGTGGAGGCCGCCGCCGACCTCGTCGCCGCCCACGGGGGTTCTCTGTCAGGCGAGCACGGCGACGGGCAGGCGCGCGCCGAGCTCCTGCCCCGGATGTACCCGCCCCGGATCATCGAGGCGTTCGGCGCCTTCAAGGCGGTGTGGGATCCCAGGGGGCGGATGAACCCCGGGCGGGTGGTCGCCCCCCTCCGCCTCGATTCGGACCTGAGGGTGCGGGTCGGGCGGCCGGCCATGGACCTGCGGACCGAGTTGGCCCTGCACGCCGACGGCGGCGACTTCGCCAGGGCGACCCGGCGCTGCGTCGGGGTGGGCAAGTGCCTGGCCGGCGACGGCGGCGTGATGTGCCCGAGCTGGCGGGTCACCGGCGAGGAACGCCACTCGACGCGCGGCCGGGCCCGCCTGCTGTTCGAGATGGCCAGCGGCCAGCTCGTCGACGGCGGTTGGCGGTCCGAGGAGGTCCGCGAGTCGCTGGACCTGTGCCTGTCGTGCAAGGGGTGCAAGCGGGAGTGCCCGGTGAGCGTTGACATGGCCACCTACAAGGCCGAGTTCTTGAGCCACCACTACGCCGGCCGTGTCCGGCCCGCCGCCCATTACTCGATGGGCTGGCTGCCCCTGTGGCTGCGAGGCGCGTCCCGGGTCCCCAACCTGGCCAACGCGGCAATGGGAGGGCGTCTGAGCGCCAAGTTGCTGCGCCGGCTGGGGGGGATAGCCCCCGAGCGCCGGTTGCCGGAGCTGGCCCCCGAGCCGTTCGTGCGCTGGTTCGCCCGACGCCCGACGCCCGCACCGGGTGCTGGGGCGGCCGTCGCCTCGGGCGGGGCGGCCGGAGCGCGCCGGGTGGTGGTGCTGCCCGACACCTTCACCAATTTCTTCGACCCCTCGGTGGGACAGGCCGCTGTCAGGGTGCTCGAAGCCCTCGGCTACCGGGTGGAGGTCCCGACTCGACCGGTGTGCTGCGGGCTGACGTGGTTGTCGACCGGCCAGCTCGGCATGGCCCGGCGGGCCCTCGGTCGTACCGCCCGGGTCCTGCGGCCGTGGGTAGACGACGGGGTCGCGTTGGTGGGCTTGGAGCCGAGTTGCACGGCTTTGCTGCGGGCCGACGCCATCGACGTGTTACCCGACGACCCGACCGTGGCCCGCCTCGGCGGCGTCACCCGCACACTCGCCGAAATCGTCGCTGCCCACCCCGGTGGCGTTCCCGCCGGCATCGCCCGAGCCGGGCACCAAGACGGCCGGCGGGCGCTCGCCCAGGTCCACTGCCACCAGCACGCCGACCTGGGCTTCGATCCGGACCGTGCCGTGCTGGAGCGCGTCGGCGTGGACCTCGAAGTCCTCGACGCCGGCTGCTGCGGCCTGGCCGGCAACTTCGGCTTCGAGAAGGGCCACTACGCCGTGTCGATGGCGTGCGCCGAACGAGGGTTGCTGCCGGCGGTGAGGACGGCGGGCCAGGATGTCGATGTTCTGGCCGACGGATTCAGCTGCCGCACCCAAGTCCGCCAGGCGACGACCCGCAGGCCTGTCCACCTGGCCGAGCTGCTGGCCGACGTCTGGGGTCTCAGCCCGTCGCGGTGATCCCGGCGCCGCCCGGCGCGGGGACGGGACCTGTCGGCGCTGCTCCTGCAGCACCCGGCGCCGAGGCCGGAGCTACCCGCCGCTGGTCTTGCGAGGACCCCTGCGTTGAGCCGGTGTCGGAGGCGCCACCCTGACAGCGGGGATCTCAGCGGTCACCGGGTCTGGAACCTCGAGCGGGGGTGCCGTCCGCTCTGGCGGGGGATCGGCGGCCGGCGCCGGCTGGTCCTGGTCGCCCGGGATCGGCGGCCAGGGAGGCGCCACCGGCGCCTTGGGTGTGTCGCGCCGGGCCGGCATCCGGCGTGCCACCCACGCCGCGCCGGCCAAGACGGCGATCACCACAACCAGCCGGAACAACCGCCTGCGCACGCCAGACACGGTACCTCGCCCGCCGGTCGCGGTGACATTTCCTGCCCACGGGCGCCTACGTAGTGGTAGTCGCGGGCAGCCACCCCGGCCGCGCCGCTTCGAAGGCGTCGATGTCCGCCCCGTGTCGCAGGGTGAGGCCCACGTCGTCCAGCCCTTCGAGTAGCCGGTGCTGGGTGAAGCCGTCGAGTGGGAATGGGACCTCGATCCCCGCCGCCGGAGCACTGAGCACCAGTCGCTCGATGTCCACGGTGATCTCGAGGGCAGGATCGGCCGCCACCGCGTCCAGGAGCGCCTGTCCCGTAGCCGGATCCACCTGCACGGGGACCAGTCCGGCCTTGGTGCAGTTGTTGCGGAAGATGTCGCCGAAGCGGGGCGACACCACCGCCTCGAAGCCGTAGTCGGTCAGCGCCCACACCGCGTGCTCGCGCGACGAGCCAGTGCCGAAGTTGGGACCGGCCACGAGGATCTTGGCCCCCGCGTACTGGGGCTGGTTCAGCGCGAAGTCGCGCTCGTCGCGCCACTCGGCGAACAGGCCCTTGCCGAAGCCGGTCCGCTCGACCCGCTTCAGCCAGTCGCTGGGGATGATCTGATCTGTGTCGACGTCGGAGCGGTCGAGGGGGACCGCGGTCCCCGAGATGACGTGGACTGGCTGCATGGGTTCCTTCCAGTTTGCCGGACGATCAGTCCAGGTCGGTGGGCGCGGCGAGGTGCCCGGCCACCGCGGTCGCCGCGGCCACGGCCGGCGAGACCAGGTGGGTACGCCCGCCGCGGCCCTGGCGCCCCTCGAAGTTGCGGTTCGAGGTCGACGCCGCGCGCTCGCCTGGCGCCAGCTTGTCGGGGTTCATGGCCAGGCACATCGAGCAGCCCGGGTCGCGCCATTCGGCGCCGGCGGCGCGGAAGACCTGATCGATGCCCTCGCGCTCCGCCTGGGCCTTGACCTGGCCCGAGCCGGGCACGACGAGGACGCGCACGGAGGGGGCGACCCTGCGGCCATCGAACACCGCGGCCGCGGCGCGCAGGTCCTCGATGCGCCCGTTTGTGCACGAGCCGATGAACACCGTGTCGACGGCCACTTCACGCAACGGGGTCCCCGCCTCCAGTCCCATGTAGGTGAGAGACCTGGCCGCCGCCGCGCGGGCGCCGGGATCGGCGAAGGTCGATGGGTCGGGCACGGCCATGTCGATGGGCACCACCTGGCCCGGGTTGGTGCCCCACGTAACGTGGGGGCGCAGGGTGGCGGCGTCGATGGCGACCTCCTTGTCGAAGGTCGCCCCTTCGTCTGTGGCCAGAGCCCTCCACTCGGCGACCGCTTCGTCCCAGCCCTGACCCGACGGCGCATGGGATCTGCCCTCGAGGTAGGCGAAGGTGGTTTCGTCGGGCGCCACCATCCCGGCCCGGGCGCCGGCCTCGATAGACATGTTGCAAACCGTCATGCGGCCCTCCATCGACAGGGCGCGAATGGCTTCGCCCCGGTACTCGAGGATGTAGCCGCTGCCGCCGGCGGTGCCGAGGGCTCCGATGATGGCAAGGACGATGTCCTTGGCGGTCACCCCGTCGGGGACGTCGCCGTCCACGGTGACCGCCATGGTGGCAGGCCGGCTCTGGGGCAGCGTCTGGGTGGCGAGAACGTGCTCGACCTCTGACGTGCCGATGCCGAAGGCCAAGGCCCCGAAGGCACCGTGGGTTGACGTGTGGCTGTCGCCGCACACCACTGTCATGCCCGGCTGGGTGAGGCCTAGCTCGGGGCCGATGATGTGGACGATGCCCTGGCGGACGTCACCCATTGCGTACAGGGGGATACCGAACTCCGCGCAGTTCGCCGACAGCACCTCCATCTGCTTGGCCGAGACCGGGTCCTCGATGGGGCGGTCGAGACCGGTGGTGGGCACGTTGTGATCCATCGTGGCCAGGGTCAGATCGGGCCGGCGCACCGAGCGCCCGGCCAGGCGCAAGCCGGCGAAGGCCTGGGGCGACGTGACCTCGTGCACGAGGTGCAGGTCGATGAAGAGGAGATCGGGCTCGCCGGCGGCGTGGTGGACCACGTGGCGCTCCCAGACCTTGTCGGCGAGGGTGCGAGCCTGGTCGGTCGTCGGGCGCAGAGGCATCCGTTTCACAATATGCGTGGCGACCGGTACTGGCATGCGGATAATGGTCAAGCTCGCAAGTCAGCGATAGGTCAGTAACACTCGGCTTCTGCTGCCACGTAGTCGCAGGCGTCGACCAGGGCGGGTACGAACAGGTCGGATCTGTCTATGCACGCCCCATGGTCGGCGGCGACCGAGAACACCCGGGCGCCGGGTATCGCCGCCGCCATGAGCCGCTGGCGCCAGGGGGCGACGACACGGTCCCCGGTGGTTGTCACGACGGCGACGGGCACGTCGATGGTCCGCAACCAATGCTCGCCGTTCCAGCCCCTGAGGGCCACGCCGGCGCCGATCAGGGCGCCGAGGTCGCTCGGTCGGCGCTCGACCGACGCCCACGCCGCCATCGGGGTCGCCTCCATGCGATCAGGGAGGGCCATGCGGGCCAACTCCTGCTGGGCGCCCCGGGGCAATGCGCCGACGCCGAGGGCCAGGCTGCGCCCGAACACCTGCACGGCGGTGCTGAGGCGCGACGGCGACGTGAACAGCCCGGCGGTGGCGCACAGGACCAGGCCGGCCACGCTGCCGGGCTGGCGTTGCCACAGGAGCTGGGCGACGGGGCCGCCCATCGAGTAACCGACGGCGATCACCGGCGGCAGGTCGAGCTGGCGGCACAAGGCGGCGGCGTCGTCCGCGCAGTCCTCGAGGCGGAACGGGCGCCGGCTCTGCACGCCCCGGCCGTGGCCCCGCATATCCATGGCCACCACCCGGTAGCGTTCGCCGAGGGCGGGCAGGGCGGGGTACCAGTTGAGGGCGGCGGTGGCCATCCAGCCGTGGAGGAGCAGCAACGTCGGTGCGCTGACCGGTCCGGCTGCCTCCCACACCCAGGCGCTGCCGCGGCCCTTCAGGCCCACGTACCGCCCCGGGGGGAGGGGCGGGCCCCCCCGGGTGTCTTCGTCGGTCGAGGTCGACACGCCCGCAATGGTAGGACGGGATGCTCAGCTGGCCGCAGCGGCGGCGAGGGCGCTGCGGTGCTGCTCCCACGCCCACGTCACCGCCTCCCGGGCCAGGGTGGGGTGGTATCGCCAGTGGAGGAGTTGGCGCTCGGTGGCGTCGAAATCTTCCCCCAGCTCCAACAGGCTGAGTGCCAGCTGGCGGCCCCGCCGGCGCTGCTGCTCCCCGCTCGGGGTGCGGAGCTGGTCCTGCTGCCAGCGCTCATGGGCGTCGCGTTGGGCGGGGGAGAGGCGCGACACCTGCCGGAGGTTCAGGGGAGGCAGGCGCCGGCGCACGGACAGCTCGGCGGCCCCCGAGGCCTGGGCCAGGTCGAACTGGATGGTGCGGTTGACGGCGCGCAGGAACGGCGAGTTGCGCCCACCCCGGTCCCCGAGTCCCAGCCAGCGGGCCGTCTCGCCGAGCGGCAGCTCGAAGCCGTCGGGCTCCGCGTCGAAGCCGGCGACCAGGCGACGCATAAGCCAGGTGGTGGAAGGTCCGAGCAGGCCCAACCAGAAGTGCTCGACGTAGCCCGACCGGGGATCGAAGCCGAGTTGGTCGATCACGTCGTCGGGCCAGGGCCGGATGGTCAACGAGTCGGAGGTGAAGGTGAGCAGGGGTCGCACGGATGCCTCCTAGGAGCAAGAAGATATGGAACAACATGTAAACTACTAGCTAGGCATCGGGCGCGCAAGGGGCGGCCGGCGCAAGGGGCGGCCGGCGCAAGGGGCGGCCCGGGCGTTCACCCCGAGGGGACGAAGCGGCTACCAGCCCCCCCGGTGCACCACCTCGTCCAGGCTGCGCCGGCCCCGAGCCGCCGAGCCGGGAGCGGCGCCGCGCCATCCCGGCGCCGGCCAGCCGAGCGCCACCGCCCCCAGTGGAGCCCAGTCCCCGGGGACGCCGAGGGCGTCGAGCAGGTGGACCGGGTCGCGGCGTAGGGCGAAGAACAGGGCACCGAGGCCCTCTTCCACCGCCCCCAACAACAGCAGCATGGTGGAGAACGCCCCGTCCACCACCCAGTACGGCACCCCCCACGCCTCGACGACGGCGCTCCCGGACTTGTCAACCTCGGCGTATCGCGACAGGTACGCAGCCCGGCTGACGAAGGGCACGACCAGTGCGGGTGCGCGCCGCACCCCGGGAGGGACCCGGGGCCGGTCGGAGCCATGGACCCAGAACACCTCGGTGTCGTCGCCTTCGAGGACCACGAAGGCCCAGCCCTGGGTGTGGCCGGCCGATGGGGCCCGCCGGGCCCGGTCGAGGAGGCGGTCGAGGATTTCGGGCGCCACGGGCCGGTCGGAGAAGTCACGGCACATGCGCCGGGCCCGGATGGCATCGTCTAGCTGCACGGCGGCACGGTACCTGTGTCCCTGCCCTCCCACGCCCGTGTCGGCCGGCGCAAATGGCGACCAAGGAGGTAAACTTTGACCATGCCGAGCTTTCGTGACCTCTTGCGTGACACCAAGGCCCGCATTCGCGAGGTCGACACCGCCGAGGCTGCCGAACAGGTTGCCGCCCCCCGCGCAGTGGTGCTCGATGTCCGCGAACCTGACGAATACGAGCAGGGCGCCCTGCCCGGCGCTGTCCACATACCGAGGGGACACCTGGAGAGCCAGGTGGAGGGCCGCATCACCGACCGCGACGCCCACATAGTCGTGTACTGCGCCGGCGGGACGCGCTCGGCGTTCGCGGCTGAGACGCTCGGCCAGCTCGGCTACAGCGACGTGGTGTCGATGGCCGGCGGTTTCAACCGGTGGAAGGACGAGGGGCGGGCGTGGAAGGCGCCGGCGTCGCTCACCGCCGAGCAGCGCAACCGCTACCAGCGCCACCTGCTGCTACCCGAGGTCGACGTGGCCGGCCAGGCCAAGCTGCTGGATTCCAAGGTCCTCCTGCTCGGGGCCGGCGGGCTCGGCTCCCCAGCCGCCATGTACCTGGCCGCGGCCGGGGTGGGGACGCTCGGGATCATCGACATGGACGTGGTCGACGAGTCCAACCTGCAACGACAGATCCTCCACAACACCGACCGGATCGGGGAACGCAAGGTCGATTCGGCCAAGAAGACCCTGACCGCCATCAACCCAGACGTCGACGTGGTCACCTACGACGTGCGTCTCGGGGCCGACAACGTGCTCGCCATCTTCGAGGGCTACGACCTGATCATCGACGGCACCGACAACTTCCCGACCCGCTACCTGGTCAACGACGCCTCCTTGAAGCTCGACATCCCCGTCGTCCACGGGTCGATATTCCGCTTCGAGGGCCAGGCCAGCGTGTATCTGCCCCATGTGGGTCCGTGCTACCGGTGCCAGGTGCCCGAACCTCCGCCCGCCGAGCTGGCCCCGTCGTGCTCGGAGGCCGGCGTGCTCGGGGTGCTCCCCGGGATCATCGGCAGCATCCAGGCCATGGAGGCCATCAAGGTTCTGCTCGGAATCGGCGAACCGCTGGTGGGGCGCCTGTTGGCCTACGACGCCCTGGAGGAGAGCTTCCGCACGTTCAGGGTCTCGCGCGACCCGCAGTGCGCGGCGTGCTCGATCCCGAAAGAGCAACTCGTCATCGCCGAGTACGACGACTTGTGCATGCCCCATCCCGTCGCGCCTGCAGCGGCGTAGGGGAAAGTGAAGCCAGCCTGGATCCTGGTCACGTCCGGTGTGGTCCTCCTCGCCGGTTGCGGGGGCGGCGGAGGTGCCAACGACAACCCCGTCCTCAACGCCCCAGCTTCGTCGCCGGCATCCCCGGCGCAGTCCGCGCCGGCGACTGTCCCCGCCGCCGATGCTCAGTTGCTCGCCCGTGTCCGGTCAGCTCACCCGGGGTGCCCGGTCCGGGTGGTGCGGGCCGACGCCAGGGTGGCCTCGTTCCGCGTCACCTGCGGAGGAACGGTGACCACCGACAACCTCGACCCCGCCACCGGAGCGCGCCTCGCCCTCGGTGATGTCTTGCAGGGCGGCTACCTCAACGCCCTGTCGGCGGCGGCGGTGACCCAGCTGGTCGCCGGCGGGGCCAGCCCTGCCGCGGCCCGGGCAGCAGCGCCGCCGACGCCGGCCGCTTTCTCTGCCTGGGCGGTGGGTCCTGGCGACCTGGAGGTCACCTTCGCCGCCCGCTCGGGTGCGCTCACCGTCGACTTCCCGGCGTCGAGCCTGACGCCCTACGTACGCGCGTCAGGGCCCCTGTCCAGCTGACCCTGGGCGGTGAGGCGGCCCGGCGGTAACGGCTGGGTGGCCTTGGCGTCATTGTGCAGAAGGTTGTCTATACGACACCCAACTGCACAATGGCGTACGAGATTGGCTGACACACCTTGGAAGCATCATGGCGGCATGGGTCCTGACGAACGCATCTACCGCATCGGCTCCCGCCAGCTCGGGTTGGTCACGACCGCACAGATCGCCGCCGCCGGCCTGTCAAAGAACGATGTCGTGGTCAGGCAGCGCCGTTTCCAGTTGGTGGGCATCCGGCGGGGCGTCTACCGCCTGGCCGGGGCGCCGGCGACATGGGAGCGCGAGGTGCTCGCCGCCGTGTTGGTGGCCCCGCCCGTGGCCGTGGCGTCCCACGTGACCGCGGGGGCGCTGTGGTGTCCGACCATCCTGGCGAGGGCCAAGGGCACCATCCATGTCACGTCCTGCGCCCAGGCGCGCCTGGCCGGCGTCCAGGTCCACCGCCGCGAGCTGGCCAACTGGCAGCGCACGGAGTGGGACGGGATCCCCGTGACCCGACCGGAGTGCACCGTTGCCGACCTGGCCGGCACCGTTGACCAGGCGGTGCTGGAGGCGTGCGCTGATGACCTGCTCCGCCGGCGCCTCCTCAGCCTCGAACGCCTGCGTGACCTGGCGGCCACACGCGTGGGGTCGCCGGGTGCGCCGGCGCTGCGCCGGCTGCTCGCCGACCGGCTCCCCGGCTACCGGGCCCCCGACAGCGATTGGGAGAAGCGCATGGACGCTCTTTACGACCGCCTCGGCCTGCCGCCGGCGGTCCGCCAGTACCGGATCCGGACGGCGAATGGGACCTACCGGGTGGACCGGGCCATCGTCGAGTTGCAAATCGCCATCGAGTGGAACGGGTACCGCTGGCACGGGCAGCGCAGACCGTTCGACGCGGACTCCGACCGGGCGGCGGACGTGGCCGCCGCCGGCTGGCAGCTCCTCGGTTTTACCGACAAGACCAGCCCCGAGCGCCTACGGGCCGCGGTGTGGGGAGCGGTGGCCGAACGCGAGTCGCGCTCCTCCCGACCGCCAACCGGTACCGCCGTAGTGTGAGAGCCATGGCCACAGACGAGCGGCGTACTGATTCGGGTATCGAGGTCCGTCCCGTCTACCGCGCCGCTGACCTGGCGGAATGGGACCCGGAGGCAGACCTGGGGGACCCCGGCAGCTACCCTTACACGCGCGGGATCTACCCATCGATGTACAGGGGCCGTCCCTGGACGATGCGGCAGTACTCCGGTTTCGGTACGGCCGAAGCCACCAACGAGCGGTGGCGGGTGCTGCGCGCCGGCGGAGCCACGGGGCTGTCGTGCGCGTTCGACCTGCCCACCCAGATGGGCTACGACTCCGACCATCCCCGCGCCATCGACGAGGTGGGCAAGGTGGGCGTGGCCATCGACTCGATCGACGACATGCGCCTGCTGCTACGCGATCTGCCGCTCGACCGGGTGACCACGTCGATGACCATCAACGCCACGGCGGCAATCCTCCTGCTCCTGTACCAACTGGTGGCCGAGGAGCAGGGCATCCCTGCTGCCAGCCTCGGCGGGACCATCCAGAACGACATCTTGAAGGAGTACGTGGCCCGGGGCACATACATCTACCCGCCTCGCCCCTCGATGCGCCTGGTCACCGACGTCTTCGCCTACTGCAAGACCCACCTGCCCTCGTGGAACATCATCTCGGTATCCGGCTATCACATACGTGAGGCGGGCTCCACGGCGGTTCAAGAGCTGGCCTTCACCCTGGCCAACGGGATCGCATACGTCAGCGCCGCGTTGGAGGCGGGTTTGGCGGTGGAGGAGTTCGCGCCCCGCTTGAGCTTTTTCTGGAACGCCCACAACAATCTGTTCGAGGAGGTGGCCAAGTACCGGGCCGCCCGGCGTATGTGGGCCTGGATCATGACGAAACGCTTCGGCGCCACCGGCGACAAGTCCAAGCTCATGCGTTTCCACACCCAGACCGGCGGTTCGACCCTCACCGCCCAGCAGCCCGAGAACAACATTGTCCGTGTCACCCTGCAATCCCTCGCCGCCGTGCTCGGAGGTACCCAGAGCCTTCACGCCAACGGCTTCGACGAGGCCGTGGGACTGCCGACCGAGAGGGCTGCCCACATCGCGCTTCGCACCCAGCAGATCATCGCCAACGAGTCGGGCGTCGCTGACACGGCCGATCCGTTGGGCGGTTCGTACTTCGTCGAGTCCCTGACCGACGCCGTGGAAGCCGGGGCGTGGGAGTACCTGGACCAGATCGACGCGATGGGGGGCGCGGTCGCGGCCATCGAGGCGGGTTACATGCAAGACCAGATCGAGCAGGCCGCCTTCCGGTTCGCCAAAGGCGTTGACGGCAACGACAGGATCGTCGTGGGGGTGAACGCCTTCGTGTCAGATCGCCCCGAGACCACCGAGGCCTTCCCGATCGACCCCGAGCTTCGCGCCCAGCAGGTGGAGCGGCTGCAGACGACCAGGGCGGTGCGCGACCAAGGCGCGGTCACCGCGGCTCTGTCCGACGTCGGGGCCGCGGCCCGAGGCACAAAGAACATGCTGCCCGCAATGAAGGTGGCCTTGTACCGCAGGGCCACCCTCGGCGAGGTGAGCGACGTGCTGCGGGGCGTCTTCGGGGTCTACGAACCAAGCCGCTGATGCCTACCCGCCTCGTCATCATCGGCGGAGGGCCGGCGGGAAACACCGCCGCCACCTATGCGGCGCGCCTGGGCGCCGACGTCGCCATCGTCGAGCGTGACATCCTCGGCGGGGCCGCCCACCTGTGGGACTGCATTCCGTCCAAGACCATGATCGCGACGGGCGGGGCCATGTCGTTCACCCGCCGCCTCGCCGGGATGGGACTCGAGCACGTCGACGCTGCCCTCGACGTCAAGGCGCAGAGGGAGCGGGTGCTCGGCATCGAGCATCACCTCGAGGCGTCGCTGGAACGGCTCCTGTCCAGCCAAGGGGTCCGGGTCATCCGCGGGTCCGGTCGGATGACCGGGCCACACGACATAGCTGTCGACACCGACTCTGGTGTCACCGAGCTGAGCGCCGACGCCGTGCTCATCGCCACCGGCAGCCGGCCGAGGATACCTTCCTTCGCATCCCCCGACGGCGTCCGGGTGCTCACCACCCGCCAGGCCTACCCCCCGCCGGTCATGCCCGAGCACATCGTGGTGGTCGGCTCGGGGGTTACCGGGGTGGAGTTCGTCCATATGTTCTCCTCCTTCGGGGCGAAGGTCACATTGATCGTCAGCCGTCAGCAGGTGCTGCCCAGCAAGGACCCCGAGGTGGCGGCCGCCCTCGAGGACGAGCTGCTCAATCGGGGTGTGCGCCTCTTGAAGGGGGCACGGGCCGAGTCCATCAAGGCGACCGATAACGGCGTCGCCGTGGGTTGCGACGACGGGCGGGTGGCGTCCGGTACTCACGCCCTGCTCGCCATCGGGTCCGTTCCCAACTCCGACGAGCTCGGCCTCGAGCGCGCCGGGGTCACCGTGGACCTCAGCGGCTACATCCCGATCAACCACCACTGCCAGTCCAACCTGGCCCACGTGTACGCAGCCGGTGACGTTTCGGGCAAGCTGCCGCTGTCGTCGGTGGCCGCCATGCAGGGGCGCAAGATCGCCGAGCACGTCATGGGCATGAGCAGCCGCGAGCACCGCCATATCGACTACGAGAAGGCGGCGTCGGCCATCTTCACAGAGCCCGAGATCGCCGACGTGGGCTTGGCCGAGGCCGAGGCATTCGCCAGCGGGCGCAAGATCCGCGTCACCAAGGTCCCCTACGCGGCCGCGGCGAAGGCCCTCATCAACGACGACCTCAAGGGCTTCGTGAAGATCATCTCCGACCCGGCGACGGGTGTGGTGCTAGGCGGTTCGATCGTCGGGCGCCACGCGGCCGAGCTCATTTCGGTCATCGCCGTCGCCGTCACCGCCAACCTGAAGGTGAGCGACATCATCGAGAGCTGCCTGGCGCACCCGACCCTGTCGGAGGCGTTGGCCGACGCGGCCGAGTAGGCGGCCGCCGGCCTAGCCGATCACCATCACCACGTCGCCGGCGCCCACCGCCGCACCAGGCTGGACCCGGACCTCCCTGACCGTGCCCGACGCCTCGGTGGTGATGTTGTTTTCCATCTTCATGGCCTCGAGAACGCATACCGCCTGGCCGGCCTCGACCACGTCACCGACCCGGGCGAGAACCTTGACGATCGTGCCCTGCATGGGCACGGTCACCGCTCCGCTACCGGCCGCCCCCGCCGGCCCGCTGCTGCGGCCGCCTCGCCGGGGACGCCCCGGCGCTCGCCTGCCGGCGCCCTCGTCGGTCGGGACCCACACCTTGACTGCGTAGCGGCGACCGTCGACTTCAACGTCGACATCGCGCTGAACCCGCGCGTGGTCGCCGTCGGCGGGACCGGCGGCGGGCGGCGAGGCGACGCCCGAGAGGTCCAGGCGCTCCTCCACCCAGTTGGTCGAATGCTCCACGGCGATGAAATCGGGGTGCTCGAGTATGGCGAGGTCGGCCGGAATGGTCGTGGCCACCCCCTCCACGATGGTCTCGTCGAGGGCCCGGACCATGCGCCTGCGCGCCACCTCGCGGTCGCTGCCCCACACGACGACCTTGGCTACCAGGTTGTCGTAGAACTGGCTGACCGTATCGCCCTCGTCGTAGCCGGCGTCGGTGCGCACCCCGTAGCCGTCGGGGCGGCGGAACCGGGAGATGCGTCCGGGCGAGGGCACGAATCTCCCCCCGGCCGGGTCCTCGGCATTGATCCGTACCTCGATTGAGTGCCCGACCAGCGCCACGTCGGACTGGTCGAAGCCCAGACGCTCCCCCGACGCGACGCGCAATTGCAGAGCGACGAGGTCTTTCCCCACCACCGCCTCGGTGACGGGGTGCTCCACCTGGAGGCGCGTGTTCATCTCCAAGAAGAAGAACTCGCCGTTCTCGTAGATGAACTCGACGGTCCCGGCGTTGACATACCCGCAGGCCCTGGCGACCTTGACGGCGGCGTCTCCCATGGCCGCCAGGGTGGCTTCAGCGATCGCGGGTGCGGGTGCCTCCTCGATGAGCTTTTGGTGGCGGCGCTGGGCCGAGCAGTCCCTCGTCCCCAGGTGGACTGCACCACCGTCGCCGTCGCAGAAGATCTGCACCTCGACGTGGCGGGGCCACGTCAGGTAACGCTCCAGGTAGCTATCTGGGCGCCCGAAGGCCTTCTCGGCTTCCCGTTGGGCGGATTCGAGCGCGTCCGCCGCCTCCTCGGCTCGCCGCACGACCCTCATTCCCCGGCCGCCGCCGCCGTACGCGGCCTTGATGGCTACGGGCCACCCGTGGCTCTCCCCGAACGCGACCACCTCGTCGGGGGAGGCGATGACCTCCATGGTGCCGGGGACACCTGCCACGTCTGCCCGCTGGGCTGCGAGGCGTGCCTTGATCTTGTCCCCCATGACCTCGATGGCGTCGGGTGGGGGCCCGATCCAGACGGCGCCGGCGGCGGCGACGGCGCGTGCGAAGTCGGCGTTCTCCGACATGAAGCCGTACCCGGGGTGTACGCCGTCGGCTCCGCAGCGCCGGACGGCGCCGACGATCTTGCCGGTGTCGAGGTAGCTCTCGGCCGCGGTCTGGCCGCCGAGCGAGTACGCCTCGTCGGCCATGCGGACGTGTAGCGCATTCCGGTCGAGGTCCGAGTACACGGCGGCCGTGGTCACACCGAGCTCCCTACACGTGCGGATGACCCGCACGGCGATCTCGCCCCGGTTGGCGATCAGGACCTTGGTGAGCATCGGAGGGCAGTCTGTCAGGGTGATCCTCGACGAGCGAACCCGCCGGCGTCTGGCCGTGGCTACCCGTTTTGGCGACATCAGGGAGTTCGAGACCATCGGTTCCACCAACCGGTGGCTGCTCGCCGAGGCCGCCACCGGAGCGCCCGAGGGTCTCGTCGCTGTGGCCGAACACCAGTCCGCGGGACGGGGGCGCCTCGACCGGGTCTGGGACGCCCCCCCGGCCACGTCGCTGCTGGTGTCGATGCTGCTGCGCCCCCTCCTGGCGCCAGGGCGCCTCTGGTTGGCCACCGCCGCGGTCGGGCTCGCGGCCCGCACCGCATGCGTCGGTGTAGCCGGGATCACGCCCGAGCTGAAGTGGCCCAACGACCTGCTGGTCGACGGGGCAAAGCTCGCCGGCGTGCTCGCCGAGTCCGCCGGCGGGGCGGTCGTGGTGGGCATCGGGCTCAACGTCCGTTGGGCCCCCCCGGGCGCGGTCAGCGCCGAGTCGGCCGCCCGCCGCCCCGTCGACAGGAGCGCCTTGCTCGTCGCCCTCCTCGAGGGCGTCGAGGGATGGTACGGGCGCTGGCCACAGGTGGCCCTCGCCTACCGGGCGGCGTGCGCCACCGTCGGGCGCACCGTGGAGATCTCGTTCCCCCGCTCGGGGCGCCGCCCCGGTCCGGGGGGTGATCTCGTCGGCGTGGCCGAGGGATTGGACGATGACGGTCGCCTGCTGGTGCGGGCGCCCGACGGTCGGATGGAGGCCGTCTCCGCCGGTGACGTCGTCCACGTGCGCTAGCGTCGGCACGGTGAAGGCGCTGATCCTCGCGGGCGGCTCGGGGACCAGGCTGAGGCCGATTACCCACACCAGGGCCAAGCAACTGGTACCCGTGGCGGGAAAGCCCATCCTTTTCTTCGGCCTCGAGGCGATTTCCTCGGCCGGCATCAAAGACGTCGGCGTCATCGTCGGTGACACGGCCGACGAGGTGCAGGCGGCGGTGGGCGACGGTTCGTCCTGGGGCCTCACCGTGACCTACTTGCGCCAGGAGGCACCCCTGGGTTTGGCCCATTGCGTGTTGATCGCCAGGGACTTCCTCGGCGACGACGACTTCGTCATGTACCTGGGCGACAACCTCCTCCAGCAGGACCTGCGCGGGTTCGTGGACGCCTTCGAGGCGGACCGGGGGCGCCTCGGACGACCGCCCGTCGCCCAGATCCTGCTGAAGCGCGTCACCGACCCTCAGCGCTTCGGCGTCGCCGAGCTCGACGAGGTCGGCCGGGTCGTCAGCCTCTCGGAGAAGCCGGATCAGCCCCGCTCGGACCTGGCCCTCGTCGGGGTGTACCTCTTCGACAGCACCGTGCACGCCGCGGTGGCCGCCATCAGTCCCTCGCGCCGAGGTGAGCTGGAGATCACCGACGCCATCCAGTGGATGATCGACCGAGGTCACCCGGTGCGCAGTGAGATCCTCGCCGGCTGGTGGATCGACACCGGGAAGCTGACCCCGTTGCTGGAAGCCAATCGCCTGATCCTCGAGGGCATCGAGCGCCGGATAGACGGCACCGTCGACGAGGCCTCTCAACTCGACGGGCGGGTGGTCATCGAGGCGGGAGCGACCGTGGCGCGCTCGCATCTCCGGGGGCCGATAGTGGTGGGCGCCGGTAGCCACATAACGGACAGTTTCATCGGCCCGTTCACCGCCATCGGCCAGGGCTGCCGGGTCGAGGGCTCCGAGGTCGAGCACTCGGTGCTGCTCGACGAGGCGTCGGTGGTCTCCGCGGGGCGCATCGAGGACTCGCTGCTCGGTCACCGTGTCGAGGTCACCCGTTCGGCTCGCCGTCCCCGGGCCACCCGGCTCATGGTCGGTGACCACAGCCTGATCGATCTCGGATAGTCGTGGCGAGCCTGTCGGAATCGGATCTGATCAGCGGCGTGTGGCTCGTTGAGCCCGAGGTGCACGGCGATTGCCGCGGCCGTTTCGTCGAGACCTACCGGCGCGCCTGGTTCCCCCTCGGGCGCGAGATGCTCCAGGGCAACCGGGCGGACCGGGCGGCGGGGGCCGTGGTCGGTCTCCACTACCACCTGCACCAGGCCGACTACTGGCTGGTCACGAAGGGCAGCGCCCGCGTCGTGCTCCACGACCTTCGGCGCGGATCACCGACCGACGGCGCCACCGAGATGCTCGACCTCGACGAGTCGTCGTGCGGGGGCGTGTTCATCCCCCCGGGGGTGGCCCACGGCTTCGCCTCGCTCAGCGATCTGACCCTCACCTACCTGGTCGACAGCTACTACAACCCCGAGGACGAGTTGGCCGTGGCGTGGGACGACCCGGTCATCGACGCTGACTGGGGTGTCGTCGACCCTGTGTTGTCCGAGCGCGACCGGGCCAACCCCCTCCGGGCCGATCTCCCTCCTGACCGGCGTCCCCACCTCGGCTTGCGCCGGTAAGGCCTGGGGCCGTCGCAGGGGCCTTTGGCTCGGAAGGGGGCACTAGCCTGTCGGGGTGCGCATCCTCGTCACCGGCGGTGCCGGCTTCATCGGTTCCAACTACCTGCGGTGGGTGCTCGATCAAACAGATGACCGGGTGGTGGTGTACGACGCCCTCACCTATGCCGGGAACCTCTCCACGCTGCGCGACGTCGCCGAGGCGGCCGGCGGGCGTTACCGCTTCGTCCACGCCGACGTCTGCGATCCCGTCGCCCTCGACGCGGCGATGGCCGGTGTGGACGCCGTGGTCCACTTCGCGGCCGAGAGCCACGTCGACCGATCGATCGCCGGGCCGGCGGACTTCGTCATGACCAACTGTGTGGGGACCAACCTGGTGTGCCACGCGGCGCGCCAGGCCGGCGTCGAGCGGGTGGTCCACGTGTCGACCGACGAGGTGTACGGCTCGGTCGAGGCGGGTGAGTCGCGAGAGGCAGACGCGCTCGACCCCCGGTCGCCTTACAGCGCGTCCAAGGCCGGATCTGACCTGATCGCCCGTGCCTACTGGTCGACCTACGGCCTTCCCGTCCTCGTGACCCGTAGCTCCAACAACTTCGGGCCGTGGCAGTACCCCGAGAAGGTAATACCCCTCTTCGTCACCAACCTGCTCGACGGCAGCCCTGTCCCCCTCTACGGCGACGGGCTCAACCGGAGGGACTGGCTGTACGTGGAGGACAACTGCGCGGCCATCGATACCGTCTTGCGGTCGGGAGCGCCGGGGGAGATCTACAACATCGGAGCGGGCAACGAGCGGACCAACCGGGATCTGACTGACAGCCTGCTCGAGCTCCTCGGGGCGGCCCCCGAGATGGTGAAGCCCGTCGCCGACCGCCTGGGCCACGACCGTCGCTACGCCGTGGATGCTTCCAAGGTGCGGGGCCTGGGCTGGAAGCCCATGCACTCCTTCGAGGAAGGCCTGGCGCTCACGTGTCAGTGGTACCAAACCAACCGGTGGTGGTGGGAGCCGCTCGCCGCTCGGTCCACGGTGGCGTGAGCCACAGTGGTATGAGGGTCCTCGTAACCGGAGCGAGCGGCCAGGTGGGGACCGACCTGGTTCGCTGGTTCGCCGGTGCGACCAGCTACGAGGTCGTCGCCGCCGACCACGGGCGCCTCGACGTGGGGGATCGTGACGCTGTCCGCGCTGCCGCCGCCGGGGTTGCCCCATCGATCATCGTCCATGCCGCCGCGTGGACAGCGGTGGACGACTGCGAGGCGGACCCCGACCGGGCGTGGCGGGTCAACGCCCTCGGCACCCGTCACGTGGCCGAGGCGGCAGCGTCGGTGGGTGCCCACCTGGTTTACCTGTCCACCGACTACGTCTTCGACGGGACCCTCGAGCGTCCCTACCACGAGTGGGATGCGCCCAACCCGCGCTCGGTGTACGGCGCCAGCAAACTGGCCGGGGAGCGAGAGGTGATGGTGTTGGCTCCCGGCGCGGCTATCGTGCGCACCTCCTGGGTGTGCGGCGTGCACGGGGACAACATGGTCAAGACCGTCCTGCGGGTGGCGGCCAAAGAAAAGGACCTGGCTTTCGTGGACGACCAGAGAGGATGCCCTACCTTCGCCGATGATCTCGCCCGCGCCGTCGTCGAACTGGCGGTGGGGCGCCGGCCGGGCACGTTCCACGTGACCAACCAGGGAGCCACGACCTGGTACCAGTTCGCCCGTGACGTGGTCAGCGCCGCGGGCCGGGACCCGGCCATGGTTCACCCCATCACCACCGCCGAGTTGAGCCCCCCGCGGCTGGCGCCCCGGCCCGCCAACTCGGTGCTGGACAACGCCGCCTTGCGCGGCTCGGACCTACCCCTCCTTCCAGACCACCGCGACGCCCTCGTGCGCACCGTGCGAACCCTGATGGGCGCCAAGCAGGGAGCTCGACCGTGAGGGCTGTGGTAGCCGGCGGCGCCGGCTTCATCGGGTCCTCGCTGTGCCGGCGCCTCCTGGAGCGGGGCGACGAGGTCGTATGCGTGGACAACTTCGTCACCGGCCGCGCCGACAACGTCTCGGCGCTCGTCGCCGACAGGCGATTCGTCCTCCTGCAGGCCGACGTCTGCGAGGCGGTGGCGTGTGACGGGCCCGTGGACGCGGTGCTCAACCTCGCCTGTCCGGCTTCGCCCGCCGACTTCGGTTCGCTGGCCTTGGAGATACTCGACGTCGGAAGCCGGGGGACCGCCTCCCTTCTGGCCCTCGCTGCGTTGCACGGCGCCACGTTCCTGCAGGCTTCCACCAGCGAGGTCTACGGCGATCCTCTCGTCCACCCCCAACCCGAAGGCTACTTCGGAAACGTCAACCCGGTCGGGCCCCGGGCCGTGTACGACGAGGCCAAGCGGTTCGGGGAGGCCCTCGTGACGGCACACAACCGCAACCTGGGCACCGATGTTCGCATCGTGCGCATCTTCAACACCTACGGGCCCCGCATGCGCGCCGACGACGGAAGGTTGGTCTCCAACCTGGTCACCCAGGCTCTCGCCGGACGGCCCCTCACCGTGTACGGCGACGGTAGCCAAACGCGGAGCTTCTGTTATGTCGACGATCTGGTGACCGGTATCCTCGCGCTGCTCGGCGCTGACCACACCGGCCCGGTCAACCTGGGCACTACCGACGAGCGGAGCGTGCTCGACATGGCCCAACTGGTCAAGGAGCTGACGGGTTCGTCATCGCCCATCACTTTTGCCCCCGCTTTGACAGACGACCCTGCGCAGCGCCGGCCCGACCTGGGCCTGGCGGAGCGTCTGATCGGATGGGCCCCGGCCGTCGCCCTCGACGACGGCTTGGCCCAGACCGTGGATTGGTTCGCCGCCCACGTCCCGAGGCCACGCCACAGCGACGCGTGATCTGCGCCGTGGTCGTCAACTTCAACGCCGCCCCCCTTTTGCCGGCGTGCGTGGCGAGCCTGCGGGCCAACGGGGTCGCCGAGATCGTGGTGGTCGACAACGCCTCCGTCGACGGATCGCAGGCTGCACTCACCGCCTCGGGGGTTGACGCGCTGTGGGTCCAGGCGGGGGCCAACCTGGGTTACGGCCGGGCCGCCAACCTCGGCGCCGGGCGGGTCCCCGGCGCCGACCTGCTGGTGTGCAACCCTGACTTGGAGCTAGGCGCCGGCGCCTTGGACGCCCTCGCCGGGCGCTTGGAGAAGGATCCCTCCCTGGGCCTCGTGGGCCCGAGGTTGGAGAATCCCGACGGGAGCCTGTACCCGTCGGCGCGGACGTTCCCTGACCTCATCGATGCCATCGGCCACGGGCTCGTCGGCACCGTCGCACCTGACAACCGATTCACGCGCCGCTACCGCCTCCTCGACTGGGACCACGCCGCCGCCACCGAGGTGGACTGGGTGTCAGGCGCCTGTTTCCTCGCCCACCGGCCGGCGTGGGACGCCGTCGGCGGCTTCGACCCCTCCTACTTCATGTACCTCGAGGACGTCGACCTGTGCTGGCGGATGCGCCGAGAGGGTTGGAAGATCGGCTACGAGCCCGCGGCGGTGGTGACCCACGTTCAGGGGGTGTCCACCAACCAGCGTCCCTACCGGATGCTCGCAGCCCACCACGTTTCGATGTGGCGTTTCGCCCGGCGCACCACCCGCGGGGGTCGCCGGGCTGTGCTGCCCCTCGTGGGTTTGGGCCTGGTCGGCCGTCTCGCGGTCGTGTGGGGCCGCCGGGTGGTATCAGGGCTCCGGTTGAGTCGGTTGAGGGGGGCGGGACCAGGGAGGGGCCGGCGCCCACTACCCTGAACGACGCTATGGGAAAGGCGTCGTCCAGCAAGAAAGTCGCTCGCGCTGCGGGCACCGGTGGGGGTCGTACCTCCCGCGGCCATAAATCCTGGACCTACTACGGCATCATCCTGCTCGTGGTGCTCCTCGGGGTGGTCGGCACGGTGACCAGCCGGGACCACCGCCTGAGCCAGATCAACGCCGCAGGGGCGAACACCCCGCCGGCGGTGGGTGCCACCGAGAATGCGGCGTATGCCGTTGATGTCTGCGGGCGGTTGCTGCCCAACATCAAGACGAACAAGAACCCTGTGGGGATAACCACCCACGGCGACGGCATCATCCACATCCATCCCGTCAAGGCGTCGGCAGCAGGGGCCAACACCACTCTCGGGCTGTTCGCGAGCTCGATTGGGATGCACCTCAACGCCAGCGAGCTACAGGTGCCGGGGGGCAAGCTGTACGTCGATGGCGACAAGTGCAATGGGTCCGCAGGTCACGTCTACGTGCGTCACTTTGCATTTCCCGGCGATTCCAAGGGCGTATCGGAGACCATCGATCCTCAAAACATCCACCTGGACGACGGCAGCGAGTACACGATCGCCTTCATCCCTGCCTCGCAGAAAGACAAGATCCCCCCTCCGGCTCCCGCGGTCGTGACCAACCTGACCAACCTGGAAGCTCAGGCCGCGGCGGGGTCCTCGTCGACCACCACCGCGGCGCGGACCCCTTCGCCCCTGTCACCGTCGACCACCCTGCCCCCGAACTCGTCGCCGTTGAGAGGCACCCCCTCGACCACCGCCTCACCCGCCTCACCCGCCACCACCGCCTCGCCGCCTACGACCGCCCAGAAGTGAAGGCGGTGGTGCTGGTGGGCGGGGCGGGCACCCGTCTGCGGCCGCTGACGCTGACCACACCCAAGCAAATGCTCCCCGTCGGCGGCCGGCCGATGATCGAAAGGGTCGTCGAGCATCTCGCCGGCCACGGCGTCGACCACGTGGTCCTCTCGCTCGGTTACCGGCCCGACGCCTTCATCGACGCCTACCCCGACGGGCGCTGCGGCGAAATCGCGCTCAGCTACGCGGTCGAGGACACCCCCCTCGACACCGCCGGCGCCATCGCCTTCGCCGCCCGACGGGGCGGCGTCGACGCCACATTCTTGGTGGTCAACGGGGACGTGCTCACCGACCTCGACGTGAGCGCCCTGGTGGCGTTCCACCGTGACCACGCGGCGGAGACCACCATCGCGCTGACGCCGGTGGCCGACCCCTCCGGCTTCGGTGTGGTCCTGACGGACGCTGACGGGCGCGTCACCGCCTTCATCGAAAAGCCCTCGCCCGGGCAGGCGCCCACCAACCTGGTCAACGCCGGCACCTACGTCTGTGAGCCGTCGATGCTCGAGCGCATCCCCGCCGGGCGCCCGGTGTCGATCGAACGCGAGACGTTCCCCTCCCTCGTGGCCGGTGGCTCCCTCTACGCCATGGCTTCGTCAGCGCCGTGGACAGACGTCGGGACACCCGAGCGGTACCTCGAGGCCAACCTGGCTCTAGCTGCGGCCGATGGCATCGCTTCCGGGGTCGACCCGTCGGCCACCGTGAGCGAAGCGGTGCTTGGTGCCGGGGTCCGGATCGCCGCACAGGCCACCGTGCAACGGGCCGTGCTCTTCGACCGGGTGCAGGTCGAGCCGGGTGCCGTCGTCCGCGACTCGATAGTCGGACGCGATGCGGTGATCGGTCGGGGAGCCACCGTCGATGCCCTGAGTGTGATCGGCGACGGCGCCGAAGTCACGGCCGGCTCGGTGGTGAGAGGTGCCCGCATGCCTAAGATGACGCCATGAGGGCTCTGGTCACCGGGGGGGCCGGGTTCATCGGGTCCTCCCTGGTCGACCGGCTCCTGGCCGAGGGCCACTCGGTGGACGTCGTCGACAACCTGTCGACCGGTTCGATGGCCAATCTGGCGACCGCCCGGTCGGGCCACGGCCGCAAGTTCACCTTCCACCACATCGACGTGCGGTCGCCGGACACGGTCGAGCTTGTCATCCGGCGCCGGCCCGAGATCGTGTACCACCTGGCCGCGCAGGCCGACGTGCGGGTCTCGGTCGCCCGCCCCGTCTTCGATGCCGAGGTCAATGTGATCGGGTCGCTCCAGGTCATCGAGGGTGCCCGCCTCAGCGGAGCCCGCAAGGTGGTGTTCGCTTCGAGCGGTGGCACGATCTACGGGGACCCCGATCCGTCGGTCCTGCCGGTGACCGAGGAACATCCGCAGCGGCCCGTCTCGCCATACGGTGTGGCCAAGAAGGTCGTGGGCGACTACCTGCACGCCTACCGTGAGTTGCACGGCCTCGAGTACACGGCTCTCGCCCTCGCCAACGTATACGGGCCCCGTCAGGATCCTCACGGTGAGGCCGGTGTCGTCGCCATATTCGCGGGGCGCCTCGTGGGCGGGGGCGCCTGCACGATCTACGGCGACGGCACCCAGACGCGCGATTTCGTCTTCGTGGACGACGTGGTCGACGCGTTCGCCCGCGCCGCAGAGCGGGGCAGCGGTCTGCTGCTCAACATCGGTACCGGCACCGAGACCAGCGTCAACGAGCTGTACACGACCATGGCCGGCGCCGCCCACGTCGAACGGGCGGCCAGCTACGCCCCGGCGCGCCCCGGGGAGTTGGCCCGCAGCAGCCTCGACCCCGGTCGGGCCCAGGTCCACCTGGGTTGGGAGCCCTGGACCAAGATCGGCGACGGCGCCAGCGCCGTCATCGACTGGTTCCGTCATCAGGCTCGATAGGCCGCCGCCCCCGCTGATTTGCTGACCGCGGCGGCGCTCCCGGCCACGGCGGCGACTGCCGCCCCCGCTGGGCCGCCGGCGCAGCGGCGACTGCCGCCGGCCGCGGGTTCAGCGGAACAGGTCCTCGCTCGGGTTCCGGACTATCTCGTCGCGCACCGACGACTCCCGCAACCACGACCGGTCGACGCCGCGAACCACGGCCACTGGGATGGCGAGCGCTTTGCCCATCACCATCTCGGCGGCGGCGGCGATCTCGTCGGCCACACATACCTCGGTCACCGTCAGCTCCCTCCCCAGGGCGTCGGTGCTGCCCCGGAGGTCGACGACAGCCGCCACCCCCGCGCAGCCGATGGCAACGTCGGTCACCCCTCGGCGCCAGGTGCGCCCGAAGGTGTCGGACACGATCACACCGACGGTCACCCCGAGGCGCGCCCGTAGGGCCTGGCGGATTCCCCTGGCGCTGCGGTCCGCATCGACGGGCAGCAGCGCGGCCCAGCCCCGCTCCACGTTCGACAGGTCGACGCCGGAGTTGGCGCACACGAAGCCGTGGCGGGTCTCGGTCATCACGAGGTCGCCCCGCCGGCGCAGCACCCGTACCGCCTCGCCGATGATCAACGCATTGCGGGCCCCCGGGTCATCGGGGTCGATCGCCACCAGGCGGCCTTCCGCCTTTGACACCACCTTTTGGGTCACCACCACCACGTCGCCGTCGGCGAGCACCACCACGTCACCGCCTTTGGTCCCGACGGCCGCGGCGATCAGTTGGGCGAGGTCGTCCCCCGGTCGTACTTCGGGCATCCCGCCCACCGGTATGACCGAGATGGCCCCGCGCGAAGGTCTGATCCCAAGGTCGCTCTGCGCTGATGGTTCGCTCCCAAGGTCGCTCTGCGCTGATGGTTCGCTCCCAAGGTCGCTCACTGCCCGACGGCGGTGGGCCGGGGGCGGAGGAGTGTACGGGCGAGGTGCTCGGCCTCCGCCTGACCCTTCATGACCGTGGGTGCCACGACGCACCTCACGCCCTCGGCTTCGACCGCCCGCCGCCGGGCGGCATCGGCGTCGTCGACGACGAGGGTGGCGGCGAAGGGAGCCCACAGCCTGGCCACCCCGATCACCGACACCTCGTGGCCCAGTTCGGCGAGCATGCGGTCGGCTGGCCCCTTCAGGGCCTTGCCGGCGATGATCGGGGACACCGCCACGGTGTCGTCGCGCCGGGCCATCACCGCGTCGGCGACTCCGGGCACGGCGAGGATGGGGCCGATCGACACGATGGGGTTGGAGGGGCAGATCACCACCGCTTCGGCGCCGGCGATGGCGTCGAGCACCCCGGGCGCAGCCATCGCCTCCTCTACCCCGTCGAAGCGGACAGATGACACCGCCACCGCGTGGCGGTGCCCTACGAAATACTCCTGGAAACCGATCTCCTCCCCGGTGGAGGCGAGGGTCACCCGAGTGGCGACCCGCCGGTCGGTCATGGGTACCAGGTGAGCGGCGATCCCCCAGCGTGACGCGATCTCGGTGGTGACCGCCGACAGGGTGGCACCTTCGGCCAGGCGGGCGGTGCGGTACAGGTGGGTGCCCAGGTCACGGTCACCCAAATTGAACCAGGCCAGGCGGCCTCCCGACAGCTCTCCTAACTCGGCCATCGCCCCCCATGTCTCGCCGGCGCGTCCCCATCCTGTGTCCGGGTTGATGGCACCGGCCAAGGTGTACGTGACGGTGTCGAGGTCGGGGCTGATTGACAGGCCGTGCAACACGGCATCGTCTCCGGTGTTTACTACCGCGGTTACCCGGCGGGGGTCCGCGACCTTCACCACCCCGGTGAGCAGGCGCGCCGCGCCCACCCCACCGGCGAGAGCGACGATCACCGGCGCAGGCTAGCCTCGGGGCCCACCTTTCTCCCCCGGCGACAGCACCCCTTCGAACACTTCGGAAAAGGTGGTGGTCTGCTCCAACAACACGGCGTGTCGACCCTTCCTCCGTTCCACGCCGGACGAACCCGGCGGCAAGATGGCGATGGCGGCCTGGGCCAGGGCGGACGGGTCGCACGGTGGGACCAGCCGGCCTGTCGCTTCGGGGAGGTCGGCGAGTATCTCGGGAGGACCTCCATGGTCGGTGGCGACGACCGGGACCCCGGAAGCAAGCGCCTCGGTCAACACCATCCCATACGGTTCAGGCTCGGTCGACGCGAGCACAAACGCGTCGAGGTCGGCCATGAAATCCGCCATGTCGTCACGCTCGCCCAGCCAGTGGACGCCGACCATGCCCGCGGCCCGACTTGAGAGACGTTCTGCGTACTCCTGTTTGCCTTGGATCGGACCGCCGGCGATCGCCACCTCCAGGCCCGGGCGGGCGGCCTGCATGGATTCGACGGCATCGAGGACGACGTCGAACCCCTTCCAGGTGTCGATCCTGCCGGCGGCTCCGACCAGAGGCGCCTCATCGGCGATCCCCACCCGTTTGCGGAAGCGACCGGCCCGCCCAGGGCTGAACTCGGTGGCGTCGACGACGTCGTGGATCACGGTCACGTCGGCCCCCTCGAGTTGGAGCCCGACTGGGACCGAGACAGCGATGACCTTGGCCGCGAAGTGGCGGCAGAGCCACCGCTCCACCTTCAAGGCGGCCGATGACTGGAAGACGATCTCTCGGCCGTGCCACACGTGAGGTCGGCCCACGATCGCCGCCACTGCCCACCCGTACCAGGAGTGCAACGAGTTGCTGTGAATGATGCCAGGGTTGATCTTTCGAGCGAGCCTGATCAGCCTCACCACCGAGACCGGCCAGGTCAAGAGGTATCCCGCCCAGTACAG
Organism: Acidimicrobiales bacterium; assembly: GCA_035552775.1. Classification (GTDB taxonomy): domain Bacteria; phylum Actinomycetota; class Acidimicrobiia; order Acidimicrobiales; family Palsa-688; genus DASZKW01. The sequence continues at coordinate 3,444 of DASZKW010000036.1, read as the reverse complement.
TGGCGAACCGCTCTTGGTGATCCGCTTCATGGGAACCACGTGCAACACGGCGCCGGCGCCGACGAAATCGCCCTCCAGGGGTGAGCGTGCCGGAAGGGCGATATGACATTCCCATCCGTCACCGGCCAAGCTACGCACCATACGAAGAAGGCAGTAGTCGGATCCGCCCCGCTCGGCACCAGGCTGTATAGAGAGGATTCGTTTCTTGCGAGTCGCGGTCAACGTTGAGCAACTCCTGTATCGGGCACCGGGGGGGACAGGCCGGTATACGGCAAGAATAGTGTCATTGCTTGCCCATCTATTTCCCGGGGACTCGGTGATCCCCTTCACGGCCTGGCACCGATCGCAGGACCTGCTCGGAGCGTACCGGGACTTCGGTTTGGATCAAGCCCACGTGCCGAGGCCAGTCGTGTTGGGCGTGCCTCGGCCGCTCCTGTATGACGCGTGGAACCGGCTTGCCGTACCGCGCCTCGACTTTTTCAAATCCTTCGCCGGTTGCGACCTGGTCCATGCTCCGTCACCGGCCGTGCCCGCCACTGGCAAGCTTCCCCTCGTGGTCACCCTCCACGACGCAGCATTCGAGCTGTTCCCCGAGACATACCCTCGGCGCGGGAGGCGGTTCCATCGACTCGGCGTGGAGGCGGCGGCGGCCCGGGCCGACCTGGTTATCACCGTCAGCGAGTCGGCTGCGGAGGAGATCACCACCCTCACGTCCATCTCCCGCGAGCGGCTACGGGTGGTGCCCAATGGCGTCGACCATGTCGAGGCGACGTCGGGGGAAATAGCCGAGACGGTCGAGAAGTACCGCTTGGGTGGCGCACCGTACGTCTTGTGGGTCGGGAGCCTCGAGCCACGAAAGAACGTCGGAATGCTGGTCAGAGCATATGCTCGCCTCGTCGACGAGGCCGACATCGCCCATCGCCTCGTGTTGGCGGGACCGGTCGGTTGGCTCGCCGACGACTTGATTTCCGACGTGGAGCGTGCCCGCCTGAAAGACCGGATTCGCCTCGTGGGAAGGGTGTCGGAAATTGAATTGAGGGCACTTTATGCGGCCGCAGAGGTATTTGCTTTTCCTAGCAGGCACGAAGGTTTCGGTTTGCCCGTACTCGAGGCCATGGTTCAGGGCGCTTGCGTAATATGCTCTGACATAGGCGCACTACGCGAGGTGGCAGCCGGGGCAGCCCGGTTTGTACCACCGTCGGACGTGGGGGCGTGGGTGGACAACCTTGGCGAACTGCTTAGCCAACCGAAGCGCCGTGACGAGCTTGCTGCGGCCGGAAGGATCCGCGCCGACGACTTCAGCTGGGAAGCCACGGTGACTGCCACGCGGGCCGTCTACGAAGAAGCGCTGGGCGGGTAGGGATTGCAGCCGCCAGACTCAGCTGGCCAGGCGCGTGTAGAGCTCGACGAGTGAGTCGCCTGTCGCGGACCACGGCAGCGCCGCCACCCGTCGAAGGCCGGCATCGGACAGGCGCTGGGCCTCCTCCGGCCGGCTCAACACGTCGTCGAGGGCGCCCGTGAGCGCATCCCGGTCGTGGACAGCCACCAAGCGGGCGGCGCCCCCGAGCACCTCGGGCAACGCCCCGGCGATGGTCGCGACCACCGGCACCCCCCGCGCCATGGCCTCCAATGGGGGGAAGCCGAAGCCTTCGTACAGCGAGGGGTAGGCCAGTACCGACGCTCCGGCGATGAGTGCACCGGTGTCGGCCACCCAGCCGAGGCGGCGGATCCGGTCGCGGTGGCTGGCGTTGGCGACGGCGGCTTGGAGGGCCTCCTCGCCCCAGCCCGGGCTGCCGGCGAGGTGTAGCTCCAAGTCGGGGTGGGTGGTCGCGAGGGCGTCGAACGCCGCCACCAGCAGTGGGAGGTCCTTGCGGGGTTCGGCGGTCCCCAAGCCGAGGACGTAAGGCGCCCTGTCGGCTCGTTTGGCTGGCGGGAGCGATGGAGGGTCGACCCCGAAGGGGATGACTGCCACCCGGTCCTCGGGGGCGCCGAAGGCGTCGGTGACCTCGCTGGCGCCGAATTGGGTGGCGACGTGCACCGTCGCGCCTGTGCGCACCGCCCGGCGGATCAGGTCGGGGTAGCGGCGCGCCGTGGGTGTGCACAGCTCCGGGAAGTGCAGAGATGCCAGGTCGTGGACGGTGACCACGCGAGCCGCCCGGCGTGTCGGGGGCACCACGAAGTTGGTCCCGTGCACCACGTCCAGCGGTCCCGTCCACCGCTCGACGGTGGGCCAGTCGAACCGCTTCCAGCTCCGTAGCAATGGACCTGCGGGCATTGGCCAGCGTGACCCCATGCGCACCGCAGGAGGCAGCACGGCGGTGAGCCGGCGCCAGCCTCTCGAGGTCAGTCCGTAACCCATCGCGGTGATGACGGTGTGGCTGGAGACTGATCGAAGCATCCCAGCCGTGGCCACGCCGATTCCGGTGCGATCCCCGATGAGCGGCGTGGCGTCGAGCCCGACGGTAATGGGCCCGCCGTTACGGGCCTCCGACGGCGTCAACCGGGCGCTTCCCCGCTAAGCATTTCGAGACGACGTTCTAGCTCGGCGACGCGCGCTTCCAGGCGACGGGCCCCTTCGCCGGCGTTGAATGTGGAACCGTCGGGCAGGTCGTGAGCGAGTACAGCGTTGGCCCCGATACGGCAAGCCCGGCCGACGGTGACGGGGCCGAGCACCTTGGCTCCGGCCCAGATCAAGGTGTCGTCCCCGATGGTCGGTGGACCGTCGGCGAAGGTGGGGTCGACGTAGGACCTGCCACTGCCCCCGAGGGTGACGCCGTGCAGGATCATGACGTCTCGTCCGATCTTGGTCCCCCGGGCGATGGTGAGCCCGACGGTGTGAACGACCTTGAACCCGCCTCCGATCTCGGCACCGGGGTGAATGTCCGCACCGGTGAGAGTGACGTTGAGGCGCCACAGCAACTCGGCGGCGAGCTCGTGGTCTCGAACCCAGAGCCAGTGGCCGGCTCGGTAGAGGGCCACCGCCATAGGTCCGGGCCGGGTGACGACACGGCGCAGCATGGCGCGCCGCGACGGCAGGGCGCCGACAGTGCCCCGCCCAGAGAGCAATCGGTCGAGGTCACCGCGTATGCCGGGACGCCAGGTTCGGTCGGCAGCCTGCGCTGTCGTTTCGACCATTGGTTCGTCCTCGACGGGTTCGTCCTCGACCATCAGAACGCTCCGAGGGGACTGGCGGCTTCAGCCGTCAGGTGAATCGGGGCTCGGGGCGAAGCCCCGACCTCCCCGGTGAGCGTCACACGCCGCTCGTAGGCTGATCTTGTCATGTCGGATGCCCGCTTTCGTCGGTCGGCTGGTGGAGTCACGTCGCTCGGCTTGCACGTCGTTTGGTGCCCGAAGTACCGCAGGCGAGTGCTTGGCGGTCGGGTGGCGACCCGCCTGAACGAGCTACTGGACGAGATGGCCGCCGACAACGACTGGCAGATCGTG
>DASZKW010000035.1:0-20297 GCA_035552775.1 Acidimicrobiales bacterium | reverse complement strand
ACCTTGCCCCCCTCCCGGTAGGAGCGCCGCAACAGCGTGGTCTCGTACACCTTGTCCTTGTAGTGCCGACGGGTCGTCGCCACGTGAACCGCACCACCGCGAGTAGCCACAACCGTATTCTACACCATTAGGACCACGCCTACAACTACTTTAGTGCCTACGTTGGGTGATGATCCCGCGTCTATCCGTGCTGGTCACCTGCCGAATCGAGGTCCAGACCCGCCGTAACTTCGGCTTAGAGGCTCATGCGCTCGGTAGCGCGGCGGGAACGTCGAGACACCATCCGACCCGCGAAGATCAGCACGATGAGGATGATCAGAGTGACCGCGGCGGCGGCGGCACCCTGCACGGCATAGTCCTTGCCGGGGATGGAGGCGTCGTTGAACGTCACCGCGGTGAGGTAACCGACCTGGTGGTGGAGGGGGTGGGCGCTCGGGTTGGAGTTGGAGAACCCGGCCGTGAACAGCAGGGGCGCGGTCTCCCCCGTCGAGATGGCCAGGGCCACGATCACCCCGCTCACGATGCCGGGGGTAGCCGGGGGCACCAGGATGCGCGCCACGGACTTGGCCCTGTGCAGGCCGAGCGCTTCAGTTGCCTCCCGCAGGGCGGAGGGGACCTGGCGCAGGGCGACCTCGGTGTTCTTGACGACGTACGGCAACACGAGCACCGACAGGGCCAGCACCGCCGGCAGCAGGCCCTCGCCCCAGTGCAGGCCGACGACCAGGGCGATGTAGCCGACGTAGCCGACGACTATGGAAGGTGAGCCGGCCAGCACCTCGGAACCGAATCGGAGCACGGCGCCCAGCCGGCCGGGGGCGAACTCGGCCAGCCAGATACCCGCCGCCACGCCGATCGTCCCGGCGACCACGAGGACGCCGAGCAGGAGGACCAGGGTGCCGAGGATGGCGTTTTGCAGTCCTGCGGTGGTGGTGGTGCTCTTGGTGAACAGGGATGCGTCGATCCCCGGCGCCGCCCGGTCGAACACGCTGATCAGCACCGACAGGCAGGGGGCGGCTATGACCGCGAACGCCAACCCGCAGATGGCCCAGAATGCCCAGTCTCCAGCCCGGCGATGCCTCCCCGTGGGGATGGAAACGCCGGCGAGACCCGGGGACCGCCCGTCGTCGCGTCCCGCCGTCGGCTCCTGCCGGCGCCGGCGGCGCATCACACGCCCCTGCCGATCGGGAGTCCGGGCGTGGCCAGCCGGCGGGTGATCAGACGGCCGGCGAAGTTGGTGACCACGGTGACGAATAGGAGCACGAGGCCCACCTCGGCAAGGGCGTGCACCGCCATCCCGGTGGGGTCCTGGATGGCCCCGTCGAGGAATCCGGCAATGGTCGCCGCCATGGTGGTGAAGGCGGCGAAGATGCTCTGCGGGTACCCGTTGAGGTTGTAGCCGCTGATCAGCAGCACGGCGATGGTCTCGCCGAGGGCCCGCCCCCACCCGAGCAGGGCGGCGGCCAGCACGCCGGTGCGGATGAAGGGAACCGTGACGAGGCGCACCGACTCTGAGCGGGTCAACCCGAGGGCTACCGCCCCCTCCCTGGTCGTCTGGGGCACCGAGCGGATCAGCTCGCGCGTCGTCGCCGCGATAATCGGGATGATCATCACGCACAACACGAGCGACGCCGTGAGCAGGCCCTGGCCGGTCGGGGCGATGGCCCTGTCGAACCAGGGGATGCCGAGAGACGCGACGGGCTTGTAGACGTCGCGTGCGAGCACGGGTCCCAATGTGGCCAGGCCCCACAGCCCGAATACAACACTTGGGATTCCGGCCAGCAGCTCGAGGAACACGCCGAGTGGTCCCTGCAGGCGACGAGGTAGGCGCTCGACGAGGAGGATGGCCCCCCCGACCGACACGGGCACGGCGATCGCCAAGGCGATGAGGGAGGACACGAGGGTCCCCCACATGAGCGTGAGGATTCCGAAGTGCGCTCCCTTCACCGCCTTGTAGCCGTTGTGCACTTCCACGCCGGTGGCGTAGGCGCTGCCAGGCGAGAAGACCTTGGTGGTGAAGAAGCTGGTCCCGTTGAACAGGATCGACGGGTACGCCTGGCGTATCAGCTCGTATGCGAGAAAGACCAGCGCCACGGCGGGGACGAACCCGGCGACGGCGAGCCCGACGCGGGCGGCGGCGTCCCAGCGACGGCCCGCTTGTACCCTTCGATGGAGTCCTGGCTCGTCCCCATGGTCCCCACGGGAGGTCGGGTCACCCCGAGTCGGGTGCGCCGGCCCTGATTCGCCACAACTCGTGTCGCGGCCCAATCGCTACTGGATCGCCGCTATTGCGGCGTTGACCTTGGGGAGCACTGAGCTGGGGAGCGGCTGGAAATTGTCCTTGGCCAGAAGCGCCGGCGCCGAGCCGCCGGTGGGGCTGATGGCAAAGCTCAGGAAATCCCTGATGGCCAGGGCGGTCGTCGGGTCGGCTTGCTTGGACTTGACCACTATGTACTCGAAGTTGACGATCGGGTAGCTCATGGCGCCGGTGGCGTAGAGGAGGTTAGCGACCAGGTTGCTCCCCACGCTGCCCGCACTCTGTCCGACCGCGTTGTTGATCGTGGTGGCGTCCGCGGTCACGAAGTCGCCGGCTTGATCCTGGAGCGCGGCCTCACCGAGCCCGACCGACTGGGCCGTCTTCTGGGCACTGATTCCGACGTAGGCCACACAACCCGGCGACGCCTTGCAGGCTGCGACCATGCCCGGGTTGCCCGACGCCGTCTGGGCGCTCGCCACCGACGGCCAGGTGACGGTCGTACCCTGACCCGGCCCGCTGCTCGCACCCCACCCGCTGGCGTCGGCCCTGGACAAGAACCCGGTGAACAAGAAGGTGTCACCGGACGAATCGGCGCGGTGGACCGGGATCACCTTGGTGCTCGGGAGCTTGACGCCCGGGTTTAGTTTGGCGACTGCCGCGTCGCTCCAGGTCGTGATCTTGCCCTGATACATCTGTGACAGGACCGAGCCGCTGAGCTTGAGGTTGGACACACCGGGCAGGTTGTAGAACATGTCCTGGGCGGACACCGCTATCGCCACGTTGGCCAGGCCCGAGCTGAGCTCGGCGTTGGTGAGGTAGGCGTCGGAGCCGCCCATCTGGCTGATCCCGTTGGTGGCATCGGTGACGCCCTTGCCGGAGCCGCCGGCCGCTGGCGAAAGCTTGACGTTGGAGAAGGCACCGCCGAGTGGTGTCACCAGCTCTTGGAGGTAGGGGAAAAGCAGGCTCGACCCGCTCTCAGTAAGGGTGACCGGTGAGGTTGGGTTGCTCGTAGACGCGGCGAGCGACGATGAGGTGCTGCCGGCGACGGTGGAGGAGGAAGTGGTGGCGGTGGTCGACGACGACGTCGGCGTCGAGGAGCCGCAGGCGCCAAGGCCCAGGGTTGCCAGCACGGCCACGGCGGACGCGGGTATCAGCCCGCGGCTCTTGAGCTTGCTCAACGTCGTCCTCCGATGGTCGATGTCGCCCGGAATATCGGCGAAGCTAGGGGCAGCATCTAAACCTGCGGTGAACGGCCGGTGACTGCCGGGGAGCCCCTGTCGGAATTGGTGGGGGCGGCGCTTCGGGCCGGCCCCGCTACACGGACGGGGGAATGTAGGTCGCCTTCTTGAAGACCTTGCCCTTGGCCTCGAGTATCCACACCGAGCCCTTGGCCTGGCGGGGATGGGGTCCGAGGTCGAGACGGTCCTCGTCGGCGAGTGGGACCAGGACATCGGGGATCACGTCGCCGTGGGTACAAAGAGCCACCTTCTCCGGGGCGAGCGAACGCACCAGGGCCAACGCGGCCGACCCGTGGCCCTCGGCCAGCTCCTCGACCACCTCGATCTTCACTCCGAGCTCGGCCGCCAGGGGTGCCACGGTCTGCAGGCAGCGGGTGAACGGGCTCGACAGCACCCGCTGCACCGCCCAGCCGTCAAGGCGACGGACCAGGCTCTCGGCCTGGGCCCGCCCTTTGGCTGACAGGGGCCGTAACCGGTCCGCACCGTCCCAATCCCGGCGGGACCCGGCGTGGGCGTGGCGGATGAGTAACAACGGCATCGGTCCAGTCTGCCAAGCCTGGCGTCGCCGCGCCCAAGCCGCCGCGCCCAAGCCGCCGTGCCCAAGGCGCCGTGTCCAAGCGCCCTTCCCCTGGAGGTCGTGGGCGAGGCGCCGGCCTTCGCCCGCGACCGACGACGCACCACGGCCGCTCCGGGCATCTACGCTGCAGGCAGATGACGTCCCCCGGCCTCGACGTGGCGACGGAAGGCGCCGACGGCCCCCACCGCCGCCGTGCGCCGGCGGCGACGCGCCGTGACCGGCCGCCCCCCCTCGGGCCCGTCCGCCGCGGTGTGCGCGAGGTCGGCCTCGGGCTGATCACCCTCGGAATCGCCCTGCTCCTCTTTGTCGCCTACCAGCTGGTGGGGACCAACTTTGCCGAGGAGAACAGCCAGAACCAGCTGGCCCAGGCGTTCCAGCGGGCTCTCGGTCAGTCCGAGACGGGCGCCCCGGCGACGACGGCCAGCCCGCCGACCACGGCCGGGCTGCCGGGAGCCCCCGTCACGGGAGCCATCGACCACCTCGTCATCCCCAAACTCGGATTGAGCCGCTACGTCGTCGACGGTGTGTCCGAGTCGGACCTGCAGGAGGGCCCCGGGCACTACCCCGAGACGGTACTTCCGGGCCAGCTCGGCAACGCCGGTATCGCCGGTCACCGCACGACCTACGGGGCGCCGTTCTTCCGCCTCAACGAGCTGGCGCTCGGCGATCCCATACAGATCACCAACACCAAGAACCAGCATTTCACGTATCTGGTGGACAAGATCCAGGTCGTCGACCCGAGCGACGTGGCGGTGCTCGCCAACACCCCCCAGGTGGCGGAGCTCACCCTCACCACCTGCACTCCCCGTTTCGAGGCCAGCCAGCGCCTGATAGTGGTGGCCAAGCTGACGGGGTCCACGCCCGTGGCGCCCCCGCCGGCGGAGACCGCCCAGCTCGCCAGCGGGTCGAGCTCCCTCAGCCTGGGTAACGGCAACTCGTCGGCGTGGCCGGCGGTCGCCCTGTTCGGCGGCATCGTGCTCGTCGGCTGGATCCTTGTCCGCCTGCTCATCAACCGCACGCGGCGCTGGCGGCGAGTCGGCGCCTACGTCGGGGGGATCGCGGTGTGCCTGGTGCCGCTGTGGTTCCTCTTCGAGAACGTGGTCCAGCTGCTGCCACAGAACATCTGAGCTCCTGCCACGAACATCTGAGCTCCTGCCGTAGAGCATCTGACCCCTCCGGCCGGGGGCGCCATGACCGACTGTGCAGAAGTATGGGATATAACCCACAGAACTGCACAGTCGGGGACCCGGAGGCCAAACCAGCCCCGGCCGGATGTCTAGCCGCCGAGGGGGTGGAGGGCGTCGGGTTCACGCCGGCGCTTGGCGCGCGCCAGGGCCAGGTCCTGGAAGGTCCGGTGGGCGCTGATGCCGGCCTCACGCGCCACCTTGCTCCAAGTCCCGTCAGCACCGAGCTCCCACGCCAGCACGTCGTCGGCCAGGCTGACCTCGAGGATCTCACGAAGGCGGGAGCGCAGCTCTGGCGCGCTGACCGATACCACTGCTTCCACCCGCCGGTCGAGGTTGCGCTCCATCATGTCGGCCGATCCGATGTAGTAGGTGCCGCCGTCGGGGACCGTCCGGGGCACCAGGGGGCCGGCGCCGTCGACCACCACCAAGGGCGCACCCGCCGGACCCGCACCCACCGCACCGTCAACCGCCGGACCCGCAGCCGCCGAACCGTCAACCGCCGCACCGTCGCCCACCGAACCGTCACCCACCGAACGGGCACCCGCCGTCGAACCGTCACCCGCCGCCGAACCGTCACCCGCCGTCGAAGGCTCACTGTCCGCCCCGAAGTAGAACACACGCGAGTGCTCGAGCCAGCGACCCACGATGCTGCGGACCCGTATGTTCTCCGACAGGCCCGTCACCCCCGGGCGCAGGCAACACGCCGCCCTGATTATCAAGTCGATCTGCACGCCGGCCGCCGACGCCGCGTACAAGGCGTCGACGGTGGCCCGGTCCACGAGGTTGTTGAGCTTCCAGATGATGCGCCCCGCGCTCCCCCGCGCCGTCTCGGCCTCGATGAGCTCGGCGATCCGGCTTCGCAGGGTCAGGGGCGCGACCAGCAGCCGGCGGTACTCGGTGCGCCGGCTGTAGCCGGTGAGGAAGTTGAACAGGTCGGTCAGGTCGGCACCCAGCTCGGGGGCGGCGGTGAGCAGGCCTATGTCCTCGTACAGGCGGGCGGTGGAGGGGTTGTAGTTGCCGGTGCCGATGTGGCAGTAGCGCTTGATGCTGTCGCCCTCCTGGCGCACCACCAGCGCCGTCTTGGAGTGGGTCTTCAGGCCGACGAGTCCGTAGACGACGTGGACGCCGGCCTCTTCCAGGGCGCGGGCCCAGCCGATGTTGGCGACCTCGTCGCCCCGGGCCTTTAGCTCCACCAGGGCGGCGACCTGCTTGCCCCGCTCCGCGGCCCGGATGAGCGACTGCACGATCGGGCTGTCCCCCGACGTGCGGTACAGGGTCTGCTTGATGGCGAGCACGCCCGGGTCGCGCGACGCCTGCTTGATGAACGCCTCCACCGAGGTGGTGAAGCTGTCGTAGGGGTGGTGCACCAGGAGGTCTCCGGCGCGGATGGCGGCGAAGAGGTCGACCGCCTCGTCGTCAGGAGTGGCCAGGCGCGGCGGGGTTACCGGGGCGAACGGCTCGTCCTTCAGCTCGGGGCGGTCCAGGTCGTGCACCGCCCACAGCCCCGTCAGGTCGAGCGGCCCACGCACCTTGTACACGTCGGCGTCGCGCAGGTCGAGCTCCCTGGTGAGCAGGGTGCACACCTCGTCGGACACGCCGGCTTCGACCTCGAGGCGCACGGCGCGCCCGAAGCGGCGCCGGCGCAGCTCCATCTCCACGGCTATGAGCAGGTCGTCGGCCTCGTCCTCCTCCAAGGTGAGATCGGCGTTTCGGGTGACCCGGAACGAGAAGCGCTCCTCGATGACCATGCCCGGGAAAAGGGCGCCGAGGTGGGCGGCGATCACCTGCTCGAGGGGCACGAAACGCTCGCCGTCGGGCATCACAAGGAACCCGGGCAGCAGCGGAGGGACCTTCACCCGGGCGAAACGGCGCTCACCCTCGACCGGGTCGCGCACGAGTACCGCCAGGTTGAGCGAGAGGTTGGATATGTAGGGGAAAGGGTGGCCCGGGTCCACGGCGAGCGGGGTGAGCACCGGAAAGATCCGTTCTTCGAACGTCCTTTCGAGCTCGGCGCGATCGTCGTCATCGAGGGATTCCCAGTTGGACAGGCGCACGCCGTGGGCCGCGAGATCGGGTACGACCTGGTCCAGGAAGGTCCGCACCCGGCGGTCGAGCAGGCGCTCGACTTCGCCCCTGATGGCCTTGAGCTGGTCCGACGCGGACAGGCCGTCGGGAGCGGTGCCCGAGAGCCCCGCCGCCTGCTGGTCCTTCAGGCCCGCCACCCGGATCTGGAAAAACTCGTCGAGGTTGGACGAGAAAATGGCCAGGAACTTGGCCCGTTCCAGCAAGGGCACCTCGGTGGACTCGGCCAGGGCCAGCACCCGGGAGTTGAAATCCAGCCAACTCAGCTCCCGGTTGATGTAGCGGCGTTCGCCGTCGTCGATGGCTTCGGGACCGACCTCGCCGTCGACCGCTATCCCGAGTCGGGCAGCGGCGGCCGGGAGTCGGGGCTCCGCCGGTGGCCTCTCGAGCCGGCCGGGCTCGACGATCAGCTCCTCATCCCCTCGTCGTCGTCTGATGGGTTGTACCAGTCGAGAATCAGGTTTTCCCGCTCGGCGTCGCGCGCCACCCGCTCCCGGTTGCGACGGAACTGGGGATCGTGGGGGGGCAGCAACAGCAACCGCGCCATGGCCCGCTGGCGGAACTCCTCGATCAGGTTGCGGTCGCCGAACTCCGAATCGACCCGCCAGTGGGGAGCCACGGGGCCGAGGTACACGATGCGGACGTGGCCGCGGGGGGGAGCTGGTTCCTCGGAGGCTTGCGACATGGCGCGCGAGTCTACGCCTGCGGCTCCCGGAGGCGGTTGGCGGCGCTGATCACCGCGTGGAGGGAGGCGTCGAGGATGCTCGAGTCCATCCCCACCCCCCACCTGACCTGGCCGCCGGGGCCCTCGGCCTCCACGTAGGCCACCGCCGAGGCCGCGCTGCCCGAGGTCAAGGCGTGCTCGGAGTAGTCGCGTACCGCCATGTGGATGCCGAGATGATCCCTCAGTCCGCTGACGAGGGCGTCGACGGGACCGTTACCCGTCCCGTCCACCGTGCGGTGCTCGCCGTCCACGAGGACTTGAGCCACCACCTTGGTCACGTTTTTCCCCGAACCTATTTCAGACGAAAGGAGCCGGATCCCCCCGTCCTCGGGTAGGTAGGCGCGGCTGAAGACGTCCCACAGCTCCCCGGGCCTGATCTCGGTGCCGCTCGACTCGGTCACCTCCTGGACCGCCCTGGAGAACTCCACCTGGAGGCGTCGGGGCAGGTCGAGGCCGTGCTCGGTGTCCATCAGGTAGGCGACGCCGCCCTTGCCCGACTGGCTGTTCACCCGGATGATGGCTTCGTAGGTCCGCCCCGTGTCCTTCGGGTCGATGGGCAGGTAGGGCACCTCCCACGCCGCGCCCGCGACCGCATCGGCCGCTGCTTCCCCCCCAGAGGGCCGCAGGGCCGCCATGCCCTTCTTGATGGCGTCTTGGTGCGATCCGGAGAAGGCGGTGTACACGAGGTCGCCGGCGTAGGGGTGGCGGGGGTGGACCGGCAGCCGGGTGCAGTGCTCGGCCACCCGGCGCAGGCTGTCGATGTCGTGCAGGTCGAGCTCGGGGTCGACGCCTTGGGCGAAGCAGTTCATGGCCAAGGTGACCAGGTCGACGTTGCCGGTGCGCTCGCCGTTGCCGAACAGGGTCCCTTCCACCCGGTCGGCGCCGGCGAGCACCGCCAGCTCGGCCGCGGCCACGCCGGTGCCCCTGTCGTTGTGGGGGTGGATCGATAGCACCAGCGAGTCCCGTTGGCGCACAGTGCGACCGAACCACTCGACCACGTCGGCGTAGACGTTCGGCGTGTACATCTCCACCGTGGCGGGGAGGTTGACGATCATCGGGTGCTGCGGGGTCGGTTCGATCACTTCCATGACCGCCTCGCAGATGGCCACCGCGAACTCCGGTTCGGTCCCCGTGAAGCTCTCCGGGCTGTACTCGTAGGTGATCTCGGTGCCGGGGACGGTCTCCTCGAGCTTGCGGCACAGGGCGGCGGCGCCGGCGGCTATGGCGGTGATGCCCCCCTCGTCCAGGCCGAAGACCACCCGGCGTTGCAGCGTCGACGTCGAGTTGTAGAAGTGGACGATGGCCCGCCGGGCGCCGGCCAGCGCCTCGTAGGTGCGCTCGATCAGCTCCTCGCGGCACTGCACCAGGACCTGGATGGTCACGTCGTCGGGGATCAGGTCCCCGTCGATGAGCTGGCGTATGAAGTCGTAGTCGGTCTGGGATGCGGAAGGGAAACCCACCTCGATCTGCTTGAACCCGGCCGCCACCAGCGCGTCCCACAGCGCCAGTTTGCGCGCCGGGTCCATCGGGTCGATCAGGGCCTGGTTGCCGTCACGAAGGTCGACGCTGCACCACGTGGGCGCCACCGTGAGCTGGCGCGACGGCCACGTGCGGTCGGGGAGGCTGACGGGCACGTGGGAGCGGTATTTGGCGAAGGGCATCTTGGCCACGGCGGCGGGCGGCGGGGGCATCTCGGGGCTCCTGGGTTGGCTCGGCGGATTGAGGGGTCAACGGTTCGGCAAAGAAAAAACCTCCCGGCCCGGAGGGCACGAGAGGTTCGGCGGGCACCGTATGTGGTGCTCGCCTACATGATAAGGAGGAGGCCGGTCGTCGATTCGATCATCGTTTGGCTACCTTACCAGCGGGTGGCGGTCGCCGGCGAGTGGCGGCGGATGTAGCCGCTACCCTCCGCCCGCTCGAACACCGACTGGATGGCGACGCGGCCCGGTCCCCACATCCGCAGCCACACGTGGCGGTACGAGTAGTTGCTGCCCCACGCCAAGCCCCCCGTCGCCGGGTACTCGAAGTGCAGCGCCATCCCCACCGACGGGTCGGCGTAGAGCATGGCGCTGGGCTGGATGCATATCGTCTCGCCTTGGCGCAGGTCCCGGATGAAGGTGTTGCCCGGCGAGTGCAACAGCAGCAGGCCCGGGGCGCCCTGGGCGCTGAAGCGGTCCACGTAGCGGCCCAGGGGGTACTCCCACTCCTCCTCGTCCCCCTTCTGGGTGGTGAACCACAGGTTGGCCTGCTCCCACGAGTAGGCGACATTGCCCGTGGCCGCCAAGAAGCGGTGCTCTCGCACGATGACGGAGCGGCCCGCCGCCATGGGCAGGGCGATGACCTCGCCGGGATGGTCGTCCGACAGGGCGATGTGGCCGGGGCCCGTCCCCGCTGATCGGGGGTCCGGTCCCGATGCCTGCAGCATGATGAGGGGCAGGCCGGCGAGGGCCCGGTTCCAGCCCCCCGCCATGGGCATGGCCTTCATGCGCACCGTCGGGTCGGTCCACAACAGGGTGTGGTGGGAGAAGTAGATCCAGTCGTCGCCTACGAGCCCGAAGTCGGCCGAGGGCACGTAGGTGCCCTCGACCTGGCAGGTGGAGCGGCCCATCTGGATGCGGGCCATGTCCTTGATGGCCGGCTGTTCCTGCCACCCCGAGTCGCTGACCCGGGCCCGCACGTCCACCGGCGCCCCGCAGTGGGGGCAGGACGTGGCCGTCCCATCGCTGGCCAGGCGGCAGTAGCGGCAGGCGTAGGGCGCGGTGGCGGTCATCGCCGCGTGCCGTCCGTCACCCGCTGTGGTGGTGGACGTACATCGACTGAATGCCCACCCGGCCGGGGCCGGTCAGCTCCGCCAGGTACATGCCGTGTCGCATGAGACCGGTCTTGACGCCCATCTGGGTGGTGGTCATCGTCACGCTCGAGTCCTTGTACAAGAAGCCCCCCGGCTCGACCAGGATCGTCTCCCCCTGTCCCAGGCTGCGCTCGAACACGTTGCCGTAGCCGTGGAGCAACAAGATCCCCGGCTCCCCGCTGGTGACGAAGCGGTCCATGTACATGCCCTCCCCTCCATGGAGGACGTTGGCCATGCCCTTGATGCGCACGAACGAGTAGCTGATGGTGTGCGACGCCACCAGGAAGGCGTGCTCCCGCACGTCGAGCTCCATGCCCGGGTGCAGGGGCAACACCACCACCTCGCCCGACGCGTCACGGCTGAACGCCACCCGCCCGGGGCCGTGGGCCACGGAGATGACGAAGGGCATGCCACCGAGGACCCGCTTGAAGCCGCCGCCGGTCGAAAGTGCAGAAAGAGGAGCACCCTCGTCCTTCCAGAGCAGCACGTGGTGTTCGAAGAACACCGAGTCGCCCGCGGCCAGGTTGATCTCGGCCACGGGCACGATCTCGCCCTCCACCTGGCAGACGCTGTTGGAGAAGCGGAACTCCGTCATGTCCCGCAGCCGGGGCGCCTCCCGCCATCCCGAGTCGCTGACCAGGTTGCGGGCGTCTAGCGGTGCCCCGCACGCCGCGCAGGTTCGGGCGTCGGCGGGGTTCTGCGCCCGGCACCACTGGCACTCGATGCGGTCCATCACGCCCCCCTTGCTACAAGTGGGAAGGTAACAGCCGCGCAGCGGTGGTCACGAGGCGGTGGTCACGAGGCGGTGGTCACGAGCTCGTGAGGGGACGTGATCCGAGGGTCACGCTTAGATGCAGGGTCTGGTGGCCTCTCACCACCGTGAACGGCACGGCGTCTCCCGGTTTGTGGGTGTCTATGGCCGCCACCAGGCTGGCCGCGTCCTGAACCGGCTGGCCGCCGAAGTTGGTGATGACGTCGAACGCCTTGACGCCGGCCTGAGCCGCCGGGCCACCGGCCACCACCTGGGCGACGATGGCGCCCGTGGTCACATCCAGCCCGTACTGCTTGGCCAGCTGGGCGCTGTTGTCGTCCACGCCGACGCCCAGGTACGCCGGCTTGACCTTTGCGCCTGCGGCCAGGGTGGGAATGAGCTTGGCGATGGTGGCGATGGGGATGGCGAAGCCCAGGTTTTCCGCCGACTGCGTGGCGTTGGCCCCAGTGATGACGAGGGTGTTCATGCCCACCACCTTCCCGGCGGCGTTCACCAGCGGACCTCCGGAGTTACCGGGGTTGATGGCAGCGTCGGTCTGGATGAGGTCGGGGGGCACTTGCTCGCCGTTGCTGGTGGTGACGCCGGGGATCGTCCGGCCCACCGCCGAGACGATCCCGGAGGTGACGGTGGGGCCGCCGGGCAGGGCGAGGGCGTTGCCGACGGCGACCACGTCGTCGCCGGGGACCAGCGTCCGCGAGTCGCCGAAGGCGACGGTGGGCAGGTTGGCGACCCCCTGGACCTGGAGGAGGGCCACGTCGTTGCCCTGGTCGAAGCCGGTGACTACCGCGTTGCGAGCGGCCTCCTGGCCGTAGACGGTGACCTGGATCCTGGTGGCGCCGCTGATGACGTGGTAGTTGGTCACCACCTCGCCGCTCGGGGTGATGACCATGCCGGTCCCCGCCCCGAGGTTGGTGGTGACGGTGACCACGCCCGGCTCCACCCGGGCCAGGATGGCCGGGATGTCGGTCAGCTGTGCCACCTGGTTGCCCGGCAGCACGACCTCACGCACGGTCGTGGTGCCCGATGCCCCGCTCGCAGCGGTGACACCGACTCCCACGCCGGCGCCGACGACGGCGCCGATGAGCGCGGCCCAAAGCGCGACCAGGTTGCGCCGGCGGGGGGGTGGGGACGGGTCCGGCTGTGGGCGGTCCGCCAGGTAGCCGGCGCCGGTCGGGGACCAGGGGGGAGCCGGGGCCGAGGGTCCGTAGCCGTACCCGGCGGGGGGCGGGGGCCAGGTGCCTGGCGGCTGTGAGGTGGGCCACTGCCCCGTGGGCTGTGCGGAGGTGGGCTGTGCGGAGGTGGGCTGTTGAGAGGTCGGCCAGGCGCGGGGCGGCCGAGGCGTGGTTGGCCAGGCGCCGCTCGGCGCCTGGTCTTCTCCGTCATTCTGGCTCATGGGGTAAGATCTTCTCCTCTGGGTTCGGCGTGTTCGAGCGATGGCTTGCTCGGCGATGGGAGTCCGAGGCAGGTCTAGCGCCTGTGACATGTAAGTATGTGACGCAGGGAACTTCCGGGCGGGTTCAGGCGTCTCTTACTATTGAGGGAGTTCCAACGGAGGACCGATGGACACTGCATGGATGGCCCAGGGTAAATGTCGGGATCTACCACCCGAGACCTTCTTCCCGAGCGACGGCGTAGGCGTCGAGATCGCGCGCCGGGTCTGCGCCGAGTGCGCGGTGCGAGACGCCTGCTTGGAGTACGCCTTGTACAACCGCATCGAGCACGGCGTGTGGGGTGGAGCTTCTGAGCGGGAGAGGCGCCGCATCGCCCGCCGCCGGCGGGGTGAAACCCGAGTCATCGACACGTTCTAGGCGGCCTGGAGGCCGGCGGTCAGCCGGTCCGGTTGGCTAGTCGAGCTTGGAATCCCCCTCCGGGGCGGCTGTCGGGGGCGCCGTGGTGCTGGCCACGTCGTCGGCAGTGGCCACCGTGGATACGGGACCGTATTCGGCCTCGTGGGCGGTGAGGGCGCCCACGAGTGTGGCGATTTCAACGGCCGTGTCCGGGTCGGCCCGCCCCGTCCGCTCGGCATACACTGCCGCGCCGAGATCGCGCATCAATGCGTCAGCGCGTCGTTTGCCTTGTGACTGATCGAGCTTGGCTTGGCCTGCCCGACCCGCGTCCTGCGCCTTTTGCGCCACCTGGGTGGCCTGCGCCCTCACCTTGTCCATCAGTCCCACCGTTGCCTCCTTGTCTGGTCACAACTTGTCGAGGATGGCCACCGCCGCCTCGCGGGTAGCGGCCGTCGCGGTCAACCTGGGCTCGATGGCCGGCAGCCGGCAGGTCGGCACCTTTGGCCAACCCGCCGCCAGCTTGTGCTTGACCGCCATGACATCTCCCCGGGCCGTCCCACCGCCCTCCTGCGCGACTCTACTCCGATCGTCAGCCGCCGACCCAAGCGGTCGACGTGGCCCACGTTGCGTTTCGACCACGGGCTGCGCGACCGGCGGGCACTTCCATCAGCGTACTTGGGCCCGGCGTCTCATCGGGGGCAAGGTGGGCGGGGGCTGGCGGCGCGGAGGCAACGCAGCGAGGAGCTCCGCTGTCGCCTGGGCGACCTGTGCGACCGCCCGGTCGATCACTTCCCCGGTCCGCGCCGACGGGACCTGCACGCCGCTCACCTTGCGCACGTACTGGAGAGCGCCAGCCCGGATCTCTTCGGTGGTTGCCCCGGGCTCAAGGCCCCGCAGAGTTGTGATGTTCCTGCACATGGCCTGAGCCTAGGGGCGCTCCTAGAGCCCTAGCGTGGCCGGATGCGCCGGATGGGTCCTCAGCCGAGGTTGCACCACGCCGACCGCGCCGCCGCTTCACTGCTGGGGCGCATCGAGCGGTGGCGCTGCGCCAGCACCCGCCCCATGTCGTGGGCCTACCGGTTGACCGATCAGCAGCCGGTGATCGATGCCGACGTGCAGCGTTGGGCGTCGGTGCTCGGCCTGGCCCACGACGACCAGGCCCTGGCCCGGCTGCTCTACGCCTTTCCGGAGTTTCGTTCGATCTTCTACCACCGCCTCCAGAGGGGAAACCCGTGCGGGGTCCTCGCAGGCCGCCTTTGCAAGCATCTGTGGAAGCCCGTCGCCGGTCTCGACCTGGCGGGGACGATAGGCGCCGGGCTGTTCATATCCCACGGGCAGGGGACGATTCTCGCTGCCGAGCGGATCGGCGCCAACTGCTTCGTCCACCACGGTGTCACCGTCGGCTGGGACTACCGCAGTGCTCGGTCGCCGATCATCGGCGACGACGTGTTCATCGGGGCGGGGGCCAAGGTCCTCGGCGCGGTCACCGTCGGCGACGGGGCGCGCATAGGCGCCAACGCCGTGGTCGTCTCCGACGTCCCCGCAGGTGCCACCGCTGTCGGGGCGCCCGCCCGTGTCGCCCAGGAGGCCTTGGATCCCGGCGAACTTTGGCAGCCGTGACCTTTCGGTCGGCCGTTAACCGGCTCCTACGGGGAGCGGATGTCGGCGCCCTCGGCGGTGTCGGAGCTGCCGATCATGGCGCCGTCGCCAGAGGGGTCGATGATGCCCTCCTCGGCCATCAGGTAACGGCCGTCGAGGATCCGCCCGGCCGCCTCGTACTCCTTGGCATCCTCGTTGTGCCACAGGTCGTGGAACAGCTGGTCTACCCGCCGGCGGGCCTGGGCGCAGAACAGGTCGGCCAGTTCGACACAAGGCCCACCTGGCGCAGTGCCGCCGTCGATGGCCCGGGCGCGTACGCACGACGCGCTCATCGCCCACAGCTCGGCACCGATGTCGACGATGCGTCCCAGGAACCCCTGGCGCTTCTCGAGCTCGCCCTGCCAGCGTGACATGGCATAGAAGGTGTTTCGGGCCAGCTTCCTGCTGCTGCGTTCCACGAAACGCAGGTGGGACGCCAGGGAGCCGAACTCGCCGAAGTTGGTGGGCACCTGGCCCGCTCCGAAGGTCAGATCAGGCAGCCAGCGTGCGTAGAAGCCTGTGGCCTTGACCGCCGCCTTGGCCTTGCTCCGGGTGTCGGCATCGGGATCGATGAGCGAGCCGGCCACGTCGAGGTGCTGGTCGACGGCCTCACGGGCGATGAACAGCTTCATGATCTCCGACGAGCCCTCGAAGATCCGCGTGATGCGCAGGTCACGCAGCACCTGCTCGGCGGCGACGGGCCGCTCGCCCCGCGCCTTGAGCGACGCCGCCGTCTCGAAACCTCTTCCCCCCCTGATCTGCACGGCGTCGTCGGCGACAAGCCACGCCATTTCCGAACAGTAAAGCTTGGCCAGGGCGGCCTCGATACGGATGTCGCGGCGGTCCTCGTCGGCCATGGCGGAGGACAGTTCCATCACCGACTCCAACGCGAAGGTGGTGGCGGCGATGAAGGCGAGCTTCTTGGCCACCGCCTCGTGGCGCCCTACGGGCTGACCCCACTGCACCCGCTCCCCCGCCCACTCGCGTGAGATCTTGAGGCACCACTTGGCAGAGCCGGTGCAGATCGCCGGCATCGACAGCCGCCCCGTGTTAAGGGTCTGCAGGGCTACCTTAAGTCCCCGCCCCTCACCTGCGATGAGGTCGTCTGCGGGCACCCGGACGCCGTCGAAGCGGGTAACCCCGTTCTCTATGCCTCGCAACCCCATGAACTGGTTGCGGTGGAGCACGCTCACTCCCGGAGCGTGGGCGTCCACCACGAAGGCGCTGATCCCGCCGCGGCGTCCCTCGCTCTTGGGGACGATCGCCATCACCACCAGGAGGTCGGCGATGACGCCGTTGGTCGTCCACAACTTGACGCCGTTGAGGATGTACGCGGCTCCGTCGTCGGTCGGGGTGGCCGTCGTGTGCATCCGGGCCGGGTCGCTGCCCACGTCGGGTTCGGTCAGCAGGAATGCGCTGATCTTGTCGCGGGCCAAGCCGGGCAGGTAGCGGCGCTTCTGGTCCTCGGTCCCGAACATCTTCAGCGGTTCGGGCACACCGATGGACTGATGGGCCGACAGCAGCGTGGACAGGGCACCATGGCATGACCCGGCGAGGGCCAGCGCCCGGCCGTAGTACACGTGGCTAAGGCCGAGACCGCCGTACTCCTCCGAGATGTTCATCCCCAACGCGCCCAACTCCGCCAAACCCTTCATCACCCGATCAGGGATCTTGGCGTCGCGCTCGATCTCCTCGGCGTCGACCTCGTCGACCAGGAATCGCCGCAAGCGGGCGAGAAAGGCTTCCCCCCGCCGGCTGTCATCCTCGGAGGGTCGAGGGTAAGGCTGGATCAGATCGAGCCGGAACCGGCCGAGGAACAGTTCCTTGCCGAAACTGGGCTTGTCCCACTCCTGGGTCCTCGACTCCTCGGCCAGCTGGCGCGCCCTCTGCCCGCCGTCGGCAGGTGACCCCTGCCCGCTGTGGGTACCGGGCTTCTGCTCACTGTTGGCGCTGGACACGAAGTGCTCCCATTGGACGGTGTGGCGGGAGACTCCCATCCTAGGAGCCGCCGCCTTCATCGGCGGGCCCGGATCGCCGGCGACCCGGGGTGATCAACGCTGCGAGGCGGGCGCGGCCGGCCCTCGCGTCCGACCCCGGCGGTGTATCCTCCCGGCGGAGCGTTCGTTCCAAGGAGGGCCGAGATGCCCGGACCATCTGATTTGCCCGAGCCGGAAGTCGCCTCGAGCGCCGGCATGCCCGGGACCGGCCAACCGCCACGTCCCCTGCCCGAGTCGCTGCGGATGGCGCTGGACGCCTACATATCCGAGGTCGACCGCGAACTGCCCGGCGTGCTCACCGGCCTCTACGTGGTCGGCTCGGTGGCCCTGGGCGACTACACACCGAAGCTGAGCGACGTCGACCTCGTCAGCGTCGGTGACGAGGCATGGACCTCGGACAGCCTTGAGATCGCTCGGAGGGCCCATCACCACCTCAGCCGGCGAAAGCACCCGGTACGGGTGGCCTACGCCAGCTTCAGCCAACTTGCTGCCGACCCGTCGAGCGGCGAAATCGCCTGCTTCGAGAATTCCCAGCGCCTGCCGGCGGAGGAGCTGGCCAACCCCTTCACCTGGCAGATCCTCGCCACCGACGCCGTGGCCCTGCGCGGACCGGCGCACCCGGAGGTGGCCCTCAGCCGGGTGGCGCTCGAGCAGTGGGCGGATCGCCAACTCCACGACCACTGGCGCAAGTGGCTCGAGTCCGCCCGCCACCAGCACGGCGCGCTGCTGTTCAGGCGTTCGGTGGCGGGCAAGGTGCTCGAGGTCAGCCGCCTCTATGAGGCGGCCACCACCGGCATGGTGCTCTCCAAGCTGGATGCCGGCCAGGCGCTGCTACCCCAGCTGAACAGCTCCGAGGCGCGCGTCATCCGCGACGCGACCGGCTACCGCCAGGGTTACCACGCGTCGATGTACTGGGCCGCCTTCGAGCGCAGGCACGACGCACTCCAGCTCATCGACGAGCTGACGGCGCCGGCGCCGGTCGCCACTTAGACTTAGATCCGTGCGCCGACACGGTCCGGCCGCCCTGCGAGGGGACCACCTCGGCGCTGGACTCAGGTCCCCTTGTAGTTGAGGACCTGGTGCAGCGTGTGCAGGACCTCGACGAGATCGGCCTGGTCGGCCATGACGTATGTCTGCCGGCACGCGGGATGGCATCCGCGCCATGAAGATACGCCCAGGCTGCCTCCGTCTAGGTTGCGGTGCTTGAGTTCGACCCTGGTGCGCCCCGGGCCGTCAGCGACGAAGCACACCTCAACCTCGCTGCTCTTGTCGAGGTCGTTTCAATTTCCCAGGAGGGGCCGATGTCCCAGCTGATCACGAGGCGATCTGGCGGGTCGTAGGCGAGGATCCGGGCCCAGCGGCATTCGCTGCCGTCCACGCCGCGGTCATACAAGTAGCCGCCGACGCGAGCCTCGAAGACGGTCTCGACTATCGCAACGCCGAGCAGGTTGTGCTCAGGTGGTTTGAATCGGCCGAAGTCCTGGGTGAACACCTGGAACGCCTTGTCGATAGGAGCCTCGACCACGACCGAGTGCCGGACCGTTGTCTGTCCTGGTTGCTGGTTCATTTGTCCTCCTCGTCTGTTTGCTCGACGGTCGCCTTGTAGGCCGGCGGCTGGGTCAGACTGTGGCGATGGGGTTGCACGCCGATCAGGTCCTTCCGGGTCCCCCCGTGGTGCGCGTCCGGGAGATGTGCGCGCGAAGTTGGCTTGTCGTAGCGAAGTTGGTGCATAGGTCCCGGTACGACGGACCATCGGCCGGAAAGAAAACCAGGATGGCTTCGACCGCGAGGATGGGCACCGTCACAGAACTTGGCCGTCGGGCCCGGAGCTTGGCCGCTGTCGCTCTGTTCGGACTCGTTGTGGCATCTTGCTCGGCGGTTTCCGATCGCCCGGCGTCCTCGGTCAGCGGCAGCGGGACGGCCATGGGCACCTCCCAGGCCAAGGGTCACCTGGTCGACCTCTCCCCCCCGTGCGCGATGAGCCAGTCGCTCGCCTTCCAAGCCGTTGGAACGGGCTCCTACACGGCCACGCTGGGCTCCAAGACGGCAACGTACAAGGGGCAACTCCGGCTGAGATTGCAGAAGACGGCCCGCCCTGGTTATACGGGAGCTTTCGGGACGCACGGTTACAGTCCCACCTGCGAGAACCCACCGGGCACCCCCTTTGACGCGACAGCGACCACGAGTGGCACCACCAGTTCGGTTTCCTTGTCCTGCACCTACACGGGGACCGTCAGCCGCGTGAACCCCAAGGTCGGCAACGGGACCGACGGCGCCACTGCAGTTCTGCGCGGCACCTGCACGGTGAAAGAGGGCAAGCTCGACGTGAGCGATGTACCCACCAAGGAGCTGCGCACGATGAGGTATGTCCTCAACAGCTGCACGGGCGGGCCGGCCCCGAACTTCGCCTGTCGTGAGCTGACGACTTTCACCGCCACAAAGGCATGACAGTATTCAGCGAATGGCGGTCATGCCGACTATGGGCTTGTTCAGCACGTGACCACCCTCCGAGCCGTAGAAGCCGGCATCGCCGAATGTGAAGATCCCGCCGTCCGAAGCCACCAGCCAGTAGCCCTGGGTGGCGGTCACGGCGGGGCGCTGATAAGTGAAGCGGTCGGCGGCGGTGGTGCGCTCGTGCCTACCCGTGTGTTAACCGTCACATCCACGGTACCGCTCCCCGCCGGAGAGATCGCAGTGCACGAGGTGGCCGTGCTGCAAGTGGCTACGGTAGCTGGTTTAGTCCCGAAGTCAACAGCGGCGGATGTCGACAGATCCCACAGGTTGGTGCCGGTGATCGTGACCGATGTGCCGCCGCCCGGGGACCCCGATGTCGGGCTGATCGAGCTCACCGTGGGGGCCGGCGTGCGCACGGCCACGGTGGCCGTCCCGGTAAGGGTGGGGTTGGAGGTGTCGGTAACTATCAGCGTCTGGTTGGAAGGCGTGTTGAAGGTGACGGTGAAGGTATGAGTGCCCTTGTCGGCGCTGGTGAAGGTGTAGTCAGCGGGCATGGCAGGCGTACCGCCGACCGAGGTGAAGTGGACTGTCCCCATATAGCCGCTGGCGGTGGCACCGGTGGCGTCGGTAGCGGTGACGCTGACGTTCACCGGGGTGCCGACGACGGCGGTGGACGGGGCCGTCACCACCAGGGCCGTGGCCGGCAGGGCGGCGGCGTGGACCTCGCGGATGACAC
>DASZKW010000034.1:0-21516 GCA_035552775.1 Acidimicrobiales bacterium | reverse complement strand
TGCCCGACCCTGCCCGGCCCTTCCCGACCCTTCCCGGCCCGCCGCCGGGCCGCTGCCCGGCCCGCCGCCGGGCCGCTGCCCGGCCCGCCGCCGGGCCGCTGCCCGGCCCGCCGCCGGGCCGCTGCCTGCTTGCCGCCTGCTTTCGGCCGGCGGTTGACTAGCCTCCGGTAGCTGTGCAGGGGTGCGGCGGCGGGCGGCTGGCCGCTCGTTCGCGTGCGGGCCTCCTGCTCGTCGTCGCTGTTGCCATCGTCGCCCTGCCGGCGTGCAGCGCCACGGTCGGGATCGGCGTCGTCGCCAAGGCGAACGGGACTGGCGCGGTGTCGGTCACCGTCACCTTGGACCAACAGGCAGTGGCGGCGGTGGGCGACCTGTCCGCCCAGCTGCAGAGCTCCGACCTCGTGGCCGCGGGTTGGCAGGTGAGCACTCCCGCCCCGGGACCGGACGGCTCGGAGGTCCTCCGCGCCAGCTATCCGTTCTCCTCGCTCGCCGAGGTGGGCCCGATAGTGGAGCAGGTGGCCGGGAGTGGGCCGCCGGCGAGTCGACCCTTCCAGTTCCTCCTGACCCGGGATCAGGGCTTTTGGACCACCGTCACCCGCTTCCAGGCCACGGTGGACCTGACATGTGGACTGGGCTGCTTCGGGGACCCTGGTCTCGCCCACCAGCTCGGGACGAGCACCGGGATCAACCCGGCGGTGGCCCAGCGCCAGACGGGGACCAACCCGGCGCAGGTGTTCCATTTCCAGGTGACGGTCCGCCTCCCCGCCGGACCGCTGTCGACCAACGCCACGGCGCGCCTGGCAGGGTCACTCGGGTGGCAGCCGGCGCTGGGCCGGACCTCGCGCCTGTTCGCCGTGACCCGGTCGGTCAACGTGGGCGCGGTCGCCGCCGCCGCCGCGGGCGGCGCTCTGCTCCTCGTCGCCCTGGTCGCCGTCGTTGTGGTCTTGATACGGCGCCGGCGGGGACGGGGACAGCGAGCGGGCCACCGACGCGGTGCCCACGCCAAGGGAGCGTGACATCGGCGTACCATCGCCGACGCCGTCACCCCCTTTTCATAGGGTGGAGCTCGTGAGCCAGGGTGGGAGCGAGTGAGCCAGGGTGGGAGCGAGTGAGCCAGGGTGCGAGCTCGTGAGCCGCAGCCGAGTGGTCCACCGCTGCCAGGCGTGCGGGGCGACGTCGTCGCGGTGGTCTGGCCGCTGCCCCGGATGCGCCGAGTGGAACACGCTCGTCGAGGAGATAGTCCTCTCCCAACCGGGTACGGGGGCGACCGCACCGGCCGTGGGGGCGGGTCCCGCCGCCGCCCCGGTACTGCTCGGTGACATCGACGGCTGGGACAGCCGCCCACGCCCCACCGGCGTAGGAGAGTTCGACAGGGTGCTCGGCGGGGGGCTGGTTCCGGGCTCGGTAACCCTCGTCGGCGGCGAACCGGGCATAGGTAAGTCCACGCTTTTGCTGCAAGCCCTGGCCGCGTTGAGCGGGGACGGGGCCCGGGCCCTGCTCGTATCCGCGGAGGAATCCCCCCACCAGGTCAAGCGTCGCGCCGAGCGCCTGGGTGTCAGCGCCGAGGGGGTCTGGATCGTGGCGGAAACGAGCATGCCCGCCATCCGGACCGCTATCGACAAGATCGGACCCGACATCCTCGTCGTCGACTCGATCCAGACGGTGTGGGACCCCGAGCTCGAGTCGGCGCCCGGATCGGTGACCCAGGTCCGGGGCTGCGCCCATCAACTCGTCACCCTGGCCAAGGGCACCGGGTTGACGACTGTCCTGGTCGGCCACGTCACCAAGGACGGTTCGCTCGCCGGGCCGCGAGTGCTCGAGCACGTCGTCGACACGGTCGCCACCTTCGAGGGTGAGCGACATCACTCCCTGCGCCTGCTTAGAGCCAGCAAGCACCGCTTCGGGCCGACAGGCGAGCTCGGCGTGTTCGAGATGACCGACGCCGGCCTGGTCGGCGTGCACGACGCCAGCGGGATGTTCCTCGCCGACCGGCGGATGGCGACAGCAGGGTCGGCGGTGTTCCCGGCGGTGGAGGGACGCCGGCCGCTGCTCGTGGAGTTGCAAGCCCTGGTCGTGCCGTCCTCGTTCGGCACCCCCCGGCGATCGGCGTCGGGTTTCGACGCCGGCCGCCTGGCTCTGCTCATCGCCGTGCTCCATCGCCACGCCCACATCTCGGTGCAGGGCTTCGACGTGTACGCCTCCGCGGCCGGTGGCGCACGCATCAGCGAACCGGGCGCCGACCTGGCCGTGTGCCTGGCCATAGCCTCCGCCACCCTCGACCGCCCGCTGCCCGACGACCTGGTGGTGATCGGCGAGGTCGGCCTGGCGGGCGAGCTGCGCCAGGTCGGTCAGACCCCTAGGCGCCTGGACGAAGCGGCGCGCCTCGGCTTTGCCCGGGCCCTGGTGCCGGTCTCGTCGCCGGAGGCGGCGTTGCCGACCGTCACGGCCGGCTCACTCGCCGAAGCAGTCGGACTCGTCGTAGGCGTGCCGCCGCCGGCCGCAGCATCGTCCGCTGCGACAAACAACACCGCGGCCGGGCGGCGATGCACGGAGTAGGCTCGCCAGGTGTTGGACCGTCCGAGCGTCGCGCTCCTCGACGCCCTTGGGGTGATCGCACCGGGGCAACCGTTGCGCGAGGGTCTCGACCGCATCCTGCAGGCCAACAAGGGTGCGCTGATTCTCGTCGGTGACGGGCCCGACGTGCTGGAGATATGTTCGGGCGGGCTGCTCCTGGACGCCGAGTACAGCCCCCAGCGTCTCTCCGAACTGGCCAAGATGGACGGAGCCATCATCCTGAGCAGCGACGCCGGCCGCATCGCCCGGGTCAACGTCCACCTGGTGCCGAGCCCTGTCGTGCCGACGTCGGAGACGGGTACCCGGCACCGCACGGCGGAACGGGTGGCGCGAGCCATCGACGTCCCGGTCGTGGCCGTCTCGGAGGATCTGGGCGTCATCACCATGTACAGGGGAGACCAGAAGCACTCCTTGGAGTCCATCCCGCGCCTGCTCGGGCGGGCCAACCAGGCCCTGCAGACCCTGGAGCGCTACCGCGACCGTCTGGCGAGCGTGACCAACACACTGTCCGCGCTCGAGGTCGAGGACCTGGTCACGGTGCGCGACGTGGTCACCGTCCTCCAGCGGGCCGAGATGGTCCGGCGCATCGCCATGGAGGTGCGGGGCTACAGCATCGAACTCGGCAGCGACGGGCGCCTGGTCCACCTCCAGCTCGAGGATCTCATGGCCGGCGTGGAGGACGACCGTCGCCAGGTGATGCGGGATTACCTACACGACGGCGAAGCGCGCCACCTGGAGGCGGCGATGGCCGCCCTCCACGAGATGCCCACCGAGACACTGCTCGACGTCAAGGCGGTGGCCGCCTTACTTCATGTGGCGGGCGACGGTCATGCCGACCCCGACGCCAGCGTCCAGCCGCTCGGCTACCGCATGCTTGCCAAGGT
This sequence comes from Acidimicrobiales bacterium, assembly GCA_035552775.1. Taxonomy (GTDB): domain Bacteria; phylum Actinomycetota; class Acidimicrobiia; order Acidimicrobiales; family Palsa-688; genus DASZKW01. The sequence goes on along the minus strand of DASZKW010000034.1, from coordinate 18,061 downwards.
CCCCCGCCTCCCCGACGCGGTGGTGGACAAGATCGTGCAGCGCTACGGCAACCTCCAGGAGATCCTCGCCGCCACGGTCACCGACCTCGACGCCGTGGACGGGGTCAGCCGCAGCTCGGCTCGCGCCGTGAAGGACGGTTTGGGTCGCCTGGCCGAGGCGAGCATCCTCGACCGTTACGGCTGAGCCCACACCGGGCCGCCGATGGAGCCTACGGGCCGCCGATGGAGCCTACGGGCCGCTGGTGACGGCTAGCGGGACCGCTGGGCCAGTCGGTCGCGCTCGGCTATGCGGTACCTGCGCTCCACCTGCTCGATCCATCCCAGGCGGAGGAACGCGGCGATGGCCTTGTTGACTCTCTCGCGCGACGCCCCCACCAAACCGGCCAGTTCCTCCTGGGTGATGGGTAAAACGAACTCGTCGGCGTCGCCGGCCAGCTCGAGCAGGCGCTTGGCCGTGCGCCCTGTCACGTCCAAGAACACGGCGTCCGCCAGCGCCGAGTCCGTGGACCGCAGCCGTTGGGCGAGCAGCCCGACGACGTCCCACAGCAGCTCGGGGCGGCCGTCGAGGCATTCTTTGACAGTGGCATAGGAAATGGCCAGCAGCTCGGAGGATTCGAGGGCCCGAGCCGACGCCGACCTGGGTTCCATGTCGAAAAGTGCCATCTCGCCGAACACGTCGCCCGGCTCCATGAGTGCCACCAGGGACTCCCGCCCGTCGGGGGAGTGGCGGCCGATCGCCACCCGACCGCTACGCACCACGAACATCTCCGAGGCCTCCTCGCCCTCGCCGAACAAGGCCTCGTTGCGCTGGCAGCTGAGCGAGCGCACGCCGCCGAGCACCACCCTCAGCTCCTCTTCGTCGAAGGCCGAGAACATGTCGGAGTGGGCGAGCAGCAGGCGGTCGTCCATGGTGGCGTAACGCTATCCGGCTCGGTCGCAGCGGGCCGACGGCCAATGCCGGGGACCCGTGGGCGGCGGGCACGCAGATGAGGAACTGGCCGCAGGGCCCTTTTTCCCCGTACCCTGGGGGTTCCCCCTGCGTACCGCCCTTGGGAGAAGAATGCCATTTGACGTAGGTGACAAGGTCGTCTATCCCCACCACGGCGCCGCCGTGGTGGAACGCCGCGAGATCAAGGAGGTCTTCGGCGAGAAGCGGGAGTACCTGGTCCTCCGCTTGGCCTACGGCGATCTCACCTTGATGGTCCCGTGCGACAACACCGACGAGGTGGGCCTTCGCGAGGTGATCAACGACGAGGAGGTGGAGGAGGTATTCGCAGTGTTACGCAAAAAAGACGTGCGGATGCCCACCAACTGGTCGCGGCGCTACAAGAACCACGTCGAGAAGCTGAAGTCCGGCGACATCTACCAAGTCGCCGAGGTGGTGCGGAATCTTTCCAACCGGGACAAGGACAAGGGCTTGTCGGCGGGGGAGAAGCGCATGTTGAACCGGGCCCGCCAGATTCTCGTGTCGGAGCTCACCTTCGCCATCGGCGTCGACGAGGCGGAGGCGGAAAAGAAGCTCGACGACGCCCTGCCCTGACAACGAAGGCCCTGACAACAAAGGGTCGGGGAAAAGGGGGGCCGGTGATGACGCAGGCGTCGCCTCCCGCTCGGGCCCCACGCCGCTGGGTGTCTGGCGAGCCAGCCGTGGCACCGTCAACCAGGGCAGACGGCGCCATGGAAAAGCGGTGGGGAGTGCTCCTCCGTGCGCCGCTACCATCGCTGCACCGTGAAAGCGTGGGCGATCGTCGTCGCCGGCGGCAGCGGGAGCCGCTTCGGCAGCGCCAAGCAATACGCCGAGCTGGCCGGCAGGCCGCTGGTGGCGTGGGCCCTCGACGGGGCGCGATCGCACTGTGAGGCGGTGGTGCTCGTCGTGCCGGCCGTCGACGCCACCGCCGGGGCGCCTCGGTGGGACGCTGACGTGGTGGTCTCCGGCGGCTCGAGTCGCTCGGCGTCGGTGCGGGCCGGCCTGGCCGCGGTGCCGGCGGGCGTGGAGGCGGTGGTGGTCCACGACGCCGCTCGCCCCCTGGCCGGCGAGGCGATCTGGCGTGCCGTGCTCGGTGCCGTGCAAGCCGGTGCCGACGCGGCGATCCCGACGGTGGCGGTGACCGATACGGTCAAGGTCGTGCACGCCGACGGGACCCTGTCCACTCTCGACCGAAACCGGTTGGTGGCGGTGCAGACGCCCCAGGCCTTTCGGGCCGACGTCCTGCGCCGCGCCCACGCCGGGGGAGCCGACGCCACCGACGACGCCGCTTTGGTGGAGGCCATCGGCGGCCGGGTCGTGACCGTGGCCGGCTCTCCCACCAACGTCAAGGTCACCGAGCCCTCCGACCTGGTGGTCGCCGCCGCCCTCTTCGGCCAAGGTGCGGATAGGTGACCGCCCGGGTGGGGTTGGGCTTCGACGTCCACCCTTTCAGCGCGGACCCCGGCCGGCGCCTGCTCCTCGGGGGCTTGGAGTTGGAAGGCCCCGGGCTGAGCGGTCACAGCGACGCCGACGTCGTCGCCCACGCCATCGCCGACGCCCTCCTCGGTGCCGCCGGCCTGGGCGACCTGGGGGGTCATTTCCCGGCCACCGACCCGGCATACGCCGGCGCGGACAGCATGGATTTGCTGGCGCGGGTGGTGCTCAGCGTCTCCACGCACTGGCTTATCGGCAACGTGGACGCCACCGTCATCGCCGAGGAGCCCAAGCTGGCCCCCCACCGCCAGGCCATGGAGGACCGGCTGGTCGACGTGGTCGGCGCACCCGTCAGCGTGAAGTCAAAGCGGGCCGAGGCCCTCGGTGCCCTAGGCCGCGGGGAGGGCATCGCCTGCCTGGCCGTCGCCCTGGTGGAGCCCCGATGAGCCGCCCGAGTGCCGGCGGGCGCCCTGCCGGCGACCGTGGCGGGGGGGCGGCCGGGGGGCGTGGTGGCGGTGCGCCTGGCGGTCGTGGTGGTGGGGCGCCCGGGGGGCGTGGCGGCGCTGCGGGCGGGCGCCCTCGGGGCGCCGGCCGGGGCGACGGCGCGCGGTCCGACGGTGGAGCGGGACGACGACGGGCGGCTTCAGGCGGACGGGGCGGAGCTACCGCGGCTACTGGTGTGCTTGGCGGTGAGCAGGTAGAGGGGCGCCAAGCCGTCCGTGAGCTGCTGAGGGCAGGGACCCGGCGCGTCCGCGAGGTGTGGCTGGCGGAGGGGATCGACGAGGCGGACGCGGTGGCCGACATCACAGCGGCGGCGCGCCAGGCAGGCATTCCTGTGCGCCCCGTCGGGCGGGGTCGCCTGGACGCCGCTGCGGGAACAAGCGCCCCCCAGGGTGTCCTGGCCTTCGCCGAGCCTGTACCCGAAGCCGAGCTGGCCGACCTGGCCCGCCGCCGAGTCGGCGGCCCCCCGCCGTTCCTGCTGGTGCTCGACGGGGTCACCGACCCGCACAATCTCGGCGCCCTGCTGCGAACCGCCTTGTGCGCCGGCGCCACCGGGGCCGTCCTCGGTCGCCACCGCTCGGCTCACCTCACCCCGGCGGCGGTGAAAGCGGCGGTCGGCGCGGTCGAGTACCTCCCGATCGCCCTCGTGTCGGGAGTACCAGCCGCTCTGGCCGAGCTGAAAGCGGCCGGCGTGTGGACAGTGGGGCTCGACGGCGGCGGCGATCAGCCCCTCTGGGGCCTGGAAGTGGCGATCGAACCGGTCGCCATCGTCCTCGGCGCCGAGGGTCGAGGACTGGCCCGCCTTACCGGCCAGCGCTGCGACGTGGTGGTCCAGGTGCCCACGCAAGGACCGTTGGGATCGCTCAACGTGGCCGCCGCCGGTGCTCTCGCCTGCTTCGAGGTGGCCCGCCGTCGGAGGCTATGAGCCCGTCGCCGTCTCGGGTGCCCCCACCCGTTCGGGCTGGTCAATCTCGGTGCCGATAACGCATCGATCTGCCTCGGTCGTCCTGTTTGCCCTGGTAGCGGACAACAAGAAAAGTCGGCAGTACGGCAGGTGACCGTTGACACAGGCCCCTCTGGGTGGGTAGAAGTATCTAGTCTCGGGGGATCAGGGACCCGTTCCTCCCCGATTTGCAACCCACCGTCGCACGACATCTGGAGCCGCCCACCCATGGCCGTTTGCCACCTGGTCACCACCCTGAGTGAGCTAGGGGACGAGGAGCTTGTGGCCCGTTCCCAGGATGGTGACCGCGATGCCCTCGCTGTCCTGCTCCAGCGTTATCGGCGCTTCGCCCGGGTCAAGTCCCGCACCTACTTCCTCGTCGGCGCCGACGCCGACGATATCGAGCAAGAGGGTCTCATCGGCCTTTACAAGGCGGCAAGAGACTTCCGCCCCGATCGTCAGTCGTCGTTCCGGGCGTTCGCCGAGCTTTGCGTGACCCGTCAGGTGATCAGCGCCATCAAGGCGGCCACCCGCCACAAGCATCGGCCCCTCAACCAGTATGTGTCGATATCGGGCGTGCGGGGCGGCGAGGATCCGGCCGAGTACAGCGTCGAGGCGCTCCTCGACGATCACCGGATCGCCGATCCCGCCGATGAGGTCATATCGCGCGAGGGCCTGGACCGCATGCACCAGTCGATGGCCGACGCCCTGTCCGGACTCGAGGTGGACGTGCTGGAGCTGTACGTGGACGGACGGTCCTACCAGGAGATCGGTGACCACTTGGGCCGCCATGTGAAATCGATCGACAATGCCCTCCAGCGCATCAAGCGCAAGCTCGACCACCACCTCGCCGAACCCATGGCCGACCGGGAGTCATCGCTGGTCGCTTGAACGCACCGCCGGGACCAGAGGCCGACACCCGTGGATCCGGGCCGCGGTGGTCCGGGGCGCGGGCGCTCTTCCTCGTCATCGCCGGCGTCCTGGCTTGGGGTTTCATCCAGCCGGGTGCGCTGTCGCCTGCGGCGTGGGCCATCGCCGGCCTGGCTGCCGTCGTGCTCCTGCCTCAGTTCGCGTCGGGCATGTTGGCAGCCCAGGACGCCAAGGCCTACCGCCAGATGGTGGAGGGCTGGAAGGCTCGGGGCGCCGGTGGACCGGGGTGTGACGCCTTCGACCTAGCCGTCCTCGCCGAGGTGCGGCACCCGGCGTCGCGCGACGAGCGAGCCAGTGGCCTGATCATGCGCTGGGCAGCCGATGATCGCTGGGAGGACATCGCGCCGGTGCTCAGCCGGGCGACATGGGACTTCCGGCGTTGCGTGGGTGGCTGCTTGGAGGATGGCTGCGCCGGCGCCGACCTGCCCCCGTTGATTGGAATGCAGCTGTTGAAGGTCCGGCTGGCGGGCATCGTGCGAGCCCCGGCGGCGAGGGCGCAGGTGGTACTGGCAACCGCGGTGGCAGTGCTCGAGGCCCGCGGCCGCCAGCAGGCGGCGGCCGAAATCAGCCGTCGCTGGCAAGCCACCTGAGCTCATCGCAGTGCACGGCTCTGTGGCTTCTTCGGCGGCGGGGCGCCAACCGCGTCGGAGGCCGCCGGTTATCACCACGGCCGCCACTTCGGGGTGCTCGGTCACCATGGCGAGCGGCGGGTCAATTGAAACGGTCCAGTGGCGGTAGGCGGTGCAACAATGTGCCCGGTGGTTGGTTGTTGAGGAGGGGAAAGGAGGGGCCTGGTTCCTGGCGGGGCGCGGCGTCCCCGGCGAGCGCGGCGGGCTCGAAGGGCAGGGTCGCCTTTCTCCAACCCCTTCAACCGGACGACGCACTCAAAGGCGTTCGGTCCACCACTTTGCCGCCTCTGGCGCCCAGCGTTCGTGGAGCGTGTGGAACAGCTGCGCCGCCGGCCGCCCGCCCCACCCCTGTGGCAGGAGCTCGGCGGGTAGGCCGGGGTCGGCGCTCGGGAAGTGGCGCCACTCGTGCACCAGCAGGGTCAGGGCACGGAATGCCTCCGCCGGCGTGGCCGGCACCTCCGTGCCGTGGGCGTCGACGAACGCCTCGTACTCCTTCTCGACCTGTTCGAGGGCCCACGCCTCCGCCACCATGGTCCTGGCGTCGCCGATGGAGCCGAGCTCGCCGACGAAGGACCGGGTTGCGCGGGCGAGGTCGAGGTCCGACAGCACGGCCAAGGCCTCGGGCTCGCGGTCGACCCACGGGCAGAGCCAGGTCCCGGGGCCGATCGGCGCGAAGCCGGCCCAGCCGAGGCGCGTGCGCACCCGGTGGCGAAGGTGGCGGCTCGCCTCGGGGGCCGGCGTGATAAGCAGCATCCAGCGCCCGTCCCAGTCGGGGCTGGTGCAGCCGAAGCTGTAGATCCGTTCGGTGCCTACGGTGAGCAGCCGGGTGGCCTCGGCGGTGAGGCCCCAGCGGGTCCGCCGACCGAGCCGTCGGGGCGCGAGGAGGCCGGAGGCGGCGGAGCGCGCCACCGCCTGGCGGGTGGTCTTGGATTCCACGCCCACCGCCGCCATGGCGTCGATGAGCGCCGAGGTCCACGCCTCGCCGCCGGAGGGCAGCACCCACTCGCCGAGCACGGTGAGCAGCAGCGAACGGGCACTCGGTACGCCCTGGTTGAGGCTGCGGGCCCTCGGCGTGAGGGTGGCCAGGCGGTCGGAGGCGGAGATGCTCGACATCGGTGGTGGCAACGATACGGCCGGCGGCCGGCGGCGCCGGCTTGGCGCGCCCCGCCCCGGACGTGGTGATGTTTGGGCATGGAAATCACCGACGCATCCGCCGTGGTCACCGGGGGCGCATCCGGGCTCGGCGAGGCCACCGTCAGGCTCCTGCACGGCGCCGGCGCCCATCCGGTCATCGCCGACATCGCCGACGACAAGGGCAGGGCCCTGGCCGACGAGCTCGGCTTGGCGTTCTGCCACACCGACGTGACCAGGACCGACGACGTGATCGCGGCGGTGGACACCGCCAGGGAGCTCGGCCCCCTGCGGGTGCTGGTGAACTGCGCCGGCATCGCCTCGGCCAGCCGCACCATCGGCAAGGACGGCCAGTACGGCTCCGCCCACGACCTGGAGACGTTCCGCAAAGTCATCGAGATCAACGTGATCGGTACCTTCAACTGCATCCGCCTGGGGGCCACGGCGATGTCGGTCACCGATCCCGTCGGCCCTTCCCGCGAGCGGGGTGCCATCGTCAACACCGCATCGCTTGCCGCGTTCGACGGCCAGATCGGCCAGGCCGCCTACTCGGCGTCCAAGGGCGGCGTGGTCGGCATGACCCTGCCCATCGCCCGCGATCTCGGCGTGGTCGGGATCAGGGTCAACACCATCGCCCCCGGCCTGATCGACACCCCCATCTACGGCCACGGCGACGCGGCGGAGGCGTTCAAAGCCAGCCTGAGCAAGGACGTGCTGTTCCCGAGGCGCCTTGGTGTCGCCGCCGAGTTCGCCAGCCTGGCCCTGGAGCTGGTGACCAACAGCTACATGAACGCCGAGACGATACGCCTCGACGGCGGCGCCCGCCTTCAGCCGAAGTGATCGCCCCCGCGCCGCTCCGGCCCGTTGGGTGGGGCGGGTGGGCCGGGCGGTCCGGGCGTCCGGGCGTTCGGGTGGGCCGCAGCGGGCCGGAGCGGGCCGGGGGGTCCGGGGCTACGCTTTGGGCATGCCCGCACGAGACGAGTACGCCCCGGGGACGCCGTCATGGGTCGACCTGCAGAGCCCCGACGTGGCCGCGTCGGTAGCGTTCTACGGCGCCCTGTTCGGTTGGACGGCGGACGTCAGCACCGACCCGGCCGCTGGTGGCTACGCCACTTTCCTCCTCGGGGGTGCGCCGGTCGCCGGCGTGGGTCCGCAGATGAACCTGAGGGCGCCCCCGGCGTGGAGCACCTACGTCAGTGTCGCCGACGCCGACGCCACCATCGCCCTGGCCGAGGCGTCGGGGGCCACCACCCTGCTGGCGCCGATGGACGTTCTCGAGGAGGGCCGCATGGCAGTGTTTGCCGATCCGCTGGGCGCGGTGATCGCGGTGTGGCAGCCCAAGGCCCACCGGGGCGCCGCCGTGGTCAACGAGCCCGGCAGCTTCGGCTGGAACGAGCTGGCCACCTCCGACATAGAGGCCGCCAAGGCCTTCTACGGCAGGGTCTTCGGGTGGGAGGGAGCGACCCAGGAATCCGGCCCCATGATCTACACCGAGTGGAAGCTCGACGGGGCGTCGGTAGGGGGGATGATCGAGATCGGGCCGCAGTTCCCCCCCGGCATGCCGCCGTGCTGGATGGTCTACTTCATGGTCGACGACTGTGACGCGGCGGCGGCCACGGTCACCGACCTCGGGGGGAAGGTCATGGTGCCCCCGATGGACATTCCCCCCGGTCGCTTCTCCCTGGTCGCCGACCCCCACGGCGCCGCCTTCTACGTGATGAAGGCTGCTGCTGCTGCCGCTGCCGGGGCCTGAGCCGCCTCCGGCAGTTGGAACCTCGCCGGTTCGACTCGCCGGTGCGGAATAAAGACAGGGTTTGCTAACTTTATCCTGGTGGTGCCTGGCGAAACGGGCCCCAGGAGGTGCAACCCGAATGTCCGTGGCCGTGGTTACCGGAGCATCGAGGGGACTGGGCCGGGCCCTGGCCGTCGGTTTGGCCCGACAGGGCTGGTCGCTCGTCGTGGACGCCCGGGGCGGCGACGCCCTGGCCTGCGCCGCTGGAGAGATTCGCGCCGCGCTCACGGCGGGCGCCGATGTGGTGGCGCTGGCCGGCGACGTCACCGATCCTGCTCACCGGGCGGAGGTGGTGGCGAGCGCGGAGCGCCTGGGCGGGTTGGACCTTGTGGTGAACAACGCCAGCGTCCTCGGGCCCTCCCCCCAGCCGGCCTTGGCCTCCTACCCCCTGGAGGAGTTGCGCCGGGTCTACGAGGTCAACGTGGTGGCCCCGGTGGCCCTCGCGCAGGCCGCTCTGCCCCTCCTCGGCCACGCCGCCGACCCGAGGGTGCTCAACGTGACCTCTGACGCGTCGGTGGAGGCCTACGAGGGCTGGGGAGGCTACGGCTCGTCCAAGGCCGCCCTGGACCATGCCAGCGCCGTGCTCGCCGTCGAGCAGCCCGCCGTGCGGGTCTGGGTCGTCGACCCCGGCGACATGCGTACCCAGATGCACCAGGAGGCCTTCCCCGGCGAGGACATCTCGGACCGGCCCCCGCCCGAGGCGGTGGTACCGGTCCTGTTGGAACTGATCAGCAGTAGCCGCCCGAGCGGGCGCTACCGGGCCTCCGGGCTGGGCGCTGCGTCATGACCGCCGTCGCGTCGGGGCGTGCGCTCAGGGGTTTGGCTTCCTTCGAGCTCCCCCCCGAGCTCGAGGCCACCGTCCCCCCCGAGGCCCGGGGGCTCACGCGCGACGCCGTGCGGATGATGGTGGCTTGTCGCGGCGACGGCACCGTCGTCCACGGCCACTTCTCCGAGCTCCCCCGCTTCTTGTCCGAGGGAGACCTGGTGGTTGTCAACACCTCTGGCACCCTGGCCGCCGAGCTCGACGGCACCGACCCCGCCGGTCGCGCCGTTCAGGTCCATCTGTCCACCCAGCTGCCGGCCGGTCTGTGGACCGCGGAGCTGCGTTGTTCCGGCCAGCCGTGGATGGGCGCCACCCCCGGCGAGGTGATGGCCTTGGCGGGCGGGGGGCGCCTCGCGCTGCTCAGCGCCTATGCCCGCCACCCCGAAGGTGTGCGCCTGTGGGTGGCCACCCTGGAGACACCCGCCCCCCTGCACAGCTATCTGGTCGTGCACGGCCGTCCCATCGCCTACGGCTATGTCGAAGGTCGCTGGCCTCTCTCCAGTTACCAGAACGTCTACGTGACCGAGCCGGGATCCGCCGAGATGCCGAGCGCCGGCCGCCCGTTTACCGCCGAGGTCATAACCCGGCTGGTGGCCGCCGGCATAGGCGTGGCACCCCTCGTGCTGCACACCGGCGTGGCATCGCTGGAAGCAGGCGAACCGCCCTACCCGGAGTACTACCGGGTGCCCCCTGCGACGGCCAACCGGATCAACGACACCCACCGCTACGGGGGCCGGGTGGTGGCCGTGGGGACGACCGTGGTGCGGGCGCTCGAGACGGTGGTGGACGGGCGTGCCACGGTCCACCCCGGCAGCGGCTGGACCGAGACGGTCGTCACGCCTGACCGGGTCCTGCGCTCCGTCGACGGCCTCCTCACCGGCTGGCACGAGCCCGAGGCGTCCCATCTGGCCATGCTCGAGGCGGTGGCCGGCCGGGCCCTGCTCGAGCGGTCGTATGCGGCCGCACTGGCCGAGGGGTACCTGTGGCACGAGTTCGGCGACCTCCACCTGGTCCTATCGTGACCGACACGTCCTCTGGGCCGCCCGCCACGCAGCCGGCGCTTGCTACCGAGCCGGCGCTCGCTGCCGTCCCCTCGACCAGGCGGGCGATCCTGGTGGCCCTGAAACGCCATGGGGTCATGAACGCCCATGACCTGGCGGTGGCCCTCGGCATCACCGTCGCCGCCGTGCGCCAGCAGCTGGGCCGCCTTGCCGACGACGGCTTGGTGGTGCACCGCGCCGACCCACACGGGCGGGGACGCCCCGTCCACCGCTACGAGTTGGCGCCGCTGGCGGAGTCACTGTTCCCCAAGCGCTACGGGGACCTCACCACCGAGCTGCTCGGCTACCTCGGCGGTCCGGCCAGCGACCAGGTGAGCGAGCTGTTCGACCAGCGCGGCCGGCGCCGGCTGCAGCAGGCCCGACCGCGCCTCGAGGGGCGGTCGTTCGACGACCGGGTCGCGGAGCTGACACGCATCCTCGACCAGGACGGCTACCTGGCGGACGCGGAGCGTACGGGCGACGGTGGCTGGCGGATAGTCGAACACAACTGCGCCATCCTCTCGGTGGCCACCGGCTTCGCCCAGGCATGCTCCAGCGAGATAGCGTTCCTGCGTGAGGCGCTGCCCGGCGCGCGTGTCGAACGAGTGGCCCACCGCCTCGACGGCGCCCACGTGTGCGCGTACCACGTCTACCCGGGCGACGCCGCGTAGCCGTCACGAGCCGAAGCCGGTGTGGCCCGGGGCGCCGGCGTCGGCGTCGCGTGTGGGTGGTCGGGCCCACGTGATAGGGAATGATGCGGTAGCCACCGGAGGAGGAGACGACAGTGCCGCACAGTCGGACGCGAGGAACGGTTGCCTTCACCTTGGTGGCCGGCGCCGGCCTGGTTCTCGCCGCGTGCGGCGCCACCGCCAATCACCCCTCCGGCGCGACGGTGCCGTCGTCCTCCACGACCGCCCCTGGCGCCGCCGCGGCCACTAGCTCCACCACCGCGCCGGCGGGGGGAGCGGGAGGTTCGGTGGCGGCCGGCGGGGCGGCCGCGTTGCAGGACGCGTTCGTCTCGGTGGTGCAAAAGGTGCGCCCCGAGGTCGTGGAGATCTCGACCAGCACCGACCTCGGCTCGGGCATCATCTACGACGCCAGGGGTGACATTGTCACCAACGACCACGTGGTCGGCTCGGCCACCAACTTCCAGGTAAGCCTGGCCGACGGCCAGGTCCTGCCGGCCACCCTGGTCGGTGCTTACCCTCTGGGGGACCTGGCTGTCATCCGGGTCAAGGCGGCCAAGACCCTGACCCCGGCCACCTTCGGCGAGTCCAAGAATCTCCAGGTGGGAGACATCGTCATGGCCATCGGCAACCCTCTCGGGTTGGCCAGCTCGGTCACCGAGGGGATCGTCAGCTACAACGGTCGCACCGTCACCGAGAGCAGCTCGGTGGTGCTGCCCTCCACGATCCAGACCAGCGCGTCGATCAACCCGGGCAACAGCGGCGGGGCCCTCGTGGACCTAAACGGGAACGTGGTCGGCATCCCGACACTCGCCGCCATCGATCAGCAGGACGGTGGGGGGGCGGCTCCGGGCATCGGGTTCGCCATCCCGAGCGACACCGTGAAGCTCATCGCGCCCCAGCTGGTGGCCACCGGGCACGTGACCATCAGCGGGCGGGCGGCGCTGGGGATCCTCGCCGGCGATGCCAGCGACCAGGCGGGGAACTCCGTAGGCGTACTCGTTCGCCGCGTCACCGCCGGCAGCGGGGCGGCCAAGGCCGGCATCCGAGCCGGTGACGTGATCACCGCCGTCAACGGCCAGAGCGTGCACTCCCTGGCCGACCTGCAAGACATCCTGGCAGGGCTCACTCCGGGGGCGACGGCGAAGGTGACTCTCAGCGCGCAGTCCGGCGCGTCGCGCACCGTCACTGTGACCCTCGGGCAGCTCCCCGGCTAGTGCCCCCTCCGAGAACCTTGGCGTGCCCGTCGTGGCTGTCCTGCCCGTCTTTCTTCGGTCTTTGCCGTAGAAGACCACTGGGGTACTAGGTGGGCGCCGGCGAGCACCCCCGCTCCGCCGCCGGGCGCGGGAGGGTGGGCCGGTGGCGCCCCCGCGGGAGGGTGGGTGGCGGCGACCGGTGGGGCGGCTTCACCATGACCGTGGCAACAGTCGCGGCCTTGGTGTGGGCCAACTGGCCCGGTACCAGGTCCTACTTTTCGACATGGCTGAGCGTGGCCCCGTGGTCCTCTCCCGTCGGGCTTCACCTGACGGTCCGCGACTGGGTGAACGAAGCCCTGATGCTGGCGTTCTTCGCCCTGATCGGGCTGGAGATCCGCCGGGAGTTCACCGCCGGCGAGCTGCGCTCCGCCCGGCGAGCGCTGGTCCCCGTCGTGGCGGCCCTCGTCGGGATGGCCGTCCCGGCGGTGATTTACACCGCCGTCGTCGCCGGCGGTGTCGGAGCCCGCGGGTGGGGGATCCCGATGGCCACGGACGTGGCGTTCGCCCTGGGGGCACTCGCCCTGATAGGAGGCACGACGCTGCGGGTGCGGGTCTTCTTGATGACCCTCGCCGTGGCCGACGACATCGCCTCCATAGTCGTACTGGTGGTGTTCTACAGCCACGACACACGCTTGGCGTGGCTTGCCGGCGGGCTCGGCGCGCTCGGCGCGCTCACCGTCGTGTGGATTGCCCGTGTCCGCGCCGGCTGGCTCCGCGTTGTGCTGGGGGCGGCGGCGTGGTGGGCGATGCTCCACGCCGGCGTAGAGGCCGCCGTGATAGGCGTGGCACTAGGGGCTTTTCTCCCCGCCCGGCGCCCGGCGCGCTCGGAGCTCCGGGCCACGCCGGCTGGGTCAGCAGCCCGGGCAACCTCGGCTGGGTCGGCGGTCCGGGCAACCTCGGCTGGGTCAGCGGTCCGGGCCAAGCCGTCGGCGGCGTCTCCAACTGTCCGAGCCTGGGTGCACCGGCTGGAACCGGTCGTCAACATGGCTGTGCTCCCGGTCTTCGCCCTGGCCAACACGGGGTTGTCCTTCGCCGGCTCGGGATTGGGCAGCGGGGCGTCGCTGCGGGTCTTCGCCGCGGTGGTCGCTGCCCGCCTCATCGGCAAGCCACTCGGCATCACCGTCGCCACCTTGGTGACGATGCACGTCAATCCCGACGTCTACCAGCCGCCGATCGTGACCCGGTCACTGGTCGGGGTAGGGGCCGTGGCGAGCATCGGCTTCACCGTTCCGCTGCTCATCATCCAAACCGCTCTGCCGGTGGGGCCGCTGGCAACCGCCGCCACCGCCGGGCTGCTCGCCGGTTCCGTCCTCGGGGCCGGGGCCGGGTTGATCGTCCTGCGCGGCGGCGCGTCCTAGGAGCGCTCGGAGCCGGCAACGACACCCCTGGGGCGCGGGTCAGGACAGAGATGGTTTCCCGGACCAGGAGAACGTCAGGGTGGCGACCCAAAGGGACCGGACGCCGCCGTGCTCGTAGCCAACGGTCCCATACCAGGCCGCGAACGCCATACGGGTGTTTCCGGCCGTGTCGGTGAAGATCGACGGCCCCTGGGGTCCCTGGGCGTTGCCCCGAGACCCCAGCCAAGCGCCGGTGGTCGAGTGGTTGGTGTAGGCGCCGAGCACGGCGGACGACGTGGCGCAGCCGATCCCCGAGTTGGCGGTGTCGTAGTTGTTGGCGCCGTAGAAGAGGTAGTACTGCCCGCCGTGGGCGACGACGGTCGGCCCCTCGACCGTGGGAGCCTGCCAGGACGCCGACTCGGTGAGCAGGAGGGTGGGGGTACCTGCCGTTGTGCGGCCGTCGGCGCTGAGGCGTTGGCCCCACAGGCGTGTCGGCTGGCCGATGGCGTTGTCGTCGCTCTTCCAGATCAGGTACCGGGCGCCGGTGCTGTCGTTGAAGGGGTTGGGGTCGATCGACCCGCCGTCGGGCAGCTGGCCGATCAGCGGAGCGGTCGAGGTGTCGGTGAACGGCCCCTGCGGGGTGGACGAGGTGGCAACCGAGATGCACTGGCGTCCTGCGGCGGTGTCCCGCGCCGTGTAGTACATGACGAACGTGCCGCCGATGTCGGTGACGCCGGGAGCCCACGTGTACCCGCGCGTCGCCCAGCCGGGGAGCGTCGGGAGGGGGTCGACGGGGGAGCTCCAGTGGCTCAGGTCGCTCGCCTGCGTGACTTGGAGGTTGCGCCCGGCGCTGCCCGTGGCGTACGCAAAGTATGTAGAACCGACCGCCACGACGGCGGGGTCGGGGAAGTCCCCGGCGTAGACGGGAGCCGAAAGCGAGGTTACGGCAAACGGATCATTGGATGTCGAGCATCCGATGTTATGGTCTGTCAGAGGGCTGGGCATTAGAGGCTCCGTGGACCGGAGCAGCGAACTCCCTGGTCAGACGCCACAATCTGCCCGAGTAGCTCAGGTGGCCAGAGCAGGCGCCTTGTAAGCGTCAGGTCGTCGGTTCGACTCCGACCTCGGGCTCTCACGAGGTTGCTGGTGAGGGGCTATTTCTTGGTGGAGCGGCGGAGCAGGGTCACTCCGGCGTGCGCGATTCGTGCGCAATCGCGAGCGGCTTTTGTCCCGGATCGGTTGAGCGCGGCCGTCAGATGCTCCTCCAGACTGGGCAGGAGATGGCCGTAGCGATCGAGGGTCACGGTGATCGAGGCGGGCGCCGGTCGACGCCCCGGCCATGTGCCGGGCGACCTCGACCACGTCTTCGATCACCGCGGCGACCAGGCTGGCGGTGGCCGACGCCCCAGCGGCGGTGCCCAACAGGTACAGGGTCCCCCTCGCCCGCAGGAATTCTGCCGGGTCGAAGACCTCCCCGCGCTCGGGGGTGACAGCGGCGAGCACCTGGGGGTCGCCGAGGGCGGCGAAGGCGTTGGCCACCATCGCCCAGATCGAGTCCCGTTGGCGGGCCTCGGCGGAGATGATTGCATCGAGCGCCTTCTCCCACGCCGGGGCTGCCCGATCGCCCGAGCCGACGAGGATGTCCACGGCGTCGGGCGCCGCGCGAGCGGACAGCGACCAGCGATACAGGTCGACCGGGGAGCGGTCCCCGAGCGCGGCGGCGTGGAGGAGACAGCGGACCGCGGTGACGGTCTGTTGGCGCCAGAAGGTCCCGTTCTCCGTGCCCCCGCCTGCGTCTGCGCATAGGGCGTGCGCCCGGATCATCGCTGTGGCCGGTCGCTCGCAGCCTCGCACCGGGACCATCGCACCGTGGACGGGCACGCCCGCGGCCAGGCCCTGGGGGTCGAACACCGCCACCGGGCCGAGCCTGGCTCTGGCGGTGATGGTGGTGGTCAGGTTGTCGGCCCTGGTCGCGGTGGTGATCACCGCGCCCGGCGCGTCGAGGATCGAGGGGATCACCAGGTTGTAGCCCTTGCCGGACCGGGGAGGACCGAGGATCACCATCGAGTCCTCCACCGAGGCCCAACAGCTGACACCGCGACTGTCGCCCAGGTAGTAGCCGACATCGGCGGGCCGGGGACCCGACAGCGACGGGCGCAACGTCGCCGCCCGGGCCAGCAGCACCCTCGGGCCGGCGGCCGTGGCGACCTGGCGCCGGTTGGCCAGCCCGTCGACCCGGGCCGGGTCCTCGTCCTCGTGACCTTTTACCCGGCTGAACACCCGCCACACAGCCCAACCCACACCGAACAGGGCGGCGAGGGCGGCGAAGGTGACGGTCCAGTACAGGGCGGCCGGACCGACCGGGGCATCCCAAGCCGCCGACGGGTTGGCGAAGTGGCCGAACGCGGCCAGCTCGCCCAACCGATGGCCGTGGGGGACCCGGTGTCCCGCCAAGCGGGCCGCAGCCGCACCCGCCGCCCACAGTACCCCGACCGCGTCTCCAGTCCACGTCCACCGCGGCGAGGAACCGCCACCAACGCAGGAGCGCCAACCCATAGGAGCGGACCGAACCAGACCGGGCCCCGCCAGCCAGGAGCGAGGCGAGGAAATCGCTGACCGCCACAACCTCCTCGCCCCCCCGTCGACCAGCACCCAGCCGACCGCGGTCGGTGCCCCCCGCAGCTCCCCGATCGGAGCGACCGCGAGGGCCCCGACATTACGAAGCTCAACCCCATTCTGTCCGTCTTCCACAGCTTCACCTCCTTCCACTCGAGTGGCCCAACGGGACCAGCCCGGCCCCCCAGGTGGTGGATAGAACAAGGACCGTTGGTGCGGTCAACGGATCGTGGATCAGGGTTTTGACCATCGCCGCGTCGTCCATGTCCGCCCGGACCACGACCGTCTTGGCCCCCCAGTTGGTCTGACCGTTCGCCCCGTTGATCGTTTCAGCGTCGGCGGCCAACGTCGACGGTGAAACCCTTCGACTCGATCAGGCCCAGGACCGCCACCCCCAACCCTGGCGGTGCCTCCCCTTCGACCAGCTCAGGATGAGGCGGCACCGGCAGGGTGCACCGGTCGTCTTGGAGGCGTCGAAGACGTGCTCGATCCTGAACCCCGCAGCACCTGGCGGGCCGTCTCGACCTCGTCGACCCTCGCCGTCAAATGGCCTCATCGGGGTGGCCCGTTCGGCTCTCATCTACTGTCTGGGCTGGCCACCACTGTGGGGTGCCCTTTGACCGACGAGAGGACAGCCGGTGGTTGAAGTCCGACATCTTCGCTATTTCGTGGCCGTCGCCGACGAGCTCCACTTCGGTCGGGCGGCCGAGCGCCTGCACATGTCCCAATCACCGCTGAGCCATCAGATCCGTCAACTCGAACGGGAACTCGGTGTGGACCTCATCGTCAGGGCCCATCACGTGATCGGTCTCACCGACGCAGGGCAAGCCCTCCTCGACGTGGCCCAAGATATCATCGAGCGTCTGGATCGGGTGCCGGGTGTCGTCGGGCGAGCGGGCCGCGGTGAGGTCGGAACGTTGACGGTGGGCTATGTGAGTGAAGTCACCGCCGATCTGCTGCCCGTGGGACTGGCCAAGTTCAAAGAGCGATTTCCCGATGTAAATCTTGAACTGCTCAACGGCACCACAGGGCCGCTGTTACACGGGCTGCGCTGCAAGGAACTCGACGTCGCTTTCGTCCGCGCCCCTAGCGTCATCGGCGAGATGAACTATCGGCAACTCATCGTTGAGAGCCTGATGGCAGCTGTCCCCAAAGGACATTTTGCGTCGCAAGACGATCAGCAACTCGCCGACCTCGCCGATGAAGACTTCGTGATGCCGACCCTTTCGGCGGCAGAGGGCCTCCGCCGCGACATCGACCGCGAATGTAGGGCTGCCGGTTTCACTGCCAGGGTACGCCGCGAGGCTTTTCCTCTCACCACGGTGCTGCTGTTCGTCGCCGCCGGAGCGGGGGTTGCTCTGGTCCCGGCCAGCGTGGCCAACCAATACCCGGTGCCCGGCATCGACTACGCCCACCTGAAGGGCCCCGTGCCGGTTACCACCGCCGGGGTCGCCTGGCGCCCGGATGACAGGTCGACGATCGTCGCCAACTTCCTCGATGTCATCGACGACATCGCCCAAGACCAAGCCGGGTCGAAGGACATCTGGACAGAACGACAGGTCAGCGAAGAACCCCGAGTAAGCGGCGACGGCGAAACTAGCCCGGAGTCGTCGATCCAGCCGTAGACCAAGGGGCCGACCGCGCGGTCGACAACGCTCCTGATCCGGCACATCCTTATGGGTGTGGCTCCGCTGGAGGGACCGATCAGGCGGCCTTCGGGATAACCCCGCCTGCGCTCCTGTGCCAAGTGGAAGGAGAACTACTCGTACCAGTCTCCGTTCGAGCGCACCGCTCGTAGTTTCAGGATCGCCTCCGCACCCAGGACGGACCAGCGTTGCCCCGGTCACGTCCACCTGTCCCGGACCAAATGGGCGCATGCGCCTTCGATCACACCGGTGGCGATCGGCCACCCGGCAGCCGGGGCCTTCGGATAGTCGAGGTAGGGCTTCTTGTTCTTCAGGTAGCGGGCGCACTCG
>DASZKW010000033.1:0-3076 GCA_035552775.1 Acidimicrobiales bacterium | reverse complement strand
TCGGCGCGCTCAGCAGTTGGGGTTGGTCTGGCCGATGCAGGAATTGACCTGCTTGTCGACATTCTTCGCCGCGTGTTGGAAGGTGGTGTTGAACGCGATCCACATGCCGACGCCTATGAACGCCATGATCAACACGGCGATGGCGGCGGAGATCACGCCCTCGCCGCGCTCGTCCAAGCGCCGGCGCGGCGCACGGTGGTAGCGGGTCTTGGTCACGGTCATGGGTCCTCCCTCGTCGAGCGTGTAGGTCAGGCGTTGGAAAAGGTGTGCAGGGCGGCCAGAAAAGGCACCGCGATGAGGATCACCCCGGGGACCAGGGTGGCGACTGTCACGGGGACCCAGACCTGCTCGGAGCGGCGGTCGATCAGCTCCATGGTGCGCCGGTGGACCTCCCGGCGTACCTGGCGCGCCTCGGCCGCGACGAGGCGGCCGAGGTCGCTGGTCTCTGAGCTCAGGGCGAGGACGGCCACCAGGCGGTCGACGGCGGGGACACGGGCTACCTCGGCCCACTCGCGCAGCGCGGTCGCCTCCGCCACGCCTTGGCGGACCCGGTTGGCCACCGTGGCCATGTCGCGCGCGCAGCACCCCTGGCCCCGATCGGCGACACGGTTGATGGCGGCCCCGAGGGAGAACCCGGCGGCTAAGAGCATGGCCAGCTGCTCGCTGAAGACCGGCAGCTCGTAGAGCACGCGGCGCTGCCAGCGCCCCGACGCCGCGGACAGGCGATGCTCCACCACCAGGAAAGCCAACAGCGGGGCCCCGAAGATCACCAGTGCGGTGAGCGGGGCGGGCAGGCTGGCGGCGGTCGCCAGGATCATCGCCAGGGCCAGACCGGCGGCGCTCCACCCGAGTTGGCGGGTGCGAAACGCCGAGGCTGCGAGGGCGGAGTGCACACGGCGCAGGCGAACCCCCACGTCCTCGTCGACACCGAGTGCGACCGCCAGCCGGTTTCCGAAGGCACTTGCCATGGGGGCCACCACCTGGCGCAGCGACGACCCCGATACGAACGTCGGCCGGCCGGTGCCGGCGGCGCCGGGGTGGTACGGGCGGAGCCGGTCGCCCAGCGAAGGCCGGGACAGGCGTCGCACCCCGCACAGGCACAGGACGAGGCCGCCCCATAGCGCGAGCCCGGCCAGGACGAGGAGGCGGATCACTGCCCAGCCCTCGCCGGGACCCCCTGGGCGGCGATCACCGCCGGCGCCGCGCCGACGTGGTGGTCCGTGTCCACGAACACCCTCGGTTCGTCGGGCAGGCGGAGCAAGCGCCCCGACCACACCCAGCAGGCGATGACGGCAACCAACCCCGACGCCACGGCCACCTGGCCGCCGGCTGTCTGATAGGCGGAGCGCCCCGTGCCGATCGACAGGCCGGCCAGGGTCATGCCGAGGGGGACCAGGAGCACGAACCGGCGGGCGAACCGGACTCCTGCCTGCTTGGCTCGGGCGTCCTTGCGAGCCTGCACGTCGTCGATGCGATCGGCGACCAGTTCGCCCAGGCGGGCGTCGAGGCCTCCTCCGCCTACCTGGTGAGCCACGAGGAGGGTTTCGCACACCGCGTCGGCCGTGGCGTCGGCGAGGTCCCGCTTCAACAAGCCCACCGTGCGCTCGAAGTCGGTGGTGAGAAGCCATTCACGCTCCGCCGCCCCGAACGCCCCCCGTAGCTCGATCGGCGCCCGCTTCCCGACATCGAACAGCGCCTGGGGGATCGAACGGCCCACGGAGCCGGTGAGCAGCCGCAGTTCCTCGAGCATCCGCGGCCAGGCGTCGCGGGCGTCGGCCAGGCGGCGCGCCCGCCGCGCCCTCAACGCGGCCACGGGAAAGCTGGCCGCGAACGACCCGGCGAGCACGCCAGGCACGATCCCCCCGAAAAGTGCGAAGCCGCCAGCCGCACCGAGGACCGCCACTGCCGCCACGGCACCGGCCAACTCGCCGGCGGGGATGTCGCCCAGGCCGGCCTGGCGCAGCCAGTCCCGGGGGACGGGGGAGCTCCGCCCTCCTTTGGCTTTGCCGCCAACCGGGTGGCGCGGCCCGATCCCCAGCCCGCGCCATCCAAGGGTCATGGCGGTCCAGACGAGGAACACGCCGTACCCGGCCAGGGCGGCGGCGACGACGCCGGTCACGGCTGCGGACCGGTCAGGCGGCGCAGGTCGTAACCCGCCAGCTCGAGTGCCCTGGCGGCGCGCACGGGAAGGTTCCCCGTCCACTCCAGGACCGAATCGTGGCGGCTGCGGGCGAAGACGGGCGTGGTGGTGAACGCGACCGTGGCCGGACCGACCTGGAGGTCCTCCACTGCCAGGACTTCGGTCACCCGTATGCTCGATCCCTGGCGCGTGCAGTGGACGACCACGTCGATCGCGTCGGCCACCAAAGCGGTCAGCGCCGACGCGGTGAGCTCCGAGCCCGTCTCGGCCAGCTGGCAGATGAACCGCAGCCGCGACAGCGCCCGGCGGGCGGAGCCGGCGTGAATGGTCGTGAAACCCTGAACGCCCGACGACAGAGTCAACAGGAGCGGGAGGGACTCAGCGTTGCGGCGAGTACTTCACCGACTATCGAGACGGCCACTGACAGCCCTTCTCGGGCATCTCGTTCTCACGGGGTGTTGGAGGCGTGTGGCGGTGCCGGAGTTCTAAGAGGATTGCTACCTGGGTCCCGTAGAGCAGTTGGGCGACGGCGGGCTCGCCGACGGCGACGCCGTTCGCCACCTGCTCGAGAAGCGGCTGCGGTATCCGCTCGGCCGGCACTGGACTCCGGTCTCCAACGTCGC
Organism: Acidimicrobiales bacterium; assembly: GCA_035552775.1. Classification (GTDB taxonomy): domain Bacteria; phylum Actinomycetota; class Acidimicrobiia; order Acidimicrobiales; family Palsa-688; genus DASZKW01. The sequence goes on along the minus strand of DASZKW010000033.1, from coordinate 313 downwards.
GCACGACTTTGCCTTGGCGTTCAAAGGCGACCCGTCAGCGGCTTGGAGGACCGCTCAGCAGCTAGGCGAGAACAGGCTGGACCTTATGCGATCTGCTCGGCGGTCAGCGTCCGGGCCCGCTCCGCCCGCCGGCGGGTCTGCGTTCCGTACGCCGCAGCCGCTCCTGAAGCCCGCTCACGCTCGTGCCGGCGGCACCCGCCAGTTCCACCAAAGCTTCGCCGGCGACGTAGCGGGCGACGAGCTCGTCGTTGGTTACCTGTCGAGCATGCCTCGCCGCGGCGGGGGCGATGGTCATGGTGGGGACTCCTCGCTG
>DASZKW010000032.1:0-75603 GCA_035552775.1 Acidimicrobiales bacterium | reverse complement strand
CCCGCCGACGCCCCGGCCAGATCGGCCCAGCCGCCACACCAACCGGGCCTCACCGCCTGACCACCCCCCGAGCAACCATTCGCCGACCACCCGACGGCGCCGGAAACCCAGGTCCGAGCCTGGGCCGGCACCGTCAGCGCGTCACCAGCCAGTCATGCCAAACCCATCCCCGCTCAAACCTGCCGAACCGTTGCCATCCAAACCTGCCGGCAACAGCTGCTCGTTGTCGATCACGTTCCTACGAGGCGTCACCGGTAGCGGCTCTGATTCGCTGGCGCTCGCGGGACGCCCGGTCTCGGTATTCGTCGGCACGGCCGTGCTCGCCGACGTTCGTTGCCGCGTCGGCTCCTGCCTCAAGCACAACCAGGGGTAGCCACTCGTCGCTGGGCTCGCTGCCGCTTATCCGGACGACCTGATGAATCGTCCGATCCTGGGCGACTTCGTCAGCGAGGATGAAGGCCCTTCTCGCCAGCCGGCCTTCAGTGCCAGCTGCGAGTAGAAACCCTTCTTCGGCAAGGCGTCTCCGGACGTACCCATTCTTGTCAGTCGTATCATTGACGCCTCGCCTAGTTCGTTTCAGTGAGTCGAATGCGGTGTCGAACAATCTGGCTTTACGCTGAAGCTCTGCCAGACGGATGCCAGCGAGCGGTTTCGCTCGTTCGCCCCCGTTAGCGGCGACGACCCGCAGTTGTACCGCGACGGCGTCGCCGAAGTAGCCGATCGAAGCCAGATTGTGCTGGAGCCCATCGTCTGACGGCGGAGTGTCAGACCGAACCCAGTCGTCGAGAGCCTCCCGAGCGGCAACGGTGTCTCCGAGTAACCGTGCTCTCTCGAACCAGGTAGACGGTGGTTCATCGGAGGGCTGGGCGGGAAAGTAGTCCGCTACCTCGTCGAGGTAGGTCGCGACATCGTTGTCGCTAAATCGAGGCCCGCTGTCACCAACGAGGTGCCTTAGCAAGTCCGTATCTACGGGTTCCGCGGCGCTGGCTTCCTCGATTGCCGCCGATACACCCCCGACACCAAGGAATCGGCTGTCGAAGCCACACCAGGTGTCGAAGTTGGCTCCCTTGGCCGTCCACATGAGTGAGAGCACGCCCTCGGGACGCCCTAGCGCTACCAAGTACGCAGCGAGTTTCAACTGGTCGGAGTAGCCCTGAAATGGCGCTTGGCGATGCCAGGCGATCTCGGCTCGGAACAACTCTTCAAGGACAGGATCAGCAAACGGCCTCGGTTCGTACTGGACGGCCCACAGGCACTTCGCCCGGACCTGGATGTTGCCATCGGCTCTGTACCCGGACGGTCCGGCGACAGGCTCGACACGGATCCCGGCGTAGTCAGGAGCGGACGAACGGACTTGTTCCAGCACCGACCGGCACTCCGCGACAAGTACCTCGCTCCAGCTCGACACGACGTAAGGTTTACACAGGCCAACCGGCGTTCGCTGACATTTGCAGTTCTACTTTCAGCCGTGCGCCGGTTTTCCTCATCTGCGCTCGCCGCGGCGCCAGCCCGAGCAACAGCGAGCAGCGCCGCTCGGGTCGCTACAAGTCCTGACCGCCACTGGGCATCGGGTCGCCGGACAAGCACGCAGAACTTTCCGACAGTCCGGGGCCGCGCTGTCTGTTATGCCCGTTGGCCGCGTGCTCGTGCGAAGCGTTCCAGCGGCCACAGCCGCCTTGGAGCGGTGATCACGGGCAGTTCCCGGCCACCAAGTTCCTGCAAGTGGACGCGAGCCGAGAGTTCGCTCGGCTCAGGCTGTCGCCCTGAGCCCCGCGACGGCCCCGCGACCCAAGCGCTTCGCCTGGCTAACTGTCGTGCGCCGTTCACTGCGAGACGACGACGCTCACTCGGCAGGTGACCGCTGCGAGCTCAGCAGGAAGGACGAAGGGGCGGTCGCTGGTCAAGCGGAACTCCGGGGATGGCCCGAGGACCATCTGTCGCCGCCACAGCGCGGCCACGGCTGGAGGGCCGTGAAGTGCCAGCTGCTCACGGAACTGGGCATAGCTGACGCCGGCCGGCTTGGTGACCCAGGCACAGAAGCTGGCCCCGCGTAGTGGGTCGCCGGTCTCCAGCCCGTAGAGGGCACCGGCGCCGAAGCCGGCGGTGCGAGCCACCCGGTCGTGGGCGCCTGCGTGCGCGTCGTCGACCGCGGCGGCGTTGAGGATTCCCAAGGCGGCGAAGTCTTCGACGAGGTAGGAGTCCTCGTAGCAGGTCCCCGGGATCCAAGGAAGCCCTTCGACGCTCGCACTGGCCGAAGCGACCAGCCCAGGGACTTTGACCGCTCGTAGCCGGTAGTGGAAGGCGAGCAACGCCTCCTCGTAATCGTTCCGATCCACCTTGTCCGCCGGTCGGTGCCAGAACAGGTACGCAAGCAATCGCGGCTCCTCTCAGATGTCCTCTACGAGCGCCCGGCGAGGGCTATGCATCGGCTTGGCGAGCACGCCAAGCGCGGCTGCGACAGTCGCTCCGGTCTCCCCTCTCTGCCGTCTCAGCCCGTACAGCTCGCTCATCCATGCTCCCCATCCTGCCAGCAGCCCTCTCCGCCCAGGGCGCCAGTGTTCCGCACGCCGGAAGCGGATTCTGGGCAGATCCCGATCCGAACACCGGAGCAGTTCCTCAAGATAATCGGCAGACACGGATAGCGCGGAGGTGCAAGGCGATGTGCCGGCGATAAATTGACCTGTGAGAACACCGCGGTCGGCCCTGAAGGCCCTGTCGCTCGTTCCGCGCGCTGTCGCCATCGGCGCGATGGTTGCAGGCGTCGCTGGGGTCATCGGCGGGCTCGTAGTGGGACTTCGTGCCTATGCACCGACGGCACCGTTCGCGGTTGTCGAGGTGGGCCTACCGGCCACGATCGTGGGCGCCCTTGCTGGCCTCGCCATCGGTTCGGTTATTCGTCGTCTTCGGCTAATCGCTAGCTGGCGCGGCACTAGGAGATCGTCGCTCCGAGGTTGATGAGCGCGATGCCCGTTCGCCACGAGGCTCGCAAGGCAAGTGGACTCCTTGCACATCATTACAGACGTGCTATTCACCGCTCGACATGGCACTGCCCGGAGCGTCCCTCACCGGCGATCCGTTCAGACGGCGGGTTACCGCCGGCGAAGCCCACCCGGAGGCGATAGCCACCCAAGGGTTCAACGAAGCGGCGTCAAGAAGAACTTCAGATGGGCGTGACCCCACCGCAATAACGACGGCCACCTTCCGCGCGTTTCCGGCGCCGGTGGTTGCCTGGAGATCTACATCATGGATGACGTAGGTGACGCGGCCTCCGACTATGAGCGGCTCGTCGTAAGAACCTCGACGAAGGGCGTGTTCCACACGGCGACGCATTACGGGGACCAGGGATCTCCGCCGTTCACCCATTACCGTCCCGGGTCGTTAACTGCCACATCTTCAACCTCTTAACCCAAGGCGACGCGGATCAGCTCGAAGAAGGACTGCAAAACGACGGTTATGCACGCCGACGTGCTCGTAGGCGCCGACCTGCGATCGTTCCTGTCAGCATTCGACATCATGACCACGATCGGACGGGGGGGCATACGAGCGGGAGCTCGAAGTGCTCGCGTTCTATCTCGGCGACGGCCCTGGCTATCCTTCAATGTCGGGTCTCAGGGCCGATGACGAATCGAGCACATACAAAGACGAGCGGTGCTACTTCGACAAGTTCATGCCCGGTTGATGGCATTGACCTACGGATTTGCTGCTCGGGCAGTCGAAGTAGCACCGCTCGCCTTGGTAAGAGCCACAGCTCGTAGCAGAGGCGGTGGCTGCCGGTGCTACGTCCGGCGTCGATCGTGGGTCAGTTGGCGTGAGCCGACAAGCCGCCTGGGAACGCTTCCACGCCCGAAGTCCACGACTTCCGACGTCAGGTGAAGGATGAAGCTCGCGCTCTCCGCGACCGTCATCACAAGGCGTGGGACGAGTTCAAAGACGACGTGCGGCCTCCGGAGTCCGGCCGGTGGACGTTCATGCCGACCGCAGGCTCAAAGAACCTCGGCAGGGTTCATCGGTGCCCAGCGGCCCGGTCCGGAGGTCCGGCGTTGACGAGCAGGCCGACGGCGAGGGCGGCGGTCACGAGCACGGCGGGGAGCCGGGCCTTCGACGACGCCTTGGCCGACGCTGGCGGCTCTCTGCCCATATGGCTGGTGCTGCTCAACCTCAAGAGCCGTCATCTGGCGAACCAGCGCGAGATGGCCGAGGTGGTCGGGATCAAGGAGCCACCGCCACCCACCACCTCAACGCGATGGACGCCGCAGGGCTGATCACCCGCCGGCGAGACCCGGTCAACCGTCGCATCCACATAGTCGAGCTCACCGAAGCGGGCGAAGTGGCGTTCCAGCGGTCTGCGAAGCACCGCGATCGCGTTCGACCGCCGCCTGCGCCATGGCCTCACCGACGACCAGATCGGGCCGGCCTGATCGAGACCAAGCCATAAAAATCAGCACACGGAGGGTTGCTCGATCCGAGAAAACTTCGTAGGGTCGCGACGTCGCCGTGTACGTTGCGACGTCGCCGTGTACAAGGAGGCCTATATGCGTCGAGGGTTTTCGTTCGTTGCCGTGGCCGTTGCCGTCTCTCTCGTGGCTACGTTCGGGCAGGCGTTCGGAGCGCCGAGTTCGTCGTCGCACTCGGCGGCGGGGTCCGAGAGCGACGACGTGACTGCGGCCCAGGCGTGGTTCGCCGACCAGCGCCTGGCACCCAACGGAGCGGTCAACGACAACGCCTTCGCAGCGGTACGGGGTCAGGCCTTGGCACTGCCCACATCGGGCGGCTCCTGGACGGAACGCACGGCGCCAAGCACCGGAGGCGCCAGTGGAGGAAACTACTTCTCGGATGATCCCCAGTACATCGATCCCACGAGCAACTTCAGCAACTCCGGCGCAGGAGATCGTTGGGTCGCGGGGCGGGTTACTTCGTTGGCGGCGGCGCCCGACGGTGCGCTGTATCTCGGCGCAGCCGACGGTGGGGTGTGGAAGTCGACTGACGGCGGCGGGCACTGGACGCCCCTCACCGATAACCAAGGCACCCTGTCGATCGGCGCGCTGCTGGTGGCACCGGCGACCGGAGGTGGCTACACCGTCTACGCTGGCACGGGCGAGGCGAACACGAGCTCGGACAGCTACGCCGGCATCGGAGTGCTGAGCTCGAGCGACGGCGGGACGACCTGGAACCAAGTAGGTGGCTCCGAGCTCAACGGGGCCCTCATCTTCCGGCTGGTACAGGACGGCACCCGGATCTTGGCCGCCACGTCCCACGGCTTGTACAGCTTCGACACGGCATCGAGCGCGAACTGGACCCCGGTGCTGCAACCAGGCGGCGCCAGCACTTCGAACCTCAACGTGGCGAACATGATCTCCGATGTGGCGGTCGTCCCGGGCACGGGCGGCCGACAAGTGCTTGCCGTGGCTGGCTGGCGCGGGGGTGCGCCGACTAACGGCTTCTACCTCTCGAGCGACGGTGGCAACACCTTCGCCTATTTGGCCAACCCGCAGGGTTGGGTGCCCACCAAGGCCGAAGGGCGGACCACCATCGCCTACTCGGCTGCCGGCGACCGGCTCTACGCCGTCGTCCAGAGCCCGTACCTGCTCAACGTGGGCACTAATGGCAAGACGCTGCTGCAGGGTGTCTACGAGTCAGCGACCGGCAACCCACGAGGCCCCTGGACCAAGATCGCCGACTCCGAGAAACTCCAAGCAAGCGGCTCGGCGCAAGCCATCAGCCGCATAGGTAAGGGCTACGGTCCTGGAATTCAGGCCTGGTACAACCAGTTCCTGGCTGTCGATCCGGCCAACAACAACCACGTCTACCTCGGCCTCGAGGAGGTATACGAGACGCAGAACGCCGGAGCCGGTTGGAACACCATCGCGCCCTACTGGAACTTCGGCTTCTCCTGCTTCTCGTACAACCCCTTCGAGGGGACCTGCAACCACAACCAGGCGCACTCCGATCAACACGCCGCACTCGTCGCGAACGGCCGGCTCTACATCGGCAACGACGGCGGCGTGTACTCGAAGTCGACCACCGACCACACGTCGGGCAACTGGAAGGATCTCAACTCGCACCTCGACGTGCTGCAGTACTACTCAGCTGCCGGCAGTGCGGATTCGACCATCTACGGTGGCCTGCAGGACAATGGAAGCTCGCTGATCTTCCCCTCGCCTCGGCCCGTCCAACTCGACAACGGCAGTACTGCCATCGCTAATGCGGTACAGCCGTTCGGGGGTGACGGCGGCTACACGATCGTCGATCCGCGCAACTCTTCCGACGTCATCACCGAGTACACGGGTCTGACCGCTTTGAAATCCACCGACGGAGGCGCCAACTGGCATTTCATCGCCCCGTCCGACCCGGATCCGCGCTTTATAGCTCCGATCACCATGGACCGCACCAACCCGAACCACCTCCTTGCCGGGGGTGCCTTCGTCTGGAGTTCTGACGCAGGGATCACCGGTACGACCGCGAACACTGGCGCGGCGACGGACTGGAAGCCGATCTTCGATGTCAGAACGGCGGTTGGCGGCAACGCCGCCTCAACGGTGACAGCGGTCGACGGTGTCACCATCGGCGGCGTCGAGTACGTCGCCGCGGCATGGTGCGGTCCGTGCAACCCCAGCTTCTCGACGGGCACAGGGTTCGGTAGCGGCATCGTGATGCTCAACAACAGCGGGGGGACGTGGCACGCCACTTCCGTGTGCACGGGAGTGTCGAGCGCGTGTGCGTCGTCAGGCTTGCCGGACCGGTACATCTCCGGTGTGCGCATCGACACGGCCAACCCGAGCCACGCGTACGTGGCGCTGTCGGGCTTCTCGCGGGAGTGGATGGTCGGGCCGAATGATCCCGGCGTCGGCCATGTTTTCGAGACTGCCGACACCGGTCAGACCTGGAGCGACATCTCCGGCAACCTGCCGGACGTCCCCATGAACGACATCGTCTACGAGAACGGCAAGCTCATCGTGGCGACGGACTTCGGTGCGTTCGTGTCTACGGACAACGGATCGTCGTGGGCTCGCTTCGGCACCAACCTGCCGAATGTCGTCGTTGACCAGCTAAACCTGGATCCCAATGGTCTGCTGGTTGCCGCCACCCACGGCCGCGGCGCCTGGACAATCCCTGCGCCCTGAGTCTTCGCCTACCGTGCGCAAGTGCCCGGATAACCGGGGATGCTTGATCCTGGCGGGCAACGGTGGCAGGGTGACCGGGATGGCACTGACCGATCGCGACCGCGCGATCCTCGATTTCGAACGCTCGTGGTGGACAGAGCCCGGCTCGAAGCGCGACGCCATCCGGAGGAGCTTCTCCCTCTCGGCCACCCGTTACTACGAACTGCTCGCCGGTCTCGTGGACGACGACGAGGCGGTGCGCTACGAGCCTCTGGTCGTTCGCCGGCTGCGCCGGTTGCGAGATGGGCGCCGCCGGGCGAGGTTCGAAGGGCGCTCGGTGCCGGCCGGGCCCGGGGGCCACCAGCAGGGTCCCGCCCGATGAACGCACCCCGCGGAGGCCACACCTCCGGCGACGGGTCCTTCGCCAAGGACGCCGGGACCCAGACCACCAAGGCCGTCGTCCTCGTCGCCGTCGCCGTCATCGTCGGCATCGTGCTGCTCAACAAGACGCCGTCACCGACCCCCGCGACCACCACATCGGCTCACCACACGTCCAAGACATCGCTGCCCAGCGCCTCGACCGTGCCGTCCACCACTCCCACGACCGCCCCGCCGCCGGCTCCCAGCACGGTGAAGGTGATCGTGTTCAACGGCACAACCGCGCCTGTCGCCGCCGGATACTTCAGTGCCAAGCTCAAGGCGCTCGGCTACGACACCCTGTCCCCCGAGAACGCCACCGCCACGACGGTGACGTCGTCGGTGGTCTACGCCAACGCGGTCGGCTTCCAGTCGTCTGCGGCGGCGATAGCCAGATCCATCGGGCTGTCGGCGGCTGCGGTTCAGACCTCGCTTCCCTCCACTGCGCCCCTCTCGTCGTCGGTGATCCAGACGACCAGCCCGGACGTGGTGGTCCTGATCGGCTCCGACATCTCCGGGCAGTCGTTGTCGACCACGTCCACGACTGCGTCCAGCTCCGCGGGGGTCGGAGGCTGAAACGCCTCGCGGCCGACTGATCCCCGCTCACATCGGCGGAAAGCTACATGGACGCTCCAGACGGTGGTGGTCGCCAGGCGGACGACTTCTGGGCACGGCTGGGCGAGTCGATCCGGCCTTTCCTGGCTGATCCCGAGCGGGCGGCGGTGCTGACCGACTTCGACGGGACGCTCGCACCGATCGTCGACGATCCCGACCAGGCGGTGGCCCTCCCCGGGGCCGCAGAGGTGTTGCGCCGCCTCGTCGAGCGCTACGGGGCGGTGGGGGTGGTCTCGGGGCGTCCGGTCAGCTACCTGCAAGAGCGACTGCCGGCGTTGCCCGGCGTATGCCTGGCCGGGCTGTACGGCCTCGAGCGCAGCGTCGCCGACGGCGAGGTCGAGGTCCACCCCGAAGCCGCCCAGTGGCAGGAGGCGGTGGACGAGGCGGCGACCACCGCGGACGCCGAGGCGCCGGCTGGGGTCCGCGTCGAGCGCAAGGGCCTGGCCGTGACCCTGCACGTGCGCACGGCTCCGCAGCACGCGGCGTGGATAGGTGACTTCGCGCAGCGTCAGGCGGCCGCGACCGGCCTGCAGGTCCATCCAGGCCGTCGATCCGTCGAGCTGCGCCCACCGGTGGACGCCGACAAGGGGACGGTGGTCGCCGACCTGGCGGCGGGCTGGTCGGCGGTGTGCTATCTGGGAGACGACCGTGGGGATCTGCCGGCGTTCGTGTGTTTGGAGCGCCTGCGCCGGGAGGGGGTCACCACGCTGGCCGTGGCCGTCGCCAGCGCCGAGGCTCCCGCCGAGTTGCTCGCCGCCGCGGACTTGGTGGTGGACGGCCCCGCCGGAGCCCTGGCGGTCCTCGAAGCCCTCGCCGGCTGACCGCCAGCGCCCTCAACGGCCGCTGGCCGGCCCTCAAACCGCGGCGCCCAGCCCTCGGCCCCCCGGCCTCGGCCCCGCCCGGCTCAGCCAACGCCGCCCCGCCGGCCTCAGCCCGCGGCGCGCACCAGGTCGTCGAACCAGTCGATCGGCGTGCGCGCCTCGACCAGCTTGCGCAGTGCCGCCGCCCGCTCCCGGCGCTCGGCCGCGGGCATGTCCAATGCCCGCCCGAGGGCGGCGGCGGTAGCGGTGACGTCGAACGGGTTGACCACCAAGGCGTGATCACGCAGCTCCTCCCAGCATCCGGCCTGACGGCTGAGGACCAGGACCGCGTCGCGCTCGTTCGCTATCGCCAGTTCCTTGGCCACCAGGTTGAGCCCGTCGCGCACCGGGTTGACCAGGAGCACGTCGGCCCGGCGCATGGCAGCCACCGAGAGGGGGTAGCCGTCGTCAGCGTCCAGCAGGATCGGGGTCCACTCGGGCGTGCCCCAGCGCTCGTTGATCACCCTGGACAGTGTCACGACCTCCTGGCCGTAGGCCAGGTAATCGGCGAGCCCCTGCCGGGACGGGTACACGAACGCCCCGAACACCACCCTGCCCCGTAGGTCCGCCCGCTCCCCGAGCAGCTCGTCGAACGCGTGGAAGCCGCGCAGCACGTTCTTCGACAGCTCGATGCGGTCGACCCTGACGATCAGGCGCCGGTCGCCCACCTCGGCATCGAGCGATGCCAGCGCCTCCGCGCAAGCGGGGGAGGCGGCGACACTGCGGGTGTCGGCGGCGTCGGGCGCCGCGGGGGCCACGAACGTGGGTGGGCAACGCCCGAGCACCTCGTGGCAACAGGCCTCGAATGCCCGCGCCCAACGCGGCGAATGAAACCCGACCGAGCCCCGCCCGCCCCCACCGGCCAGGCCCTCGAGGACGGCGCGGCCCACCCGGTCGGGGAGTACGGCGAACTCGGCCGGCGAGCACCACGGGGTGTGCAGGAACGTGGTGACGTGCAGGTCGGGCCGGGCCGCCCCCAGGGCGCCGGGCACCAGGGCCAGGTGGTAGTCCTGCACCAGGACGGTTGCATCCGGGCCGGCCACTTGGGCGGCGGCGTCGGCGAAGTGCCGGTTGACGGCCACGTAGGCATCCCAGGCCCTGTGCCAGTGGCGGTCGAAGCGGGGGCGGCGGGGGAGGTCCCACAGCCCGTGGAGCACATACCAGAGGGAGCCGTTGGCCACCACGTCGTAGTAGGCCCTGTAGGTGTCGGGTTCGATCACGAGGGACCGCAGGCGGAACCCGTCGCTCTCCACCACCCCACGCGACGCCGCGGTCCGGTCGGCGTCACTGATGGCGCTGGCCATCCACAACGCCCCCGCCCGCTCGACTCCGGGTCCGAGGGTGACCACGAGGCCTCCGGCGCTGCGTCGCGCCTGCAACTCGCCGTCCGGCCCGTGGGTGAAGTTGAGCGGTCCCCTGTTGGACATCACCACCAATGAGGCCCCCGCTCCGGGCGCCCCGTCGCTCCCCTCGATCGCTTCGTCCATGGCGGCGGCAACCCTAGCCACGGTGAACGGCTCCGCATGCGGGTCCGCCCGTGGCCCGTGGTCGCCGGGGCATTGCCGGCGGTGGGAGGGCACCATGGGGCGGTGCCCCACGTCGTCGCCGCGCCTGACAAGTTCCGGGGGACGGCAACCGCGGCCCAGGTGGCCGGGGCCGTCGCTCGCGCCGCCGAGGCCGCCGGGTGGACCAGCGACGAGGCTCCGGTATCCGACGGCGGCGAGGGGTTCTGTGAAGTGATCGGCGGCCGGGTGCGCACCCTCCGTGTGCACGGCCCGCTCGGCGACCCCGTCCGGGCCGAGTGGCGCCTCCGTGATTCCCCGTTCGCCGTGGGCCAGACCCAGGCCGTGATCGAGATGGCCCTGGCGTCAGGCCTCGAGTTGGCCGGGGGAGCGGAGGGCAACGACCCAATCCGCGCCGACACCACCGGCACCGGGCAGCTCATCGCCGCCGCGGTGGGGGCGGGTGCCCGACGCGTGCTCGTCGGGATGGGTGGATCGGCGACCACCGACGGCGGGCTGGCTGCCGTCGACGTGCTCGAGCCGCACAGCCGTCTGGCCGGCGTGGAGATACTCGTCGCGTGCGACGTGACCACCCGCTTCGTCGACGCCGCTGCCGTCTTCGCCCCCCAGAAGGGCGCGTCGCCCGCCCAGGTGGCGCTACTGACCCGGCGACTCGAGCGCCTAGTCCAGCTTTACGAGTCGCGCTTCGGCGTCGACGTGCGCGCCCTCGAGGGTTCGGGCGCCGCCGGGGGCCTGGCGGGAGGACTGGCCGCGCTCGGCGCCAACCTGGTGCCCGGGTTCGATCTCGTCGCCGACACGATCGAACTGGCGGACCGTATCGAGGGCGCCGATCTGGTGGTGACGGGGGAGGGATTCCTGGACGACCAGTCCTTCTCCGGCAAGGCGGTCGGCGGCGTGGCGGGACTGGCGGCGGGCGCGGGCGTGCCACTGCTCGTGGTCGCCGGCGAGGCGTTCGGAGACCCCCCGGTCGCCCACGAGTCGCTGGTCACCAGATTCGGACGGGAACGGGCCATGGGGGCGACGCTCGAATGCATCACCGAGGTCGTGGTCGAGCGCCTGCGGGCATGAGTTGCGGAAAGGGGGGACCGGGTTCTCGACGGTGCGGTTTGTCCCCGTCACGCAGTCTTGCGGTGGGCGGCCACGCCGGCGAGCGGCGGGCGCTCAACCAGCCCGGGCGGGTACGGCTCGACGCTCGGGACCGGTTGGCCGACCAAGGTGGCGAACCGGCCAGGTTGCCCGCCCAGGGCTACGCCCGCCCGTTCCAGGGCGAGGCGGAGGATCACCTCGGCCTGTGGCCGCAGTTCCGCCAACCGCCGGTTGCGGTGGTCCCGCTGGCCCAGGTCGCACTGGGCCAGGGCGCCCACGCCGAAACGGTCGGCCACGTCGATCAGCAATCCCAGGTCGACGCCGTAACCGCCGACGAACGGCACCGCTTCGAGCACCTCGCGCCGGGCGGCGAACTCGCCGGCCAGGGGCTGGAGAAATGGGGCCAGGTGGGGAAAAAGCAGCGACACCACCGGCCGGGCCACCAGTTCGGTCACCCGGCCGCCCTCACCGGGCTGGCCCCGGAAGGACCGCCGGTAGAAACCCTTCACGAGGTGTACGTCGTCGCATGCCAGCAGGGGGCCCACCACGCCCAGGACGAAGCCGACGTCGAATCCCGTCACGTCAGCGTCGCAGAACGCCACCACGTCGCCGCCGGTCACGTGGACGCCCCGCCACAGGGCTTGGCCCTTGCCGTGCTCGGTGCCGTACTCGGGCAGGACCTCGGCGGCGGCGACGACATCGGCTCCGGCAGCCACCGCCTCCCGGGCGGTGCCGTCGGTGGAGCCGTCGTCGACGACCACCAGCTCGTCGACCACGGCATGGCGTTCCATCAGCTCGGTGCGGATGACGCCGACCACACCGGCGACGGTGGCGGCCTCGTCGCGGGCGGGGACGACCACCGACACGGTGCGGCCCCGCTTGGCCGCGGCGACCCGTTCCGCGGGGAAGTCAGCGGCGTGGAAGGAACGCAACATGGCCAACGCATCCTGCCACGTCGACCCCCGAGTCTTTCACGTTGACCTTCGGGTCCGTTTCGCGCCACAATGGAAGGTCACATCATCCAGAGCGGTCGAGGGACGGGCCCTACGACGCCGCGGCAACCAGGTGCCCCCGGGGACCAGGTGCCAATGCCCGAGCCGATGAGGAGGACAGGTGCCGTTCGTCGAAGGTCTCCGCTGTAGAGAGTGCTCGCGCCCGTACCCGGCCGAGGCGCTTCACGTCTGCGAGTGGTGCTTCGGGCCCCTCGAGGTCGTCTACGACTACCAGGCGGTGGCCGCGACGATCTCCAAGGAGCGCATCGCGGCCGGTCCGCACTCGATCTGGCGCTACGCCGATCTGCTGCCGGCCCGCCCGCAGGGTGCCGTCGACCTCGGCGCCGGCTTCACGCCCCTGGTCCGAGCTGACCGCCTCGCCGCCGAGCTCGGCCTGGGCGAGCTGTGGGTGAAGAACGACACGCTCAACCCGACCGGTTCGTTCAAGGACCGGGTGGTGTCCGTGGCGCTAACCAAGGCACGCGAGCTCGGCTTCAAGGTGGCCGCCTGCGCGTCCACGGGCAACCTGGCGAACTCCGTCGCCGCCCACGCCGCCCACGCCGGCATGCAGTCCGTGGTCTGTATCCCCGCCGACCTCGAGGCGGCCAAGGTGGTGACGACAGCCGTGTTCGGCGGGCAGCTCATCGCCGTGGAGGGCAACTACGACGACGTCAACCGGCTGTGCGCGGAGCTGGCGGGTGAGCACCCGTCGTGGGCTTTCGTCAACGTCAACGTGCGCACTTACTACGCGGAGGGCTCCAAGACCCTCGCCTTCGAGGTCGCCGAGCAGCTCGGATGGCAACCGCCCGACCATGTGGTCGTCCCCATCGCCTCCGGCAGCCAGCTGACCAAGATCGCCAAGGGCTTCAAGGAGCTGTACGCCGTCGGGCTGCTCGACGAAGCACCCCACGTGCGGGTCTCGGGCGCCCAGGCGGCCGGTTGCTCGCCGGTGGCGACGGCGTTCGCCGAGGGCACCGACGTGGTCCGCCCCGTCAAGCCCGACACCATCGCCAAGTCGCTGGCCATCGGCAACCCCGCGGACGGTGTGTACGCCCTCGATGCGGTGCGCTCCTCGGGCGGGGCCATCGAGTCGGTGACCGATGCCGAGGTGATCGCCGGCATCCGCCTTCTGGCTCGTACCGAGGGAATTTTCGCGGAGACCGCCGGCGGGGTCACCATCGCCACCCTTGCCAAGCTGGCCTCCCAGGGCGTGGTGCGCCCCGACGAGCGTGTCGTCGTCTACGTCACCGGCAACGGATTGAAGACCGTGGAGGCCGTCGCCGGCGAGTGCGGGCCGACCGCCACCATCCTCCCCACCCTGGAAGCATTCACCGCCGCTGTCGATCTCCGAGAGGTGTGCTGAACATGGCAGTCAAGGTCCGCATCCCCACCCAGCTTCGCCCCCTCGCCGGGGGGTCGAGCGAGGTCAGCGTCGAAGGCTCAACGGTCGGCGAGGCGCTGAAGTCCCTCGACGCCGCCCATCCCGGCTTCAACGACAGGTTGTTCGACGAGGGCGGAACCTTGCGCCGCTTCGTGAACGTCTTCGTCGCCGACGAGGACATCCGCTTCCTCGACGGCGTGGCCACGGCGGTCGGCGACGGGACTGTCCTGTCGATCGTGCCCGCCGTAGCCGGCGGCAGCTGACCCTGCACGCCCAAATGTAGCGTTACGCGCGCTCCGCCGTTCGGAGTGCACGGGAACGCACGTTTTCCGTGTGCTCTCGCGCACTCCGCTGGGCTCGGCGCGCGCAACTGCGCATTTCGATGGCCCAGGGGGCCGTCGCAAGGCCGACTAGCTTGCCAGCTCAGTATGAGACGTGCTGAAATGCACTGTGGTCCTTGTCCCCCCTGGTTTGGCGAAACTCGGCGAGCGGCAGTTCGGCCTGGTGTCGCGACATCAGGCGCTGGAATACCTCAGCGCCGGCCAGCTCGCCCGGCGCGCCGCCCAAAACATCCTCGTCCGCCACTGGCGCGGTGTGTACCGCTTCTCCGCTGTCCCGTCGTCATGGCGCCAGCGGGCGCTTGGGCCCGTGCTGGCCATCGGCCCTCCCGTTGCCGTTTGGGGCCTCGCGGCCGCTCACCTTTGGGGCGCCGAGCACATCGCACCGCCACCTGTTGCGGTGGCCGTGCCCAAAAGTCGTAACGTCAGGGCCGACGGGTGCCAGGTGGCGAGGGTGGTGCTGCCGGCGGCCGACATCGACGAGCGTTACGGCATTTCGGTGACCAGCGCCGCCCGCACGGTCATCGACCTTTCTCGACTGGTGGGTCCTGCTCTGGTCGGTCGGGTAGCCGACGACCTCATTCGCCGGCGCCTGCTGACCCTCGAGGCGCTGGAGCGCCGGCTGAGCGGGGCTGGCGCACTCGGCCGCCACCGTCTCGGTGTGATGTCCGCGTTGATCGATGCACGGCACGCCGACGCCGGCCGGGGTGCCTCAACGGCTGAGGACTGGGTTTGGGACACCATTGCCGGGGCGGGCCTGCCACTGCCGGTACGCCACCACCCCGTGTGGGTCGGCGACCGCTGGTGCGAGCTCGACTTCGCCTACCCACGCTGGCGCATCGCCATGGAGTACGACAGCGCCGAGTTCCACCGCGACCTCAGGCGCTTTCACGGTGACCGAGCGCGTGCCTCGGACCTGGCCCTCGAAAACTGGCTCCTCCTCCAGATCACCGCTTCGTGGACTGCGGAGAAGCTGGTCTCGCGGCTTGGTCGGGCGGTTTCGCAGAGGGACGGGTTGCGCTAGCGCCCCAGATGCGGTCTACTGTTAGCACTCGACACATGAGAGTGCTAACAGCTCGGCCCCCCGACGGAGGGCCCGGTCCCCAATGGAGGGAATGACAGCCCGATGCCCAAGATGATCGCCTTCGAAGAGAACGCCCGCCGCTCGTTGGAGCGGGGGATGAACCAGCTAGCCGACGCCGTACGAGTCACCCTCGGCCCCAAGGGCCGCAACGTGGTGCTCGACAAGAAGTGGGGAGCCCCCACGATCACCAATGACGGCGTGTCGATCGCCAAGGAGATCGACCTCGAAGACCCCTACGAGAAGATCGGGGCCGACCTGGTCAAGGAGGTCGCCAAGAAGACCGACGACGTCGCCGGTGACGGCACCACCACCGCCACCGTGCTCGCCTGGGCCATGGTCCACGAGGGCCTGCGCAACGTGGCCGCCGGGGCCAACCCGATGTCGCTCAAGCGGGGCATCGAGGCCGCCGTCGAGGCCGCCGTGGCCAGCCTGAAGGACATCTCCAAGGAGATCGAGACCAAGGAGCAGATCGCCCAGGTCGCCGCCATCTCCGCCGCCGACGACGAGATCGGCGGGATGATCTCCGAGGCCATCGACAAGGTCGGCAAGGACGGGGTCATCACCGTCGAGGAGTCGCAGACCTTCGGCATGGACATGGAGCTCGTCGAGGGCATGCGCTTCGACAAGGGCTACATCTCGCCGTACTTCTCCACCGACACAGAGCGCATGGAGGCCGTCGTCGACGACCCCTACATCCTCTTCGTCGGATCGAAGATCTCGGCCGTGCGAGACCTGCTCCCGCTGTTGGAGAAGGTCATGCAGTCAGCCCGCCCGCTGGTGATCATCGCCGAGGACGTGGAGGGCGAAGCTCTGGCCACCCTGGTGGTCAACAAGATCCGGGGCACATTCAAGTCGGTGGCCGTCAAGGCCCCCGGCTTCGGCGAGCGCCGCAAGGCGATGCTCCAGGACATGGCCATCCTCACCGGCGGCCAGGTCGTGACCGAGGAAGTCGGCCTCAAGCTCGAGAACACGACCCTCGACCTGCTCGGGCGGGCCCGCAAGGTCGTCGTCACCAAGGACGAGACCACTGTCGTCGAGGGCGCCGGCACCGACGCCGACATCAAGGGCCGAATCGCCCAGATCAAGGCCGAGATCGAGAACACCGACTCGGACTACGACAAGGAGAAGCTGCAGGAGCGCCTGGCCAAGCTGTCCGGTGGTGTCGCGGTCATCAAGGTCGGCGCAGCCACCGAGGTGGAGCTGAAGGAGAAGAAGCACCGCATCGAGGACGCCGTGTCCACCACCAAGGCCGCGGTCGAGGAGGGCGTGGTCCCCGGCGGTGGCGTCGCCTTGCTGCGGGCCCAGGCCCGGGTGCTCGACAGGGCCGAGAAGCTCGACGGCGACGAGGCGACAGGAGCCCGGATCGTGATCCGGGCCTTGGAGGAGCCGCTCAAGCAGATCGCGGTCAACGCCGGCTTGGAGGGCGGCGTGGTCGTCGAGAAGGTCCGCAACCTGAAGGGTTCCGCTGAGGGGCTCAACGCGGCCACGGGCGACTACGAGGACCTGTTCAAGGCGGGCGTCATCGACGCCGCCAAGGTGACCCGCTCGGCCCTGCAGAACGCGGCGTCGATCGCGGCGCTGTTCCTCACCACCGAGGCGGTCATCGTCGACAAGCCCGAGAAGGACGCACCCCCCATGCCCGGCGGCGGCATGGAGGACTTCTAAGCAGCAGGAGTAGGTGAAAAGGGGGCGGCCCGCGGGTCGCCCCCTTTTTCGCGCCCGGGCGGCCGAGGCTCATGCGACGGGGGGCCAGCCGATGCCGGCGCTCAACTCGGCAGGGTCCATCTCGATGACGGCGCTGGCGGTCACCGGGCGACGCGATTTCCACAACGATCGCCGCGGTGGGGACCCACACCGCCGAGGGCCGGGTGCGGTGCAGCGCCCGGTCGGGCACCCTGAAGTTGTGGGGCTCGCCCAGGTTGAACGCGCCGGTGGCGATCAGGCCGGCGGCCCGGGCCGGTCCGTCGAGCAGCACCGCGATCTGCTGGTTGGCGGCGGCCGATCAGTTCGTCGAGCTCTTCCGGCCTTTCCCCGAGGACGACGGTGCGCATCTCTCAAGGCTACGCCGGGCCTGCGACAATAACCACCAATGGCTGCCGACCTGCTGTACCTGCGCGACGCTTACATGAGGGCCTTCGACGCCGCCGTGGTCGCCGTCCAGGGTGACCGGGTGACTCTGGACCGCACGGCGTTCTACCCCACCGGTGGCGGCCAGCCCCACGACACCGGCACACTGGCAGGCATGCCCGTCGTAAGCGTGCGCAAGGAGGGCGACGAGGTGTGGCACACTCTTGCGCCCTCCGGATCGCCGGTGCCCGAGCCCGGGACCGCGGTGGCCGGCGAGATCGACTGGGGGCGCCGCTACGCCCTGATGCGTACCCACACCGCATTGCACGTGCTGTGCGGGGTGATCTGGAACGAGTGGGCCACGCCGGTCACCGGGGGCAACATGGAGCCCCTGGCGGCCCGGATGGATTTCGAGTTCGACCCCCTCCCGGAAGGTTTCGGAGCCAAGGTGGAGGAGTTGGTCAACGCCGAGTTGGCCGCTGCCCGCCCTGTCGAGGTGGCGTTCCTCCCCCGGGGGACGGCCCTGGTGGACAAGGACCTGATCCGCACCAAGGTCAACCTCATCCCGTCATCGGTGGCAGAGATCCGCGTGGTCGACATCGTCGGATTGGACAAGCAGGCCGACGGCGGCACCCACGTGCGCTCCACCGACGAGGTCGGTCGTATCCGGGTGGTCAAGACGGAGTCCAAAGGAAAGGGAAACAAAAGAATCCGCCTCGAGGTGCTCGATGGGTGACCTGGGCCTGCTGCGCCGGCGCCTGGGCACCTTCGACCGTGTGGTCGTGGCGTTCAGCGGCGGCGTCGACTCTTCCCTGCTGGCGTGGGTCGCCCACGACACCCTCGGTGCCGGCCGGGTGGTGGCGGCCACCGCCGTGTCGGCGTCTCTGGCGCCCTCCGAGCTCGACGCCTGCCGGGAGCTGGCCGGGCGCTGGGGACTGCGCTGGGTCCCCGTCACAACCGACGAGGGCGCCCGCCCGGAGTACGTGGCCAACGGCGCCGACCGCTGCTACCACTGCAAGACCGAGCTGATGGAGCGCCTGGCCCCCCTTGCCGCGCCCGGCGCTGCTGCCTTCGCCGAGACCGGGCAGCCCGGCGCGGTGATCGCCCTCGGGGTCAACCTCGACGACCTCGGCGAGCACCGCCCCGGTCAGCGGGCGGCCAGTGAGAGGGGTGCGGTGTTCCCGCTCGTCGACGCCGGCTTCACCAAGGCCGACGTACGTGCCACGGCACGCCGCCTCGGCCTCGACGTGTGGGACAAGCCTGCGGCCGCCTGCTTGGCTTCCCGGGTCCCCTACGGAACGCCGGTCACTTTGGGCACGCTCGGCCGGGTCGCGGTGGCTGAGGAGGGTTTGCGGAAACTCGGATTCGCCCAGCTCCGGGTTCGCCATTACGGCGACCTCGCCCGGGTGGAACTCGACCCTGCCGACCTGCTCGGCGCGGTCGAGCGGCGTGGAGAGGTGGTCGCCGTCGTGCGCGCCGCCGGCTACCGGTACGTGACGCTGGACCTGGAGGGATTCCGCTCCGGCAACCTCAACGCGGCGCTGGCTTCATGACCGACGTCAGGGTACGCCTCACCTTCCCCGAGGACCTCGTGCGCCAGCCGGTCATCGCCCGCCTGGTGCGCGAGTTCGACGTGACGCCCAACATCCGCCGGGCCAGCGTGGAGGAACACATGGGTTGGATCATCTGCGAGTTGGGCGGCGAGGACGCCCAGGTGGACGCCGCGCTCAGTTGGCTGGCCTCCTCTGGGGTCCAGGTCGACCGCCTCGGAGACCTCCTCGAGAGCTGAGCAGGACCCTTCGGGCGGGGCCGCGGCTACGACTTGGGCTGACGGCGCTGCTTCTTCTGCTTCGGGGGTCGCACGTGGCTGTCGGCCAGGGCCCAGCGCTCCGCCATGATCCCTCCACCGGGAATGAACCCGGCGATGAGCACGAGCAGCAGGGTGAGCGGTCCCCAATCCAGCTTGCGGTGGAACACGAAGATCGACACCAGGTAGGTGGTGAACACCGCCCCGTGCACGTTGCCGATGACGAAGAGCGCAGTGCCGGCCCCACCGGTCGTCGAGTGGATGACGGCGATAGTGAGCAGGGTCAGGAATGCCAGCGCCTCCGCCACCGCCAGCCTGCGCAGGAAGCGCACGGTCAGCCCTGCGGTGACCGGAGTCGTCGCCGTGATCGGCCCGGCCGCGAGGTCCTGACTCACCAACCGAGCGTACCCGGGCTCGACCTCGACCCGCCCGTCACCGCCGCGCCGCCCGCCGCCCGAATGGGCGTCGGAGTGGCCGTTTCGGCCCACCAGGGACCAGCATGGGTATCCGTGGACCCCTATTCCCAGGCGCTGGCCGAAGGCATCGATGAGGCCCTTCCCACCTGGGTGCAGCGCTGCGTGCGTGAAACGATGATGGCGTGGCGCGGTGAGATCCCCGACGAGGTCGCCGCCGCCGCCGCCGCCGCCGGCCGGCGGGCCGCCCAGGATGTCGGTGCTCAGGTCCGCGCCCTCCTGGACGCCGATGTCGACGAACAGCGGACAACTCCCCTGTCGCTTGTGCGCGCCGCTGTGGCCTACCCGACGGCCGTGCTCGCCGCCGCCGGTGCGCCCCCGGCGCAGCGCGACCGCTTCGTCACCGATGCGTTTCCCGCCGACGCGTACGACCTGTCCCCGGCGTCGTGGGCCGACGTCGACCCAGCCCTCACCGGACCGGCGCTGGCGTGGGGAGCAGCCAAGGCGTTCGAGCACAAGCGCCGGCACAACAACCCAGCTCAGGCGGGAGGATCCGCGCAGTGAGAATCGTCGCGTACGTCCCGGACCTGATGGACCGCTCCAAGGTGACGGCGGCGGGCGGAGCTCTCGGCGCCGAGATCGAGATGGTCACCGACCCGGCGGCGCTGGCGCCGGCGGCCGAGGGGGCCGACGTCGTGGTGATCGATCTCGGGCGCCCGGGGGTCCTCGACGCCCTGGCCGACCTGGCGGGCGCGCCCACGGTGGGTTTCGCCAGCCACGTCGACGCCGAGTTGCTGCGCAGCGCGAAGAGGGCCGGTTGCGGGAGGGTCCTGGCCCGCTCCGCGTTCTTCGGGAACCTTGCTGAAGTCCTCGCTGCCCCAGGCCTCCGGCGCCAGCCCGGCCCGGGTGAGGGCAGCGCGGCGCCCGGCTAGCGGTTCCGCTTGCCCTTTCCCCTGCCCTTCCTCCCCTTGGCCGGCGGGTTGGGCAAACCGATCAGGCCGCGGCCGGTGTTGCTCATCGGCTGGGCCGGAGCCTGTGCCCACCCGGCCCCGCTCACCGTCTTGGGCTCGAAGAACAAGCATCCCTCCGCACACGCGAACGGCGACTCCTCATTGGCCCCCACCCGGCATCGCTGCATCGCCTCACCACTCGGGGTGGTGCGCAGGAGGTAATGACGGCAGTCATCGCGTACGGCCATGCACCCATGATGCCGCACACCGTAGGCTCGCCCGGCGTGGGCGAACGATTAGTGGTCATCGGTGGCGACGCGGGAGGGATGGCCGCCGCCGCCCAGGCCCGCCGCCGCCAGGGAGACCTCGAGATCGTCGCCCTGGAGATGGGGCGCTGGACGAGCTACTCGGCGTGCGGGATCCCCTACCTCGTCGGCGGCGGGGTGGACCGCATCGAAGAGCTGGTGGTGCGGACGCCCGAGCAGTTCCGGGCCATGCGTATCGACGTGCGCATCGAGCACGAGGCGACGGCTGTCGACCTCGACGCCCGCACCGTCGAGGTGCACAACCGGACCCACGACCGGACCTTCAAGCTGGGTTTCGATCTGCTGCACGTTGCCACCGGGGCCACGCCTCGCCGCCCCGACGTGCCCGGCATCGACGGACCCCACGTGCTCGGGGTCCAGACTCTGGGCGACGCCGCCAACCTGTTGGACGAGGCCGCCTCGCGCCGCCCTGCCCACGTGTGCGTGGTGGGCAGCGGCTACATCGGGCTGGAGCTGGCCGAGGCGTTCAGGGACCGTGGGGCGAGCGTCGTCGTCGTCGAACAGGGCCCGGAGGTGATGTCCAGCCTCGACCCTGACATGGGGGCCATGGTCAGCCGCGCGATGCGATCCGAGGGGATCACCGTGCGGCTCGGCGAGCGCCTGGAGGCGATCGAGGACGGGATGGTCACCACGAGCGGGGCCGAGATCGCCGCCGACCTGGTGGTGCTCGGCACGGGCGTGGCTCCCGATACCGGCTTGGCCCAGTCCGCCGGGTTGGCCACCGGTCCCACCGGCGGGCTCGTGGTAGACCGGCGCCAGCGCACCTCGGCCGATGGCGTGTACGCGGCGGGGGACTGCTGCGAGTCCCGCCACATCGTGTCGGGGACAGCGGTGCACGTGCCCCTCGGTACCCACGCCAACAAGCAGGGCAGGGTCGCCGGCATCAACATGTCCGGCGGCTACGCCACCTTCCCCGGGGTGGCAGGCACCGCCGTGACCCGGATCTGCGCTTGTGAAGTTGCCCGTACCGGGCTGAGCGAAGCGGAGGCGACAGCGGCCGGCTTCGAGTACACCGCGGCGCGCATCGAGTCCAGTACCCAGGCGGGCTACCTGCACGACTCGAGCGCCGTCACCGTGAAACTGCTGGCGGAAGTGGTGAGCGGGCGTGTGCTCGGCGCCCAGATCGTGGGCGGCCCGGGCTCGGCCAAACGCATCGACGTTGTGGCAACCGCTCTGGCCGCGGGGATGACCGCCGAGGAAATGGTGCACCTCGACCTCGGGTACGCGCCGCCGTTCTCGCCCGTCTGGGACCCGGTGATCGTCGCCGCCCGCCAGGCGCTCAGCCAGCTTCGGTAGCCTCGGGGATGGGATGGAGGAGGACTCGGCCGCCGTCAGTGCAGTGGACCTGATCCGCTGGAGTGAGGCTCTCGCCGGCATCGCCCGTACCGGGCTCGGCTTCACCGAGAGCCTCTACGAAAAGGAGCGCTTCGGGGAGGTCCTCAAAGTAGCGGCCGACATTCGCGTCGCGGCCGACCGGGACGCCGGCGAGTTCGTGGCCTCCGAGGTCGTCACCGGCTGGCTGCGCAGCGTCGGCGAGGGGGTGGCCGGGTACGTGACCCCGAAGGTGGCGGTGGGGGCAGTGGTGGGCAACGAGCACGGTGAGATCCTGCTGATCCGCAGAGCCGACTCGGGTGTGTGGCTCTACCCCACGGGCTGGGCCGACATCGGCTACTCCGCCTCGGAGGTGGCGGTCAAGGAGGTAGAGGAGGAGACGGGGATTGTCGCCCAGCCCCTGCGCCTGATCGCCTTCCTCGACGGGTTGCGCCTCGGGGCCCGATCGACGCCGTTCTACTCGGTGGTGTTCCACTGCCGGGCCGTGGGAGGCGCTCTTCAGGCCCATCCGCTGGAGGTCAGCGACGTCGGGTGGTTCACCGAGGAGGCGCTGCCCGCACCCCTTGCGGGAGAGGAGCGCTGGCGGCGCCAGGCGTTCGCCGCCATCCGAGGCGAGCCTGTCGACGTGCTCTTCGACCCTCCCCGGCGAGAGACCTGGGAGGGGCGGTCCTGAACGCCGAGGCGGCGCGGGGGCCGGAGCGGGGGCCGGGAAAGCGGCTGGGAAAACGGCTGGGGCGGCGGCCGCTCGGTGCCATTCCAGAACGGGTCGACGCCAAGGCGGTGCGGTCACGCCTCAAGGACCTCGGCGCCGATGGCGAGGTGGCAGGCGAGCTCGATCGGCGGGTCAGCGAGGCCCTACCCACCGTGATCTCGCTCAGCGAGCTGACCAGCCCGCTGATCGTGTCCTACGTCGAACGGGTGGCAAGGCCCATGGGGGCCATGTCCGCGCCGGCCGGCGCCCGGATCGGCGTGCGCGGTTACCTGGCCCATCTACTGGTCGAGTCCGATCCCGCCGCCTTCGGCGTCGATGACATCCCGGTCCTCGGCAGTCTGCCCCCCCTCAACCGCCACGGACGGCTCCCCCAGGACCTGCTGACGCGAGTGGTCAAGGCGACGCGACGCCAGTTCCCGGTCATCTGTGCCGTTGCGCCGGCGACGTGGGACGGGTTCGTCGTGGCCACCAGCGGCCACGTGCACACCGAGGCCCGAAAGGCGGCCGGCGCCGGCGGCGGCACAACAAGGGGCGGCCCTGGCTCGGCTGGCGGCTCGGTGGGCGCCCGGCCGGAGCCCGGGTACCTGGACCCACTGTTGGTCGACGGGTTGCTGCGCACCGGTTGGGTCTTGCGCCAGGTGGACCTGGCCTACGGCCTGGAGCCCGATCTCCGCACCTGACCCAAGGAGCCGATCCGTTGCTCAACTCGGGGACCACCTACGATCATGCGGTGACGCAGGGCGCTGCCTGCGTGGCACTCGTTCCCACTGGATAGCTACAGGCGGGCAGCGGGCGCTGCGGCTGCGATGGAGGTGACAGACAGGGTGACGGGCATCGACGGCTACGACTGGGGCGTGTTCGGCGCGAACCCGGTGCCCGGTGACCCTGACGCGGTGCGCGCCATTGCCGTGAACCTGAGGGACCTGGCCGACGAGGTGGCCCAGCAGAACGCTTTGGTGCGGGCGGTGGGCTCGGACTCCGAGTCGATCTGGGTGGGCCCGGCGGCGCAGCGGTTCAGGCCTCATGTGGCCAAGCTGCCCGGCGAGTTGTCGAAGCTGACCACGTCGTACCACGACGCGGCCGACGCTCTCGACGGATACTGGCCCCGCTTGGGCGACGCCCAGGCGCTGGCCGTGCAGGCGCTGGCCAGGGCGATGTCGGCGCAGGGTGCCATCGCCGTCGCGCAGGGCCAGGTGGCTGCGGCGTCGGCGGGCGCCGAGTCGGCGGCGGGGTCCTACAACTCCGCGGCGATGACGGCGGCCACCACGCCGGCGCCGACTCCGGCTGCTGCTGCGGCCGCCCAGGCGCAGTTGCAGGGCCTGCAGGCCGGCTACCAGGGCGCCCAGGCCCAGGTGTCGGCGGCCCAGGCGAACCTGGCCGCGGCGAACGAGGACATGGCCGCAGCCCACCACATGAAAGACACCGCTGTGGCCAACGCCCACACCGCGTCGGCGGCGGTGGCCGCCGCCCTGCACGCGGCGAGTGCGGCGGGTATCCAGAACCCCCATCACAGCTGGCTGAGCGGCGTCTTCGACGACATCGGCAACGTGGCGTCGGGGGCGTGGAACTGGACCGAGCACCACGTGGCGGGCTGGGCCGGCGACGCCGGGCGGGACCTCGGCGCGGCAGGGGAGTGGGCGTGGCACGCCGTGGACAACCCCGACGCCCTCAAGGCCGCGCTCGACGTCGGGGGCATGGCGCTCGGGTTGGCTGCCGTCGTGGCGGGCGCCGGCGGCGAGGTCGGCGGCGGGCTCTTGGACGCCACCGGTGTGGGTGCCCTGGTAGGGGTGCCCGTCAACGTGGCCAGCGCCGCTTTGATCACTGCCGGCGCCGGCATGGCCGCCGTGTCCGCGGCGGACATGGGCCACAACCTCGCCCACATGGCCCAAGACGCCGACAACGCCGAACGCTCCGGACCTGGCGATTCGCCGTCAGGACCCGACTATGGCGCAGGGCCTGGAGGAACGGCGACAACTCCTAGCGATCTCCCAGAGCCCGTGCAAACCAACTACGGCCGCTTCATGAAGAGTCTCCCCACGGGAGCCGAAGAGCCGACCATCACGCAGTTGCCGGACGGGTCCGTCCGGTTCGACGCCAACGTCCCCGCTGCCAACATCCCGGGCTCCTATGCCACGTACACAAAGGTGGTTGACGCGGAAGGAAACACGGTGACCTTCTATAAGACGACCTACGCCCCTGACGGGTCCGTGGTCCATGTCAAGGTGAAGTACCCATGACGACGGTCTCGCGCACTCAGGCTCTCCGTGACCTGATCGACCTTCGTGAGCCCGTGGCTGATGCGGTCCGCCGCCTGCGTGCTTTTCCCTGGGATAGCGACGCCGAGCTCACCGTCTTGGGGCCGGGCAATGTCATACACGTCCTTGACCTCTACCTTCACGGGGTCCTCGCAAGCGCGGAGGTGGAGGAATGGGCTGAAGCGATTGAGGGCAGAGACGATATCGGTTATGAGTTCCCGCACGGCGAAACCCTCAAGCAACTAATTTTCGAGCTAGCGAATCCTCTATTGACACGGCAATTGGAGCCTTCGAGAGCTCGGGAGTGGAAGGACACGTTCG
Source organism: Acidimicrobiales bacterium (assembly GCA_035552775.1). Classification (GTDB taxonomy): domain Bacteria; phylum Actinomycetota; class Acidimicrobiia; order Acidimicrobiales; family Palsa-688; genus DASZKW01. The sequence goes on along the minus strand of DASZKW010000032.1, from coordinate 50,024 downwards.
CCGGAACCGATTAGGCGCAGACACCGCGGCCGGGGTGCACACGGGTCCGGGACGCGCCATTCCCGATAGCCCAACGCTCTCCTGTGCAGAAGTATGGGCTATAACCCCGAGAACTGCACAGTAGAGCAGCCGCTCCTACCCGGTCGACCTCATTCAGCCCCACCAGCCCCACCAGCCTCATTCAGCCCCACCAGCCTCACCAGCCACAACAGCCACACCAGCCCCAACAGCCACACCAGCCACACCAGCCCCAACAGCCACACCAGCCACACCAGCCACACCAGCCACACCAGCCACACCAGCCACACCAGCCACACCAGCCACACCAGCCCGGGGCCCCATCCCTCAGCTCCGACCGAGTTGGGCCAGGAGGGCGGCGACTATCGACGCCTCCCCCGCCCGCTGCTCCCACTCGTCGCCGACTGCGTCGTGGTCCACCAGCCCCGACGCGTCGGGGGCGATGCCGAGGGCGGCGGTGGCGGCCGCGGCGAGGGGCTGGGGCTCCACGTCGCTCCCGTCCGCGCCGCTGTAGGCGGGGAACACCTCCAACCCCTCCCACAGCGCCGAGAGCGGCGCCGGCGGCGTGCCACCCGTCGCCAGGGCGAGAGCGGCGGCGGCGAACACCTCGTAGGTCCCGACGCCGGCCGGCCGCCGGTAGCCGGCCACCGGGTGCAGGCGCCATTCGAGGGTGGCGCCGGCGGGGCCGTCGTCGCGGAGCCAAACCTGAGATCCGTTGACGTAGGCGTCCACTGGCTCACCGAAGCGGTCGTCGAGGGCAATGACCACCTCGGGACGGGCCCTCCAAACGCAGCACGGCACCAGCCGCGGCGCCTGGCTCACCGGCCCTACTACTTCTCGCGGCGGTGTTCGCGCAGGAACCTCTCCACCTCGTCGGCCAGGCCTCCGGGGTCCAGATGCACCCCGGCCCCGCCGGCGGTACCTCCACCGGCCGCGCTCCCGCCGGGGTTACGGAAAATCCCCTCGCTGGCCTCGCCCGTATCGCTGTCGTCGGCCGCCTCCAACTGGGCGACGTAGGCGGCGGCGTCCTCGTCGTCGGCGACGCGTTCGCTCACCTGGCGCTCGTACTCGTCCGCGGCGAAGCGCAGCTCCAAGGGGTTGACCCGCGCCCCGAGCACGGCGGCCGAACGCTCCACCAGCGCCAGCGCCGCCTTCGGTGACGGGACCTGGTGGACGTAGTGGGGCACAGCGGCCCAGAAGCTGGCGGACGGGAGGCCGGCGTCGCTGCAGGCCGACGCGAGTACGCCGATGATCCCCGTGGGCCCTTCGTAGGTGGAATGGATCAGGCCGAGGCGCCCGGTCAGGTCGGGATCGTCGGTGGTGCCGGTCACCTTGACCGGCCGGGTGTGGGGCACGTCGGCGAGCAGGGCGCCCAGGCTCACCGCCATCTCGGCGCCCAGTGCGGTGGCCACGTCCACGATCGCCGCGCAGAAGGTCCGCCAGCGCAACTGGGGTTCGACGCCGCGCACGAAGATGACGTCGCGCTCGGTGCCGGGGATGGTCGCCGCCGACAGGGTGGTCGACGGCCACTCGATGGTGCGACTGTCGTCGTCGACGATGCGGACGTGCGGGCGGGCGCTGGTGAAGTCGAAGAACTCCTCGGGGTCGATGGTGGCAAAGCTCTCGGCGCCCCACACGTCGGCGAGGTAGGCGACGGCCAGGCTGGCGGCGTCACCGGCGTCGTTCCAACCTTCGAACGCAGTGACCAGCAGGGGGTGGCGCAGCACGGGACGGCGTTCCCAGGTGACCAGGTCCATGTTCCCTCAACGGTACCCTCGAACCGTGGCCTTTTCGGCTCCCACCCGGGCGTGGTTCGACGCCGCGTTCTCCGGGCCGACGGCGGCGCAGGTCCAGGGCTGGGCGGCCATCGAGCGGGGCGACCACACGCTGATCCTCGCGCCCACGGGGTCGGGGAAAACGCTGGCCGCTTTCCTGTGGGCGCTCGACCGCCTGCTCACCGCTCCCGAGGAGGGGTGTCGGGTCCTCTATGTCAGCCCACTCAAAGCCCTTACCTACGACGTTGAGCGCAACCTGAGGGCTCCTCTCGCCGGCATCGCCCGGGAGGCGGCACGCCTCGGGGTGGAAGTCCCGGCCGTGCGGGTGGCGACCCGAACCGGTGACACCCCGGCCGAGGAACGCCGGCGCATGGCCTCCCACCCCCCTGACATCTTGATCACCACCCCCGAGTCGCTCTACCTGTTGCTCACTTCCCGGGCCGCCTCGGTGCTGGCGCCGGTCACCCACGTGATCGTCGACGAGGTGCACGCCGTGGCCGCCACCAAGCGCGGCGCCCACCTGGCCGTGTCCCTCGAACGCCTCGAGCAGTTGTGCGCCAAGCCTCCCCAGCGCATCGGCCTGTCAGCCACGCAGCGTCCCCTGGCGGAGCTGGCCCGATTCCTCGGGGGCCAGGCCGACGGTGGCGCCCCCAGAACGGTGGCCATTGTGGACGCCGGCGTCCGCAAGCCCCTGGAGCTCGAGATCGTCGTGCCCGTGGAGGACATGGCCGAGTTGGGCCGTCCCCTCGGCTCTGCTGGTGGCCTCGAGGGGCGGCCGCGCCCGGTCGACGACGACGATCTGGTGATGCGGGGGCCGGCGGCGGGGGACCCCGAGGTGCGCGCATCTATATGGCCGGCCATCTACCCCCGCCTCCTCGGGCTCATCTACTCGCATCGCACCACGCTGATCTTCGTCAACTCCCGCCGGCTGGCCGAGCGCCTCGCCGCCCGGCTCAACGAGTTGCACGCCGAGGCCCAGGCCGGCGCATCGTCTGGTGGTGGCCTCGACGGGCAGCGGGGCGCGGGATGGGAGGACTTTGCCGCCGGCGGATCGTCGTACCTGGGCGCCGGCGCGCCGGTTGAGTTGGTTCGGGCCCACCACGGGTCAATCGCCCGCGAGCAGCGCACCGAGATCGAGGACGCCCTGAAGGCAGGGCACCTGCCGGCGCTCGTGGCCACGTCCAGCTTGGAGCTGGGCATCGACATGGGAGCCATCGACCTGGTGATCCAGGTTGAGGCGCCCACGTCGGTGGCGTCGGGCCTGCAGCGCATCGGGCGTGCCGGGCACCAGGTCGGGCAAGCCTCCAAGGGTCGCATTTTCCCCAAGTTCCGCCATGATTTGCTCGTGTCTGCCGTGGTGGCCGAGCGGATGCACGCCGGCCTGGTCGAGCACACGCGTGTCCCCCGCAACCCCCTGGACGTGGCCGCCCAGCACGTGGTGGCCATGGTGGCCGCGGCCGAGGCGCCGGTGCCCGTCGACGAGGTGGGGGCGGTGCTGCGCCGGGCGTACTCGTTCGCCGACCTGTCGCCTGCGGCGTTCGAGGGGGTCTTGGACATGCTCGCCGGGCGCTACCCGAGCGACGAGTTCGCCGAGCTGCGGCCCCGCCTGGTGTGGGACCGGGTGGCGGGCACCCTCACCGCCCGTCCCGGGGCCAAGATGCTCGCCGTCACCAGCGGGGGGACGATCCCGGACCGGGGACTGTTCGGGGTGTTCACCCCCGGCGGCGGCCGGGTCGGCGAACTCGACGAGGAGATGGTCTACGAGAGCCGCGCCGGAGAGACGTTCTTGCTCGGTGCCACCACCTGGCGTATCGAGGAAATCACCAGGGACCGGGTGATAGTGACGCCGGCGCCGGGGGTGCCGGGCAAGATGCCCTTCTGGCACGGCGACAGCCTCGGGCGCCCCTTCGAGCTCGGGGTGGCGGTGGGTTCGTTCTGCCGGGAGTTGGCGGCCGGGGACCGCTCCGACGCGAGTTTGGCGGCCGACTGCGACCTGGACGACCTGGCCGTCGCCAACCTGCGGGCCTACGTGGCCTCCGAACTCGAAGCCACGGGCGGGTTGGTGCCGACCGACCGCCAGATCGTGGTGGAGAGCTTCCGCGACGAGCTGGGCGACTGGCGGGTGGCGGTGCTCACCCCGTTCGGGGCGCGGGTCCACGCCCCGTGGGCCATGGCCATCGAAGCCAAGCTGAGCGAGCGCGCCGGCGTTGGAGGGGGCGGTGGCGAGGTTCAGACGGTTGAAGTTCAGGCCGTGTGGAGCGACGACGGGATCATCGTGCGCCTGCCCGAGGCGGAGGAGGCCCCCGGCGCCGACGCCGTGCTCATCGATCCCGACGAGCTGGACGACCTGGTGGTGGGGGCGGTCGGCTCGTCGGCGCTGTTCGCGGCGCGCTTCCGGGAGAACGCGGCCCGGGCGCTGCTGCTCCCCCGGCGCCGCCCCGGCTCGCGCACCCCGCTGTGGCAGATGCGCCAGAGGGCCTCGGACCTGTTGGGGGTGGCGTCGAAGTACGGCGAGTTCCCGATCATCTTGGAGACCTACAGGGAGTGCCTGCGCGACAGCTTCGACCTCCCCGCCCTCGCCGGCCTGATGCGTGACGTCGCCGCCCGCCGGGTGCGGGTGACGGCGCTGGAGGTGGCGTCCCCCTCCCCGTTCGCCGGCGGGCTGGTGTTCAGCTACGTGGCCGCGTTCATGTACGAGGGCGACGCCCCCCTCGCCGAGCGCCGGGCCCAGGCCCTCACCCTGGACCGGCGCATGCTGGCCGAGCTGGTCGGGACCGACGAGCTGCGGGACCTGCTGGACCTCGGCGCCCTCGAACAGCTCGAGGACGAGCTGCAGGCCCTCGACGAGCGGCGCCGGGCGACCTCCGTCGACGGGGCCGCGGACCTGCTGCGCCGCCTCGGTGACCTGTCGGAGGAGGAGCTGGCGGCGCGGTGTGCGCCCGGGGTGGGGGCGGCCGCGGCTTCGGCCCTGGTGGCAGAGCGCCGCGCCGCCCGTGTCCGCATCGCCGGCGAGGAACGCCTCATCGCCGCCGAGGACGCCGGCCGTTACCGCGACGCCCTCGGGGTCTCGCCGCCCCCCGGCCTGCCCGAGGCGTACCTGGAGGCTGTGCCCGACGCCCTCGTCCACCTGGTGCGGCGCTGGGCGCGGGTGCACGGCCCGTTCCTGGCCCGTGAGCCGGCGGCCCGCTTCGGGCTGGCCGTCGCCTCGGTGACCGCGGTGTTGGCGGGCCTGGCGGGGGAGGGGCGCCTGGAGCGGGGGGCGTTCCGGCCCGGGGGAAGCCGGGGCCCGGGCGGGGTGGAGGGCCCGGGCGGGGTGGAGGCGGAGTGGTGCGACAGCGAGGTGCTGCGCATCGTGAGGCAGCGTTCGCTGGCGTTGCTGCGCAAGGAGGTGGAGGCGGCGCCGGCCGGCGCCCTGGTCGGATTCCTACCCGCCTGGCACGGCGTCGAGCCGGCCGCCGGCCGGCTCGGGACGGCCGGTCGCGGGGCGGGGACGATGGCCGGTCGCGGGGCGGGGACGGTGGCCGGGGGGATCGACCGGCTGTGGGAGGTTGTGGGCCAGCTGCAGGGCGTGGCCGTGCCCGCCAGCGTGTGGGAGCGTGAGGTGCTGCCCGCCCGGGTCCGGGACTACCAGCCCCGCATGCTCGACGAGCTCCTGGCCGCCGGTGAGGTCATGTGGGTGGGGGCGGGGACCGTCGGGCGCGACGACGGCAAGGTGGTGCTGGCCCGGCGCGACGCCGCCGCCGTCATCCTCCCCCGGCTCGGCATGGTGGGTGAGCTGCGCGCCGGCGGGGTGGCGGGCGCCGGCGGGGTGGCGGGCGCCGGCGGGAACGGGGGCGCAGGCGGGAACGGGGGCGCCGGCGGGAACGGGGGCGCCGGTTCCGAGTCGGCCGGTGCCGGGTCGGCCGGTGCCGCGAGCGATGTGCATGGCCACCTGCGGGCGGTTCTGGAGGCGCGGGGCGCCTGCTTCTTCCGGGAGCTCGGCGCTCCGGGGCTCAGCGATCACGACGTGCTCGAGGCGCTTTGGGACCTGGTATGGGCGGGCGAGGTGACCAACGACTCGTGGGCGGCGATGCGCGCTACCGTCGGCAGCGCCCGGCCCGGAGGCCGGCGGCGCAGCGGTGGGGGCGGTGCCGCCGGTAGAGGCGCGGTGGTGCGGCGCGCCCGGGTGGGGTCCCTGAGAGTCCTCGGACCCCCCCGTGGCCAGGGGCGCTGGTCCCTGGTCGCACGGGAGCTGGCGGCAGCCGCGGGCGGCGCGGTCCCCGCCCCCGGGCTTTCGGCCGGGTCGGGTGCCACGCAGGCGGGGGTGGCCGTGGCCGCGCTGCTCCTCGAGCGCTACGGCGTGCTCACCAGGGAGGCGGTGCGCGGAGAAGGCATCCCCGGTGGCTTCGCCGGCATATACCCGGTGCTCAAGGCCATGGAAGAGTCCGGCCGGGTACGGCGGGGGTACTTCGTGGCCGGGATGGGCGGGGCGCAGTTCGCCCTCCCCGGCGCAGTAGACCGCCTGCGAGCCGAGCGGTCCGCGGCGGTAGAGGCGCCGCCAGCCGGGCGCGGGTCGGGGGAGGCCGGCGGGCGTGGGTTGGGAGAGGCCGGCGGGCGTGGGTCGGGGGAGTCCGGCGGGCGTGGGTTGGGAGAGGCCGGCGGGCGCGGTCGGGGCACGGAGCGAGGGCGCGGCGCTGACGTGATTGTGCTCGCCGCCACCGACCCGGCCAACGCCCTCGGATCGTGTCTGCCGTGGCCGGTCAAGGGCCCTCAGCGCGTCGCGGGGGCCTATGTCGTCGCCGTCAACGGGGTCGCCTCGCTCTACGTCGAGCGGGGCGGTCGGGGTCTGGTGGCGCTGCGCGACATGGACGGCACCTGGGAGGACGACGCAGTCGGGGCGCTGGCCGACCGGGTTCGCTCCGGGATCTGGTCCCGCCTGTCCGTCGCCCGCTACCCCGAAGGGCTGGAGGCGGCGCTGCGCTCGGCAGAGTTCGTGCCCACCCCCAAGGGCCTGGTCCGCTACGGCTGACCGCTCCCGGGGCCGGTGACGGCGGGTGCCTGAGGGCGACACCATCTTCCGTACGGCCACGTCGCTGCGGCGGTGGTTGGCAGGGCGGCAGATCACGTCTGTTCGCGCCCCGCGCGTTGGCTTCGACACCGAGCGGCTCGTGGGCCGCACCGTAGAGACCGTCGAGGCCCGGGGAAAGCACCTCCTCGTTCGCCTCGACGGTGGCCAGGTCGGGGGGCCGCTGGCGTTGCACACCCACATGGGCATGACGGGGTCATGGCACGTCTACCCGGCGGGGGAGCGGTGGCGGAAGCCGTCCCGCCAGGCCACGATCATGCTGGGCGCCGGCAACAGGGTGGCCGTCTGTTTCAACGCCCCTGTGGTCGAGCTCTTGTCCCGGGTTGACGAGGCCGCCCATCCATCCCTGGCCCGGCTGGGTCCGGACGTCCTCGTACCGGAGGTGCTCGATCCCGTCGAGGTCCGCCGCCGGGGGCGTGCCCGCGCGCCCGCCTCGGTGACCATCGGTGAGCTGCTGCTCGACCAGCAGGTGGTCTCGGGGATCGGCAACATCTACCGGTGCGAGTCGCTCTTCCTCTGCGGCGTCCACCCTGCCACCCCTGTCGGAGAGGTCGACGGCGGCCAGCTCGACCGGCTGGTGGAGACCGCCTCGAGTCTCATGCGGGCCAACCTGGGCGCGGGCGCTGGTGCTGGTGCTGACACGGGTCCGGGTGCTGGCGCGCGCGCGGGCGTCGGGGGCGCGGGGCGGCGCGGGCCGCCCTGGGTCTACGGGCGCCAGGGGCGCCCCTGCCGGCGCTGCGGCACCCTGATCCGGCGCCAGCTGCTCGGGGTTCAACCGCGACCCGTCTACTGGTGTCCCGGCTGCCAGCCCGACCGTGCCGGCGCCCGTCCCGACTTCGATTAGGGGTTCTGGGCGACGGCGATGGCGTCCAAATGTGCAGCTGCGCGCGACCCCGAGGACGAAGTGCAGCGAAACGCACGGTTTCCGTGGGTTTTCGTGCAACCCGAAGCGCTGGCCGCGCGCAACTGCGCATTTGGGGGCGGCCGGGGCGGCCGGGGCGGCCCGGCGCGCCCCCCCGCGCGCCACCAGGCGCGCGCCGCGCGCCACCGGGCGCGCGCCGCGCGCCCACCAGGCGCGCCCCGCGCGCCACCAGGCGCGCGCCATAAGTCCAGATGGTCCCGGTGGTGCGCCCCATACTGTGACCCGTCGTGGCTCGCCGCCGGCTTCTGGTCGACATCACGCCCCTTCGCCTGTCAGCGGACTTCCGGTGGCTGTTCGGTGGCCAACTCGTCTCCACCCTCGGCAGTCAGCTCACCGTGGTGGCCGTGCCGTATCAGGTGTTCCGGATCACCCACTCCTCGTTCCAGGTCGGACTGGTCAGCCTCACGCAGTTGGGACCCCTCGTGGTGTGTTCTCTGATCGGTGGCTCTGTCGCCGATGCCCACGACCGTCGCCGGCTGCTCCTGGTGGTTTCGCTCCTGGCCGGGGCGATGAGCGCCGCCCTGGCCATCAACGCCGGCCTCGGGCACCCGACCCTGTGGCCCCTGTTCGTGTTCACCGCCGCGCAGGCGGGGCTGACCGGGTTCTACCAGCCGGCCTACAGCGCCGCCATCCCCAACGTGGTGCCGACGGCACTGCTGGCATCCGCCTACGCCCTCGGCCAGGTGCTCATGCAGGTCGGCGCCGTGGCCGGCCCCGCCGTCGCCGGGCTCCTGCTGGCCGGTGCCGGCCCGTCGACCGTCTATTGGTGTGACACCGCCAGCTTCTTGATCTGCTTCGCCGGGGTCTTTTTCGTAAGAGCGCTCCCGCCTCCCGCCTCGGAGGGCCACCGTCCGGGACTGCGCTCGATAGCAGAGGGTCTGGCTTTCCTCCGTGGCCGCCAGGCCCTCCAGGGCGTCTACCTCCTTGATATCAACGCCATGGTGTTCGGGATGCCGAGGGCGCTGTTCCCTGCCCTCGGGACCACGGTGTTCCACGGTGGTGCTTCCGCCGTCGGCTACCTGTATGCCGCGCCGGGCGCCGGCGCCCTCGTGGGCGCCATAACCACCGGGTGGGTTGGTCGGGTGCACCGCCAGGGGCGGGCGGTGGTGATCGCGGTCCTGGCGTGGGGGGCGGCGATCACCGCCTTCGGGTTCAGCCCGTGGCTACCCGTCGCCCTCGTCCTGCTCGCGGTGGCCGGGTGGGCCGACGTCATCTCCGCGGTGTTCCGCAACACGATCCTCCAGCTGTCGGTGCCCGACCGGCTCCGGGGCAGGTTGTCGTCGGTGCAGATCGCCGTGGTCACAGGCGGCCCCCGCCTCGGTGACGTCGAGGCCGGGGGGGTGGCAGCCGCCATCGGTACCCGCTTATCGGTCATCTCGGGCGGGGTGGCGTGCATCGCCGGCGCGGTGGCGCTGGCCTTGGCCCTCCCCGGGTTCCGTAACCAGCACGCCGGCGCCGGCATCGGGGCGGCGGACTCCGATCCGCCGGCGCCCTCGGGGCGCGCGTCGTGCCCCGATCCCCCGGCGCCCGCCGGGCGCACGCCATAGTCTCCCCGGGCGTGATCACGATCTCCCGGGCCACCGAGGTGACTGACGAACTCGTAAGTGCCCTCGCCGTGCTGGTGCCGCAACTGTCGCCTTCGTCGCCTCCGCCGTCGGAGGTCGACGTGGCCGAGATCATCGCCGCGCCCGGCCGGATCCTGTTCATCGCCCGGGACGAAGGCGCCGGCCGGGACGAAGACGCCGGCCGGGACGAAGGCGCCGGCCGGGACGAAGGCGCCGGCATGATCGTGGGCACCCTCACCCTCGTTACTTTCCGTATCCCTACCGGCGTTCGAGCGTGGATAGAGGATGTCATAGTCACCGAGGAGGTGCGCGGGCGAGGCGCCGGCGAGGCGCTGACGCGCGCTGCTCTCGACGCCGCCCGGCAACTGGGGGCGAAGACTGTGGAGCTCACATCCCGCCCGTCGCGAGCGGTGGCCAACCGCCTGTACCAGCGGATCGGCTTCGCAGCGCGGGAGACGAACGTATATCGCTACCAGCTACACGGCGGATAGCCGTGCTTTGAACCGAAACGCGCGCCGGTGTCGAAAGCGTGAAACCTTGGGCTCGTATACCAGTACCAACGGTTCACGTCCCAGCGCCCGGCGCGCGCAGCGGTTCAAGGACATAAAAAACGGTGCTGGGCCTCCACGAAGACCCCGCCGGCAGCCGTGGATCCCGCGTCCGCCGGCACGCCCACGCCAACAAAGCGGTCTGCCGCCGGCCACCTAGGGCCGCCGGCCGGTCACGGCGCCGCGAAGCGGTCCCTGCTGGCGATGATCCGGGCCCGGCGGGTGGAGTGCAACAGGCCGGAATCCCCCAGGCACAAATCGTAAGTGCTGTAGGGGTTGCCGGGCAGGCGTGCGGCCTTGCGGATGGTGGTGGCCTTTTGTGATACCGACCCGCTGGCCATGCCGAAGTGGGCGAGGAGGTCCTTCGCCGTGATCCTGCCGCTCTGGGCGGAGAACACGGCGTTGGCCTTGCCCACCAGCCAAACGAACGCCGCCGCCGCGTAGTCGTCGCGTCCCTTGCGGCGGAACATGACGGCGTCGTTGCGTGCGGTCCGGGCCACCAGCCGGCGACAGATCGTGCGGTACTCCAGGTCGAGGCGTTCCGCGCAACACCGGTCGGTCAGTTCGACCACGGCTTGGACGCGGCCCCTGACGTCGTCGGGGACGCCCGTCCAGTCGAATGCCTCGTCGGGAAGGACGTCGGCGTCGAGGCGATCGAGGACGTCGTGGCCGCCCACCTCTGCGGCCAGCAAGTCGATCATCCTCTTCCCGAGTTGCCGCCCGTCCAAGTCCGCGTCAGCAAAGTCATCAACGAAACCATCGTCGTAGACGTCACCCAAGCCGGGACCGATGCCGTAGCCGAAGCCATAGCCCGCGCCGCCTTCACCGTCGTCGAACTCGCCGCCGCCACCTTTCATGATTTCCCGCTGGTACACGGTTTCGTAGGTGTCGACGGCTGCCAGCGTCTCCACCGTGAGCGAGGCCGGAATGTCTCGCCGGCGGTGGGCGTAGGCGATGAACGCCCTGAGCACCCGAGGCATGCTCGCCAGGAACTCCGCCGGTGCCGACACCTTGTTGACGAACCACCCCGTCATCAAGATCTCCACGGCGACGGGGCTCCAGCGCAACGGGTCGCCGGGGCCGTAGTCGCACGGGAACCGCATGATGGCCTCGAGCAGGTCGTGGTTGTCGGCGCCGCCGGCGAGGGCGCTGCCCTCCGGGGACGTGAAGAACGACTCGGCCAGCCTTCGCTGCCGCCCTTCGTCCCACTCCGGTCGCTCGTAGCCGGTCCCGCCTTCGGGCAGGTGGGCGACGATCCATTCCAGCGCCGCCCGGCAGCTCGGCCAGGTATCGGTCTCGAAGGGTGGCACAGTCATCTGGGCCATGGCGATGCCTCCGGTGATGCGGGCCCGGGCGTCCGCCGGGTCGAGGTCGTCGAAGCGGGTGGCGCCGTCGTCGCCACCGAGCTCACGGAACTGGGCCATGGCAGCGTCGACGCCGAGGGGGATCAAGAAGGCGTCCTTGACGAGGGTGCCGACGTTGTGGTCGATGTAGGCGCACGCGGTGAGCTCGTGGCCGGTGGGCCACCGAACACCGACAGTGATGTTGTCGCCGTCGCCGAGGGCGTGGACCATCTCGCACACCCCCGTCACCTCGATTCGCTCGAAGCCGGCGATCCAGGGGGGCAACTTGTGGGACCGCTTGGACAGCTCGCGCCGGATGCGAGCGGCGAGGACCTCGTCTTCGAGTAGCGGCCTGATGACGCTGAGCAGGGCCGTCGTTTCTGCCAGGTCGGCGGCTATGAACGACTCCACCAGCCCGGCGGCCGACACCGTCTGGGGTCTGGATCGGGTCGCCGCCGCCAAGGGGTGCTCGGTGGTGACCTCGATCAGCTGGCTGGCGTTGAACAGCAGGTCGATCGGATGGCCGGACTCGATCATCTTGCGCACGTCGGCGATGAGGTCGTGGGTGGCTCGGGGGGAGCCCTGTCGTCGGCTCATGCCTCGACGTTATGTCGCCAGGGTGGGGGAAAGGGCGGCCGGGCGGCGCGTCGGGCCCGGCGGTGCCCTGGCCCCGCTGGGGCGCGGGATGCAGCCCTGCTACCGGGCGGTAGCATCGACACAAAAGCGAATCTTCCTCGACAGGGGGAAATGTGGCCGAGTCCATCACCGTCACCGACAACCGCACGGGTGAGTCCGTGGAGGTGCCCATCCACGACGGTGGCATACCGGCCGACGAGCTCCGCAAGCTCCTGCCCGGAGTGTGGATCTACGACCCGTCGTTCATGACCACGGCGCTGGCGTCGAGCTCGATCACCTACCTCAACGGAGAGGCGGGCATCCTCCGCTACCGGGGTTACCCGATCGAGCAGCTGGCGGAGCACGCCAGCTACCTCGAGGTGGCCTACCTGCTCATCCACGGCGAGCTGCCGACATCGGAGCAGCTGGCGAAGTGGGTCTCCGAGATCACCCACCACACCTACATCCACGAGAACTTCCGCAAGCGCTTCCTCGACGGCTTCCATTACGACGCCCACCCCATGGGGATGCTGGTCTCGGCGATGGCCGGGCTGTCGACGTTCTATCCCGAGTCCAAGCGGATCGCCGACCCCGACGTGTTTCACCGCCAGGTCGTACGCCTCATAGCCAAGATGCCCACGGTAGCGGCTGCATGCCACCGCTTCAGCCTGGGGATGCCCTTCGTCTACCCGGACAATTCCCTGAGCTTCGCCGAAAATTTCCTCGCCATGATGTGGAAGGTGGCCGAGCCCGTGTACGAGCCGGACCCGGTGCTGTCCAAAGCCCTCGAGGTGCTGTTCATCCTCCACGCCGACCACGAGCAGAACTGTGGGACGCTCGCCATGCGCACCGTCGGTTCTGCCCACGCCGACCCTTACATCTCGGCGGCGGCGGCGGCGGCCGCCCTCTACGGGCCCCGCCACGGGGGCGCCAACGAGGCGGTGCTGCGGATGCTGTCGTCCATCGGCTCGATAGACAACGTGCCCGGCTTCATCGCCGACGTGAAGGCGGGGAAGGGCAAGCTCCAGGGCTTCGGCCACCGGGTCTACAAGAACTACGACCCCCGGGCCAAGATCATCAAGCGCACCGCGGACGAGGTCTTCACCGTCACCGGCAAGGACCCGCTGCTCGACATCGCCTTGAAGCTGGAGGAGACGGCTCTGTCGGACGACTACTTCGTGTCCCGCAAGCTGTACCCCAACGTGGATTTCTACTCCGGGCTCATTTACCAAGCCATGGGCTTCCCGACGGAGATGTTCACCGTGCTGTTCGCCATCCCCCGTACCGCGGGCTGGCTGGCGCACTACCAGGAGATGATCGAGCAGGACCAGAAGATCTACAGGCCCCGCCAGGTGTGGACGGGTTCGGACGAGCGGGCCTACGTCCACATCACCGATCGGAGCTGAACTGCCCCCTCCTCATCCTTGGCTACCGGTACGCTGACCGGGATGGCCATGACGGGGGGTGCGCTGCTCGAGAAGCTGCGCACGCCCGACGGCCAGCGGCTCCTCAAGTACTCCCTGGTCTCGGTCGTGGCCCTGGCGGTCAGCACCAGCGTACTGCTCATCTGCAGCGGCTTGTTCAGCTGGTCCGGAGTCGTGTCCAACACGGTGGCCACAGCCGTGGCCACCGTGCCGAGCTACGAGCTCAACCGGAAGTGGGCGTGGGGCAAGTCGGGCAAGGGCCACGTGTGGAAGGAGCTCGTCCCCTTCTGGGTACTTTCGTTCATCGGATGGGGCTTTTCGACGCTGTGCGTCGACTACGCGGAGACGGTCGCAAAGAGTCACCACATGGCCCACCTGACCCGCACCGGACTGTTGGGTGTGACCTCGATAGTCGCCTACGGGCTGCTGTGGATCGGCAAGTTCCTTATCTTGAACAAGGTCCTCTTCGTCCACCGGCCGCTGCCGTCCGAGGCGCTGGACGGCCGGACGGGGCTTCCCACCTGATCGAAGCCCTCCTGGCTCGAGCCCGCGCCGCCAAGGGCTTCATGCCCGACGACGAGGGCCTCGCCCTCTACCGGGCGGGTGTCGAAGCGGTCGCGTCGGTCCCGGGGCCGGCCGGCCCCGGAGGCCAGCAGCACAGGCCTCTGCTCGAGGTGGGTACCTACTGCGGGAAGTCAGCTATCTACCTGGGGGCGGCGGCTCGTGCCGGGCGGACCACGCTGTTCAGCGTCGACCATCATCGAGGGTCGGAGGAAAATCAGCCCGGCTGGGAGCACCACGACCCCACTCTGCTCGACGGGTCCGGGCTTCTCGACACCCTCCCCTCAGCGCGCCGGACGATCGCCGAGGCGGGTCTCGAGACAGAGGTGGTGCTCGTGGTCGGGGGGTCTACGACGGTGGCGCGCTTCTGGTCGACACCCCTGGCTTTGGTGTTCATCGACGGTGGCCACGGTGCCGACGTGGCCTGGGCTGACTACCGGGTCTGGGCGCCCAAGGTGGCGACCGGTGGGCGCCTGGCGATACACGACGTCTTCCCCGACCCCGCCGACGGGGGACGCGCCCCGTACGAGATCTACCGTGAGGCATTGGCGTCCGGGTGCTTCGACGAGGACGTCGCCGCCGGCCGTGGCAGCCTGCGGGTGCTGCGCCGGCGCTGAGCCGACGCTCACCCGACCACTCAGGCGTGGGGCACTCAGGGGGCGTCGGACGACTTAGATCTCATCGGGGTCGATGCCGAGCTCGCGCAACCGGCCGGCCAGCCGTTCGGCGCCCGCCGCCTCGCTCTCGGCGCGGGCGATCTCGGCGTCGGTGTCGAGCATCTCCCTGCCATCGGGAAGGTAGACATGAACCTCGTCGGGCGCCGGCGTGGTCACCCGCACCCCTCCGAGATCGGGACCGTCGTAGCGGTCGGCCACCGCCACCCGTACCAGGCGCCCATCCTGGTTCGTCCAGACACTTATGACACCCTCCTCGGGGGCCACCTCCAGGTGCAAGGGGACCCCGATGCGCCCGAAGAAGTCCCGCTTGCGCTGAAGCTGGGCTCGACCCGCTGCCTCGTAGTTGACGACGGAGAGCACCTCGACGGTCACCGATGGCACCGTATTCTCGGGCACCGAGTAGACCCGCCGGCTTCCCGGCGCCATCCCGGGGGCGACGAGCAGGTCGGGAGCCGCCTGCTGGCCGCCGGTGCGAACGAAGATGTCGAGGAGTACCAACGCCCGGTCGCCAAACGCATAGCTCACGGCGGCATACAAGCGCATGAGGACGCGCCAGTGGGCCTCGGTCGCTGTCCTGTCGTGCTCCTCGTCCGCCAGGACCTCGGAACTGATAGCCACGCCGTCCATCGTAAACCGCGCTGATCGCTGATCGCTGATCGCTGATCCCAGGGATCAGGCCCGTAGCTGCTGGTAGAGCGAGGCCAGCTTGGCACCCATCGTGCGCACGTCGAAGGCGGCGTGCAGGTGCTCGGTGGCCGCCGCGGTGATGCTTTGTCGCAACTTCTCGTCATCCAGGAGCCGGAGCACGTCCGCCGCCATGCCGGCAGTGTCGCCAAAGGGACGGAGGAAGCCGGAGCGCCCAGCCTCGACGACGTCGCGGTTGCCGACCACGTCCGAGAGCACGACAGCTACACCGGAGCGCATGGCCTCGAGGGGAGTGTAAGGGGCGCCCTCGAAACGAGAGGTAAGTACGAAGACCTGGAGCTGACCGAGCACGGCGGCGGCCCCGGGGAGGTGCTCGACCCGGTGGAAGCGGTCCTCGATGCCGGCGCTGACGACAGCGGTGTCGACGTCAGGGCCGAGCGGTCCCATCCCCACGAGGAGGAAGTGGGTGTCGCGTCGCACCGCCGCCACCGAGGCACACACGGCGACGAAGTCGACCGGCGCCTTTTGCTCCACGAGCCGGGCCACGGTTCCGACCAGCGGAGTGGTGGCGCAAAGGCCGAAGCGGGCGCGCAGGTCCTGGATCTGGGCCAGCGGGTCCTGCGTCTGGGCCGGCGGGTCAAGGTCGATGCCGTTGGCGATGGTCACGACGCGCTCGGGGGGGACCAGCCGGCGCTCGACGGCGAGGGCTGCCTCACTCGCGGAGGCGGCGACGAGGCGGTCGGTCCAGGCGCCGAGGACCCTTTCGACGGCCAGGGCGCCCCTCCCCGAGGCCAAGCCGTTGGGCGTGTAGACGGCCGCCGCACCGGTCAGGCGTGCCGTGACGCGCCCCAGAGTGCCCCCGATCGAGCTGTGTCCGTGGACCACTTCGGCGCCGACGGCGCGAGCCAGGCGGTGCAGGTGGGCTACGGCGACAGCGTTGGCCGGATGGGCGGGCGAGCGGCGCATGTCGACGCGGTGAAGACCGGCCCCGGCCGCGTCCATGGCCGCCAGCGCCAGGGTGTCCGTGACCGCCCCCGAAGCCGTCGCGACCCGGCCCGGGGATGGTACGGCGACATGGTGCTCGACACCTTCGGCCCAGCGCACCACGTCCAGGACGTGGCGCGAGGTCCCACCCCGGACAGCTTCGAGGACGTGGAGGACGATCAGGCGCCGTGGCCCTTGGGGACCGGCGCTCAGTAGGCGGCGCGGCGCACGAGGAGGGCAGGCACGGTGCGGGCGATTAGCCGGAGATCGGTGCCCAGGCTGCGGGTGAGCACGTAGGTGAGGTCGAGGTCGAGCATGTCGCCGTAGCGCAAGGCGTTGCCCCCACTGACCTGCCAGAGCCCGGTGATGCCCGGTAACACGCTATGGCGCACCTGGGCACCGGGCTCGAACTCGTCCGGCGTTACGGGAAGGGGACGGGGCCCAACGAGGCTCATGTCACCTTTCACCACGTTTACCAGCTGGGGGAGCTCGTCGATGGAAAGGCGGCGGATGAAGGCTCCGACCCGGGTGACCCGCGGGTCGCATTCGAGCTTGAACAGCAAACCGTCGTTGACGTTGGCGCCCAGATGGGCGGGCCGGCGCCCCTCGGCACCGACCACCATGGAACGGAACTTGTACATGGTGAACACGCGCCCTTCGCGCCCCACCCGCTCTTGGCGAAAGATGGCGGCCCCCCCATCCGACATGCGGATGCCGAGGGCGACGGCAAGGAGAAGGGGGCTGGTGACAAGCAGGAGAAGGCTCGCACCGACAACGTCGACCAAGCGCTTGGCGGTGGCGCTTCCGGTTGGGGTGGCAAGGCGCACTGGGAGCAGGCCGAGGTCACCGAGCCGAGTGGCCACCTGAGCGGCGCACAAGCCACCGAGGGGTATGACCACGCTGGCGTCGGCCCGCCCGCCGCTGAAGCGGACGAAGCTTCGCATCAACCTCTCGTCCATACCGTCGGCCGCCAGGAGCACATGGCCGATTTCGTGGTCCCCGAGCAGGCGGTCGACCAGCGCTTGCCCACCGCCGCCGATCGCAGGCTGTCCCGATGTGCTCACGTGAGCGGCCCGGAAACGCAGCCCGGCCTCGGGGAACTTGTCGAGGCGCCGGCGGAACTGGGCGACGTGATCCTGACTGCCCACCACCAGGGTGGGGCGCAGGCCGTGGCCGTGGCGGCGGGCACCGGCGATGCCAAGCCAGAGCAAGAAATGGAGGATGAACAACGCGGCCGATCCAGCGGCGACGGCACCCCATGCCTGACCTGTCGGCACGCCCCGCGGTCGGAGTGCCCCGAGCGCAGCAGCGGTGACCAGCGCGGCGGGGAGGAGGCGCCGGCCGTACCAGGACACACCTTGAGCTTCGACACAGGTTCGCCGGAGCCACAGCCCGAGGGCGAGGCCGCTGACCATGAATACCGCTGCGCCCGTTAGGGCCGCCCGGCTCGACGCGGTCACAAGCGCCACCACGGCGGCGGTGACGACCGTGTCCATGGCGACCGGTCCAGGGTGACGCTGCGCCGAATGCCACGATTCGGCGATGCCGAGCCACTGCGACGGCGCTATCCGCAGGCGGTCCGCGGCCGCATCGGCCGCATCGGCGGTGGCCGGGAGCTCGAGGTGGTCCCTGCCACCGGCAACGGTGAGCGGGGCTGTCGTGACTGCGCGCAGCACCGGCCGTCCCACATCACGCTGGGCGCCGACCGTCCCCAGGTCAGAAGGCGGGGTCATTAGGGCTAGTGCTGGAGGCGCCTGAGCCGGTTGAGCTTGATGATGACGATGCCGATGAGGAGCAGGACGATGGCGATGAGTACCAGGTGGCCGGCGTTGGAACCGGTGAACGCCAGGGCGCCGCCGTGGCTGCCGGCGGCCGTTGTCGGCAGCGCCGCCGCGTTGGCGGGGGTGACGGTGGTGGCGGCGGTGCTGACCGTGGTGACAGTCCCGCCGGGGTTCTGGCCGGTCAGGGTGCCCGGACCCGTGGTCGTCGTGGCGCAGCTGACGATGGTGCCGTGCGGGGGGTAGGGGTTCGTCGGGCAGGTGGTCGCGGTCTGGGCGGCGGCGGCTGTCGGGATCTCGGCGATCAGCCCGAGGGCACCGAAGGCCAGCGCGAAGACGGCGAGGATGGAGGCAACCGGCCGAGCCGCTCGGTGTCCCGTCTCTCTGTAAGCCATGAACCAACTCCTGCCGTGGGTGGCCCTAACCGTACACGGGTTCACGACCACGTGCGGTTCTCCACCTTCGCGATAGCGATGTGCCGGGCAAGTCCCGCCCACTTCTCAAGCGTTCTCAGCCTATAACATAGAGATTGATACCGCTCGTCAAAGCCGTTTCCTCGAATGCTCGAGCTTCCGTTCGCGCCACAGGGTCACTCGAAGCCGAGCCAGGCCGAGCAGGGAGCGGGGTATCCGACGAACGATCGAGGTTCGCGGCGGGCGCTGGTCGACGACGGTGACCGGGATCTCCATGACTTCCAGCCCGGCGTGCTCGGCGCGCAGGATGAGCTCGGTGTCGAAGATGTCGCCGCCGAACCGGCAGGCGGCGACGACGGGAACGAGCGGTGCCCTGCTCAACAACTTGAGGCCGTGGGTGTCGCTCACCCGCAGGCCGAATCCCTTCCGCAACACCAGCGAGAAGATGGCGGTCACGATCTGGCGCCCCGCCGGGCGCTGGTCGCTGGACCCGGGGCTGCGTTTGCTGCCCACGACGATGACCGGGGAGTCGACGGTCCGGCTGAGAGTCAATGCCGCGTCGAGGAAGCCGAGATCGACGAGGTCGACGTCGAAGTTGACCACCTGGTCGCCGGCCGAGGCCAGGAAGCCGGCCCGTAGGGCTCGTCCATAGTCGGCCTCAGGCAGGGCCACGACCTTGAGCTCTGGGTGCAGACGGCAGCACTCGGAGGCAATCTTCGCGGTGAGGTCCGTCGACCCGTTCTCGCAGACGATTACCTCGAATGGCTCCGGGCGATCCCGGAGGCCGTTCACGACGCGCTCGACGGCCGCCGCCAGGTAGCCCTGCTCGTTGTGGGCAGGCATCACGACTGAGATCACGGCGCGACGTACACCCGGCCCCCCACGTTCACCCAGGCTACCGTAGCGGCATCGGTGCCGGACTACCCGAGGTGGGTCCGGGCTGCAGCGTGTGACCGGTTACGCTCCTCATGCCGTGGGTGACGTGACCCCCCCGTGAGACCGCCTAGGAGAACTGACTAGATGCCCGACGCCGTTGTGACCGGGGCCGGCGGCTTCATCGGAGGCCATCTGGTCCGGGCCCTACTCGGTGAGGGGGCGACGGTTCGAGCCGTCGACATCAAGCCCCTGACGGAGTGGTTCCAAGTCGGCGAAGATGCCGAGAACGTGGTGGGCGATCTTTCCGACCGGGCCACGTGTACGAGGGTGGCCGAGGGGGCGGACGACGTCTACCACCTCGCCGCGGACATGGGCGGTATGGGTTTCATCGAGGGCAACAAGGCGGCGTGCATGCTCTCCGTGCTTCCCACCACTCACATGCTCGTCGCCGCGCGGGACCACGGGGCAAGGCGCTTCTTCTACTCCTCGTCAGCGTGCGTGTACGCCGCAGACAAGCAGTCCGAGCCTGAAGCCGTGCCCCTGAAGGAGGAGGACGCCTACCCGGCGATGCCCGAGGATGGCTACGGCTGGGAGAAGCTCTTCGTCGAGCGCATGTGCCGCCACTTCCTCGAGGACTTCGGTTTGGAGACCCGGGTGGCCCGCTACCACAACATCTACGGTCCTGACGGGACGTGGTCGGGTGGAAGAGAGAAGGCGCCGGCCGCCATATGTCGCAAGGTGGCAGAGGCGGTTGTCTCGGGTCGACACGAGATCAGCATCTGGGGTGACGGTGAGCAGACCCGGAGCTTCACCTACATCACCGACTGTGTCGAAGGCACCTTCACGATCGTGAGGGACGACTACGCGGAGCCCGTCAACCTCGGCAGCTCGGAGCTGGTCAGCATCAACGAACTGGTGAGCATCGTCGAGGGCATCGCCGGCGTCAGCCTGGAGCGGCGCTACGAGCTCGACGCTCCTCAAGGCGTACGCGGTCGCAACAGCGACAACACCCTGATCCGCGAGCGCTACGGCTGGGAACCGAGCACACCCCTGGTGGACGGCCTGGCCACGACCTACGAGTGGGTCTATGACCAGGTTGCGACGGAACTCGCCAAAACCTGAGCTATGGCAGCTGAGCAGGTTCGTGATGCCGGAAGCCGCCCGGCCCCGGTGCAGGATCCGGGGCAGGAGCGGAGGAAGCAGCTCGCCGTCGGAGCGTTCCGGTTCCTCGAGCGGGTCGGCGTCCATGTCCTGCCACGCCACTTCTACTCGTCCGTGGCTGACCGTGCCTGGCTGGACCGCCATCCGGAGCTCTGGCGACACCCCACGCAGATCGCCGGCTTGCCCTGGGAGGTGGACGGCCAGCTCCGGTGGCTTTCGACAGTATGCGAGCCTTACCTGGACGAGGT
This sequence comes from Acidimicrobiales bacterium, assembly GCA_035552775.1. Taxonomy (GTDB): domain Bacteria; phylum Actinomycetota; class Acidimicrobiia; order Acidimicrobiales; family Palsa-688; genus DASZKW01. Next base: position 29,406 of record DASZKW010000032.1, on the reverse strand, counting down.
ACGCGGGTTCAGTTTCCTCCCCGCGCTCGCCGAGCGGGGAATACCATTTCGCTACGGTTTGATCGAGGCCCAAGTCCTGCACTGCGTCATCAGATCCCTGGTTCCGCGTCGCGTGGTCGAAGTGGGCAGTGGCGCCTCTACCGCCGTGATGTCCGACGCCGCCTCGAGCAACCAGACCGAGGGTCGGGGCTCCACGCATATAGTCAGCATTGATCCTTATGCCTCCGAGCGGGTGCGATTGCTTCAGGGCGTCGAGGTCATGTGTCAACCGGCCCAGGCCGCCCCCGCTGGCCTGTTCGCCAGCCTGGAAAGCGGTGACCTACTTTTTATCGACTCCACCCACGCTCTCAAAACCGGTTCGGAGTTGGGCCGCCTCTACCTGGAGATCATCCCGAGCCTTGTTCCCGGAGTCATCGTCCACATTCACGACATCTACCTGCCGTACCTCTACTCGCCGCTGGTCCTGGGGGACCTGTGGGACTGGCAGGAGACGGCGCTACTGGCAGGCCTGCTCACCGGCAATCCCCATTTCGAGCTGCTCTGCTGCCAGTCCCTACTCCACGACCGGGCCCCCGACCGCCTTGCGTTGGTGCTACCCGACTACGTGCCCCGGCGCTTGGCTGACGGGCTCGACAGCGGCGCCGGCGACCATTACCCGTCCAGTACCTGGCTGCGCTCCCGGTGACCATCGAGCTGGCCCCTAGCGGCGCCCTTTCCTCGCCGACCAGAGAATGGTGCCGGCGTTACGGCGTGTTCGCGCTGGCCCTTTTCCTCTTGGCCACCTCGAAGTGGGGCAGCTACCTCCCGACCGGACACCCGCCCTACATAACCGATATCGTCCTCGGCGGCCTCGTGCTCCAAGCCGCCCTCGGGGGTCGCGCTGGTACCCGGGGCCCGGTCAGGGACGGGACGTGGATGCGCCCGGCGCTCGTCGCGCTCATCTTCTGGGTTCTCCTCGAGTTCGTGACCGGCTCGTTCTCCCAGGACGCGCTCCGCGACGGAGCGCCGTACCTGTATGGGGTTGCGGCCTTCCTCGTGACCGCACCACCGGCTCGGGCGCAGTTGAAGATGCAGCGGGCCGTCGACGCCTTGCTCGTCTTCCACGGAGTCTGGATAACCGTGGCGCTGCTAGCACCGTCAGTGTTTTTGGCGATCCCGACCATGGGCCAGATACATCCTTTCCAGCCCCGCAACGACTTCGACGGAACAGTATGTGCCATCTTCGCCGCGCTCGCCCTGCACCGTGCCCTCTCGGGCCGGCGCGTCGCCCGAAACGTCGTCTACGTGGGATGGAGCACCGTCCTCACCCTCGCCCTCAGAGAGCGCGCCGCTCTGCTCGCGCTCGGCGCCCTCCTCGTCGTCGTGGCGCTGCTCGCCGTGCAGCGGCGCCGCTCGCGGTGGGCCGGCCGGGCAAAGGCGCTGGTGCCCTTGGCAATCATGTGCCTGCCGCTGCTCTACCTGGGCGTGAGTCACACCTTCGGCTACCAGCGCTTCGTCTCCGGTCTCCAAGGCTACGTCCCGTTTGTCTCGGCTGGCCCCAACGTCGGGGGGGCAGTCAACACCACCCATGCACGCGCCCAGGCCTGGAACGCCGTGGTGAACTACCTCGAGCCGTCTGCGCGCCGGGAGTGGCTTGGCGTCGGCTTCGGTCCGGACTTCATGCACGCGTCAGGTGCGGACGTCCTCCTCCTCGGAGGTCCCAACCCCGACGTGCGATCTCCTCACAACTACTTCCTGGGAACCTGGGCCCGGACGGGGCTGGTCGGCCTTTGCCTGGACGCGCTCGTCATCGTCGGCGGTCTTCACCTCGCCATCTCCCTGCGCCGCCGAGCGCCCGAGCTCAGCGACGTCGACATTCTCGCGATCATGGCCGCGGTCGCCTTGCCCGTGGCGGCCAGCGTGGGGGTCATCTTGGAGTCGCCGTTCGGTGCTCTGCCCTACTTCTGGGCGCTCGGCCACATGAGCTCCCGCGTCGCCGAGTTGCGCGGGCCAAACCTCTCGAGGTCACAAAGCGAGGAAGCTTTGGCTGTGGGCCGGTGAGGGTCCTCCAGGTCCATAATCGTTACACCCAGCCCGGCGGGGAGGACTCCCTCGCCGACGCCGAGGCATCCCTGCTCGAAGGCGCCGGCCACATCGTCGAACGGGTCAGGGTAGTCAACCCCGGGAGGGGCCCGGCGGCCGTCGCAGCCTTGGGATCTGCGGCCTCGAACCCTTACCGTAGGTGGTCGATGGCCGCCACCGCCCGCCAGTTCCGGCCCGACGTCGCCCACGTCCACAACACGTGGTTCGCGCTGTCGCCGGCGGTCTTCCATGCGCTCCACGACACAGGCGTGCCGACTGTCATGACGCTGCACAACTATCGCCTGATCTGTGCCAACGCCGCGCTCTTCCGCGATGGCATGGCCTGCACCGATTGCTTGGGGCGCGGTCCTTGGCAAGCCGTTGCCCACCGCTGTTATCGGGGCTCGCTCCTGGCATCTGCATTGGCGGCAACGACCATTAGTTTGGCGCGCCATCGCCGCAGCTTTGATACGGTCGACCGGTTCCTGGTCCATTCCAGATTCGTCCGGGACCTGTTCGTGCGGGCCGGTTTTCCACCCGAGCGGCTGACCATCAAGGCCAACGTGGTCGCCGACCCAGGACCGCGCTCCGCTCCACCGTCGGCATCGCGGATGGTGTTGTACGCCGGCCGGCTGGCTCCCGAAAAGGGAGTGGCCCTCCTGGTCGAGGGGTGGATCCGCTCCGGACTGGCGTCGAAGGGGCTCCGACTGGTCGTCGCCGGCGAGGGGCCCCTGCGCGCCGAACTGGAGGCGAGGGCGGTGCCCGGAGTCGAGTTCCCTGGGTGGGTGCCCGCTGCCGACCTTCGTCGACAGATGTTGCAGGCGCGGGCGTTGGTCTTCCCCTCACAGTGGTACGAGACCTTCGGTACGGTCATCGTCGAGGCGATGGCCTCGGGCGTTCCCGTCCTGGCATCGGACGTGGCGACTCCGGCTGAGATCGTCGGTGCCCTCGGGCCAGGCTGGCTGGTCCCGCTCGACGACGCCGAGGCATGGGGAGCCGCCCTTGTCGCTTTGGCCGACGATGAGGTGGTCGACGCCATCGGCGCCAACGCGCGGGCGCTTTATGAAGATCGCTACACGCCGGCCCACGGGTTGCGGGCCCTGGTCGATGCCTACTCGTCGATGCGGGACCGACAGGGCCGGGCGTGCGCGTCCTTCTGAGCGCCTACCAATGCGCGAAGCAACGGGGTTCCGAGCCCAGAGTGGGATGGGAACTGCTCTGCGCCGCGGCCCGCCAGCACGAGGTCATTCTGCTGACCCAGGTGGGTACTGCTGCTGAGCTGCGCCGTGACCTGGCAGCGGAGGGCATCGGCTCGGTTCGGGTGATCCCCGTTCGGGGTATGGCCGTGCTGGGAGCATTCGAAGGTCGCCTCGGGCTCGGCCACGTCGAGTACCTGGCCTGGCAGTACCGGGCGTGGCGAGTGGCCCGCTGTCTGCAGGACGATGTGGATGTCGCCCATCACGTGACGTTCGGCAACGACTGGCTACCCGCAGCAGTGCATTTCCTCGACCGGGTTCCGGTGGTGTGGGGACCGGTCGGAGGTACTGCTCCCGTCCCGTGGCGATTGGTCCGTTACATGTCGGCCCAGGGGATCGTGCGAGAGTTGGCGCGCGAAGCGGTGACCCGTCCGATCCGCATCTGGACCGCCCGTCAGGTCCGTCGCCAGGGGTGCCTCGTGGTGGGTGTCAACGAGCACACCGCTGAACGCTTCGCGGCAGTCGCCGGGCGCGTGCTAGTCGAGCCCCATGTGGCGATGCCGCCGGCGCCTCCCAAGCGGGTAGTCCCTCGTCCTGAGCTCGGAGGCGACTTGGGTCGCCGGGCCGTCTTCGCCGCCCGGTTGTCGTCGTGGAAGGGCCCGTACCTGGCACTTCACACCCTGGCGCTCCTCAGTCCCGACTGGCGCCTGGACTTTTTCGGTGTCGGTGCGGAGCTGCGTGGTTTGCAACGCCGGGCGCGACGCCTTGGCCTCGAGCAGAGGCTACGGTTCCTGGGGCATCGCCCCATGGACGACCTCCGCAGCGCTCTCGACGAGGCGCACGTCCTGTTGTTCCCGAGCATGCACGACGCTTCTCCCTTCACCGTGGCCGAGGCGGTCCGGCTGGGATGCCCTGTCGTCTGTCTGGATGTGGGCGGTCCGCCACTGTTGATTGAAGGCACCACTGGACTGGCTGTGGCGCCGAGGGGCGATGTTCCTCGCCTCCTGGCCGCCGCAGTGGGCCGTGCTACCCGGCATCCACCAAGTGATCGCTGGAGCGCAATGCGCCTCGCCAACCGGGTGACCGATTGGTACGACCAGGCGGTCGCCTTGCCCGCCCGGCCTGGTCCGTCCCAGGCGCGTCCCTAGCGCGCGTGGTTTCCTCCGTCGGGCGTGTGGACGTCCTTGGCGTCGGTATCAGTGCCACGTCCCTGCCTGCCGCGGTGGCGACGGTCGCCGGCTGGATCGAGCGCAAAGAGCGCCGTTACGTATGTGTCACCGGAGTTCACGGGGTGATGGAAAGCCAGGAAGACCCCGAACTGATGGCGATCCACAACCAGTCGGGCTTGACAGTCCCCGATGGCGCCCCCATGGTGTGGGCTGGCCGGGCCGCCGGCGCCACGGGCATGGGCCGGGTACGTGGACCCGACCTGATGGTGGCGCTGTGCAGATTGGCCGCGACACAGGGCTGGACCTCCTACTTCTACGGAGGCGCCCCTGACACGCCTCATCTGCTGGCTGACCGCCTCCGGTCACGGTTTCCCGGACTCGAGGTAGTGGGATGCATGTCGCCACCCTTCCGGCCCCTCACCGAGCAGGAAAACTCCGACTTCGTCGGGCAAATCAACGCCGCCGGCCCCGATCTCGTCTGGGTCGGGCTCTCGACGCCGAAGCAGGAACGCTGGATGGCTGAGAACATCGACCGGCTCGAGGCCAGTGCCCTTCTAGGAGTTGGGGCGGCCTTCGACATCCACGCCGGTCTCGTGCCTGAGCCGCCCCGCTGGATCCAGTCGTCGGGATTCGAATGGCTGTACCGGCTCTCGCGCGACCCCGGACGGCTATGGAAGCGTTACGCCCGCCACAATCCTCGCTTCGTCGCCAGGATGGTCCGCCAACAACCTTTCCTGCGGCCATGACCACTTGCCTGGTCGTCGGTGGGGGGTTTATCGGGAGCCACGTCGCCGAGGTTCTGGCGCTGAGGGGTCACGCGGTCAGTGTCTACAGTCGCTCGTTCAACCCAGGGATGTTGGCGACACAGCACTCCGGTCCTGGCACCGTCGATCTGATTGAAGGAGCGGTCCCACCGGGCAAAGGCCTCCAAGAGCTGATCGAGGCGGCGGAGATCGTCTTCTATCTGGCTGGGGAGAGCACACCGGCGACGGCGAAGAGCGATCCCGGAGGCTCCATCACCGGCCTCGTGGTCCCCGCCGTCGCGGTGTTCGACCTGATGCGGCCTACCTCGACGCGGCGGGTCGTGGTGGCGTCGTCGGGCGGCACCGTCTACGGGGTAGCCGACCACTTCCCCACCCCAGAGAGCCATCCGACGAGACCAATCAGTGTCCATGGCCAAAGCTCGCTCACCGTGGAGCGCTACGCCGGGTTCTTCGCACAGCAATATGGCTTCGAACCGATCATCCTTCGCTATGCGAACCCCTACGGTCCCGGTCAGTTGGCCCGTCGAGGTCAGGGTGTCATCGCTGCCTGGTGCGATGCTCTGGCCCAGCACCGAGAAGTGGTGGTCTACGGCGACCTGACCACCCGCAGGGATTTCGTCTACGTCGTCGATGCCGCAGAAGCGACGATCGCAGCCGCCTTCGAGGCGCCCAGGCCTGGGATCTACAACGTCGGCTCGGGCACGTCCACATCGCTCGACAACGTTCTTGCCATCATCGAGACGGTGGCCGGACGCACGGCCAGGATCAGGCGGGTGGGCGGCCGGGGAATCGACGTTCCAGCTACCGGACTCGATTGCTTGCTGCTGCGCCAGGCGACCGGGTGGTCACCCCAAGTTGGTGTAACAGATGGAGTGCGGGCCACCTGGGACTGGACCCGCCGCGCGGTGGAGTCGGCGGGTTGACGCCAGGGGCGGCCTACGGATCCCGCTTACTGGCGACTATGTATTGGGCAACGATCGGTGGCCAGGGGCGGCCCTGTTGCTCGAGGGCACCTCCGTTTCCAGCGGACCGTAGCCGTAGCCGTAGCCGTAGCCGTACCCGTACCCGTCTTCGCTTCGGCCGTCTCGGGGCTGCAACTTGTTCACGACGATCCCGACAAGTCGGGTCTGGTTTTGCAGCAGGGCGTTTTTTGCGTGCTGAATGGCCGCGATGGGAGTCCTCCTCGTTTCCACGACCAGGATGGCACCCGAGACGCGGCGACCGATCACGAGTGTGTCGGCTACGGGAAGAAGGGGCGGCGTGTCGACGAGCACGAGATCAGCCTGCTCGGCTAGGGCGGCGAGGAGGACCGACGTGCGCCGGCCGTCGAGCAGCTCCGTAGGGTTGGACACTGAAGGACCCGTCGGGAGGAAATAGAAGCCCTTGGTGCCATCCGACCCTTGGCGCTCGGTGTCGACCTTTATGAACTGGAGGCACTCGGAAAGGGACCGATCGCCGTTGAGAACGTCGGAGACCCCGACGAGGTTGTCAGCTCCCAGGTGGTTGTGGGTATCGGGGTGGCGCAGGTCAAAATCGACGAGAACTGTCCGGCGGCCGGCCAGGGTAAGGGCACGTGTGAGGTTCACCGCGGTCGCCGTCTTGCCCTCGCCGGGACTTGCGCTGGTCACGAGGATCGTCGGGTGTGACAGCTCGGCCAAGGCGACGTCGAGATTGGAACGAAGGATTCGGAAGGCTTCGGCGTGCGCCACGGGGCTGACAAACGCCTCTTTCTTGCTGGTCCTTCTTCCAGGGATCCATCTAGGCATTTTGCCGCCGGAAGGGAATGACGCCCAGTACCGGAAGCTGTAGCTGCCGCTCAGCGTCGGCGGCACCCTTGATGGTGACGTCGAGGTATTCGAGCAGCCCTGCCAAGCCAACGCCTACCACCAGGCCGGCCAAACCGCCGCGGATGATGTTGCCCTCGGTCTTGGGCGGGAGGGGAGCGCCAGGCACAGAGGCGCGCTCGAAGATGTAGGCGGGCGCGGCGGGAACCGTGCCTTGTCCCGGCTGGGACTGAAGGGACTTGACCTTCGAGGAGAAGGCGTTGGCCATGGCGTTGGCGAGTTCCTCGGCGACCAACGGATTGCCATCGGTCACTGTGAGCTGGAGAAGCGAGGTGTTGGTCTCCACCGACACCTGGGTGTCGGCCAGCACGCTGGCCGGCGAGCGTCGCAGGCCGATGCTCTGAAGCGCGGAAGCGGCGATGGGTTGGCTGGCCAGCATCTTGGAGTAGGTGGGAACTAGGCTGTCAAGGAGGGCCTGCTGCTCACCGGCGTAGGGAGCGGCGCCAGGGGCGACGGTGAAGTTGCTCGGCCCGATATAAATGGTCGCAGTGGCCGCGTAGACGGGGAGTTGCGGGGTCAGGAGGTCGCCGACGATGGCTCCCACGACGGCGAGGATCGCCACCAGCCAGAGGCGTCGGCGCAGCATTCCCAAATAGCGGCGTAGCTCCACAAGCAGTCGTCTCCCTGCCCGCTCGGCGCTGCAACAGTCCGACAACTCACGGGCTTCAACATACTACCGGTCGGCGGTTTCGGCCGGATCGGCAACTGGTTGTATGGTCGCCGCTGTGAGGATCATTCCCCCGGCGCTGACTGCCGGCGGCCGGTGGCGGCGCGTCCTGGGGGCGGCTAGGACCTTTGCCGTGGGCCTGGCGTTCAACCGGGGAGGAAGGCGGATGGTATTGCGTCGGGCCTTCTTCGACCTGGCCCACTACGCCACTCCGGTGGTTGCTGTGCAGAGCAATGGGCTCACCTACTATCTGAACACGGGCGACCACGTCGTGTCGCGTGAGACGTTTGTCGCCGGCGACTTTGAGGAAGCGGTCATGGCTGGCGCGTTAGCGGTCCTCGAGCGATACGGCCACAAGCTCCGCGGTCGTACCTTCGTCGACATCGGTGCCAACTTGGGGACCAGCACCATCCCCGCCGTGGCGCGTTTCGGGGCGAGCCACGCGCTCGCGGTGGAGCCCGAGCCGACGAACTACGAACTGCTTCGCTGCAACGTACTGGCCAACGGCTTGGAGGGCAGGGTGACCACGGTGCGCGCCGCCATCTCCGATACCACCGGCACCGGCCAGTTGGGCCTGTCGACCTGGAACTCCGGCGATCACCGGGTCTGGGTCCGCAACGAGCGGGCGCTCGACGTGGAACCACTCGGGCGCTCGATGATCGACATCGATCTTTGGCGTCTCGACGATCTACTGGTCCACCTGGACATCGATTGGTCGAGTGTTGGTGTGGTTTGGGTGGACTGCCAGGGCCACGAGGGCTACGTGCTCAAGGGGGCGCCCCGCCTCACTGCCAGTGCTGTTCCCGTGATCAGCGAGTACTGGCCCTATGGGTTACGCCTGGGGGGGGACCTGGAGCTTTTCCACTCGATCGTGGCCGAGTGCTACGACACCGTCATCGACGCCCGCGACTTGCTCGCCGAGGGGCATACTTCTGGGGTGCCGGCGAGTGAGGTCGGCACCCTCGAGACGCTCTATCCGGATCGTTCATTCACCGATCTCATCTTGTTGAAGGACCGCCCCGCCTCCTCATGAGTCCGAACAGGGCGCGGCTGCGAGTGGTCGCAGGCTCGGGGCTCCCGCGCCGGCGCAAGACCCATGGTCACGGGCGGGTCTGGCTCGAACTGCTCAAGAGGCTCTCCAACCAGGTGGACCTCTGCTTCGCCGAGCCCCGCTACGTGCCCCACCGGCGCCTAAACACTCCTCGTCGCCCTGACGTCTGGCTGGTCAACGGTCATAGCCCACCCCCGGCGGTGGACAGCCCGGCTGTGGTGGTCTTCCACGAGGTGAGTTGGCACGTTCCGGAGCTACGTGAGCAACTGCTGGCGACCTGGGCGGAGATGCACGAAGCAGCGGCCCGGCAGTGCATGGCATTCGCCACCCGTGTGCTGGTCCCCTCGTCAGTGGCGGCAAAGGAGGTGGTGGCCGCCTACGGCACGGACGCTCAACGTATCGACATTGTCCCTTATGGCGTCGACCTGCGTAGGTTTCGCCCCGGCCGGGGCGACGGGGCGGCGATCGTCGCGGGGGTGGCCAAGCGGGAGGCCCGCCCGTACGTGCTCTACGTTGGATCGCTGCTGCCCCGCAAGAATCTCGCCTCGCTCCGAATCGCGATGGCCGGTCTGGCTCAGCGAGGGTTTCCACACGACCTCGTCATCGTGGGAGCAGGCTCACCTGACCGCTCCGATCCGGCGGACCTCGAGCGTGCTGCGGCCGAGGACCTGCCGGGTGCCCCCGGCCGAGTCGTGCGTATTCCGTCCCCGGTGCCGCAGCGCCAGCTCGTCGCTCTGATGGGAGGGGCGGATGCCTTCTGCGTGCCTAGCCTTTACGAGGGGTTCGGCTTGGTCGCGCTCGAGGCCATGGCCTGCGGGGCCCCCACGTTGGTTTCAAACGGCGGCTCCCTGCCCGAGGTGGTGGACGAGGCCGGCGTGGTCGTGGAGCCCACCGCCGCGGCTATAGAGAAAGGCTTGGCCGAGCTCTTGGCTAACCCGGCGACCGCCGAGGACCTCCGTGCCGCGGGACGCGCTCGAGCGGAAACCATGACCTGGGACCGCACCGTGACCGGATGGGTGAACGCATTGCGCCGCGCTGCCGAGGAGGGGCGTTGAGTTTGTCGGTAGGCTGCTACAACTCCTTCCTTGTTTACCATAAGCCCATCTGAGGGAATGACGCGTGTGGCGCTCCTCTCGCACTCATTCGACTCCTGCATACCTCCTTACAAAAGCATCGATATCGTGATTGACAATATCCTCCAGACGCTCTATGATTACTTCGTCAGGCCAGTTCCACCATGCAATATGTAGCAACGCGGAAATTTCTTCGGCCGAGAAACGGTAACGATGTACTTTGGCAGGATGGCCAGCAACTACAGCATAAGGTTCAACATCCTTGGAAAGTACGGAATAAGCACCCACCACGGCGCCATCACCAATGGTCACACCGCCAAGTACACGAGAACCATGACCGATCCACACGTCATTGCCAATGGTAATATCGCCCTTCGACCAAGGGTGCCCATCTGTGTACGCGCCATCTAGGTTCCAACGGGCCCGGAACGGATAGGTGCTGACATAATCAGTGCGATGGTTGCCACCAGGGATAAGTTCAACGCCAGCGGCTATTGAATTAAACGCACCAATTATTACCTTAGCGGTATCGCCCGGATGGTAGTGAACAACCGGAAGCAGGTAGGAGTGTCGGCCCATTGTTACAATGCCTGCGTCTACGAGTTGTTGGGATCGATTAGACGGCTCTGACTGTGAGAACAACCATCGCGCGGCGTGGTATAAGCGGCTCATCATCCTGCCGAGTGTATTCGGTCGCTGGTGGCTTCATGGGGAGGCGTGACCCGCCCCGCGTCCGTCTCGTGCACTGCTCGGGTCTCGCGTAGTTGATCTTGACCACTTGGTGCACGCGTGATCGTGGTCCACCTCTTGCCGCGCGGTGGGAGGTCAGCACGGTGACGGAAATCACCGCCCAAGACGTTGATCCTTAACGTGCTGAATGAACACTGCGAAAGGTAGAAGAGCAGGCGGGATGAGCAGCACGGGGAGGGCGCTAACCCAGTATTGGGGGCTCTGCCACAGTGAGCGAGTGTAGCCGACGACCATTTCGGCCCAACCTGTGTAGGTCGAGCCGTAGACGCGCCGGTTCGCGAGAAGGTGTCCCGGCTTGGCAACATTGAAACGCCATCGGTTCATCAATATCCGGCAGACGGCAGCGTCTTGGCCCGACAGGTCCCGGTACAGCCTCTTCAGCTCACCGAGCATCTCCATCCAATAACGAGCTTGATTGCCGTCAAACACGCGAGGCGTCCAGGAATCATTCTCGCCCCTCCGTAGAACGACCTGTTGGGGGATCCACCTCCAGCTTTCACCAGTGTCCAGCATCCGAGAAAATATCTCGATGTGAGGAAATGGTTTGGAGTGGAGTCCACCCTCCAACTCCACGGTCGCCCGGGCATAGGCCCAGGCGTCGCCGCGAACCACGTGGCTGGCGAGGTAGGAAAAAAGTACACCTAACTCCCTAGCCACCTCACGGCGGCTCTCGAATTGCCGGGGGTGCCGCCAGGGACGGGGGAAGTACTTGGCATCCTCGGCCTCCGCCTTTGTGCCGACGATCGGGCCGATCAGCTCGCGATCATAGGTGACAAACGGGAAGGAGAGCCCGAGGATGTCGGGGTCTGCATCTAAGACGCGGCGGACGGTCTCGATACCGCCGGGTGCGATGGCGTCATCTGAGCTGAACAGCCAGCAGTGCCTCCCCGACGCCATGTCCACCGACCTCATCTCGTGCGCCGCGAACCCGCCGTCCACGGTGGCACGTTCGTATTTAAGGGTGGTCCCGAATTCGAAGTGGATGCGCTCGACCATTGCCACGGTGCCATCGCGGGATCCGCCGTCGGAGATGCACACCTCGATGGTCCCTGGCGGTGAGTCGCCCAGTTGTGCGTGGATGCTTTGCAGTGTCTGTTCGAGCGTCACCGCCCTGCCGTCGTGGGTGGGTATACAGATGGAAAGCTGGGGATTCTTGCCCAACGGATTCTTAGGCGGGCTCAGCACGAACCAACCCTAGCCGCCGGCTGGAGGAGCACCCGAAGGCTCTTGCGGGACCACCGGGACCGCGGAGCGCCGCCATGCGAGAAGGGCGCGCGCAGTTGAGAAGCCGCGGCGCGTTTCCGCTCCCAGGGTGGCGATGGCCCAGACCACTATTGCGACAGGCAGGGGCCGGGTGCTCCAAGCCAGATTGAGGGATAAGAGCGCAACGAGGGGAATGGCGAGGAAGTCTACCTGGCTAAGCCACGGCCTCAGCGGGGAAGAGCTACCCGTTCTGGCATTGCGGATAGCGAACAGAGAGGTCTCCAGGACGTGAGCGCCGAGGATAACCAGGGCTACCTCAGGAGGACCCCCGTAGACAGCGGCGATCGGGCAGCTCACTAAGGCAAACGACACCGCTATCAGTCGGCGGCGGACGAGGGCTTTCTGGGCACCGGAGGCGAGCATGCCGAAGCTGTGCATCATACTTATAGCGCCAACTGGGACGATCCATATCAGGATCGCCAGGACCGTCGCCGTCCCGCGAAAGCTCGAGCCGAGGAGTAGCCGGACGATCCCGGACGATTCCATCGAAACCAGGGCCGCCCCAGCGAAGGTCAGCCGGGACAGCATGGAAATCACCTCGTCTGAGAACTGGCGGAGGCGGCGAGGAGATTCGTGCCAGCGTCGCACCATCTCGGGGAACGACGCATCGGTCACCAGGACGAGGATTCCCGCAGCGCCAAAACTGAGGCTCCATCCGACACCATAGATCCCCACGTCGGTGGCGGTCCCGAACAAGCTTAGGCTCGCCGTGTCGACGATCATTAGGGCGATGGCAAGGGCTCCGTTGACGATGAAAGGCGTTGCCCTGTGAACGAGCGCGACGCATTCGGCTAGGCGAATGCCCGTGAGGCGCAGGCCGTGGCGACGCCTTAGGCCGGTGATCGCAAAGGCATCGGCGGCTAGCAGACCTACCCAGGACATAACTGCCACCCAGGCCGTGCTACCCGTGACAATTACGGAGACGACCATTCCCACGGCGGTGATAACCACGCCGAGCAGACGCGCCAGCGCGACGAGACCCATGGCCTCGACGCCCTGGAGCGCGTACACGGTGCTTAACGCCATGACGATGAGCAATGGCGAGGAAAGGACGAGAAGGCGTCCTGATCCACTTGGGAACGGCGCCACGGCTGCCAAGACCAAAAGGACGGCGGTAAGGAGCAACGCTGCGGTGCACTGCACTGCGAGTGTGATGCTGACGACTCGCGAGAGTTCCCGAGGACGCCGGACGATGTCGCGCATCGATACCACGGTCAATCCGAGGTCAGCAAACATGGATGCGCCCATGGCGAAGGTCTGGGCCACGGCCAAGGGACCGAGGGTGCGAGGCCCGAGGATGCGCGCGACGACGAGGGCCCCCGCGAAGGTCAGGGCCTTGCTGACCACAGCCGCAGCCGAGAGGGAGGCGAGATTCCGGGATAGGCGCCGACGAGTGGAATCGCCCGTCGCGCTGCTGAACGGCTGTCCATCCACGCTACTCATCCCTCGCCTCGTGGCAGGTTACGATTTTTGGCGATGGCTCGAGTACAGCCGCACCAGGAGTTCGCCCACGGCGAAGGCCACGATTATAGATCGACGAGCCCGCACCTAGCACATCCGACCCTGTATGACTGGCTCGTGGCCACGGTCCTCGACGCACTGACTGCACTTGCCGAATCCGGCCTACCTCTTAGCGTTCTCGAAGTCGGCGCGGGCCATGGCGCCTTTACCGAGCCCTTGCTGGCCGCAGGTGCGGAGGTGACCGCGAGTGAGATGTCGCGTCCCTCGATATCATATCTTGAGGGGCGCTACCGTCACAACCCACATTTTCGAGCTGTTTTTGATCCCGACGGTTCTCTAGCTCTACTCGAAGGGCAGAGGTTCTCATTTGTGTTGTGCTCATCAGTGCTCCACCACATCCCGGACTACCTGGCCTTTTTGCATGGTGTAACGACTAAGCATATGTATGCTGGCGGCACGTTGCTTTCCCTGCAGGATCCCCTCTGGTACCCAACCGTTGGACGCGCCACTCACCGTCTTGACCGTGCCTGTTATCTGGTCTGGCGTCTGTCTCGTGGAAACTATCGTGTGGGTATGCAAACAGTGAGCCGTAGGCTCCGACACCAGCTGGATGAGAATGATCCCTCAGATATGGTCGAGTATCATGTCGTGCGTCAGGGTCTGGACCAAGAGGAGATTCGCCGACGACTGTCCGAGTCATTTCTCGAAGTATCGGTTTCGCCCTATTGGTCCACCCAGGCCGCCGTCCTGCAGAAGATCGGGGAGCGGATGTTTCGCCCGAACACGTTTCTCCTTCTGGCTAGCGGAAGGAGGGTACCCTAGCGGACGAGTGTCACCTCAATGTTCAGGGCCGGGAACAAGCGCGCGAGGAAGGTGGCCTCGTAGTAGTACTGGAGCGTGGGCGAGTGGTTGACTAGACGCTCGACAATACGGTTCCAGGGCTGGCGGGGAGTCTTGTGGAAGCTGATCGCTGATCGTTCCACGGCGGAGAACGCAAACTCGAAGTAGTAGTCGCGCTTAGAGCTCTGGCCGGGCACGAAGAACCCGAAGGTGGCGATTGAAAAGGCTCTCCTGTGGGTGGGATCAGCCCAGAACACGAAGCTTGTAAAGTGCGGACTACGGATGTGAAGCCGCCCTCCGGGCGCCAGGACCCGGTGCAGCTCGTGCATTGTGGGAACAAGGTCAAGATGCTCGATTACGTCCTGGCATTCAATTTCGTCGAAGGCGGCATCGGCGAAGGGAAACGGGACCTCGTCAAGGTTGTGCACCACGTCGACGCCGGGTAGAGCCATCACGTCGAGGTTGATCCACCCGCGACGCACATCATGCCCGCACCCGAGGTTGAGCCGCCGCGGTCCGTTCACCTCGTGCAGTCCGGTGGAGAGTCCTCGGCGAGCGAGCAGTAGATGGACGCGTAAGACCGCAGTGTGCGCTCCCATGTGTACGTGCCGGCCCGGCGCAGCCCTGCTGCGCGCATCGTTGCGGCCACGTCGTCGTCGGTGAGGACCGTAGCCACCTCGTCGGCGAGGCCGACGACATCGTCGGGAGCGGCCCGCCGTGCTGCTCCTCCCGTGAGCTCGGTGAGCGCCGGCGTGGACGACACGATAACCGGTAGGCCACACGCCATCGCCTCCAGGGCAGGCCAACCGAATCCCTCGCCGGTCGAAGGAAACAGCAGGGCATCGGCGGCGCCGTAGAGCTCGACCAACTCCGGTTCCGACACGGCGCCCAGTTCGATGATCCGGCCGGCCAGCCCCGCGCTTTCGGCTTGAGCCCGGTCGGTCAGGGACAAGGGAGGTCCCACCCGGACCATGACCACGTCCAAGCCCCGCTCGTGCAATGAAGCAATCACAGCCGGGCCGACTTGGACGTTCTTGTAGAAGACGCCCGTCGCCACCTGGAACACGACCTGGGCGTCTCCCAGTTTCAAGCGCCGACGGGTGGCCATTCGAGCGTCACTGGTGGATGGTCGGAAGTACGAGGCTATCCCTTGCGGTATGACGTGGGTGCGCTCCGGCTCCACGTCACAAAAACGGAGCACGTCGCTACGCGTCGCCTCGGACGGACAAACTACCGCCCCCGCCCGTCGAAGATGGCCGACAGTCCATCGAAAGCGCGCCCCCCACCACCTACGCCCGGCGTAGGGCAGCTCACCGGCTTCGGCCCGAAGCAGTAGGAGGTCGTGGCATGTGACCACTGTCCGCTCGGCTGGAAGGACCCGCAGCAGGTGGGCGTCTGAGTGATCGACGAGGTGGAACACATCACCAGCAACACGGGTGAGCTCGAGCGGTTGGCAGACCCAGCGGTGCCATCGAGCTGACCACTCGTGCGCCTGGCCGGTGCCCTGCGCCGTCCGCGGCCCAATGCCTCTGATGCGCAGCCCTTCGTCGACACGCGAGCCTTCGAGCGCATCGGCCAGGCGGTCCATGCTCCACCCGGCCGGCCCGGTCCTGCGGATGACGGCCACGTCGAGCACGCCGGCCACGCTAGCGAGCCTCACGTTGTCGCCCTGGTGTCAGATCCGACCAAGCTGGCGCAAGAGTCTCCTCCCCGCGTAAACCGGGCCGAGAGCCATCGCCGCTCCGAAGTGGGCTAGGGCAGCCGGCCAGCGCCGCTCCAGTGCCTCGATCCCCGCCCGACGGTACTGTTCGGAGGCGACACTCGAGAGGCGTGTGCGGACCTTGGGCCGGTACGCATCCCGGTATGCGGTCCAGGGGGTCCGCTCCGCCAGAGGCGGATCGGCCAGGACTGCCTGGAGGTAGTGAAGAGCCGTCAGCTGTACCCGATGGGACTGCGCCGTCACGCTGGAGCGATGCACCCGGTAGCCGCCCAGGGCTTCCCGGATGCAGTCGACGTCTCCTGCTGCGGCAGCTATGGCCACGAGCTCCATGTCCGCGGCAGTGGCCATGCCGGGGCCGAAGAGATCCCGGCTGCCTCCTGCCCGGCGCAGGACGCCGGCCCGGAAAAGGGCTCCTGAAATCGGGAATGGCATCAAAACGGCCGTGCGCACGGCGTCGGCGTCTATCCGCAGCGGGGTCTGGGCGGTCCTGCCCAGGCGGCAGCCGGTGGCGCTGACGTAGTCCATGAGGCAGCCGACCACGGCCAGGTCGGGCCGTCGGTCCATGAGCTCGACCTGTCTGCGCAGCTTGTCGGGGTACCACAGGTCGTCCTGGTCGACAAACGCCACGAAGCGTCCCTCCGATTGGGCAAGCCCGCGGTTGCGTGCTGCCGCTACCCCGCCGTTTGCGCACCGCACGAGTCGAGCGCGCCGGTCACCGCCGATCTGGGACTCGACGGTGTCGGCCGAGCCGTCGGTCGACCCGTCGTCGACGACGATGAGCTCGAGGTCCTCAAAGGTCTGGCGCAACACGCTGCTCACCGTCTCGGCCACGAGGGGCGACCCGTTGTACAGCGGGATGACCACGCTCACTGCGGGTCTGAGCGGGCGGCCGGTCGTCGTCACGGGTGCTCAGGGGCGGGTCGCCCGGCGAAGCCCCTGCCAGGCGAAACGGGGCGCGAGCAGCATGGCTGGCCCCATCCAGCAGGCGGCGGCGAGCCGGCGTCCTTCCCCCATCCCCATGCCCGCCCGCCGGAAGCACAGCCGGCCGATTGCGCCCATCCGGTACCGAAGCTCGCCGAGTCCACTGGCAGATCCGGCCTTCCATGTCTCGAGGGGAATCTCGGGGAGACCGGCGACCCTCAGCCGGTGCATCGCCCAGGCGTAGCGCGTGGTGAACTCGCCGCTCCTCCAGGTCTGCCAGGTGGCGTTCCCACGGTGTACCCGGTAGCTGACGAGCGGTTCGTGGAGCAGGAGTACCAGATTTTTCTCGGCGAGTCGTAACGCGAGGTCGTAATCATCCGATGGGTACAACTCGCCTCGGTGGCCACCAGCGGAAACCAGCGCATCGGTGCGCGCCATCATGGTGCTGGGAAGGGGGCACATTATCGCACTCGGCTCGTAGGTGACCGTCCGCCCGTCCGCCGACGGGTGGACGTTGAGCCGTTGACCGTTGGCGCCGATCTTGGCAACCGAGGTGAAGACTGCGGCCGCATCCCGGCGAGCGAGCAGGATGTCGAGCTGTGTGGCCAGCCGGTTCGGGCTGGCGACGTCGTCCTGGTCGAGCCGGGCGACGAACTCGGTGTCGACCAGGTCCATGTACGCGTGGTTGAGCGTCGTGGCCAAGCCGACGTTCGGCTGGTGAACGACAGTGACGCGGCTGTCGCTCAGGCGGTCGAGGTACTCGCCGCTGCCGTCGGTCGACCCGTCGTCGATCAAAAGGATCCGGCCCTGGAGGGTCTGGGCGAGAAGAGAGTTCACTGCGTCGGGCAGAAAGGGCAGCCCGTTGTAGATCGGCACCACGGTGGTGACAGAGACATCCCGACTCATGGAACTAGCCACTCGGGTAGCCCTTACGCCAAAAGGCCCCGCACCAGTCGATCTTTTCCACCGGCTCCATTATCTCGTTCTCTTGCCGGAATGTGTCAGTGGCACGGCGACAAGGTTCGATATTGTAATAGTCGTCAATAACGACAAAACCACCCGGTGATACCTTGTCGTATAGGGCCTCGAGCGGAAGTATCGTCGACTCGTAGAGGTCGCCGTCCAGGCGGAGGAGGGCGAGTCGCCCTATGGGCGCACCCGGCAGAGTGTCCTTGAACCAGCCTTCCAAGAAATGAACGTTTTCATCGAGAAGGTCGTACCGTTCAAAATTGCGGCGTACCTCGTCCTTCGGTACTGCGAGCTGGCGGAACGTGTGAAGAAGCATGCCCTCGTCCGCTGGGTAGTTGGCGACGTCGGGGGCGGGAACGCCCATGAACGAGTCAGCGAGCCAAGAATGGCGATCGTTCTCATTGTGGACGGCGAGCACCCCTCGCATGAAGATGCTCGAACCCCCCCGCCATACCCCGGCCTCGAGAATGTCGCCGGGAACGTTGTCCTTGAAGATCGTCTCCAGACACGCCTGAAGGGCGTCGAGGCGCCGTAGGCCCACCATGGTTTCTGCCATGTCGGGCCAGTCCGCGCCGACCTCCCTCTGGGCCGGATCGTAGCGCCGTACGCCCATCAACCTGATGGACCGGCGAGCAAGAAGATATTGGGCGGACCTGATCGCCCACCCCAGTATCGCAGGGTGCCGGCCGACGTTGATCTCCTGGTAGATCGTTTCAGGCTGGAATCCGCTGCGGGTGAGCATGTGCTTGAGCAGTTGCAGATAACGCTCATCCAGCCGTGCTCCGGATTCTGGCGGCTTGGGCTCGTCAGTGAGCATTCGAGTACTCCATCTGGGACAGGTTACGCGCACAGCGTCCCCCGGATGATCACGCTGGGCGGTGCTCGTGGTGGCCGTTCGACGACTCGGTGCGCTATCGTGCCGCCCGGTGCACCAGTTGGACCGGACAGCAGTGTCCCTACCGAGCGGCTCTGCCTCGCCCCGTCAAGGCGGTCATAGGCGTCCTACAGCTGCTTCGCCACCGTGGGAGCGGAAGTACCGCGTGGGCGTCGTTGTCGGCGACGCCATCAGCGTCCTACTGGCGGGTGTCATCGCCGAGCGTCTCCGCTTCGGTGCGTCGCCGCCGAGACTCCTGAGCCCGTCACTGCACCTGTCCCTGTATACCCTTTCGGCGGTGCTGGCGCCCGTGTGGGTGCTGGTCCTCGCGTCCAGCCGGGTATATGACCGGCGGGTCATCGGTGACGGCGCCGACGAGTACCGCCGGATCCTCAACGCCATCGTCCGCCTCGTCGCCTTGGTGGCTGCGGCCGCCTTTCTTCTCCATCTCAGCCTGTTGAGCCGCTACTACGTCTTGGTGGTGGGTCCGCTGGCGGTGGCCTTCACGATCGCCGCCCACTGGCTGGCCCGTCAACGACTCCACCGCCTGCGCGAGGCGGGACGCTTCACCCAGCGCACCGTCGTGGTGGGTAGGCCCCATCACGTCGCCGACCTGGTCCGGCACCTCAAACGGGAGCGTTACGTGGGTCTCGAAGTCGTCGGCGCGTGCATCGGCGAGGACGCGACGGGTGTGCCCGTCGACGACGCCGTCGTTCCCGTGGTGGCGTCCCCCGCAGACCTCATCGGATGGGTCCTCGCCGGCAACGCGGATGCCGTGGTCCTGGCCGACGCCGCCGTCCTCGGTCTGGGTGCCATCCGCGAGTTCTCCTGGCAGCTGGAGGGCAGCGGTGTCGACCTCATCGTGGCGCCCAGCGTCACCGGCGTGGCCGGCCCCCGCATCGCCGTGCGGCCCGTGGCCGGGCTGCCGTTGCTGCACGTGGAGGAGCCCCGCTTGGACGGTGTGAGCCGGGTGATAAAAGGCGTCGTCGAGCGCGTGCTGGCCCAGGTTCTGTTGATCGTGCTCGCGCCGCTCATGGTGCTTATCGCCGCCGCTGTACGGGCGACCAGCAGAGGACCGGCGTTCTACCGTCAGGTACGGGTGGGGCGCGCAGGTACAGCATTTTGGATGTACAAGTTCCGCACCATGGTCGACGGCGCCGACTCCCGTCAGGGGGACCTGGTCGGGTTCAACGAGTCGGATGGGCCCCTGTTCAAGATGCGCCGGGACCCCCGGGTCACCCCCGTGGGACGTTGGCTGCGTCGCTTCTCGTTCGACGAGCTGCCCCAGATCGCCCATGTGGTCACCGGGAAGATGTCGATGGTCGGTCCCCGCCCTCCCCTCCCGAGCGAGCTCGAGGAGTACACCGACGAGGCGTGGAGGAGACTGCTGGTGCGGCCCGGTCTCACCGGGCTGTGGCAGGTCAGCGGCCGCTGCGACCTGCCCTGGATGGAAACGCTCCGCCTCGATCTGTACTACGTGGAGAACTGGTCGCTCGCCTTGGACTTCGTGATCGCCCTCAAGACGTTCCTGGCCGTCGTCCGCGGGCGCGGCGCTTACTGAACGAGGGCGACCGTTTCGCGGGTCGGGTTGATGCGGGGCGACGGCACGAACACGAAGTGCTCCGGGCCGGGCGCCCTGGGGGGTAGCCGCACGTGGAGGGCCACGTGGCTGCTCCCCCCGGGTGGGATGACCACCGCGTAGGTCACCGCCGTGATCTGGTTCTGCGTTCCCGCCACGGGTGTGGTCCCGACCGTCGAGGTGGCCGTGCTGCCCTGAAGGTAGCTACCGGCGGGCAGGTAGAGAGTCACGAGACCCCGGTATGCGCCCGGCGGGTCTCCGTCACCGTTGTCGGGTCCGAAGATGTAGGCAGGCTGACCGTCAGGAGGGGCGGTGTCGCGCAGGTCGATGGTGGCGGTGAGGTCGGCGTCTGCGTTCTGGGGGCGCCGGCCGGCGATCGCGAGCGAGCTGTCCAGGTAGTAGTCCATCTTGTCGCCCCCGAAGTTCTGCACCGTCAGCTGGGCGAAGTCGGTACCGGGGCCGGGCAGGGAGCCGTCGAAGCCCAAAGTGGCGATGTCGTTCTCGGCGCTGGGGGTTGGGTCGTACATGAGCACGTGGCGCGCCGCGCTGGCGTGGGCGAGGGCGGTGCCGAGCGGGCGCAGGCTCGGGTAGTCGCCGGAGATCAGGTGGGCGAACGCGGCCCGGGCGACAGCCTGGAGGTAGTCCTGGCGCACGGAACGGTCAGGGAACTCCACGTAGACCTGGTTGAGGGTGAGGGGGACGACGTTGGCCGCAGTCACCTGGCCGAGGTCGGGTACGGCCACGGGTCCCGTTCCCGCCAGGATGGCACCCAAGCCGGAGGGGTCGATCTGGATCACCCCGTCGACGGGGAGGCCCGTCGCCTGCGTGTACATGGCGTCGAGGACAGGTCCGACCTTGGTGAAGTCCGACATGATGTTGGCCTCGCGCCATTGCTCCGTCGGCCCCAGGCCGCCGTACGCGGCCAGGAAGTCGTGGGGCAGGGAGACCTTGACGGGTTGGGTGAGGGCCAACTGGTCGATAGGGCCGAAGTGGCTGAGGGTGATCTGGCCGGCGTGGGAGGTCAGCACGCCGTAGGACAGGATCATGCCACCGGAGCCACGCATCTCGGCCGTGTTGGCTACCGCGATCAGGTATCGGCGGTCGCCGTTGGCGCCGGCGATCTCGTTGATCAGGTCGACGCTGGCACCGACCGATACCAGTTGGGCCCGGCGCGCCGCTGCCTCGGCGTAGACCTTGGCCAGGTGGGCGCGGAGCGGCCCGAGGATCATGCTGCCCCCGGGGGGCGACGGCGAGGCGGGGAGCGTGCTGACGACGGCACCGATGGTTGCGGAGACCTGCTCCAGGGTGGCTACCGGGACGTGGCCGGCGGACAGCGGGATGTTGAGCTGGCCGCTGGCCGACTTCAGCGGCGAGGCGGCGTTGAAGATCTGCTCGCCACCGACGACCATCTGGAGGCCGAGGCGCACGCCTGCCCGGACCGCCTCCAGGCTTTGCCGACCCACCGGGACCAAGTTGAGGACCTTGAAGTCGACGCTGTTGTACAGCGAGGCGTTCGCCGACGCCAGGGTCGACTCCGCGGTCGCCAACTCGGCTCGGGCGGCGCCCAGGTGGCCGGTCTCGGCGTCTTTCTGGGCCACGGCGAGAACGGGTGCCAGCCCGTCGAGGCGGCGCTCGATGCGCAGGGCGTGCCACACGCTCACCACCCCGACCACTACCACCAGCCCGACGAGGACGCCGAGGGCATACAGCAGGCGCCGGATCAACGCACGCCGGTGCCGTCTGCGCCGGCGTGAGCCAGCGTTGTAGGAGCGCCGCCCCGGAGCCGTCGGACCGTGAGGCCGCACAGCGGTGGTCACGACGATTGCTTGCGGGTCCGGACCCCAGGTTTACGCGGCGGCTCGGTCGGGGCGGGTGACGGCCCGGCATGGAGCCGCTCCACCACGGCGTCGGCCAACGCTTGGATGGTCACCTCGTCGAGCGCCGGAGCGGGCCTGGCGCGCAGAGCGATCCGCCTACGCAGGCCCTCGATCTGGGTGGCCATGAGCGCGAGTTGCTCGGCTACCGCCGCGTCGGCAAGACCCCGCTGCGGCGCGGCGGGGTCCGCCGGTTTTGCCTCCACCACGTCCAAGATGCGCTCGAGGTCCTCCGCCTGCGCCGTGGCCAACCGCTCGACGGCGTCCTCCAACCGGCGGAGGGCGTCTGGGTCGGGCGACTCGGCGGCCGGCACTGCCGGCGTCGGGGCGCTGGTCAGCTCGCGCGACACGTCGGCGACCGCCGTCTCCAAACGGCGTAGGCGCGCCGCCACCTCGGCCATCTCGTCGGCGGGACGATCCGACAACTGGCCGACCGCCTGATCGATTGCTGTCAGGCGCTCGATGACATTGTCGAGCAACTCGGCGCGCTCGGGACCCAAGGCCCGCGTCACCAGGGTTTCGATATTGCCCAGCTGGGCATCGAGTGCGGCGAGGGCGCTGTCACCGCTTTGCGAACGGACCGCCTGGTCGAGGGCCTGGTTGATGGCGTCGAACTGCTCGTCGATGCGCGCGACCACCGCTTCGTCGTCCGATGCGTCGGCCAGCGCGGCGACAACAGTCTCGACCCTCCGGAGCGTGCCGAGTAGCTCGCTTTGGTCTTCGGTGGCGTCGGCCAGGGCGTCGATGCGCTCGAGGGAGTGTCCCAACCGGGCGGGATCGGGCCAGACCTGGGCTGCCTGCTCTATGCGCTCGAGGGAGGCGCGGAGTGGCTCGAGCACCTCCTCCGCCCTGGCGCCGACCCGCTCGTCGGGGCGGTCGGCGAGGCCTTCCAACTGCTCGCTCAGGTACGTGAGTTGAGCGGTGACCTGACGGGATCGCTCCGCGCTCTCGGTCGACCACGTCCCCGCACGGTGAGCCAGCTCCGCGTGAGCATCTTGTATCTCGGTCGTTACCAACCGAGTGGAGTCGTTGATGACGTCTTGCAAGCTCCCGCCGACCTGCTCGACCACGCGTTGCAAGCTCCCGCCGACCTGCTCGACAACCCTCGTGGTGGCGACCTGGTCCATGCGCCCGGCGAGTTGTTGTATGCCCCGCTGGAGCCATCTGAGGCCCTCGTCGCTCTCCTTGAGGGCACGTTCCAGATCGTGCACCGTTCGTTCGTATTCCCTGCGGGAGTCCTCGAAGTCGCGCCCGGTGATCGCCTGGGCGCGGGCGACCTGGTCGGTGTAGTCGGTGAGCCTGTCACTGACCAGGGAGCGAAAAGTCGTCGTCGCCAAGCTCAAGGCATCCAGTCGCAGGGTGATCTCGCTGAGAGCGGTCTCCACCGCTTCGGCCCGGGCGCCGCCTGCCAGGTCGGCGGCCAAGTCCAGGTCCCCCGCATCTATCGCCGGAGTCTCGGGTGGCGCCTCGACCTCCACACGGCCGGATGTCTCTTGCCGCGGTGATTCGACCGGCATGGGCGGATTGCTCGGGCTCCCCTGTGGCCAGTCGAGATTCACTTTGAATGCGTCGGAGGGTGATTCTTCGGACTGCATTCCACCGAAGGATACCTGATGGGTGGATAAGCGAAGTGGGTGGAGCTCTGCGCCCACTCGCCCAAGCCACTACGAGCGCTGCCACCGGCCGCACCTAGCATCGGCAAGGCGATGGAAGACCCCATGAAATTGCTGTTCGTGTGCACCGCCAACCAGTGCCGTTCACCGATGGCAGGCGCCCTGGCGAGGAGGCGGCTGGTAGAACGGGGGTGCAAGGCGGCGATCGCCACAGCCGGTTTCATGGACGGGGGCCAGCCCCCGCCGCCCGAGGTCCTTAGCGCCATGGCGGCCGTGAGCATCGATCTGAGTGGCCACCTGAGCAGGCTGATCGACCTCCGCCTGCTGGAGTCTGCCGACCTGATCATGACCATGACGCGCCAGCAACTCGTCGACGCCGTGGGTCTCGCACCCGGGGCATGGGAGCGGGCGTTCACACTGCGGGACCTGGTGCGCCGGGGCGAGGCTGTCGGCGCCCGTCATGTCCGCAACGGGGCGATACAGGATCTGGCCTCATGGGTCGGCCTGGTCGGCGCCGGCCGGACCCCGGCGGGGATCCTCCGCCTGCCCCTCGAAGACGACATCGCCGACCCCATGGGCCGCCGGCAACGCAGCTTCGACCGCACCCGTGACGAGCTCGACGACTTGGTGGAACGGTTGGTGGAGCTCGTGTGCCCCGAACCTAACACCGTAAAGTGAAATCCGGTCTCACTTGACCGGGCTGGGGCGGCCCGGCAACAGTTTGGGCTCCATGTCAGCCGCGGACTCCCTGAGGATCGCCCTGCTCGTCTACCGGGGCAATCCGCACTCGGGGGGGCAGGGGGTCTACACCCGTTACCTGGCGCGCGACCTTGTGGCGCTCGGCCACCGGGTCACCGTGTTCGCCGGCCAGCCGTGGCCCGTCCTGGACGACGGGGTGGGCTTCGTCCCCGTTCCCAGCCTCGACCTGTACCGGGAGCCCGACCCCTTCCGGGTACCCAGGCCGAGCGAGTTCCGTACGTGGGTCGACGCGGCCGAGTTCGCGTTGATGTGCACGGCGGGTTTCCCCGAGCCCCTCACCTTCAGCTGGCGGGTGCGCAAGGCTTTGGCCGAGCGCGCCGGCCAGTTCGACGTCGTCCACGACAACCAGTGTTTCGGGCGCGGTCTGCTCGGGGTGATGGCCGACGGCTGGCCCCTGCTCGGCACTTGCCACCACCCGATCACGGTGGACCGCTCCTTGGACCTGGCCCACGCCGATGGGTGGCGCCGGCGACTGACCCTGCGGCGCTGGTACGGCTTCGTGGGCATGCAGATCGAGGTGGCCCGGCGCTACCCGCGCATCGTCACCGTGTCGGCGTCGTCCCAGCGCGACATCGCCGAGCAGATGGGCATCGAGGCCGGCCGCCTGGCGGTGGTGCCGATCGGCGCCGACCAGGACCGCTTCCGCCCTCACCCGGAGGTACCCAAGGTAGCGGGGCGGATCATGACCACAGCCAGCGCCGACGTTCCCATGAAGGGACTTGTCCACCTGCTCGAGGCGGTGGCCAAACTGCGCACCGAGCGACCCGAGGCCCACCTGATGGTCGTTGGCAAAGCCCGACCCGAAAGCCTGGCCGGGCGGGCCATCGAGCGGCTGGGTCTGGGAGAGGCGGTCACCTTCGCGCGAGGGGTGAGTGACGCCCGCCTGGTGGAGTGTTACGCCGAGTCCCAGGTGGCCGTGGTGCCGTCGCTTTACGAAGGTTTCTCCCTGCCCGCGGTGGAGGCGATGGCGTGCGGGGTACCGCTCATCGCCACGACCGGCGGGGCGCTGCCGGAGGTGGCGGGACCCGACGGGGAGGCGGCCCTGGCGGTGCCTCCGGGCGATCCGGGGGCGCTGGCCGTCGCCTTGGAGCTGGTCCTTGGCGACGACGATCTTGCCGCCCGGCTGTCCACGGCTGGTCGCCGGCGGGTGCTCGAGCGCTTCACGTGGAGGGCGTGCGCCGAGGCGACGGCGCAGCATTACCGCTGGGTGATCGACCAGAAGACGGCGCCGTGCTGACCGTGCGCTACGAGCGCTTGGGAGTGCGATGCGGTGACCGGCTCCTCGACCTCGGCTGCGGGGGCGGCCGCCATGCCTACGAGGCCATGCGTCGGGGCGCGACGGTCATTGCGGTGGACGCCGACGCGGCCGAGATCAAGGACGTGGCCGCGTTCATGAGCGCGTTGCAAATCGAGGACGAGGCGACAAAACAATGGGGGGGAAAGGGGACAGCCGGCGTGGCTGACGCCCGGTGCCTCCCTTTCCCCGACGCCTGCTTCGACCGGGTGATAGCCGCCGAGGTGCTCGAGCACATCAACGAGGATCGGCGGGTGATGGCTGAGCTGGCGAGGGTGCTGCGGCCGGGGGGGACCATGGCGGTGACGGTGCCCCGGTGGTGGCCCGAGCTCGTCAACTGGGCCATCTCCGACGAGTACCACAACATCCCCGGCGGCCACCTGCGCATCTACCGGCGCAGCGCGCTCGTCGCCCGTCTGCGCTCCGCCGGCCTGGAGCCCTACGCCAGCCACCACGCCCACGCCCTCCACAGCCCGTTCTGGTGGCTGCGGTGTGCCGTAGGGGTCGGCAACGACGACCACCTTGCGGTCAGGGCGTACCACCGCATGCTCGTGTGGGACATCACTGCTGCCACGCCGTTCACCCGGGTGCCCGAGGCGATCCTCAACCCGGTGATGGGCAAGAGCGCCGTGGTCTACCTCCGCAAGGGCCGCCCGTGAAACTGCACGCGCGAGAGATAGCCGACACCACCGACTGGATCACCTCGGTTCAGCTGCCGAGCGGCATGATTCCTTGGTTTCCCGGTGGCCACGCCGACCCATGGAACCACGTGGAGGCCGCCATGTCCCTGGTCCTGGGCGGCCGTCGGGTCGAAGCGGCACGGGCGCTCGAGTGGCTGGCAGCCGCCCAGCACGACGACGGCAGCTGGTGTCACTACTACCTGGCCGACGGGGTGGAAGAACCGCGACGCGACCCCAACATCTCCGCCTACGTGGCCACCGGGACTTGGTGGTACTTCCTGGTCACCGGCGACGCCGGCGTCCTGGAGGAGATGTGGCCGGTGATCGAGCGGGCCATGACCTTCGTGCTTCGCCTGCAGGAGCCGGGCGGTGAGATCTTGTGGTCGCTCGACGCCGACGGCACACCCGGGCGCTTCGCCCTGCTCACCAGCTCTGCTTCGATCCACCACAGCCTGCGCTGTGCTCTGGCCGTGGCCGAGCGGCTGGGCTACGACCGCCCGGACTGGGAGCTGGCCGCGGGGCGCGTGGCTCACGCCGTGGCCCACCGCCCGAGTGCCTTCGAGCCCAAGGACCGCTGGGCCATGGACTGGTACTACCCGGTCCTGTGCGGGGCGATCTCAGGCGACGACGGGCGCCGGCACCTGGCTGCGGGATGGCAGAACTTCGTCATGGACGGCCTGGGCGTGCGCTGCGTGTCGTCCAACCCGTGGGTGACCGCCGCGGAGACAGCCGAGTGCGCCATGGCCCTCGACGCCGTGGGGATGGTCGACGAGGCGGCCCGCGTGCTCGGGTGGACCCGGCACCTGCGCGACGATGACGGGTCCTACTGGACCGGGTGCGTCCACCCCGAGTGCGTGCGATTCCCCGGGGGCGAGCGCACGACCTACACCGCCGCCGCGGTGCTGTTGGCCGACCATGCCCTGCACGGCACGTCGGGCGCCGCCGGCCTGTTCAGGGGGGAGACCCTGCCGGCGGTAATCGACCTGGCCGATTGGCAACCCCACGTTGAACGGAGATGAAGTCGAAGCTTGGGATCAAAAAGGTTTGGTTGATCACATTTGCCGTCCTCGCGGCACTTGGTACGGCTTGGAGCTTGGCGACTCCCTTTGCCGCAGCACCCGACGAGGGTGACAACCTCGTCAGGGCCGCGGCGGTCGTGCGGGGCCAGCTGACGGGGGTTACTGAACCGGGACGGAAGTCCCTCTACGTCTCGGTCACCGCTCCAGAGACGTACGCCGCGGCGATTACCGCGCCTGTTTGTTTTGTCTTCAATGTGAATGCTCCCGCAGGATGCGAGCCGCCGTTCCCCCGATCGACCAGGCCAGTGACCGCCGATCTCTATGTTGGCCGTTATCCTCCGTTATATTACGCGATTGTCGGGGTGCCCACCCTGTTGGTGACCAATCCATTGGGATTGTACGCGGCTCGTTTCTTGAACCTGCTGTTGAGCGACGTCTTTTTGGCAACGGCTTTCGTCCTCGTGCTGTGCCTGGCTCGGTCCCGGTTGCTCCTGGCCGGACTGTTGGTGGCTATGACCCCGGAGGTCCTTTACCTGTCGGGGGTGTTGAACACGAGTTCGCTGGAGGTTTCCGCCGCGCTTTGCCTGTGGAGCGCGCTGGTAGTCTTGATCTTTCACTGTCCGACGAGCCCTCCCCGCTATGTCGTCGGGTGGATCGGTGTCTCGGCCGTCGGACTGACGGTCGCTCGCCCGATCTCACCGTTGTGGACCCTTATTGCTCTTGGTTGCCTGACGCCGCTGGCTTGGAAGCGGATGTCACTGGCTACCCTGTTCCGACGGTGGGACGTTCGTGGGGCGACTGCTGCGGTCGGTCTCAGTGCCGCCGGCAGCGTGGCTTGGACGTTCGTCGAGCACGCGACCCGGACGATGACGACGCAACGGCCGCCGCCGGGGGCCTCGTGGCTCACGGTCCTGCGAGGCGCCATTGGCGAATCCACCGACTACATCCACCAGGCTGTCGGCCTGTTCGGGCTCGACGCTCGATCACCCGAGATCGTGGTCCTGTTCTGGATCCTGTGCGTCGGTGCTCTACTACTGCTGGCCTACGGGTGCACCATGGCCCGAGGGCGCCTGACGCTTGGCGTGGTAGTGGTCGCGGCGGCGGCCGTTCCTACCCTCACAGTTGCCCTGGCGGCCCGCCAGCACGGGTTCATCGGGTTTGGTAGGTACTTCCTTCCCATCTACGCCGGGGTGCCGATCGTGGCCGGTGCGCTCGCTCAGACCGTTGCTGACGAGCGCCGCATGCTGCGGGCCCTCGTCGTACTGGTAGCTTCAGGCGAGATCGTCGCTTACTATTGGACGCTGCATCGTTACCTGGTAGGTGACCGGGGGCCGGTGTCGCCCGCGGCCCACGTCGCCGGGGTTTGGCACCCCCCTTTGCCCGGCGTGGTGCTGGACCTGGCCATGGTCGTTCTCATCGTTGTCGCCGGAGTGCTCTTGCTCGGCTATACGGAGAGGTATGAGCCCTCACCCCAACTGACGCCGGTGGAGCGCCCAGGTCTCGCGGGCAACCTTGTCCCACGTGAACCCGGCGGCCCGTGCCCGTCCGGTGGCGCGCAGTCGCAGGCGTAGCTCTAGGTTCGACGCAACATCGGAGATAGCCGACGCCCATCCAACCGCGTCGTGGGCATCCACCAGGAGTCCGGCGTTGGCGACGATCTCTGGGAGGGCACCGGCACGTGCCGCCACGACCGGGGTACCGGCTGCCATCGCCTCGAGCGGGGGGATGCCAAAACCCTCGTCCGCGGACGGGTGCAAGAGCGCAGTAGCACCTTGAAGCAGAGCTGGGAGCGTGTCGTCGGTCACGAACCCTGCCAGCCGGACTCTTTTTTCCAGTCCCAAGCGTTCGATCTCGGAGCGCACTTGTCCTGCGCCGGTGTCGGCCCGACCGGCGAGGACGAGTGGGACATCGACGGGTTCTACGCTGGCCATCGCGCGCACGAGGGTGACAAGGTTCTTGCGCGTC
>DASZKW010000031.1:0-55105 GCA_035552775.1 Acidimicrobiales bacterium | reverse complement strand
TCGCCCACCGCCCGCACCTCGTCCTTGAACAGGGCGCGGAGGGGCTCGACGAGCTCGAGGTTCATCTCGGCCGGCAGGCCGCCCACGTTGTGGTGGGACTTGATCCTCGCCGCGTCATCGGTGCCCGACTCGATGACGTCGGGGTACAGCGTGCCCTGGACGAGGAACCGGGCGTTGTCGACATCCCCCGCCACCTCCTCGAAGACCCTGATGAACATGGCGCCGATCGCCTTGCGCTTCTCCTCGGGATCCACCACCCCGTCCAGCGCCTCGAGGAAGCGGTCGGCAGCCTTGGCCCGCACCAGGTCGATCTGGAACTGTCCCCGGAACGTGTCTTCCACCTGCTCGGACTCTCCCGCCCGCATGAGCCCGGTGTCGACGTACACACAGGTCAGCTGGGAGCCGATCGCCTTGTGGACGAGCGCGGCGGCGACGCTCGAGTCCACGCCTCCGGAGAGCGCGCACAGCACGCGGTGGGAACCGACCTGGGCCCGGATCGCCTCCACCGATGCCTCGATGATCGAGGTGCGGGTCCAGCTGGGACGACACCCGCACACGTCGTAGAGGAAGCGCTTGAGGATCTCCTGGCCTCGCTCGGTATGGACGACCTCGGGGTGGAACTGCACGCCGTACAGCAGCCGGCTGGCGTCCTCGAGGGCGGCGACGGGGGCGTCGGGCGCGCGCGCTGTGACCGCGAACCCGTCGGGGGCGCTGGCGATGGCGTCGAAGTGGCTCATCCACACGTCCTGCTCGCCGGGCTGGTCGGCGAAGAGCAGCGACGGCGCCAGCAGCGTGAGCGGCGTCCGGCCGTACTCGCCCCGTCCCGTACGGGCCACCGTGCCCCCGAGCTGGTGGGCGAGCAGCTGGGCGCCGTAGCAGATGCCGAGCACCGGCACCCCTGAGCGGTAGACGTCGGGGTCCATGGTGGGCGCCGACTCGACGTGCACCGACTTGGGGCCGCCGGAGAGGATGATCGCCTTGGGCCGGTGGGCCAGCATCTCGGCCGCCGGCATGGTGTGGGGAACGATCTCGGAGTAGACGTGGGCCTCGCGCACCCGCCGGGCGATCAGCTGGGCGTACTGGGCCCCGAAGTCGACGACAAGGACCGTGTCGAAGGCCGGGTCGCCCGGGAGGGGACCCGCCGAGCTCAAGGGTGCCCCATACCGACGCCCTGGGACCGCTGGGCCGCCTTGCCCTCGGTCTGGAGGGCGGGCGCCACCATGACCTCGGCCTTCTGGAACTCCTTGACGGTCTGGTAGCCGGTGGTGGCCATCGAGGTGCGCAGGGCGCCGAAGAGGTTGAAGCGGCCGTCGTTCTCGTGCGCCGGTCCGAGGAGGATCTCGCTCAGCGTGCCTCGCATCCCGGTGCGGATCCTGGCTCCCCGCGGCAGGGTCGGATGGAAGGTGGCCATGCCCCAGTGGTAGCCGCGGCCGGGCGCCTCGTTGGCCGCCGCCAGCGGTGACCCGAGCATCACCGCGTCGGCGCCGCAGGCGATGGCCTTGGCGACGTCGCCGCCGCGGCTCATGCCGCCGTCGGCGATGACGTGGCAGTACACACCGGTCTCGTCGAGGTGGCGGATACGGGCTCCTGCACCGTCGGCGATGGCCGTGGCCTGGGGTACGCCGACGCCCAGCACGCCCCGGCTGGTGCAGGCGTTGCCCGGCCCCACGCCGACGAGGATGCCCACGGCGCCGGTGCGCATCAGGTGCAGGGCCGCCTGGTAGGAGGCGCAGCCTCCGACGATCACCGGGATGTCGAACTCACGGATGAAGCGCTTGAGGTTGAGCGGCTCGGTGGACTTCGAGACGTGCTCCGCCGACACCACCGTCCCCTGGATCACGAGCAGGTCGAGCTCGGCCTCCAGGATGGCCGGCGCCAGGCTCCGCGTCCGCTGCGGGGTCACGGCGGCGCACGACACGACCCCCGCGCTCTTGATCTCCCGAATACGGGCCGTGACGAGCTCGGGCTTGATGGGCTCGGTGTAGATCTGCTGCATGCGGGCTGTCGCCTTCTCGTCGTCGAGGCGGGAGATCTCCTCGAACAGTGGCTCGGGGTCCTCGTACCGGGTCCACAGCCCCTCGAGGTTGAGCACACCGGTCCCGCCCAGCTGGCCCACCTGCACGGCGAGGGCCGGGCTCGTCACGCCGTCCATGGCCGCGGCCATGAGCGGGAGCTCGAACCGGTACGCGTCGATCTCCCAAGAGATGTCCACGTCCTCGGGATCGCGGGTCCGCCGGCTCGGGACGATGGCGATGTCGTCGAACCCGTACGCCCGCCGACCCGACTTGCCGATGCCGATCTCGACCTCAGCCATCTACGCTCCTCACAACTCGGGGGAAAGAATCAAGGCTACAGCGACGCCGTGCCGATCAAGCGGCTCTCGAACTCGCCTCAGGCCCCGCCGACCACCAGCTCCAGGAGCTCGGTGAGGATGCGGGCCGTGGCGCCCCAGACCGTCTCGCCGTCGATCTCGAAGAAGTGCATCGGTCGGTCGTCTTGACCTGGAAGGTCCCACCGCTCCTCGCGGTACACCTCGTCGTTGACCAGGTCGGCCAGGCTGACGTCGAAGATGCGGGCCACCTCGGCGGGATTGGGTGAGAGGCGCGGACGGCGCGCCACCGCCCCGACGAACGGCGTGATCCTCGACCCGGTCGACACCGTCGCCAGCGGTGCCAGCTGCCCCAGCACCTCGACCTCGCCCGGATCGAGACCGATCTCCTCGTGGGCCTCCCGCAGGGCGCCGGCCAGCGCACCCTCTCCCGGCTCCAGCCGTCCCCCCGGGAAGGCCACCTGGCCGGTGTGGGAGCGGAGGTGGGCGGCCCGCCTGGTCAGGATCACCCTGGTCTCACCCGCCTCCTCGAAGAGTGGGACGAGCACGCCGGCCTCGCCCTTCGGGTCCGCCTCCAACCGCGCCACCGTCTCGGGAGTCGTCGGGTCTTCGAGGAGGAGTGCTGACCGCACCCGCTCCATGGTGACGCCCTGCCTGGCGTCGGCCCCCGCCTTCGCCCAGGGAGCCGCCGCGCCCGGGCGGGCTCCCGCGGGACGGGGGATCAGCTGCTCGCCCGACCCCACCTGCGGCTAGCTGGCCACCGTGTGGCCCTCGACCAGCGCCTCCAGGAGCTCGCGCAGGCCACCGGTCTTGAGGTTGCTCATGACCCGCCCTGGTGGCGTCTCGGCCCGCTCCCACTCCATCCAGAAGGCCAGGAGCTTGACGGGATCGGGGGGCGGCCGGGGGTCCATGTGCGCTCAATCTAGTTGTGGGCCGCGCCGCATCGGCACTGGAACGCAGTCGGCCGGGCCCCGAGGGCCCGGCCGACCAGCTACACGGGTACCGCAGGGTTACATCATCCCGCCCATGCCGCCCATGCCACCCATGCCGCCCATGCCACCGCCTGCAGCGGCGGCCGCGGCCGCGGCCGGATCGGGGCCCTTCTCGGGCTTGTCCGCCACCAGCACCTCGGTGGTGAGGAGCAGGCCGGCGATGGAGGCGGCGTTCTGCAGGGCTGAGCGGGTCACCTTGGCGGGGTCGATGACCCCGGCCTTCAGCAGGTCCTCGAAGGCGCCGGTGATGGCGTTGAGGCCGATCGTGCCGCTCTCGGCCTCGACCTGGCGCACCACGACGGCACCTTCCAGCCCGGCGTTGGCCGCGATCCACCGGGTCGGCTCCTCGAGGGCCTTGCGCACGATGCCGGCTCCGGTGGCCTCGTCACCGCTGAGGGCCTTGGCGGCCGTGTCGATGGCGCTGCGGCTGCGGATGAGGGCGGTACCCCCACCGGCCACGACACCTTCCTCGATGGCCGCCCGGGTCGCCGAGAGAGCGTCCTCGATGCGGTGCTTCTTCTCCTTGAGCTCCACCTCGGTGGCGGCGCCGACCTTGACGACGGCCACACCGCCGGCCAGCTTGGCCAGGCGCTCCTGGAGCTTCTCCCGGTCCCAGTCGGAGTCGGTGTCGTCGATCTCACGCTTGATCTGGGCGATCCGGCCCTTGACGTCGGCCTCCGACCCGCCACCCTCGACGATGGTCGTGGTGTCCTTGTTGATGACGATCTTGCGGGCCCGGCCGAGCAGGTCGAGGGTTGCGGTCTCGAGCTTGAGACCGACCTCCTCGGAGATGACCTGGCCGCCGGTGAGGGTGGCGATGTCGGCCAGCATGGCCTTGCGCCGCTCACCGAAGCCGGGGGCCTTGACCGCCACCGAGGTGAACGTGCCCCGGATCTTGTTGACCACCAAGGTGGCTAGGGCCTCGCCGTCCACGTCCTCGGCGATGATCAGGAGGGGCTTGGCGCCCTGCATGACCTTCTCCAGGACGGGGATCAGGTCGTGTACGGCGCTGATCTTGGAGTTGACGATCAGCACGTACGGATCTTCGAGGACCGACTCCTGGCGCTCCGGGTCGGTGACGAAATACGGCGACAGGTAGCCCTTGTCGAACTGCATGCCCTCGGTGAACTCCAGCTCGAGGCCGAAGGTGTTGGACTCCTCGACGGTCACCACGCCGTCCTTGCCCACCTTGTCGATGGCGTCGGCGAGAACCTCGCCGATCGACGGGTCGGCGGCGGAAATGGCAGCCACCTGGGCGATCTCGCTCTTGTCGTCGACGTCCTTGGCCTGGGCATGGATGGCGGCCACGACGGCGGCGACGGCCTTGTCGATGCCCTTCTTGAGGGCGGTCGGGCTGGCGCCCGCGGCCACGTTGCGCAGGCCCTCGTGCACGAGCGCCTGGGCGAGCACGGTGGCGGTGGTGGTGCCGTCGCCGGCGACGTCGTTGGTCTTGGTGGCGACCTCCTTGACCAGCTGGGCACCCATGTTCTCGAACGGGTCGTCCAGCTCCACCTCGCGGGCGATGGTCACGCCGTCATTGGTGATGGTGGGGGCGCCGAACTTCTTGTCGATGACCACGTTGCGGCCCTTGGGGCCGAGCGTGACCTTGACCGCGTCGGCCAGCTTGTTGACGCCGGCCTCGAGGCCCCGGCGGGCGCTCTCGTCGAACTTGAGTTGCTTGGCCACTACTACTTCGCCACCTTTGCCAGTACGTCCCGGCTGGTCAGGATGAGCAGGTCCTCACCCTCCACCGTGATCTCGGTCCCGCCGTACTTGGAGTAGACGACCTTGTCGCCGACCGTGACGTCGAGGGGGATTATGTCGCCCGTGCTCTCGGCGCGGCGACCTGGACCTACGGCCAGTACCTCACCCTGCTGGGGCTTCTCCTTGGCCGTGTCGGGGATGACGAGGCCGGATGCGGTCTTCTCTTCGGCCTCACTCGGGCGGACGACGATTCGATCGTCGAGGGGCTTCAAGTTCATTACGATGCGCCTCCGTTGGCGTTAGCACTCTCAGTGGACGAGTGCTAACGATATCAGATCTGGCGGCGCTAGCAAGAGGGACGATCCCGTTTGGGCGGGTGGTCGCCCTACGATCCTCGCGTGCTCGCCCGACTCGTCCGCCCGAGGCCCGAGGACCTGGCCGGGGCGCTCCTGCGCTACCGGGTCATGGCCTACGTCGTCGGGGTGGGCCTGATCGTCCTGGTGTTCGTCGGCATGCCGCTGCAGTACGGGGCGGGCACCAAGGCCGTCGTTGCCGTGGTCGGCCCCGTCCACGGGTTCTTGTACATCGTGTACCTCGTCGCCGCCTTGGACCTGGCCCGCCGCGCCCGTTTCACCATCCTCGAGATGCTGGCCATGATCGGCGCCGGCCTCCTGCCGGGCCTGGCCTTCGTCATCGAGCGCCGCGTCACCCGCAGGGTGGAGGCCAAGATGGCGCTGCCGGTGCCCTCACTCAGCGAGGGCTAAGCGCAGGTTGGGATCGGCGGGGGCGTCGAGAGGTGTCGGCCCGTCTGTGCCCAGCCGGTACCACGCCGTCGCCCCCACCATCGCCGCGTTGTCGGTGCACATGGCCCGACTGGGCACCAGCGCCCGCCGGCAGTCGACGTGAGCGGCGTTGACGATGCGCTCTCGGAGGGCGCTGTTGGCCGCCACACCACCACCGATGCAGATTCCCACCGCGGCGATCGACGCGGCGGCGGCCCTGGTTTTCTCCACCAGGATTTCGACCACGGCCTCCTGGAACGACGCGGCCACGTCGGGCACGGACACCTCCGGGTGGGCCCGTACGTAGCGGATGACCGCTGTTTTCAGCCCGGAGAAGGAGAAATCGAAGCCCTGGTGGCGCAGGCCGCGCGGGAACGCAACCGCCCGCGGGTCGCCGGTTTTGGCCTCGTCCTCGATGGCGGGTCCACCCGGGTAGCCGAGCCCCAGGAAGCGGGCGACCTTGTCGAACGCCTCGCCGGCGGCGTCGTCGATGGTCTGACCGAGCAGGCGGTAGCCGCCGCCTGGTTCCATGGCGACGAGCATGGTATGGCCACCTGACACGAGCAGCACCACCGCCGGCAGGGCGAGCTCGGGCTCCTCGAGGAAGGCGGCGTGGAGGTGGCCTTCGAGGTGGTTGACGCCGACGAAGGGGACGTTCCACGCCAGGGAGTAAGCCTTGGCCGCGCTGACCCCGACCAGCAATGACCCGATGAGACCCGGGCCCAGGGTGGCGGCGACGGCGTCGAGGTCCGCTCCGGTGACAGCGGCGCGGGCCATGGCCTCGTCGACAACCGGCGTCAACGATTCGATGTGGGCCCGCCCCGCGACCTCCGGGACCACCCCGCCGTAGCGGGCGTGCAGATCCACCTGGCTGCTGACCACCGACGAGCGCACGTCGCGCCCGTCGACGACGACCGCGGCCGCCGTCTCGTCGCACGACGTCTCGATGGCCAGGATGGTCGTCACGTGCCCGGGTCCACGACCGTCGCCCCGGCCACGTTTCGGGCGATGGCGCCCAAGCGGGTCCCGTACGCGTCGGTGTCGATGTCGTAGGCCCACATGACGAGGGCGTCCTCTCTGCTCTCGACGTAATAGTTCTTGCGTATCCCCGCGGGATTGAAGCCGAACTTCTTGTACATCTCCTGGGCGGCGACGTTGGAGACCCTAACCTCGAGGGTGAGGTGGCGAGCCCGTCGCGGCGCTTCGGGGGTAGGACGGGCCCGGGCCGCGGCGGCCAGCTGCAACAGCAGGCGCGTCCCGATCTGATGGCGTTGCCATGCGGGGTCCACGGCAATGTTGGTCACGTGGCCCTCGTCGCCCACGAACATCAAGCCCGCGTAACCGACCACCGCACCGTCCACCCGGGCGGCCACGTAATAGCGGCTGGCGCGCAGGTTGAGCTCGGAGAGGAACAAAGTCAACGACCACGGCCGCGGGTACACCTGGCTTTCGATCCGCGTCACCGAACGCAGGTGGCGCCGGCGCAGGGGAACGAGGTGGACATCTACGGGGTCTCCTGTCCCCCGGCGCTCGCCTCCACGGCGGGCGGCCGCCCACGCTGACGCCGTCGGGGACTGGGGAGGCGGAGTGGGCACCGGTCGGTTGGGGGACGGCACCGGTCGGTTGGGGGACGGAACCTGGTCGCCGTCAGCCATGTGAGTCCGTCCAGGCCGGGGCGGGCTCGCGTTGGGCCCAGCCGATGCGCACGTCGGCTTGGCGCAAGTACACGGGCACGAGGCCTGTTCGGCCATCGGTGCGGCCGGCGGTCGTGGTGCGGCCGGCGGTCGTGGTACGGCCGGCGGTCGTGGTGCGGCCGGCGGCGAACTCCGCCGCCGCCAACTCCACCAGGGTGGCCGCTTCGGGATAGGCACACGCCGGGCCGCCCACCTCGATCCGGCCGGGCTGGCGCAAAACATCGGCGTAGCGGACGGCGCCGTCACCGACAGCGAGGACGCCGTCGTCTACCGAGGCCAGCTCCCGGGCGAGCGCGTCGGGGGCGATCACCGCCGGTGCAGTTAACTGGGTGCAGCCCTTCTGGTCCGGTCTGTACAGCGCCCAGAACACCTCGTGGCGCCGAGCATCGACGACCGCGGCCACAAGTCGGGACTCGCCACGGCGGGGGTGGGCGAGCAGATCGAGGCTGCCGATGCCCACCGCCGGCACCTCGAGCGCCGAGCTCAGCGCCTGAGCCGTGGCCACGCCCACCCGAAGGCCGGTGAACAGGCCGGGTCCCAGGTCCACCGCGACCACGTCGACGTTCCCCAACGGCATGTCGGCGGCGCCGGCGAGGAACGCCAGGCCAGGGGCCAGGGTCTCGGCGTGGCGCCGGCCGGCGGCCGCGCTG
The DNA here is from genome assembly GCA_035552775.1 of Acidimicrobiales bacterium. Lineage (GTDB taxonomy): Bacteria > Actinomycetota > Acidimicrobiia > Acidimicrobiales > Palsa-688 > DASZKW01. The sequence goes on along the minus strand of DASZKW010000031.1, from coordinate 46,954 downwards.
AACGAGGCGAGCAGCCCGTCGGTGCCTCCGATGGCCGCCGACACCTGTGGCGTGGCCGTGTCGATGGCGAGGATTATCAACAGGCGCCGGTCTCCTGCTGAACGCCAGCGGGGGCGGGGGCGGGGTGGGCGGTGGCGGGGTGGGCGGTAGCGGGGTGGGCGCCGGCGGGGTGGGCGCCGGCGGGGTGGGCGGTGGCGGCGGCGACTTCTGGGGATCGGGCCAGCCAGCGCGGGCCGGCGGGGCGCACGACCAGCTCCCGCTCCCCCTCGCCTACCGCAAACTCGATGGTGATGGAGAGGTAGTCGGGGCCGATCGCGGGGGTGGCACGGTCGCCCCACTCGATCACCGCGCAGGCGTTGTCGTCCAGCTGCTCGGGCAAGGCCAGGTCGATGATCTCGTGCAACTGCTCCAAGCGGTAGACGTCGGCGTGCAGGAGGGTGAAACCCCTCGACGTGCGGTAGCTGCGGACCAGGGTGAACGTGGGGCTGGTCACCACGTCTTGCACCCCGAGTGCCCGACCCAGCCCCTGGGTGAAGGTGGTCTTGCCGGCGCCGAGGTCGCCTCCTAGCAGGATGACGTCGCCGGGCCTGAGGAGCTGGCCCAGTTGGCCACCGATGGCCTGTGTGGCTTCGGGGCTGTTGGTCCGGACCCGGAAAGCAACCGTGTCGTCAGTCATGTATCCCCGTTTTATCGGCCGGCGGCTCGGTCAGGGCTTTCTTCGCCCTCACGAAGTCGGCGCGCATCTGGGGAAGGGTCTCGTTGCGGTTACGAAGGGCGAACGCAGGATGGAACGTGGGGACAACCACTGCCCCCGTGTCACCGAACGGATAGCAGCGGCCGCGCAGGCTGCCGATGCCGGCGGTGGTCCCGAGCAACGTCCGTGTAGCGAAGTTTCCGAGCGTGAGCAGCACCCGGGGACCGATAAGCGACACCTGGTCGTCGAGGTAGGGGCGGCAGGCAGCGACTTCGTGGGGCAGCGGATCGCGGTTGCCAGGCGGACGGCACTTGACGACGTTGGCGATGTAGACGTCCTCCCGGGCCATCCCGGCCTCCTCCGCCAGCAGCCGGTCGAGCAACTCGCCCGAACGCCCGACGAAGGGGCGCCCCTGCAAGTCCTCGTCGCGGCCCGGACCTTCGCCGACAACCATGAGCTTGGCAACCTCCGAGCCCTCACCGAACACCACCTTCGTTCGCCCAGCGGCGAGGGAGCAGCGGGTGCACGACCGGGCGATTGTCGCCAGCTCCTGGAGCGTGGACATGGCTGGCGATGGTATCGGGCCGCCGTCCATGCGCCCACGTCGGCGAGTCGGCTGATGAGGCCGCCGCCTATGGTCGCGGTTCATGGAGTTGTTGGAGTGGGATGCCAAGACGTACGACGCGTTGCCCCTTCCTCATAGCCGCTGGGGAGCGGGGGTGGTCGCCCGGCTGGGCGCGACTAGTGGCGAGACGATCCTCGACCTGGGCTGTGGGACCGGACGCGACGTGGAGCGTGTCCTCGACTCGGTTCCAGACGCACGGATCGTCGGAGTGGACGGCTCCAAGCAGATGCTGGCCCGGGCCCGCGACCGCTTCGCAGGGCGTCCGGGGCGGGTGACCCTGATGTGGGCGGACCTGCGCGAGCCGCTGCACCTTGACGGCCCGGTCGACGCGGCGATGAGCGTGGCTGCCCTGCACTGGGTGTATGACCACGACACGGTGTTCGACAGCGTGGCTCGGGCGCTGCGACCTGGCGGTCGATTCGTCGCCGAGTGGGGTGGTGAGGGCAACATTGCCGGGGTGCGAGCCGCGGTCGAGCGCGTCGGCGGCGATGCCAGGCCTGCCGCCCGGGAGTTCGCCAACGTCGCGGACACCTCCCGCCGGCTGGTCGAGGCGGGCTTCGTCGACGTGTCAGTTGCCCTCGTCGAGGACCCGGCATTCCTCGAACGCGGCGAGCAGCTGGAGGCTTTTCTCGCGACGGTGATACTCGGCGCCGACCTCCGTGACATGGCGGCGGAACGCCGCGGACCGTTCGTGGAGGCCGTCGCCGCCGCTCTCCCCGAGCCGGTAATCGACTATGTGCGCCTCCAGGTCGGCGCTCGCCGGCCGGGTTGAACTCCTCGATCTTTCGGCAATGCGGTGGTGGCTTGTGGGAAACGAGCGAGCGCGGCGGGGCTGATTTGGCGACGGATCGGCGGCGGGGCCGCCCAAATGTGCATCTGCGCGCGACCCCGCCCGTGAAATGTAGGGAATCGCACGGTTTCCGTGTGCTCTTGCACACCTTGAAGGGCTTTACCGCGCGCCACCGCGCATTTCGGTGGGCGAACGCCGCGTTGTCACTCCGCTAGGCGAAGCTCGGTCGAGGACGGGGGCAGGTGGGCAGGTGGGCAGGTGGGTTGCGGACCGGTCGCCCGGCAGGTGAGTTGCGGACCGGTCGCCCGGCACTATCGGCGGGTCGATAGATTTTATGCGTGAGCCTCCGTGTCGCCGCCATTGATCACGTCCAGCTAGCGATGCCCGCCGGCCGCGAAGCTGACGCTGAGGCCTTCTACTGCGGCCTACTTGGCTTCACCGTCCGGCCCAAACCTGAGCCGCTCGCCTCCCGGGGCGGCCGGTGGTTTGTCTCCGGGCCCGTCCAGGTTCATCTCGGGGTCGAAAAGGACTTCAGGCCGGCTCGGAAGGCCCACCCTGCCCTACGGGTAGACGAGTTCGACGACCTTTTCAGAAGACTCGACGAGTCGCGAGCGACCTGGTATTGGGACGAAGACCTCCCTGGCGTTCGGCGTCTGTATGTCGACGACCCTTTTGGCAACCGCATCGAACTGATCGACAATGCGGGCTAGCCAGGCTCGGACAGGACGGGGCTGGCGATGATCAGCCTTTCAAGCGCGACTTCAGCATCGCCTTGCCCTGTTCGCCGCCCTTGCGACTCTCGGCCTGCGCCTTGCGGAAGAACTCGGCGAGCTCCGAGTCGCCATCCCGTTCCGCGTCCTTGATATAGGTCTCCAGTCGTAGCGCGTTGCTCAGGCACGCCTCGGTAAACCAGATGATGTTGTAGTCCTTGTCAGCGGTGCCGGTAGCGTCGCCAGCCTCGGTGGACATGAACTTCCTCCTCGCGTTGGTTGGTCCGTCAGTCATCTACCCACCGCGGCGGCGAGGTGCACCTCGATAGGGGGGATCTACGACCAACGTGAGAGTTCAGCCGGGGAGGAAGCTCAGGCGGACGTTGCGGTCGCGATTGTCCAGGTTGGTGTCGACCAGACATATCGACTGCCATGTACCCAGCTGCATTCGCCCGGAGAGAACGGGCACAGTGAGTGACGGTGAGGTGAGCGCCGGGAGGACATGGTCGCGCCCGTGGCCGGGGAAGCCATGGCGGTGCTTCCAGCGGTCATCGGCTGGCGCCAGTTGATCCAGCAGACCCAACAGGTCCTCCTCGCTTCCGGCGCCGGTCTCGATAATCGCCAGTCCGGCGGTGGCGTGGGGCACAAAGACCGAGAGCAGCCCGTCGCCGGCGTCGTTAACGAACCGCTCGCAGTCGGCGGTCATGTCGTACACGTGGGCGTGGCGGCCCGTGCTCACCTGGAGCTCTTCGCTTCGCATCGTCCCATTTTGACCTTACAAAGGCGAGCGTTGCTACGTCGACAATGCTCTCGCCGGCTCAGACGGTTAACCTGGACCTTCGTTCCTCGGGGAGTCGACGTAGCAACGCTCGCCTTGGTACGCCTGCCGTCTGGCCCCCCAACCGGACCGCTTGTGGCGGACGAGTTCGGCGACGTTCAGGCCGGCGAGGACGACGGTCAACGCGATGAGTGAGACGAGCGCCGGCACCTCAGGGGCCAGGGGAATCAAAGCGAGAACGACCGCCGCCGCAGTCAGCCGGGTGTAGGACACGAGCCGGAACATCGCCCAGCGGGTGAATCCGAACGTGGCCAGGTACAGAGCGATGCCACCAAACAGCAGCCCGGTCACCGCCCACGTCAGATGGTGTACGGGATGGATGATCGAGGCGCGCAGGCCGACAGCAGCGACGATGATGGCGGCGATGAACGACAAATGACCGTAGGAGAGCACCAGCCTGGTGATATCCACTTGTACCTTGGCGGTAGCCAGCGAATGGCGTACGGCATCGGCGGCGAAATGGAAATAGACCCACCACAGCCCGCAGGTCAGGGCGAAGGCGGCGGCGACGGCACCCGCCTGGCCCGCAGCGAGCGGACCGGGTGGTGTGGATGTGCCGACGGCAACGACCGATTCGCCCAGTGCGATCAGCACAAACAGCCCGAAGCGTTCCGCCAGGTGGCCCTGGGGTGCCCTTCCATGCAACAGTCGATTCCGTGACCGATCTCGAACCCACGGGCCGCACCCAGGTGCGCCGGCACCGCGAACGCGCCAACTACCGACGCGACGCGATCAGGGCCATTCTCGACGAGGGGATGATCTGCCATGTGGCCGCCAGCGTGGAAGGGGTTCCCTGGATGATCCCGACCGCCTACGGCCGCGACGGCGACGACCTCTACTTGCATGGCGCGGTGGGCAATCATCTGCTCGGGGTGGCAGCCGCGGGCGGCGACATCGTGGTGGCCGTCAGCCTCCTCGACGGCGTGGTGCTCGCCCGCTCCGCGTTTAACCATTCGCTCAACTACCGGTCAGTAGTGGTGTTCGGGCGGCCCGAGGCGATCACCGATCTGGCCGCCAAAGCCCACGCCCTCGAGGTGATCGTCGACCACCTTGTTCCCGGGCGCAGCGCCGAGGCCCGACCGCCGAGGGAGTCCGAGCTCCGAAAAACGGCGGTGATCCGCATGCCGCTGGACGAGGCGTCGGCCAAGATCCGCTCCGGGCCGCCCATCGACGACGAGGCCGACGTCGCCCTGCCGATCTGGGCCGGGGTTCTGCCGTTGCGCACGGTCGCTGATCCCCCCCATCCCGACCCTGGCAACGCCGACGGGGTACCGTGCCCGGTCGGGTTCGTCCAGCCCATCCGCTGGACGTACGTCCCCTGAAGAACACGATCCCCGACCACCGCTTCTGTCGGCACAGTCGATGGCGGAGAAGCTCATGATCACCGGCTCCTCCGCCGGCCTGCGATGGCAGATCCTCTGGCGGCGAGCCCTCGTCGCCATGTTCGAGGCCAGGGGAGCGCGGATACGATCCTGAGGCGGCGACCGGCAGGCGGAACGCATCTCTGCGAAGGCTAGGTGGGATCCGCCGCCGACCGGATGGCATCTTCGACCGCGAGAGCGGCCAGGTTTCGGACGAGGTCCAGCGAGGCGATCACCGGTCCGGTGGCCGCCGCCACGACTGCGTCACCGTCGCGTGAAGTGTGCACAGGGTCCAGTGCCCTGGCCATGCCGTCCTGAGCCGATTGCGCCACCAACAGGCAGGAGAGTTTGTCCAGCCTGGCGTTGGTGACGACGAGGCCAATGGTGGTGGCGCCGACGCCGCCCGCGTCGACGGCGTCGACGTCGATGGCGCCCACGTCGACGTCGATGGCGCCCACGCCACTACCACCCGGATCCACCCCCGCGCGGGTGATGACGTCGCCTACAGCGTTGACAACCATTAGGGCTCCTACCACCAGGTCGCCGGCCACTCGGGTAACGATCCCGAGGCCACCGGGACGGCGCCCCTCGTGCCCACCTCCTCTCGCCAGCATGGCCCCCGTCCCGGCACCGATTCTCCCCCCAACTGTCGGTCCACCTGCCCCTGACCCGGGCCCGGTTGCCGGCGCGCCCCCGCCAGCCGACGAGGGATCGGTGATCACCTCGGCCGGTTCGGGCCACTCCTGGGCTGCCTGGCAGGCCGCGTACCCGTCGACCGCCCCCGGCCGGCGCCGGCTGTCTCCTACGTCGAGGTCGAAAAGCACGGCACCGACGACGATCGGTACCGGACCGACCGGGGTCGGGTACCCGAGCCCGCGCTCCTCGCACCACCGGGCCACGCCGTCGCCCACGGCGAGGCCGAAGGCGGACCCTCCAGACAGAAACACGGCGTCCACTCGCGCCACGGTCCTCTCAGGCGCAAGCAGGGCCCACTCTCGGGTGCCTGGCGCCCCGCCCCGTACCTCGCCGGACGCGACCGTCCCTTCGGGCAGTAGGACCACCGTGCATCCCGTCCGGGCGGCCGCGTCGCTCCAATGACCCACTCGTACCCCGGCGAGGCGTGGGGGGCCCGTCACGGCCCGTCAGTCACGTCGCGGTCGCCGCCGACTCCCGAGTCACGACCGGCGTCGACTTTCGCGCCACCGCCGGCGTCGACTTTCGCGCCACCGCCGGCGTCGCCACGGAGCAGGCCGCGGATGATGTCGTCGAGCTCGTATCGGCGTTCGAGCATCACCATGTGGCCGCACCCGGGAAGCTCAACTAGAGACGCGCTCGGGATGGAGCGGGCCAGGGCGCGAGCGTGACGCACCGGTGTCATGAGATCCCGGCTCCCGACAACGATCGCGGTCGGCAGGGCTATGTCGCACAGAGTCGACTCTTGGTCGAGATGCAGGATCTCGAGTGTCAGATCGGCCGTGACCTGGATCGGTATCCGGGAACTGATCTCCCGGGTGAGGTCGATGTGCGCTCCGTCCGGCTTCGCCCCGAAAACCGCCCGGGCGAGCAGGAAAGATACGTCGCTGGTGGGCAGCGTCTGGCCCGACAGACGCCCGGTCACCCATCCCCCTCGTGTCGTCAACGGTTTCACAGCTCGCAAGATGGCTTTGGCTCCGGGGACACCGCTGCCCAGCCCGGGGCTGGCAGACGTGGCCACGAGGCCGAGCGCGGCGACCCGGCCGTCGTCACCGGCCAACTCGGGGTGGTCGGCCAACATACGCAGGACCACCATCCCCCCGAGGGAGTGACCCACCAGCACCGCAGCGCGCAGGTCGAGCCGTTCGAACAGCTCGTAGAGGTCCGACGCCAGTCGGGTGAGGTTCAGACCGTCGGCGCCGAGCGTCGAGTCGTTGTGTCCACGCTGGTCGTAGGCGATGACGCGCCCTTCGCCGGCCAGATCCTCGAGCTGGTAGGTCCATGACACTGAGGACAACGCCATGCCGTGGACGAGCACGATGGGGCGGCCAGAGCCTCGTTGGACCACCTTGAGGCAGGCACCGTCGTCCATTTCGATCCACTGCGGCTCCAACGCCGCCGTACGTGCGAAGTCGGCGCCGGCTTCGGGATCACCCCGCCGGCGAGCCCGTTCGATGAGGATGCGCTTGGCAGCGACGCCGGCGACAGCCAGGCCCGTGACGGCGACACCCGCCGCTCCGACGATGACGTTTGTTTTCCTCGACACGTCGGGACCTATCGCTCCCGGGTCCTGTACGCCCTGGGGACGCGCTGGCTGAGCCCGCAGACGACCTCGTAGGCGATGGTATCGGTACGTTCGGCCCACTCCCATGCAGAAATGGCCTCGCCGCCCTGGGCTCCGATGAGGACTACCTCATCGCCGACGGCGACGCCGGCTCCCGGACCGCAGTCGACGAGAAGCTGGTCCATCGTCACCGTGCCGGCGACCGGGCGACGGCGGCCGCCGACCAGGACCTCGCCGCCCACGGCCCCCAGACGGCGGGGAACGCCGTCGGCGTAACCGATGGGGACGGTGGCGATGACCGAGCGTTGCGGCAGCGTGTAGCGCAGGCCGTACGACACCCGGGCACCCCCGTCGAGGGTTTTGACGTGGGACACACGTGCGCGCAGCGACAGGGCGGGGCGCAGGGCGGCAACGACCGCGTCGCCGGCGCCCTCCGCGCAGGGAGACAGACCGTACAGGGAGATGCCGCAGCGGACGAGGTCGAGCCGGGCGTCGGGATGCCAGAGGGCTCCCGCCGAGTTCGCGGCGTGGCGAAGGCGGGGAGTTACACCATGCACGGCCAGTCCGGCGACGACCGCCTCGAAGCGTGCCAACTGTTCCGCGGTATAGGGGTCCCCGACCTCATCGGCTACGGCAAGGTGGGTGAACAGGCCCTCGAGTTGCAGCGCCGGATGGGAGTCGACGGCGGTGGCCAGGCGGAGGGCCTCATCGGGGAACGCGCCGACTCGATGCATGCCGGTGTCGACCTTGACGTGGACAGGCAACGGCGGGGAGCTGCGCGTGCCGGCTCCTCTTGGGTTGGCGGTGCGGGAGACCGCGGCACCAGCAGCATCGATTCCCTCCTGGGTGTAGATACTCGGGGTGAGGCGCGCCGCCACCACGTCGGGCATGGCCGGCGCAGTCGGCTCGGAAAGGATCAGAATCGGCGCGTCGATACCGGCGTCACGCAGCTCCAAACCCTCCTCGACGAGCGCCACCGCGAGCCAGTGGGCGCCTCCGCGTAATGCGGCGCGCGCCACGGGCACCGCCCCGTGGCCGTAGCCGTCGGCCTTGACCACGGCGCACAGCGCAGCGGGACCGGCCGTTTTCGCTAGTAGGCCGGCGTTGTACGCGATGGCGTCGAGGTCCACTTCGGCCCACACGGGGCGAAGTCCCGGGCCCCCGCCACCGAATTTCTCACCGGGGCCACTGCCGCCGGCAGCATCGCCCGCCGGTTGTACGTCGGTCTGGTCGGTCACATGGGTCATTTCAGGTGCTCCGAAAGCCAGCGGGCGATGAGATCGGGCAGGTCGGTGGCCACAAGTCCATGCGAAAACCCCAGCCGTGCCGCCCGCCCGTGGATGTGTGCGCCCAGACCTGCCGCTTCCCACGCGGGGACGCCCTGGGCCAGCAGGGCACCGATCACCCCGCTCAACACGTCGCCGGTGCCGGCGGTGGCCAACCGTGACGTCCCGGCGGCGGCGAGCAGCACGCGGCCGTCGGGGGAGGCCACGACGGTCGTCGACCCCTTCAGAAGCACCACCGCGCCCGAGCGGCGGGCGACGTCACGGACCGAAGCGACGCGATCGGACCCTGGCGCCTCCCCGACCAGACGCCGATACTCGCCGGCGTGGGGGGTGATCACCGTCGCCGCCTCGCGCCCGTCGACGACCTCGGCGAGGACATCGAGAGAACCGAGGGCGTTGAGCCCGTCGGCGTCAATGACCGCGGGCTGGCTCGCCGCCGCGACAAGCCGGACCACCGGACCCCCGGCCCGCGAGTGGTCGCCTCCGGTCACCGGCCCGAGACCGGGCCCGACCACGAGCGCCTTGTAACGGTCGAGGCCGCCTCTCACCGCCTCGTCCCAGCCCTGGGCGGGAAGAGGGACGGCCACCACCTCGCCGGGGGGTAGCGGGGACGCAGACAGGTCCACCCCGGGCATCCCGAGGCGCACGTATCCAGCCCCGGCGCGCATGGCGGCCACGCTCACCATCCACGGCGCCCCGGTCATCCCCGGCGATCCGGCGACCACCTGGACCGACGTGTTGTACTTCTGCGAATCAAACGGACGAGGCGGGATCAGCCGGGCCGCGTCGTCGTCCTCGACGAGCCAGGCGCGCGCGGCCGCGTCCACCGCCTCGCCGAGGCCGATGTCTACCAGCTCCACCCCGCCGCAGAGCGTGGGGCCGTCCCCCAGGACGAGCCCGGGCTTGAGCGCGGCGAGCGTCACAGTTACCGCCGCACGAACCGCCCCGCCGCCAGGACCATTACCAGCACCGGCGACACCAGCGCCGGCCCCCCCACCACCGCCTCCCGCCCCGCCGCCAGCGGCGCTGTGCGCCGGCGACCGTGCGGTGACGGGCAGGCCGGTAAGCCCTGACAGACCGGAAGGTATGTCCACGGCGATAACCGGCGCATTTCCAGTGTCGGGGGCCGCGTACGGACGGCCGAGGCCGGTGCCGTAGGCGGCGTCGATGATCAAGTCGGCTTCGCCCAGACGGGCTCCCGCCCCGAGCCTGGCGGCGTCGACCACCCGCACCGATGCACCCCGGCGGGTGAGACGGGCGGCGGCCGAACGACCGTCGTTGCCGTTGTTACCCTTGCCGGCCACCACGGTTATCCGTTTACCGTAAACGCCCCCGAGGTAAGCCATAGCGGCCTTGGCCACCCCGGCGCCGGCACGCTCCACTAGCACTTCGGGCGCCACCGTCGCCCGGCGGTCTACGCCGGCCATCTCGTCGGGGGTGAGGACCGGGATCACGCAAAACGCCCTGGTGCCAAGCCGGCGACGACCGCCGAGGCCACCGAAGCGGTGTGGGTCAACGAGACCAGCCAGCGGCCCACGCTGCACTCCGCGGCCAGTGACGCCGCCCGTCCCCGGACAATCAGCTGCGGGCGCCCGGAGGGCTGGCGCACCACTTCGACGTCGTGCCAGGCGAAAGCTCCAAGACCGACACCGAGGGCTTTCATCACCGCCTCCTTGGCGGCGAAGCGGGCCGCCAGGCTCGGGGCGGGGTTGACCAACCCCGCGGCATAGGAGCGCTCACCGTCGGTGAACAACCGCTCCACCATGGCCGGCCACCGCCTCAGGGCGACCGCAAAACGCTCGACCTCCACCGCGTCGATCCCCAACCCGACGACCGCGCCGCCGGCGCCGGCCCCGCCGCTCTCGCCGGGCCCGCCGGCCTCGCCGGCAACGGCTGCGCCGTCAGCCACGGCGCCAACGATCGGCGAGCAGGTACACGGGCTCGGTGAGCAGGTCCACCACGGACTCGGTCGCCAGGCGCTCGTCGTCGAAGACGGGCTCGGTCTCGGTCACCGCGTCGGTGAGGGCGCTGTAGCGGTCGCGGTACCCGGCCAGCACCGCCCGAGCCCGCGCCGCGGGAAGGCGGTCGAAGAACTTCACATGCAGCAAGGTCAGGCCAACGACCTCGCCGTGCTTGACCTCGGGCACGAGCACGACGGTGCGCCCGTCGCTGCGGCCCCGGGCCACGGTGACCTCCCGTTCGTCGGCCGCCCTGTGCTTGGTACCCCTCAGGCGGGGGTCACGCTCGGTTCGTGACTTGAGGGTCGCGGCGATACCACCTTGATCGACGACGTGGATCTGGGCGCCGTCCAACGACGCCGCCAACGACGACGCCGCCAACGACCCCGTCCCCGCGGCGCCCCCCGAACCCCGGCCCCCGGCGCCGGGCGAACCCGCGCCCGAGTCAATGCTGTAGCGGGTGTAACCGAGGACCTCGGACACCGACGCGTCGAGGGCGGCGAGGGTCCGCAGGGCCCGGTAACCAAGGCGTTCGGGGTCGGCGCCGGCGCCCAGCGCCTCCTTGACCAGGGGAACGGTGAGAAGCGCCTCCTCGCTGCGCGATATCCCCACGGTGACAGTTTTGGCCTGGTGCTTGATGGCGTCCACCGGACGGGTCAACTCGTCGATACCCGCAGTAAGTGCTTCGAACAGATCACCGATCACCGCGGAGGGGGCCGCTATTTTCCCAAACTCTGCTTCGTAGCCGTCGAGGGGAAGCGAACCGGTGGCGTAGCGCAGCAACGACACCAACCGCACGGCTGTGCGGGCCTCGAGGTGGCCGTCGTAGTCGCCCCTGCGCACACCGTCGAGGAACGGCGCCGTCTCTCTCGCCAGCGCCGGCCCCACCCCGTCGAGCCATCCCGCCGGCGCTGACGCGTCGCCGAGCGGTCCGCTCGCCAGGGTTTCGATCACGGCCCGGGCCTTGCGCAGCGGGCGCGCCTGGGCGTCGATGGCGAGCGCCGCCTCGTAGCCGAAAAGGTGGCCGACCATGGCCGACAGCACGAACGCCAGGTCCGGGTCGCATTCGGGCACCTCGATCACCTCGAGGGCGGCGCCGAAGCGGCCCGCCGTGCCCGGCCCGGCGATGACCAGCGGGGCTGCCTTGTGGGCGCGGTAAATCCCTATTTCCTTGGCCACGTCGTCGGCATTGGCGCCCGTCACACTCGACGCGCACACAATGATGAGCGGTTCGGAGGAAAGGTCAATGTGTTTTTTGTCCTCGGTGGCATCGCACGCGATCGCTTTATAACAAAGCTCCGAACATTTGATGCGGACTTCGGCGGCGGCGACACGGTCGGGCCCGCTGCCAACGACCGCCCAGTAACGCCGGGGCGGCGCCAGCCGGGTCGCCGCCCGGGCGATATGGTCCCGCTCGGCGAGGACGGCATCCATGGCCGCGGGCAGTTCGCGCAGGGCGGCGAGGAGGCGGGCGTCGCGGTGGCGGTCGGCGCAGCCCGCTGCTTCGGCGAGGGCCACGGCGAGCAGCCAGCCGGCTGCGATCTGGGCATAGAACGCCTTGGTCGACGCCACGCTCATCTCCACGTCGCGACCGTCGGAGGTGTACAGCACTCCGTGGGCCTTGGCCACCAGGTCGCTGTTGCGCCGGTTGACCACCCCGACGACGTGGGCACCGCGGGCCCGCACCAAGTCGACGGTGCGGTTGGTGTCGGTGGTGTTGCCCGACTGGCTGATGGCGACGACGAGGGTGTCGGACATGTCGTCGCTCAGGTCGAAGCCCGACAACTCGGTGGCGGGCAGGGCGGCGACCGACACCGCCGGCAGGCACCGGGCGACGGCGGCCGCCACCCCTTGGCCGGCCACCGCGGCGGTGCCCTGGCCGATCACCAGCACCCGCTTGATGCCGCCTTGCGCCAGCAGCCGGCGCAGGTCCGCGGGGATGGTGTCGTCGCCGAGGCGCACCTTGTCGCCGACCAATTTGCCCCGCAGCGTCTTGCGGAACGACTGCGGTGCCTCGGATATCTCCTTCAACAGGAAGTGGGGAAAATGGCGCCGGTCGATGTCGCGTGTGGTTATCTGGGCGACCTGCACGTCGCGCGGCTCGAGGGGGAGGCGGGCCCCGTCGTAGCGGACGCGCTCAATGCCCGCAAGCGTCCCCGCCCCGTCACGGCGCAAACAGATCGTCTGGCCCCGCGTCGCCTCGCCGTCCATGCGGATGTAGCGCGACGTCTCCTCCACCAGACCGTAAGCCTCACTCGCCACCACGAACGCGTCCTCCGCCAGCCCCACGTACAGCGACTGGCCGCTGCCGCGCAGGGCGAGGTGCACCTCGTCGGGCACGTCGGCGACACTGGCGGCGATGGCCACCGAACCCTCGAAACGGGCGACCGTGCGCCGGAAGGCGTCGCCGGGAGGGTCGCCTTCGGCCAGCCGGCGGGAGACCATGGTGGGGATCACCTTGGCGTCGGTGGTCACCTCCACGGGCAGGCTGAGGGATTCGGAGATGCGGAGATCGGCGTAGTTGTCAACGTCCCCGTTGAGGGCGGCGATCACATAGGGCCCGTCCGCACTGCCCACCTCCTCGGAGTTGAGCGGGTGGGCGTTGGGCTGGGATATGAGTCCCACGCTCGCCCACCGGGTGTGGCAGACGACGGTGACCCTCGCCGTCGGAGCGGCCAAGGCCAGTGCGAGGAGAGGGTCGGAGCGGATGGCGGTCCGCAACGCCCGGACGTTGTCGCCGAGCTCACCGATCTCGGCCGCCGCCTTGTAGACCAGACTTAGGCAGCCGCCGGGTGTGCGCACGGCCAGCGACGTAAACAAAGGGTCGACCACGCGCGCCCCGAGCAGGGTGCCGACTTGGGCCGACGAAAGGTCGAGGCCGTGGCCGTCGACGAGCACGTGCAGCCCAGCCGAGTCGCGGCCCCGGACCTCGAGGCGGTCGAGGGACGTGAGCCCGACCTCGATTGCCCACCACGCATCGAGCGCGGCCATGCCGGCGGTGGTGGTGGGGGGGGCGGTGGTGGTGGGGGGGGCGGTGGTGGTGGGGGCGGTGGTGGTGGGGGCGCCGGCGCCCATGAGGTCGGCCACCCGGCGGGCGGCGCCGACCCGGTCCCGGCCGACGGCCCATACCGCGTCCTTCAGGCGCACCAGGTCGGCGTTGGTCCGCTCCACCAAGTCCAGGTCGAGCGTGATCGCCCCTTCGTCGAGGGTGGCCTCGAAGACGTGGACCGCGGCTGACAACGCATCGGTCCTCGTCGCCACCGCTTCGACGGCTGCCAGGCCGGGCAACGAAAACAGGCAGGCCAGCCCCGGCGCCCCCCTCAGGGCGGCGTCGGCGCGCTCGAGGTGGCGGGCGGCGGCGGCGAGCTCACCTTCGGCGAGGACGCCCACCGCCTCGTCCAAGGCGGCCAGCACCTCGGACAGATCAGGGGCCGACCTGGTAGAGGGCCGGCGGAGGACAGCGACGATCCCGCACATGCCGGCAAGGGTACCGGCGGGCCGGTGCTCGGCTCCGCCACACAGGCGGCGTGGCCCAGGGCCCCTCTTAGGGGCGCCGGTGCACCCGGTCGCGGAGCTTGTCGAGCGGCGCTGCTGCTGCGCCCACCACCTTGGTGGCCAGCCCCCCGCGCGGGGAGTGCGGGTGAGGTCGGGTAGGGGCCTTGGACCTCGCCGAGCGCAGCGCCGTGCCCAGTTCGTCGAGCTCCTCGGGGGCCAGCCTGGCACGCAGTGCCGGGAAGATCTGGCCCTCTTCCTCGTCGACGTGGGTGCGCACAATGAGCATCAGCCGGTCGAGCAACTCCCGCCGGTACGGGTCGTCGGGGGGGCGGCGGTCGATCTCGGCGAGATCGGCGGCGACCGACGCGTGCTCGTCGAAGCTGCGGGTGGCGAGTTGGTTGCCCTCAGGCAGGCGGTCACGGACGAGGGGGTAGAGGTGCTCCTTCTCGATGACGTCATGCACCGACAGATCCTTGACGATGCGGTTGACTACGGCGGGGTCGGCTTCGGCCGTCCCACTCACCTTTGCAAACAGGCTCTCCACGCTCAGGTGGTCCCGGCGCAACTCCTCCAGGCCGTCGAAGCTCGCGTCGTCAGGCATGCCGTCGCGCCATCCTGTCCCGGGCGTGGTCGAGCGTCGCGGCCACCATCCCCCTGGTGAGGAGCCCCACGGGCCGGTCAGGGCCCCGAGGGTGCGGGCGGGTGGGACCGAACTTCGAGGCGAAGGAGAACCGCAGGCCCATGGTCCACCACGCAACATGGGTCGTGGCGTGACGCAGGGCCGGCCACACCTGCTCCTCCTCGAACGCCACGTGCGCCCGTGCGCTGCGTGCGAAGTCCTCGACCAGCTCGGAGCGGGACGCGTTGGTGGCGGCGACACGCAGGGCGTCGAGGATGTACTTGCCCTCCCTTTCCTGGGCGAGGGCCTTGTCGGCCAACTCGTCACCGCCGCGCACTCGTTTGCGCACGGCCGGCCAAAAGACCATCTCCTCGGCCGCTTCATGGCGGGACTCGGAGATGACCAGGTGTTCGACGAGGTGGATCCGCCCCGCCTCGTCCATGGTGGGGGCGGGGGAGTCGGCCTGAAGCTGGGCAAGGAGGCGCCCGACCTCGCCGTGGTCGCGCTCGAGGACGCGAAATATGTTCGCCACTGCCTGTCCTCCTCCTGTCCTCCTCGCAGCCGGTGTCGTAGCTGGGTGTCGCAGCTAGGACTGCCAGACGCGTTCGTGCCCGATGGCGCCGGTCCTCAAACCGGCCCCCGGCAGCCCTGGGTCGTATCGGCGATCCCCGGCGCTCGGCGCCGGCAGGAGCGAGCCATTCTCGGGACGCAACCATTCTCGGGACGCAAACGGACACAATGTCTCACTTTGCGTCCCCAGAACGGACCAAAAGTCCCGGCCACCGCCGCCGCGCCGGCCACCGCCGCCCCGCCGGTCGAGGCCCCAGCCCGGCGGTCAGGCCGCCGGCCGTCCGAGGGCCGCTTGCACGGCGCCGGCGATGCGGGCCACCGCGGCGCCGGCCTCGGCGTCGGTGGACGCCTCGACCATGACCCGAACCAGCGGCTCGGTCCCGCTCGGGCGCAGCAGCACCCGGCCGCGCTCGCCGAGGTGGCGCTCGACGGCGTGGACCTCTTCCCAAACCTCGGTCATTCCCGCCAGGCGGGAAGGGTCGGCGACGGCCACGTTGAGCAGCACCTGGGGGAAGCGCTCCATCGCCTCGGCCGCCAGCTCGGCGAGGGGCCGCCCGGCGCGGCGCACCAGGTCGAGCAACAACAGCCCCGACAGCACACCGTCGCCAGTGGTGGCCAGGTCGCGGAAGATGAGGTGACCTGACTGTTCTCCGCCGAGCGACCAACCGCCGTCGTCGAGTGCGGACAGGACGTTGCGGTCACCGACATCGGTCTGGTGGACCGCGATGCCGGCGCCGGCCATGGCCCGGTGGAACCCCAGGTTGGTCATGACCGTGACCGCCACTGTCCCCCCCGCCAGCGCCCCGCGGGCGGCGAGGTCGGTGGCGAACAGGGCCAGCAGCCGGTCCCCGTCCACGACTGCTCCGGTCCCGTCCACCGCGATGACCCGGTCGGCGTCGCCGTCGAAGGCGAGCCCCACGTCGGCGCCGCGGGCGACTACCGCGGCGGCCAGCGGCCCGGGGGCGGTGGAGCCGCAGCCGGCGTTGATGTTGACGCCGTCCGGCGCGGCGCCGAGCACCTCGACCACCTCGGCGCCGGCGCCGGCCGCCACGTCGGGAGCGGTCACCACCGCGGCTCCGTGTCCGCAGTCCAGCACCACCCGCATCCCGTCGAGCCGGCGACCCTCCAGGGCGGCCAGCACCTGCCGGCGGTACCACGCCAGGCCATCAGTGTCGGATTTCAGCGTTCCGACCCCGGCACCGCCCGCGCTATGGGGTCGCCGCGAAGGCGCGGCGGGACCATTGTGCAGTTGTGTACCTATACGGTCACCTACTGCACAATCGTCGTCGTCCGTGGTGCCCGTAGCGCCCGCCGCCGCCCCCAGCGCCTCCTCGAGCGCCTCCTCGAGGCGGCGCTCGACCTCGTCGGACAGCTTGCGGCCGCCGGCGGCGAAGACCTTCACCCCGTTGTCATAGAACGGGTTGTGGGACGCCGAGATCATGGCCCCGGGGATGCCGTACGCGGCCGACAGGGCCGCCACCCCCGGGGTGGGGATGACGCCCAGGTCCACCGCGTCGACGCCCACCGACGCCAGCCCTGCGGCCAGGGCGGCGGCGAGCATCGGCCCCGACCGCCGGGTGTCTCGCCCCACCAGGCAGGCGCGCCCCGATGTCGTTGACGGCGCCGGCAGCCCCGACCCCGCCGCCGTCTCGCCACGACCCCGGCCGGCGCCGGCCGCGCCGGTGCCACCACGGGCCGCCCTTTCCCCCACCGCCGCCTCTACCGCCGGCCCTACCGCCGCCTCTACTGCCTCGCCTACGAGGACACGGCCCACGGCGCGGCCCAAGGCCAGGACGAACTCGGGTGTCAGTTCGACGTTGGCGACCCCGCGGACGCCATCGGTACCGAAACGCAGCGCCACGTGGCCGGGACTAGCGCTTGGAGTACTGCGGCGCCTTCCGGGCCTTCTTGAGGCCATACTTCTTGGACTCCTTCTCGCGGGAGTCGCGGGTCAGGAAACCAGCCCTTTTCAAGGCGGTGCGCAGGTCGGGGTCGAGCCCCACGAGCGCCCTGGCGATACCGAGGCGCAGGGCGCCGGCCTGGCCCGAGGGTCCCCCGCCGTCCATGGTGGCGTCCACGTCGAAGGCCTCGACCTGGTCCGCCAGACGCAGGGGTTCGGTGATGATCATGCGGTGGGTCGCGGACGGGAAGTAGTCGTCGAGCTTGCGCCGGTTGACGGTGATGGCGCCACCGCCCGGGCGCAGGCGGACGCGGGCGACGGCGGCCTTGCGGCGCCCGGTGGACTGGATCAGCGGCTTGGACACTGCTGGGGGCTCCTTGGAGAAGGCTCAGGAAGGCTCACGTGAAGGCTCAGGAGGCCTTGGCGCGGTACACGGACGCGTCGACGGTCAGGGGCCGGGGTCCCTGGGCGGTGTGGGGATGGGTGGGACCGGCGTAGACCTTGAGCTTGCGAAGCATCTGGCGGCCGAGGGGACCCTTGGGCAACATCCCCTTCACCGCCCGGCGCACGGTGCCCTGCGGGTCCTTTTCGAGCAGGTCCCGGTAGGTGCGGGATTTGAGGCCACCCGGATAGCCGGAGTGGCGGTAGTGCAGCTTCTTGTCCGCCTTGTCGGAGGTCATCACGACCTTGGCCGCGTTGACGATGATGACGTGGTCACCGGTGTCGACGTGGGGGGCGAAGATGGCCTTGTGCTTGCCCCGCAGGACCCGGGCGACCTCGGCCGCCAGCCGGCCGAGCACGGCGCCGTCCGCGTCGACCTGGTACCACTCGTGGTCGATGTCAGCGGGCTTGGGTGAAAACGTGCGCACGACTAGGAGTCCTCCGGGACGGGTGTTCTGAAACCTTGGGCAACCACGATGCAACCTTGGGCGACCACGATGCCCGACGGGCAAGCACGAACAGGGCCCACCCAGGCCGAAAAGACATCATAGCCGAGGTGAGTCGAGGTGAGTACAGGGCCGCCACTGGGGTAGAAGGCCAACCTCATGGGTGTTCGCAAGCTCATCGCCTCCTGGCCCGTAGCCCGCCAGCTCGGACGCGAGCGCGCCGGCCGCCACCCCCTCGGCCACGAGCACGCCGGCCACGACCGCCTCGGCCTCGGGCGCGCCGCCCAGTCGCCCCGGTCTGCGTCGCTCACCCCGCGCACCGACACGGCCGACGAGGTGGTGGGCTCGATCTGCCCCTACTGCGCGGTCGGCTGCGGGCAGCGGGTCTACGTGAAGCGGGGCAGCGACGGCGAGCCCGACCGCATCACCCAGATAGAGGGCGACCCCGCCAGCCCGGTTTCACGGGGGCGGCTGTGCCCCAAGGGCTCGGCCAGCCGCCAGCTGGTCGACAACCCGCTGCGGGAGTACAAGGTCAAGTACCGCCGCCCCCACGGCGAGGCGTGGGAAGAACTCGACCTCGACGTGGCCATGGACATGATCGCCGAGCGGGTGATCAAGACCAGGGCGGAGACGTGGCAAGCGCACGATCCCAAGGGAAACACCGTAAAGCGCACGCTCGGCATCGCCAGCCTCGGAGGAGCGACCCTCGACAACGAGGAGAACTACCTCATGAAGAAGCTGTACACCGCCCTCGGCGCCATCCAGATCGAGAACCAGGCCCGGATCTGACACTCCGCCTCGGTCCCCAGTTTGGGGACATCGTTCGGTAGGGGGGCGGCGACCACTTTCCAGCAGGACATGGCCAACGCCGACTGCATAGTCATCGAGGGCTCCAACATGGCCGAGTGCCACCCCGTCGGTTTCCAGTGGGTGATGGAGGCCAAGCGCCGGGGGGCCAAGGTCTTCCACGTCGACCCCCGCTTCACCCGCACCAGCGCCGTCGCCGACTCGTGGCTGGCGATCCGCGCCGGCAGCGACATCGCCTTCCTCGGCGGGCTCATCAACTACGTCCTCACCAACGAACGCGACTTCCGTGACTACGTCGTCGCCTACACCAACGCGTCCACCATCGTCGGCGAGGACTTCGCCGACACCGAGGACCTGGGCGGGGTGTTCTCCGGCTTCGACCCCGAGACTCGCTCCTATGACCAGGCCAGCTGGCAGTACGAGGGCGGTGTCGCCCCCGCCGCCGCCGGCAAACGCGAACAGCCGACGTCAAAGGGTGACCATTCGGCGTCGCGCGGCGAGCAGCACGGCTCGGGGGGCGCCGGCATCGGCATCGCCCACGCGGACGTCAAGAGGGACCCGACGCTGTCGGACCCGCGCTGCGTTTACCAGGTCCTCAAGCGCCACTTCTCGCGCTACACCCCCGAGATGGTCGAGGAGGTGTGCGGGATCACCCCCGCCCAGTTCCACGAGGTGGCCGAGGCCATCTGCGCCAACTCGGGGCGCGAGCGCACCACCGCTTTCATCTATTCGGTGGGCTGGACCCATCACACCGTCGGAGTGCAGTACATCCGCACGGCGTCGATCCTCCAGCTCCTGCTCGGCAACATCGGCCGGCCCGGCGGCGGTGTCCTCGCCCTACGGGGCCACGCCAGCATCCAAGGCTCGACCGACATCCCCACCCTGTACAACCTGCTGCCCGGCTACCTGCCCATGCCCCACGCCGGCGTGGACGACGACCTGGCCGACTATATCGACAACAACAGCGCCGACGCCGGCTTCTGGGGCCACATGGACGCCTACACGGTGAGCCTGCTGCGCGCCTGGTGGGGCGACGCCGCCACCGCCGGCAACGACTGGTGCTGGGACTACCTGCCCCGCATCACCGGCGACCACTCGACGTACCAGAGCGTGCTCGGCATGATCGACGGCTGGTGCAAGGGTTACTTCGTGGTCGGCGAGAACCCGGCCACCGGCACCGCCAACGGGCGCCTCCAGCGGGCCGGCCTGGTCAACTTGGACTGGCTGGTGGTGCGGGACATGACCGAGATCGAAACCGCCGCCTTCTGGCACGATTCGCCCGAGATCGAAAGCGGCGAGATCCGCAGCGCGGACATCGGCACCGAGGTCTTCTTCCTGCCCGCCGCCGCCCACACCGAGAAAAACGGCAGCTTCACCAACACCGCCCGCATGCTCCAGTGGCACCACAAGGCGGTGGAGCCAGGGGGCGACGCCCGCTCGGACCTGTGGTTCTACTTCCATCTCGGCAGGATCATCAGGGGAAAGCTCAGCGCCGCGCCGGGAGCGCCGGCCGACAGGGACCGGCCGCTGCTCGACTTGACGTGGGATTACCCGACCGAGGGACCGCTCAACGAACCGTCGGCCGAGGCGGTGCTGGCCGAGATCAACGGGTTCGGCCCCGACGGCCCCCTCTCCTCCTACACCGCGATGCGCGCCGACGGCTCGACGTCGGGTGGCTGCTGGATCTACACCGGCGTGTACGCCGACGGTGTCAACCAGGCCGCCCGGCGCAAACCCACGTGGGAGCAGACCTGGGTGGCACCGGAGTGGGGGTGGGCGTGGCCCGCCAACCGCCGCATCCTCTACAACCGGGCGTCGGCGGACCCCGACGGGCGCCCCTGGTCGGAGCGCAAACGCTACCTGTGGTGGGACGAGGGCGAGGGCAAGTGGGTCGGCGAGGACGTCGCCGACTTCAAGGCCACCATGCGACCCGACTACCAGCCGCCCGACGGCGCCACCGCCGAGGATGCCCTTCCCGGCACGGCTCCTTTCGTCATGCAGGCGGACGGCATGGGGTGGCTGTACGCCCCCAACGGGCTCGTCGACGGGCCCATGCCCACGCACTACGAGCCCCACGAGTCGCCCGTAGCCAACCCCCTCTACGCCCAGCAGGCCAGCCCCACCCGCCAGATCTTCGAGCGGAAGGACAACCCGTCCAATCCCCCGACCAGTCCCGAATACCCGTACGTCTTCACCACCTACAGGCTGACCGAACACCACACTGCGGGGGGCATGAGCCGCACCCTCGAGTACCTCTCCGAGCTACAACCGGAGTTCTTCATCGAGGTGAGCCCCGACCTGGCAGCCGAGCGGGGCCTCGTGAACGCGGGGTGGGCGACGGTGGTCACCGCCCGCAGCGCGGTCGAGGCCCGGGTCCTGGTAACCGAGCGCATGCAGCCGCTTCGCGTGGGCGGGCGGGTGGTGCACCAGGTGGGGGTGCCGTACCACTGGGGCTGGCGGGGCCTGTCGGTCGGTGACGCCGGCAACGACCTGCTCGTCGCCGCCCTCGACGCCAACGTCCACATCCCCGAGGCCAAGGTCGGGACCTGCGACGTCGTCGCCGGGCGCCGGCCGCGAGGCCCCGGACTGCGGGGCATGGTCGAGGCGAAGGCGGCGCGCGCCCGGCCGGCGCCGGAGGCCGACAGCACAGGCGAGCGGGGGGCGGGGGGATGACGTTGCTGGCCGGCGGGAGCGGAGGGGGCGGGGCGGGCGGGTATGGGTCGCAGGAACGGATGGGCTTTTTCACCGACACGTCGGTGTGTATCGGCTGCAAGGCATGCGAGGTGGCCTGCAAGGAGTGGAACGACGTTCCCGCCGACGGGCTCAACTTCCTCGGCACCTCCTACGACAACACCGGGGCTCTGGGCGCCGACACGTGGCGCCACGTGGCGTTCATCGAGCAACCCGACGGGGGAGCCGGGGGGGCCGAGGGGGCCGGGGTCGGAGGCATGCGCTGGCTGATGAGCTCGGACGTCTGCAAGCACTGCACGTCGGCGGCGTGCCTGGAGGTGTGCCCGACGGGGGCGTTGTTCCGCACCGAGTTCGGCACCGTCGTCGTCCAGGAGGACATCTGCAACGGCTGCGGCTACTGCGTGCCCGCGTGCCCCTTCGGGGTGATCGACCAGCGCGAGGGGGACGGCCGGGTGTGGAAATGCACGCTCTGCTACGACCGCCTCCGCGGCGCCCAGAAACCCGCCTGCGCCCAGGCATGCCCCACCGAGTCCATAGTCTTCGGACCCCTCGACCAGCTGCGCGAGCAGGCCAGGGGGCGCGTCGAGGACCTGCACACCGCCGGCTGCGACAGTGCCCGGCTCTACGGGGCTGACCCCGCGGACGGCGTCGGCGGGTTCGGCGCCTTTTTTCTCCTCCTCGACGAGCCGGAGACCTACGGGCTGCCGCCGGACCCGGTGTCGACGACGAGGGACCTGGGTGCCATGTGGAAGGCGGCGGCCGCCGCCGCGGGATCGCTGGTGGCGATGGCCGCCCTGGCGGCGTTCCCCGGCCGGCGCCGGCGGGGGCGCTGATGGCTCTCGCTGACGGCAGGCGGCGACGCTGATGCCCAGGGCTGAGCGGTCGATGGTCCCTGACGCCACCCCCACGTCGTACTACGGCCATCCCATCCTCAAGGCGCCGGTCTGGAAGTGGCCCATCCCGACGTACCTGTTCACCGGGGGTCTGGCGGCGGGGACAGCTCTGGTGGGCGCCGGCGCCCACGCCGGCGGCAACCGCCTCCTGGCGCGGCGTGCGTCTCTGGGGACCCTGGGCGCCGTTGCCGTGTCGGGGGGCTTGCTGGTCAAGGACCTGGGGCGCCCGTCGCGGTTCCACCACATGCTGCGGGTGGTCAAGCCCACGTCACCGATGAGCGTGGGCACGTGGATTTTCTCCGCCTTCAGCGCCGCGGCCGGGGCCACCGCCGGCGCCGAGCTGCTGGCCGGACGGGGTAAACGCTCACGCAGGGGGGCCCGGGCGCTGGGCGGCGCAGGGTTGGGCAGGCCGGCGGGGAGGGGCCTGTGGCCGGCGCTGGCCGGCGCAGGTCACCTCGCCACCGCCGGGCTGGCGCCGGCCCTCGCCACCTACACCGGCGTGCTGCTGGCGGACACGGCGGTGCCGGCGTGGCACGGGGCCCGCCACGAGCTGCCCTTCGTCTTCGCCGGGGGGGCGGCGGCCAGCGGCGGGGCACTCGGTGTCCTACTCGCCGGCGGGGGGCCCGGTCCCTCCGAGCGGGGCGCGCGACCGCGGCGACTGGCCGTGGCCGGCTCGATCCTCGAAGTCGGCGCCGGCCAGGTCATGCGCCGGCGCCTGGGTGAGCTCGGCGAGCCTTACCACCAAGGTGTGGCCGCGATCCTGTCGCGGGGTTCGCACGTGGCCACCCTCGTGGGTGGCGCGGCGCTGGCCGGCGCCGGGGCTTTCGGCGCCGGGGTTTTCGGCGCCGGCACGACGGGCCGTGGCGCCCGGCGTCTGGACGTCGCCGGGAGTGCCTTCATCCTGGCCGGCGCCGCCCTCGAGCGCTTCGCCGTCTTCCACGCCGGGCGCCAGTCGGCGAGCGATCCCAAGTACGTCGTCGGGCCCCAGCGCCGTCGGTTGGTGCCGTCCGCGGCGCCTGCATAGTGTTGCGTTAGTGCACCAGCTCGCGAGTCGCCTCCTGGCGACCAACTACGGCTCCCCGCCTGGGATCACCAGTCAGAACAAGGACGTACGTTTCCTGTGGAACCTGACCTACTGGTTCGCGATCCCCCTCGGGCTCATCGTGATGGGCTTGGTCATTTGGTGCGTCGTCCGCTACAGGCGCCGGCCGGGGCGCGAGCAGATCCCCCACCAGTTCCAGTACCACATCCCCATCGAGGCGGCCTACACGATCATCCCCGTCGTTATCGTGGCCGTCGTGTTCGGGTTCATGTACACGGCCGAGGACCGCATCGACCACGTCGCCAAGAACCCTGCCGCCCAAGTAAAGGTGGAAGGGTTCCAGTGGGGGTGGCGCTTCACCTACCTGACCGTGGACGGCCGCAACCTGAGCCGCGCCGAGCAGTTCCAGGAAGTGGGCAGCGTGGCCAACGAGCCGAGCATCAATGACGACAGCAGCCTGCCCACCCTGACGCTCCCGTCGAACGTAACCGTGCAGCTCGACCTCTTCACCGATGACGTCAACCACTCGTTCTACATCCCTGCAGCGCTGTTCAAGCGGGACCTTATCCAGCACGTCACCAACACCGTGGACCTCAACTTCTTGAAGACCGGCCACTTCATCGGAGAGTGCACCCAGTTCTGCGGCACTTTCCATCCCTTTATGCGGTTCAACGTCGACATCATGCCGCCGGCCCAGTTCACCAAATGGGCGGCAGCCCAAAAGCCCGGCTCGGTCACCTACGCAGGCAAGCCATTCGATTCCGGCATCCCTGCCAACATCTTTGGAGCGGGAAATTGACGATCATCGAGGAACGCCCCGAACGCCAGGAACACCCTGTCGAGCGCCGTCTGGCCGAGATCGTTCCGGGACCGGAGCCCCACGGCTTCGTCAAGTACGCCACCAGCACCGATCACAAGCAGATCGGCGTCAACTACATGGTGACATCGTTCCTGTTCTTCCTTTTCGCCGGCGCCCTGGCCATGGTGATCCGCACCCAGCTGATCGTGCCCAACAACCACGTCGTCAGCCTGGACGTGTACAACCAGATCTTCACCATCCACGGCACGGTCATGATTTTCGTTTTCCTCGGACCGTTCGCCTTCGGCCTGGCCAACTACATAGTCCCGCTCCAGATCGGCGCGCCGGACATGGCGTTCCCCCGGTTCAACGCGTTCTCGTACTGGTTGTACCTGGGAGGGGGCCTCACCCTCGTCTCCGGCTTCCTCACCAGCTCCGGAGCGGCCAACTTCGGTTGGTTCGGTTACGCCCCTCTCACCGAGGCGGTCCACTCCCCCGGCGCCGGCGCCGACCTGTGGATCATCGGAGTGGGCCTGACCGGCTTCTCGGGCATCTTCACCGCCATCAACGTGGTCACCACCATCTTCATGCTCCGGGCCCCGGGCATGGTCATGTTCCGGATGCCGATCTTCTGCTGGAACCAGATGGTGACCATGTTCCTGGTCCTGCTGGCGTTCCCGGTGCTCACCTCGGCGCTCGCCCTCATCTACCTGGACCGCCATTTCCATACGCACTTCTTCGACCCGGGTGACGGCGGCCAACCCATACTCTGGCAACACCTCTTCTGGTTCTTCGGGCACCCCGAGGTCTACATCTTGGTCCTGCCCTACTTCGGGGTCGTCACCGAGGTGTTCGCCACCATGTCCAGGAAACCAGTCTTCGGTTACAAGGGAATGGTCGGGGCCACGCTTTCGATCGGAGGCCTGTCCATGGGAGTGTGGGCCCACCACATGTACACCACCGGTGCCGTGCTGCTGCCGTTCTTCGCCGCCCTGTCCCTGCTCATCGCGGTGCCGACAGGCATCAAGTTCTTCAACTGGATTGGCACCATGTGGCGGGGAACCCTCGTGTTGAACACGGCGATGCTGTTTTGCATCGGGTTCTTGTTCACATTCCTGCTCGGGGGTCTCACGGGGGTCATGCTGGCCGAACCCCCGCTCGACTTCCAGCTGCACGACACCTACTTCATCGTGGCCCACTTACACTACGTCATGTTCGGTGGCTCGGCCTTCGCCGTCTTCGCCGGCATCTTCTACTGGTTCCCCAAGTTCACCGGCCGGATGCTGCACGAGGGCTGGGGCAAGGTGTTCTTCGTTTTGATGTTCGTCGGGTTCAACTTGACGTTCTTCCCCCAGCACGACCTCGGCCTGCGGGGCATGCAGCGCCGCATCGGCATCTACCCCGCCCACCAGGGCTGGGACTTCTTGAACATGCTGTCTTCCATCGGCTCGTACATCATGGGCCTGTCGATCATCACCTTGCTGTGGAACTTCTGGCGCACCCTGCGCAAGGGAGAGCGAGCAGGGGACAACCCCTGGGACGGCGGCACCTTGGAGTGGGCTTGCGCGTCGCCACCGTCTCACCACAACTTCGAGTCCCTGCCCCCCATCCGCTCCGAGCGGCCGGTATGGGACGCCAACCACCCTGAGGACCTCACCAAGGTGGGCCACTGAAATGAAACTGGAGTGGCGGGTGACGCTCGGCGCCGCTTTCTTCCTGCTCGCCGCGTTCGCGCTCTACTGGTTCACCTCCTACGAGGACGCCGGCTCGGTGTTGCTGTTCTTCGGGGGCACCGCCTACATCCTCCTCTTCGCCTTCATCCTCCTCCAGTACAAGCGCCGCCACGGCACCCCAAGAGCCGAGGACCGCCCCGACGCCAACCAGTCCGACGGGGCCGGCGAGGTAGCCTTCTTCCCGTCCAACAGCATCTGGCCCGTCAGCCTCGGCATCGGCTTCGTGTTCGTCGCCGTCGGCCTCGTTTACGGGGCCTGGTACTTCGCCATCGGGTTCATTCTCCTGCTCGGCGCAGTCATCGGCTTCAACGTCGAGGCGGACTCCCGCACCGAGTCCGACTCGCACCCCGAGCAGCACTCCCACACCGAGTAGAGCGCCCTCACGCGTTCGGCAGGCCGAGGCGCTTGGTGCCTGCCGGTGTCGGTCCCGTGTACGGCATTATGGACGTAGTGAGCCTGGCGAACCTTCTCCACGAGCTTCTTGGGGGTGACGACAGCGTCGCGGTGCGCACATGGGACGGTGGCCACAGCGGCGATCCCCACGCCGCCGCGACCATCGCCGTGCGGTCGCCCGACGCCATCGCACGGATCGTCCAAACCCCCGGCCAGCTCGGGATCGCCAGGGCCTACGTGGCCGGGGACCTCGAGGTGGAGGGCGACATCTTCGCCGCCCTGGACCTGCCTAGCAGGGTGGGCGGCATCCACCTGGCGCCCCGCCAGTGGGCGCAGCTCGGGCGCGTGGCCGGACGGGCTGCCCTCCGCCGCCTGCCGGTACCGCCCGAGGAATCACACCTGCGCGGCCGCCGCCACAGCGCGGCGCGCGATCGCGCCGCAATCGCCCACCACTACGACGTGTCCAACGAGTTCTACCGGGTGATCCTCGGCCCGTCGATGACCTACTCGTGCGCCCTGTGGTCGGACACCGACCCGGCGTACACGTTGGAGGGTGCCCAGGCGGCCAAGCACGACCTGGTCTGCCGCAAGCTCGACCTCGCCGAGGGCCAGCGACTCCTCGACGTGGGCTGCGGATGGGGCACCATGGTCCGTCAGGCGGCGACAAGGCACGGGGTCAGCGCCGTTGGCGTCACCCTGGCGGCCACCCAGAGCGACTGGGCGGCCAAGGCGGTCATCGACTCGGACCTGCGCGACTTGGTGACCATCCGCCTCCAGGACTACCGCGACATCGACGACGGTCCCTACGACGCGATCAGCTCCATAGGCATGTCCGAGCACGTCGGGCGGTCGCACCTGCGGACCTACTTCGAGCGTCTCTATACCCTGCTCCGCCCGGGGGGCCGTCTCCTCAACCACGCCATCAGCTCGCTGCCGCTCGGCCACACCGGGAACCGCCTCGCCCTGCCCGCCGGCCTGCAGACTTGTCTGGCCGGGATGGTGCGGGCCAACTTCATCGATCGTTACGTCTTCCCCGACGGCGAACTGGTGGAGGTGGGCGAGGTGGTGTCGGCCATGCAGGCGGTCGGCTTCGAAGTGCGCCACCTGGAGAGCCTGCGCGAGCACTACGGCCTGACCCTGCGCAAATGGGTGGCCAACCTCGAACACGGATGGGACGAGGCGGTGGAAGCGGCCGGGCTGGGGCGCAGCCGGACGTGGCGGTTGTACATGGCCGCGGCCGCCAAGGGTTTCGAGTCCGGGCGCACGGGGGTGCACCAGGTGCTCGCCGTCAAGCCCGACGCGGGCCGCTCGGGCCTGCCATTACGGCCGGCGTTCGGCTGAACCCACGCCGGTAGGCGCCGCGACGTCCTCTCCGGCCGTGGCGGCGCCGTCATCGGCGCTACCCTCCTGGTCGCCTTCGGGCTGCTCGCAGGCCTGCTCCCGGCGCTGGAGGGACAGGATGAGCGGCGAGCGGTCGAGCACGACGATGCCGGCGATGACCATGACAATGCCGGCGCCCTCGGCGCCGAGGGCGAGCGCCGAGTGGCTCATGGTCTCGCCGAATGCGGCCACGGCGATTGCCACCGCCACCGCCGGCTCCAGGGCATCCATGACCGGCAGGGAGGCCGCCAGCGGCCCGCTCTGGAACGCGCTCTGAGCGA
Organism: Acidimicrobiales bacterium; assembly: GCA_035552775.1. Classification (GTDB taxonomy): domain Bacteria; phylum Actinomycetota; class Acidimicrobiia; order Acidimicrobiales; family Palsa-688; genus DASZKW01. Next base: position 18,945 of record DASZKW010000031.1, on the reverse strand, counting down.
ACACCTCACCGGCGATGGCGACCACGGCCAAGGCGTAGGGCTGCCACGAGGCAAGCGTCCCGAGCACGCCGTGGTGAGCGAGCAGGTAGGTCACCGTCTTGAGCAGGGCGGACAGCAGGCCGAAAGCCGTCCCCGCGCAAATCCCGAGCAGCGTGGCTCGCACCGCCCCGTGCGTGAGGCGCGCCGAGCCCTGGCAGGCGAGGACGATGCCGGCGACCGCAGACACGATCACCAGCCAGGTGAGGTCCGACGGGTTTCCGCTCTGACTTCCGGGGCCAGCCGAGAGGAGAAACAGACTGAGGCCGCCGGCCACCGATACCGTGGCGCCCCAGTCCCGCGGGCCGAGGCGCCGGTGCCGGAGCCGGGCAGCGAGGGGAAGTGCGAACACCATCTCCAAGACGATGAGGGGCTGCACCAGCACGAGGGGCCCGAAGCCGAGGGCGAGCGCTTGCAGCCCGAAGGCGACGACCGACGCAACCACACCCCCCAGCCACATGGGCTGGCGTACCAAATCGACCAGGAGACGCAGCGACATCGTGTCGTCGCGGGGCGCCCGGCGGGCAGCCATCTGCTGCACCACCGACGCCACCGCGAACGCGGCCGCGGACGCCACCGCCGCGATTATCGCGATCACCATCCCCCCTCTGTACCCTCCGGGACCGGCAAGGCCCGCTTCAGTTCCGGGTTTGTTGACAACGCTGCCGTGGCGTCCGCGGCCGCGTTCGTCCCACGGTTGGGTAGCAGCCCGTCATAGGGCACGTCGGCGCTCCGCGGAGGCCGGCGCCCGTGGGGCTCGCTGGATTGTCCGGGGCGGTCGTGTGGGTAAGGAGAGGGCGATCGCTCACTCGCCAGGGAGGGCCCATGGCACTCGTGTCCGTCTACATGCTGGAGCGTCTGAAGGAGTGGGGGGTGCACCGCGTCTACGGCTATCCAGGCGATGGCATCAACGGCTTCCTCGGCGCCTTCGAGGAGGTCGGTGGGGATCCTTTATTCACCCAAACCCGCCACGAGGAGATGGCGGCGTTCATGGCCTGCGCCCATGCGAAGTTCTCCGGCGAGATCGGCGCCTGCATGGCCACCTCGGGGCCAGGAGCGGTGCATCTGATCAATGGCCTGTACGACGCCAAGCTCGACCATCAACCGGTCATCGCCATCGTCGGCCAGCAGAAGCGTCACTCGGTCGGCGCTCACTACCAGCAGGAGGTCGACCTGCAGGTCCTGTTCAAGGATGTGGGCGGGTTCGTGAGTACGGTGATGGACCAGTACTCGGCTCGCCATGTCCTCGACCGGGCCATCAAGTCGGCGCTGACTGAGCGCCGCCCGTCGGTGGTGATCGTGCCCGAGGACGTCCAAGAGGAGGAATACTCCGACCCACCCCGGATGCACGGCAGCGTGTTCACCTCGGTGGGCTGGAACCAGCCGCACATGATCCCCGACGAGACACTGTTGCGCCAGGCCGCCGACATTCTCAACGCCGGCGAGAGGGTCTCTATCCTGATCGGCCAGGGGGCCAAGAAGGCGGCGGCCGAGGTGGTCCAGGTGGCCGAGCTGCTCGGGAGCGGAGTGGCGAAAGCCCTTCTCGGCAAGGACGTCGTCCCCGACACCTTGCCGTTCGTGACCGGCTCGATCGGCCTGCTCGGCACCGAGCCGTCCAACAAGATGATGATGGGCTGCGACACCTTGTTCATGATCGGAACGTCGTTCCCCTACTCCGAGTGGCTGCCCGAGGAGGGCCAGGCCCGCTGCGTGGAGATCGACATCGACGGTTCGCTGATTGGGGTGCGTTACCCCAACGACGTGTCGCTCATCGGTGACGCCAAAGACACACTCCAGGCGTTGATCCCGATGCTGGAGCACAAGCAGGACCGCTCGTGGCGCGAGCTCATCGAGGGGGAAGTGGCGACGTGGCGGCGGGTGCTGGATGACCGGGCGCACCAGGAGGCTGATCCGCTCAACCCGCAGCTGGTGTTCTACGAGCTCAACAAGCGGATCCCAGAGCGCTGCATCTTCACCTCAGACTCGGGGTCAGCGACCAACTGGTACGCCAGGTACATCGACCTGCGGGAGGGAATGCAGGCGTCGCTGTCAGGGACGTTGGCCACCATGGTCCCCGGCGTGCCCTACGCGATAGGGGCCAAGTTCGCGTTCCCGGACCGTCCGGTCATCGCGTTCACCGGCGACGGGGCCTTCTCGATGCTCGGGATGAACGAGTTGCTTACCGTGAAGCGCTACCTGCACGAGCTGACGGCGAAGAATCCGACGCTGATCTTCACCGTGCTGGTAAACGAGGACCTCAATCAGGTGTCCTACGAGCAGCGGGTGCTGTCCGCCGACCCGAAGAACCCCGAGACGCAGACCTTGCCGTACGTCCCGGCCGCCGAGTTCGCCCGAATTCTCGGCTTCGAGGGGATCAAGGTCAACCGCCCCGACCAGGTCGTGCCCGCCTGGGAGCGGGCCCTCGCCGCGCCCGGACCGGTGCTGCTCGAATTCGTCACCGACCCCCAGATCCCGCCGCTACCCCCCCACGTCCGCCCGCAGATGCTGAAGAAGACCCTCACCGGGCTCGCGCACGGCGACGAGGACGCGGTAGGGATCGCCAAGAAGGGCTTCAAAGGCAAGTGGTCCGAGTTCGCCGAGCACGCCAAGGATCTGATACCCGGAGACCACGAGTGACCCTCACCGGCACCGGCCCGGCCACGCAGTCCAAACGCCTGATCCCGGTCAAGCCGGAGCCGGCCATGGCCGTGGGGATGGTGGGTACCGCCACCATCGACGTCGCCGGCTTGCGCCGGGCGCTGGAGCAGACCCTCACCTGCGAGGTGCGCTTCGACGCCGCATCGTTGGCCATGTATGCCAACGATGCCTCCAACTTCCGCCAGGTCCCCCTCGGGGTGGTGGTCCCCGAGACCCTCGATGACGTGGTCGTGACCCATCAGGTGTGTGCCCGCTTCGACGCGCCGATCTGCAACCGGGGCGGCGGTACCAGCCTGTCGGGGGAGACGGTCAACTACGCCGTGATCATCGACAACTCCAAGTACCTGACCCGTGTGGGCGCCACCGACACCATCGCTCGGACCGTAACGGTGGAACCAGGGGCCATAAACGAGCACGTCAACCTGCACACCGGGCCCCACAACCTGGTTTTCGGGCCCGACCCCTCCAGTCACTCGCGCTGCACCATCGGCGGCAACATCGGCAACAACTCCTGCGGCATCCACTCGGTGCAGGCGCAGCTGTACGGACCCGGGCCGCGCACTTCCGACAACGTGGCCGCCCTGGAGATCTGCACCTATGAAGGGGAACGGTTCTGGGTGGGCGTCGATGAGGAAGAACAGCTGCCCGACATCATCGCGGCGGGCGGCCGCAAGGGTGAGATCTACGCCAAGCTGCGCGACCTGCGGGACCGCTACGCCGAGGCCATCCGCGCCGGGTACCCCGACGTAGCCGCACTGCCCCGGCGGGTGTCGGGCTACAACCTCGACGAGCTGCTCCCCGAGAAGGGGTTCAACGTGGCGCGGGCCCTGGTCGGCACCGAAAGCACGTGCGCCACCGCCTTGCAAGCGACGCTGCTGCTCACCCCCGCCCTGCTCGAGCGGACCCTGGTGGTGGTCGCCTACCCCGATATCTGCGACGCCGGCCGCCACGTCACCGAGATCATCGAACGGTTCGGCCCCATCGGACTCGAAGCGGTCGACGACACGTTGATCAACGACCAGCAGGAACTGGCGATGAACGTCGAGGACATCGAGGAGCTACCGAAGGGCGGCAAGGCGTGGCTGATGGTGCAGTTCGGCGCGGATGACGCCGAGGAGTCCGAGGCGGACGCCCGCCGGTTCGTCGCCTGGCTCCACGAGGGCGGCTACGCCCCCACGCGCATCATGACCATGAGGAGCGCCGAGGAGGGCGGCAACAGCGGCGACTTGTGGGCGATACGCGAGAGCGGCCTCGGCTCCACCGCCTTCCCCCCCGACGGGGAGGACCACTGGCCGGGCTGGGAGGACTCCGCCGTCCCGCCGGCCAAAGTCGGCGACTATCTAGCCGACCTCAAATCGCTCTACGCCCGCCACGGTCTACACGGCGCCTTCTACGGGCATCTCGGGCAGGGCTGCATCCACTCCCGGATCAGCTTCGACCTGCGCAGCCGAGAAGGCATCGGCGACTACCGCAAGTTCATGGAACAGGCCGCGGACCTGGTCGTCTCCTACGGCGGCACCCTGTCAGGTGAGCACGGCGACGGCCAGCAGCGCGCCGAGCTGCTGGAGAAACAGTACGGCCCCGAGCTGATGGCAGCCATGCGGGAGTTCAAGCTGATCTGGGATCCCCGCTGGAAGATGAACCCCGGCAAGGTTATCGACCCCTACCGTCTCGACGAGGATTTAAGGCTCGGCGTCGACTACAACCCGAAACGGAGCCCCACCAAGTTCGCGTACAAGTCAGACGGCGGCGACTTCGCCCACGCTGCTCTGCGCTGCGTGGGCGTAGGCAAGTGCCGGGTGCCCGAGGCGAAGGAGACCATGTGCCCGAGCTACCAGGTCACCCGGGAGGAGAAGCACTCCACCCGGGGACGGGCCCGGTTGCTCTTCGAAATGCTCCGCGGTGAGGTCATCACCGACGGTTGGCAGTCGAAAGAGGTCTTCGACGCCCTCGACCTGTGCCTGGCCTGCAAGGGCTGCACCAACGACTGCCCGGTCAACGTGGACATGCCCACATACAAGTCCGAGTTCCTCTACCACCACTACCAATCGTGGCGGCGTCGCCGTCCTCGATACGCCTACGCCTTCGGGTTCATCGACCAGACCTCCCGGTTGGCGTCACGGGCCCCTGACCTCGTCAACCTCGTGACCCAAACCCCCGGCCTGGCCAGCCTTGCCCGTGTGGCTGCCGGCATCGACCCGAAGCGGGCGTTGCCGAGCTTCGCACCGATGACCCTTCAGGAGTGGTTCGCCCGCCGTGGGGGGACGACCAACCCTCACGGCCGCCCGGTGGTGCTGTTCCCCGACACGTTCAACAACCATCTCCATACCCAGGTCGGGGTGTCCTGCGTCGAGGCCATCGAGGCCGGGGGATGGCAGGTGATCATCCCCGAGGGGCACCTGTGCTGCGGGCGTCCGCTCTATGACTACGGGTTCCTCGACGTCGCCGAACGGTATCTCCACGACGTGGTCGACAGACTTCGCCCCTACGTCCGGGTCGGGACGCCGATCGTCGGCATGGAGCCGAGCTGCCTGGCCGTGTTCCGAGACGAGCTTCCCAAGATGCTCCCTCACGACGACGACGCCTCCCGCCTGGCCGGCAACGCCCTCCACTTCGGCGAGTTCTTCGACCGCTACGATATCGACGTTCCTCATCTCGAGGGCCAAGCGCTGTTGTGGGGGCATTGCCACCACCGAGCCACCGGTGGGATCGCCCCTGAGCAGCGAGTGCTGGAGCGCATGGGCCTCGAGGTGGAATCGCTCAAAGGCGGATGCTGCGGGCTGGCCGGCTCATGGGGATTCGAGCGGGGCAAGTACCAGATCTCCATGGACTGTGGCGAGCAGGCCATCCTCCCTTCGGTGCGTAAGGTCCCCCAGGACACCGTTGTGGTGGCCAACGGGTTCTCTTGCAAGACTCAGATCGCTGACGCCGACACGGGCAGGCGGGCCCTCCATCTGGGAGAGGTCATGCACCTCGCGCGGATGAACGGCCGGACCGGCGAACCCGCACATGGCCGCCCCGAAGACCGCCTCGACGACGCACGGCCGACGCCGGGAGCGCTGCGCCGCACGGTGCGAACAGCGATCCCTGTCGCGGCCGGCCTGGCGGCTGTCGTCGGTGCCGCTTTCGCCGGATGGCAGGCCACGCGCCATGACTGACCGGTGCCAACCGATATCAGCAGTCGATAGAATCCGGTGGATACCAAGGCGAGCGGTGCTACTTCGACTGCCCGAGCAGCAAATCCGCAGGTCAACGCCATCAACCGGGCATGAACTTGTCGAAGTAGCACCGCTCGTCTTTGTAGGCGCAGCGATTCAACTTTAGGGCCCTTAGCTTAGCCGCACCCATTGGACCCAGGTCCTGTAGACGGGGCCAACTTGGTGACCGGGCCCGGCCTTTGATCACCGATGTGGTGTCGCAGGCATGTGTTGCGGGTACATGCGAACCGATGGCGGTCGGTGTGTTGCTAGCGGTAATGACAGCCGTCAGCAATGCCGTGTCCAACGTGCTCCAGCGGATCGCTAATAGGGACGGGCCCGAAGAGCGTAATATGTCGCCGACGCTGATATGGGTCCTGCTGCACCGCAAGATCTGGCTAGCTGGACTAGCGGCGATCGTGACATCGTTCGTTCTCCAAGCTGGCGCCTTGAGCGTCAGTCAGCTGGCGCTCGTCCAGCCGATCATCGTCCTAGAGCTCCCGTTGACCCTGATCGGGGCGTCCGTGGTACTACACGCGCCGCTCCACCGCCAAGAGTGGGGAGCCGCGATCCTGCTGACCGCCGGGCTGGTCATCCTCATCGCCTTCTTGTCGCCGCACCCTGGTCCCCAGGAAGCGACATCAAGTGTGGCGTGGATCGCCGGTGTCGGGGGCTGTGTAGCGGTTATGGCCCTTCTGATTGTTGTTAGCCGGACCAAGGCGGGCGCCCCCCGCGCTGCACTCATTGGCGCGGCAACTGGCGTTGGCTTCGGTCTTACCGCTGCATTTACCAAAGCAGCCATGCATGCCCTGTCGGCCGACGGAATCGTCGGCTTGTTGACCGCTTGGCCGACCTATGCAATGGCGTCGGCCGGCCTCAGCGCCATGTTCTTGATGCAAAACGCCCTTCAAGCCGGGCCGCTCATCGCTGCTCAGCCGGGCATCACCTTACTCGACCCGTTTGTTGCTATACTGTGGGGTGTCTTCGCCTTCCATGAGCACATAAACAGGGGTCCGCTGCTCTTGGTCGCCACCTTCGGTGGCGCACTCATGATCCTGGGAGCATTTATTCTAAGTCGTTCGCCGGTCCTCGAGAAACGGTCCGGTCAACGACCAACAAGGAGGGCTTCCTCTGCGACTGGAGCGCATTCCGGTGAACGGAGCTGACGAGGTCCGCCCGGCTGAGTTCGACTCGGCGACGGCCATGGTTTCCGCAGCGGCCCGGTTCCTTCAAGGGCAGAGTTTCCCGGTACTCGGGAAGCCGCATGGCGAGTTGCTCCGCCCTTTGCTCGTCGGCCTCAACCACCTGCCGAGACCCGCCCGAAACTGGATATACCGGATGGGCAGCGGGAGGGAGGGACTCGACCCACGAGCCGTGGCCCGAGTGGACGCGGACCGCTTGGGCCGCTTGGTCACTGACAGGTACGCGCCGGCCCGCTATCCGGCGGCGCTGATCGGCTCAACCCCAGGCTCCGCCGTCCACCTCGCCGCCGCCCTGTCGGCACCGATCCTGCCTCAGACGCTCCTGCTGCCAGTTCGTCGCGACGTCGGTGTCGACGACCCGGCGGCCGACGCGGAAGCCGTACGCCCCGTGGCCCGTGAGTTGCTGGTCCGGAATCCAGACCTGGCCGTGCACCAGATGTTCGATCCCTGCCAGGATCGTCTCACGTTGAAACGGTTCTCCTACTTCCGGGTGAAGCGACTTCGGCTCGGCGGGGCCTACGAGTCGTTTCTCAGGGACTCGCTGACGCCGGGCGCGACCATCTTCGTTGTCCGTTCGAGCCGCCAGTGGCCGACGACGAAGCTGGGCGAGCGGCACTATTTCCAGTTCGGCGGGGTCGGGGGGCTCAGCCCGGAAGAATACCGTGACGGCAGTCCGCGCTTGGTCCGCTTTCTCGCATCGCAGGGATCGCGCCACGTCCGCTGGGATCCGCCGGCGACCGACGCCGACAGGCCCGAAGCCGAGTGGGGGTTGCAACCGGCCCTACTCGACGATGTGCGCCGCTTTGCGGACGACAACCATTACCGTCTCCGTACGATCACCTTCGACGAGGCGGACTCGCTCAGCCCGCTGGTCTCGGAGCTCTACCGGTGGTGGTATCGCAGGCTGCAGCGTCCGGACGATCGCCTCTTCGTCGAGTCGTTCGTCCTGCTCGATCCTTACTGGGTCCTTCGTGCCGGCGCAGTGCCATACTGGATGACATTCAACAGTGACGTCGCGGCCGAGCATCTTGAGCACTATTTGGCACGATGCGAATCATTCTCGACAATCGACATCGCCCTGATCGCCAATGGGATGTCGGCTCCAGGGCTGGCGCCACTGTCGCGCTGGCGAGGGGTTCAGCGGCGTGCGACCCAGCGGGGCGGGTTTGCCGGAGTCGATCCCGGGCGCTATCCGAGCGATCTGGCGTCTTTTATCCGCTATCGCGACGCTCTCCGCCAGATGCGACCCCTTCATCGACTGCCGGCCCCGTTATCGGTCACGGACGTGGAGTCATTCATCTCCGATAAGGGAAGGGAGTTCAAGGTCGCGCTGGATGCTTGATTCACCGGCCGGTGCCGGCGACTAGCCCACCGGCACCGGGCACTCATTTCGAAGGAAGGGAGCGAGAGCCTGAGCCAACGTGGCCGGAGCGTTGTAACCGGCGTCATGGTCGACCCCGGCGATCTCGAGGTCTCCGCCCTCAGATGCACGGCGAGCGAGCTGACTGGCCCAGGCGGGCGAGACGAGGCTGTCACGGCTCCCCCTTGCGACGAGTACGGGCACTTCAACCGCTGCCATCCGGGCTGCGAGGTCGTCGACCAGAGCCCACCGGTAAGTGCTCAACACCCGCAGCGGGCCCGCCAACGCGTATTCGTTGACGATGAGGCGTCGAAGTGACGGCGGTCCTTCCAGGTCAAGGGGGGGGATTAGAAGTCGCTGGAGAAGTCGCAAAGGTGAACTGCGGGGCGCCACGAGGAACTGACGAGGCGGGTCGGACCGCGCCGGAAGCAGTCGCGGCATGGCCCATCGTCGCAAGCGAGAGTCGATGGTAGGGGCGACCAGAGCCAGGCGCGACGCGAGCCGGGGGTGACGATCAACCAGAGCAGCGGCGACCTGAGTACCGAACGAGTTGCCGACGACGGCACAGGTTGGGAGACGAATGCTCATGGCCCAGGCGGCGAGGGCATCCGCCAAGCCATTGACGCCGAGGGCGCGCCGGGGCCGCTCGGAAGCACCGAATCCGGGCAAGTCCGGGACCCACACGGCAAATCCGCGCTGGGCGAGCTGGTCGGCCAGCGGTACCAGTGACCGTCCTGCGACGATCATGCCGTGGATCAACAACACGGGTGGTCCTCCGCCCGGCCAGTAAAGAGTGTTCAGCCTAAGCGGGGCACGATCATTGGCCACGACGGTAACGGGAGCGGGAGCGGGGGCATGCGGTCTTGGAGACCGATCCGTCACCACATCACGAGTGTGCATGAAGAGCTATGTCCGACGCCGCCCTGCCGGTGTACTTCGCCAACGTCGCGGTGTCCGGTGCGGCCGGCGTTAAATACGCCAACATGACGACCACGTGCCCATCGACACCCACGACAGCCTCTGCGTGAAGCGGTGTCTGCCCATACGTCACCGACGCCTCGTAGTCGACAGACTGCTGACCGATCGCGGCACCGGTGGACGGCGTTATTTCGGTCACCGAAACTCGAGTTCCCCGCTCGGTAAATGTAAGCGACCGGCACGATGCGATCGCTGCAGTCGCGGCAGTGTAGGCCTCTTTTGCTCCCGAGCCGGCATACGAAGACAGGTGCTCCACTACCGAAAGAGGCGCCCCACCGGTCTCACCCCCACCTGGGTAGGTGGCTGCACCGTCGGCGGTCTGGCGGTACGCGACCGTCGCCTGCCCAACTTCCCGGTTGGCCACGATCGCAGGACCGATACACGGCGGCGAGCCGACGAGATGCGCGGCCCATCCCGCGTCCGCCATGGCGCCGGGAGGAAGATCGTCGATGCCCAAAAGCGAAGCCACCAATTGGGCCGTCGACGGCGGCGGCGTCGACCCAGCAGGTGCAGTGACGGGCTTTGCCGATGTCGGAGATGAAGTGCGAGGTGCTCCCGACACCTCCGGCGCATGCGACAGATGGTGCCCGTTGCCAGGATGGGTGGACTGCCCGTTGTCAGGGTGAACGGCCGTGTTCCCAAAGTTCTGTGTGGTCGGTGAGCAACCTGCTCCGGCCAATACGGCCGCGCCCATGGCGACGGCCCCGATCGCTGCGCGCCTTGCCGTCTTCGATCGTTGCGGACGGGACATGCTCGAGATCTACCCGGTTCCCTCTGCTTCTACGACCGGTCTGATCGATTGCAGGACAGCCGCGGACCGGGTCGCGGGCAGGCCGCTCAGCTATCGGGGTTCTTGGTCGCCGACATGAGCGCTACCAAGATCACGCCGAGATCCATGGCCACGGCGACGCCGAACACTACCCACTTGCTCGCCGGGTCCTTAATCAAAAACGCCAGACCCGTCACGATGCCGGTTATGACCAGCGCCCCCAGGTAGTGATATGCGGGGGGCGCCGGTTGTTTGTCCGGAGGCTCGAGATCCTCGGGAGTCATCGTGGACTTCGTCGTCTCGCTCATGACGGACCCGACTCCTGGGCGGGCGGTGCCGGCGCGGCAACTACCGGCTCTTCGATCTCGTCGTCGGGACGGCCCTGCCCGTCGCCCGGGTGACCGTCGGCTCCGACCGTGTCCCCGTCGTGGCCGTCGACGCTGTGGCCGTTGCCGGCGCGGCCGTCCGCCCCGTGCCCGGCGCCGTGGTCGTCGCCCAAGGTGTGGTAGCCACCCTCGGCGCTGCGGATGATGATGCCGCCCGTCGGTCTCTTGATGGGATGGCTGCTGGAGAGTTGAAGCGACTTGCACACCTTGTAGGCGATCACCCCGGCGACTATCGGGCCGACGAACGCCCCGTACTGGAAGATCTCGATCAGGCGCTCGAACGGCATCTGGAAGTTGTTGCCGAGCAGGTCTGTGGCACTGGCAAAGGTGCAGTCGGCGAAGAAGGTGATTGCCGCGACGCCGATGGCCGTCCGGGCCGCCTTGTCGCGTGGGCGGTCCAGCAGGTTGTGCTCGGCGTAATCGTGGTACAGCCGCTTGTCGATCAACGGCCACGCGTACATGATCGAGAATACGATTCCGGGCATGAGGATGCCCGGGAAGAACGGGTTGGCTATCTCGTGGCCCCACGATCGAAACTCCCAGTGGGGCCACAGGCGCACGGCGCCGTCGAGCCAGCCCACGTACCAGTCCGGCTGCGACCCCGCGCTCACCGCGTAGGGGGTGTAGGGGCCGTATATCCAGATCGGGTTGATCTGGATCAAGCCGCCCATGGCGGCGAGCACCGCGAACACGATCATGAACAGGCCGGCCGACTTGAGTGTGTACTGCGGCCACAGGCGGCTGCCCACGATGTTGTGCTCGGTCTTGCCCGGCCCGGGGAAGTCGGTGTGCTTCTGGCGCCACAGGATCATCAGGTGGGCGGTCAGCAGACCGATGATGATCAACGGGAACAAGAACTCGTGGATGACGAACAGGCGCGGCTCGATGTTCTCGCCCGGATAGGTGGTGCCGATGATGACGTACGCCAGCCACGTGCCGATGAACGGTATGGACTCGATGATCGAGTAGACGACCCGCACGCCGGTGCCCGACAACAGGTCGTCGGGTAGCGAGTAGCCGGTGTAGCCCTCGAGCATGACGACCAGCAGCAGGGTCAGGCCGATGATCCAGTTGGTCTCCCGGGGCTTGCGGAACGCGCCGGTGAAGAAGATGCGGCACAGGTGGAACGCCACCGCGGCGAGGAAAACGACCGCTGCCCAGTGGTGGATCTGGCGCATCACCAGGCCGGCGCGGACGTCGAAGGAGATGTTTATGACCGACCGGTAGGCGTCGGTCATCTTCACGCCGTCCAGCGGCTTGTAGGACCCGTGGTAGGTGACAACGGTGTTGGAGGCATGGTAGAAGCCGGCCAGGTAGACGCCGGTGATTATGAGGATCAACAGCGTGTACATGGAGATCTCGCCGACCATGAACGACCAGTGGTCAGGGAAGATCTTGTCCATCGCCGAGCGCAGGAAGCTCGACGACCCGAGCCGGTCGTCAATCGCGTCCAGGGCCTGGCGTTCGACCTCCGCCCGCTTGCGGGCGGCCATGCGCTCGTCGGTGGTGCTCATGTCGGCTTCACCCCGTTCGACCCGTCGCCCCGGTTCCAGAATCCCGGCCCGATCGCCTCCGTGTAGTCGCTGCGGGCGACCAGGTAGCCGTCGCCGTTGACCGCCATCGGCAGCTGGGGCAGTGACCGGGAGGCGGGGCCGAACACCGGGTTGCAACGGCCCAGGACGTCGAAGGTGGACTGGTGGCAGGGGCAGACCAGCTGGTGACTTCCCCGGTTGTACAGGCCGACGGGGCAGCCGGCGTGGGTGCACACCTTGGAAAAGGCGACGTAACGCTGCCCGTTCAAGATCGGCGACCAGTCACCGTGACCGGGGTAGACCTTGAAGGGGAGGTCGCCGATGTTGAGGAGCAGCGTCTGGGACGCGGCCAGCCCGTTGTCGTCGGTAACACCCTCGGGGAACACGGTCATGATGCCGTTGATGGGCAGGTCGCCGAGGCGCACTGGGGTGCCGTCGTCGGCGACCAGGCGCAGGCCCGGGCGCCAGGCGGTGTGGTACAGGGTACGCAGGGGCCGCTCGCCGAAGGAGGCGATCGGGAAGGCGATGACGATCCCGAACACCCCCCCCGCCAGTCCCAGGACCTTGAGCAGGAGGCGGCGCTCCATCATCGGGTCGAGTCCCCGGTTGAGGGCTCCCACCACCATCTGGCGGGCCGTCTCGCTGCCGGAGTGGTCACCGCGGTCCTCGGCTATGTCGTGGCCAGGCAGCAAATCGCGGGCCCACAGCACGAAGCCCACGCCCAAGCCGGTGAAGGCGAAGAACAGCAAGGCGCCCTCGGCCTGGGGCTGGCCACCGAGGACGTACACCACGGCGAGGGCCACGCTGGCCGCGGCCGTGACCATGAAACAGACGGCGATGCGCAGCTCGGCCCGGCGGGCGCCCGCAGGGTCGTTCCTGAACCTGTACCACGTGTCGTCCTGGCCTGGCGGTGTGTCCTCGGGGTAAGGGCCCTCGGTCAGATCCGATCGCACCACCGGCGAACCGTCCCGATGGCTGGTGGCGGGCTCGTTGGTGGTGGTCATTCGCGTGTCCCGATCAGGCGAGTGGCGACGAGCATGATGAACAGACCGATGACGATGCCGACAAAGCCCTCCGGTACCGGCCCGAAGTGGGCGATGCCGAGCCCCCCGCGGTCGGCGGGCTTGCGCAGGTACTGCACGTAGTTCGAGATGGCAGAGACCTGCTCGTCGCTCAGCTCGCGCGGTCCGAAGATCGGCATCGGCTGGGGTCCCACCCGGATGGCCTCGGCGACCTGTACCGCGGTGGCGTCCTTCAGGCTCGGCACCACGTTGCCCTTGCTCAGCATGCCCCCCGAGCCCGAAGCGTCGTGGCACTGGGCGCAGTTGAGCGAGAACAGCTGCAGGCCCTGGGCCAGAGTCGTGCACGGCCCGGGACCGTGGCCGCCGAGGGCTCCGCCCTGGCCGCCTGCGCCTTCGAAGCCGTAGTCACCCTTTTGGGCGTCGGCCACGTTGCCGGCGCCCCCGGAGGTGTCGCACACAGGCGAGATGCTCGGGATGGTGGGACCGGTGTTGTTGGGCTGCCCGTTGATCTGGGGAAGGGCGTTGACGTAGGCGACGAGCTGGCGGATCTCCGGGGGTTTGAAGAAGGGCCGGGTGCGCTGCGCCTGGTCGCCGGGCTCGGCAAGGGGCATGCGTCCCGTTGAGAGGTAGAAATCGGCGGCGGCGGCGCCGGAGTTGATGAGGGCGGGGGCCTTCACGCTCCCGACCCCGTTGTTGCCGTGGCAACTAGAGCAGTGGGCGGTGAACAAGGCGTCGCCGGCCTGGATGTCGGCCGGGTTTGTGCTGACCGGCGGTTCGGCCGCCGAGCCGGACCCGGCGCTGAACGCCATCACCGAGAAGGCGACGGCGGCCAGGGCCACCACCAGGGCGGGCCCTGAGTACCGGCGCGGCATCACCCGGTGGTCCACGGCTCGCAGCGTCACCGGCCCGAGCGTCACTTGAGAAGGAAGATCATGGCGTAAAGAGCGATCCACACCACGTCGACGAAGTGCCAGTAGTACGAGAGGAACTCCACCGCTGGACCGCTGCGGTGCCCGAAGCGGGGCGACATCCCCCTGAAGCCCATCACGCCCATGCCCGCCAGCCCGCCGGTCACGTGCAGGGCGTGGAACCCCGTCAGGACGTAGAAGCACGAGGTGTAGGCGTTCTGGTAAATGGGGAAAGGCCGGCCGATGTAGTCGGAGACCTGCATCCCGACGAACAGCGCCCCCAGCCCGAACGTGAGGGCCAGCCACCCGAAGTAGCCCTTGCGGTCCTCGCGCAGGGCCCGGTGGACCGCCATCTGCATGGTGAAGCTGGAAAGGATCAGGATGATGGTCGCCACGCCCACCGACACAGCGTCGATTTCGTCGCCCCTGGGAGGCCACACGGGCGTCGCCGAGCGCAGGGTGAAGTAGGTGGCGAACAGCCCGCTGAAGAACATCAGCTCCGACGCCAGCCATACGATGACCCCGACGTTGAGCAACGCCGGCCGGTAGTCGGCGGGGTTGACGGGACGGATCAGGTAGGGCTCTCTCGGGGGGCGGCCCGGTCCGGTAGCGGCAGGCGAGGTGGAGATCGCACTCACTGCCCGTATTTCTACACGCCACGGCGCGCTGATCCCAAACCCGGCGCTACCCTCGGCGACGATGCCCGCGTGATCACTCACCGAGACGTGGTCGACGCGCGACAGCGGATCGCTACCGTGCTGCGCCCGACGCCGGTCGATCACTCGGATTCGTTGTCTCGCCTGGCAGGTCGGGGGGTGATACTCAAACCCGAGCACCTGCAGCGGACGGGATCGTTCAAGATCCGGGGCGCTTACAACCACATCGTGCAGCTCCCTCCCGGCCTGGAGGTCGTGGCTGGCTCCGCCGGCAACCACGCTCAAGGCGTCGCTCTCGCCGCCTCGCTGAGCGGACGGCGAGCGACCATCTACATGCCCCTGAACGCGGCGCTGCCCAAGGTGGAGGCGACCCGTAGCTACGGCGCCGACGTGCGGCTGATGGGCGACGTGGTCGACGACGCCATCACGGCGGCGAAGGACCACGCCGCCTGCGCCGGCGCCGCCTACGTCCCGCCGTTCGACGATCCCGCCGTCATCGCCGGCCAGGGGACCATCGGCCTCGAACTGGCCGAGGAGGCACCCGACGCCGACGTGGTCGTCGTCCCCGTCGGGGGGGGTGGCCTCATCGCCGGGGTGGCCACCGCCCTGGCCTACACCCGGCGCTCGGCACGGGTGGTGGGCGTGGAGGCGGCCGGCGCCGCCAGCCTCACCGCCGCCCTCGCCGCCGGCCGGGCTGTGGCCCTCGAGCGGCTGTCCACCATGGCTGACGGCATCGCCGTGCGGGCAGTCTCCGAACTCACCCTCGCCCACGCCCGGGCCTACGTCGACGACGTGGTCACCGTCGACGAGGAGGAGATCAGCCAGGCCATGCTCCTTCTCGTGGAGCGGGCCAAGGCGGTGGTGGAACCGTCGGGAGCCACCGCCCTGGCCGCCATCCTGGCCGGGCGTATCCCAGGCAACGGCCCCGCGGTGGCCGTGTGCTCAGGGGGCAACATCGACCCCCGATTGCTCATCAAGCTCATCGACTACGGCCTGTCGGCCGCCGGCCGCTACCTCGTGCTGCGGGTGGTCATGGCCGACCGCCCCGGCGCCCTGGCCGGACTCACCCGGGAGATCGCCAACCTGGGCCTCAACGTGCTCGACGTCGAGCACCACCGCAGCGGGCTGGCGCTCGGCCTGGACCAGGTGGAGGTGGCGCTCACCCTGGAGACCCGCGACGCAGCCCACCATGAGGAAGTGATCGACGCCCTGCGCACCGTGGGCTACTCCGTCCAGAAGGTGTCTTGAGGCAGTCGACGATCAGGCGAACTCCGGTGCGATCGCCTTGCCCAGCGCCTTGGCATCGCCCTGGATGGTGGCTGTGGGCACGGGGTGATCGATCGCGTAGGAGATGACCGTCAGCGAGTACTCGACGGGGCCTGACAACACGTCGATGGTCGCCGACGAGGCGCCATTCTGGTAGATGTTGGCCATAGTGCCGATGCCCGGCACGCTCGTGGGCTGATAGTTGGAATCGGTCTGCAGGTTGGACTGGTAGGTCTGTGAGGCCTCGCCACTCCCGACCTGGTTCACATGGACGCCCACGGCGAAGCCCGATTCCTGCGGGCCGACCTGGTAATCACATTCGGCGGTGTAGCCCGCCGCCGGCATGGGTGTCGTCTTGACCTGGGAGATGCCGAACAGGGCGCTGATCGATGCCGCGGGCAACAGCGCGCAGGCGTCGGGCCACTGCTGGGTGGGCACCACGGCCTGGGAGAACGAGTAGTGCTTGCCGTTACCCACCACCTTCGAGAGGTTGGGCGCAGACGTCGGGGTGGATCCCCCGGCCACCGAAGTGGTCGACGAGCCAGACGTGGTGGCCGTCGTAGCCGTGGTCGTGGACTTCGACGCAGTCAACGGCTTCGGCGAGGATCCGCCACACGCGCTCAGCCCGCCGAACGCGAGCATGCCGAAGAGAAGTTTCGCCGCCGTTTTCATGATGGATACCTTACTTCCCACAGGCACAGGCCTCCCGGCGGCGCCAGCTGGCCGGCGGCGGAGCGATCCCTGGCCCGCAGGATGCCGGCCATCTCCCCCGCCCGGCGCTTGCCGGCGCCGATCTCGACCAAGGTTCCCACCACGGCGCGCACCATCTGCTGGCAGAACGAGGAGGCCTCGATCTCGAAGCACAACACCTCGTCACCCCGGTCCGACCAGTCGGCGTAACTGACACGGCGCACCAGCGACCCGCCGGCGCCCCCGCCGGCGCGCCCGCCCGTGCTCGCCGCCGGCCGGCGGCAGAACGACGAGAAGTCGTGCTCCCCGTACAGCGGGTCGCACGCCAGGCGCATGGCGGCCAGGTCCAGGGGCGAGGCCACGTGCCAGGAAGTGGCGGCGAGGAACGGGTCGGGCACCGCCCGGTTGAGCACCGTGTAGCGGTAGCGCCGCGCTGTCGCCGAGCGCCGGGCGTCGAAGCCGGCGTCCACCATGGCGGCGGATCGCACCACTACCGCGGGGCGCAGAGCGCGGTTGACGGCGCGCTGCATCGCCACGAGGTCGACGTCGGCGCGGGCGTCGAAGGTGACCACCTGGCCCCAGGCGTGGACGCCGGCGTCGGTGCGCCCCGCGCAGGTCAACTCGACTGCGTGGCGCAGGTGACGTTCGAGGGCGGCGCCGAGCACACCGGCGACGGTGCGCTGCTTGGGCTGGGCGGCGAAGCCGTGGAAGCCGGCACCGGCGTAGGCGACGATGAGCGCGACGCGCACCGACGGCCCGGCGATCACGGCCGGCGCAGCGCTGGGGGCATCGTCGACGCCGAACAGCGTCACGGCCGCCCTTTCCCCAACCCCCGCACCTTCCCCGGCGCCTGCTCCCGCCCCGGCGCCTGCCCTTTCGGCCGCCCCTCTGCCAAACCCTGCCGGACCTAGACGAACTCGATGCGCGCCATGGGAGCGTTGTCCCCGTGGCGGGGACCGAGCTTCAGGATGCGGGTGTAGCCGCCGGCCCGGTCCTCGTAGCGGGGGCCGATCTCGACGAACAGTTTGTTGGCCATGTCCTTGTCCCTGATGAAGGCGACCACCTGGCGTTGCAGGTGCACGGCGCGCTCCTGGTCGACGCTGGCTTTCTTGGCCTTGGTCACGCACTTTTCCATCACCGGGCGCAGGGCCTTGGCCTTCGCCTCGGTGGTAACGATGGCCTCGGCGGCGATCAGCGACGCCACCAGGTTGCCCATCATCGCCTTCTGGTGGGCGGCGTCGCCACCGAAACGGCGCCCTTTCTTCGGCCGCCCGGGGATCCCTGACACGGCGTCAGCCTTCCTTGCCGCGCAGGGCGAGGCCCCGCTCGTCGAGCTTGACGAGCACCTCGTCCAATGACTTCTGGCCGAAGTTGGTGATGGCCAGCAGGTCGTCCTCGGTCTTGTTGATCAGTTCGCCCACCGTGTTGACCTGGGCTCGCTTCAGGCAGTTCCGGGGCCGCTCGGACAGGTCGAGGTCCTCGATGGGCAGGTCCATGTCCGGCGACCTCGACACCAACGCCCCCACGTCGCCGAGCTCGAGGCCGAGGGGGCTGTCGCTCATGTCGGCGACCAGGCCGACCAGGGCGCGCAGGGTGTCGCCCGCCGACGCCAGCGCGTCGCGCGGAGAGATCGAGCCGTCGGTGGTGATGTCGAGCACCAGGCGGTCGTAGTTGGTCGACTGCTCCACCCGGGTGGGCTCCACGGTGAAGGCGACCACGCGGATGGGGCTGAAGATCGAGTCGACAGGGATTACGCCGATCGTCGTCGACCGCTTGTTGCGGTCGGCGGACACGTAGCCCCGGCCTCTCTCCACGGTGAGGTCGGCGGCCAGGCGCCCCTTGGTGTTGAGGGTGGCGATGACCAGCTCGGGGTTGAGGACCTCCACGTCGGCGGGAAGCCTGAGGCCGCCGGCGGTCACCGTGGCCGGGCCATGGGCGTCGAGGCGCACGGTGACGGGATCGTCGGTGGCCACGGCGAGGACCACGTCCTTCAGGTTGAGGATGATGTCGGTGACATCCTCCTTGACCCCGGGCAGCGTGGTGAACTCGTGCAGGGCATCATCGAAGCGCACCTGGGTGATCGCCGCCCCCGGGATGGAGCTCAGCAGGGTGCGGCGCAGGGCGACGCCGATGGTGTGGCCGAAGCCGGGCTCGAGGGGGCCGACGGCGAAACGCTGCCGGTTGGCCACCTCCTCGCCCAAAGGCTCGACATTTGGTCGTTGAATGATCAGCATGTTGTTTTAAACCGTTTCTTACTTCGAGTAGAGCTCGACGATGAGCGATTC
>DASZKW010000030.1:0-7951 GCA_035552775.1 Acidimicrobiales bacterium | reverse complement strand
GTGCCGTGGCGCCTCGGTGCGCATCGAGGACGTGGCCCGGCGTCTCCTGGAACTGGCTGGGGTCGACGTTCCCCTCGTGATCGACCCCGCCCGGGTGCGCCCCGTCGACCAGCCTGACCTGCGCGGTGACCCGAGGCGGCTGGCCGCGGCGACGGGCTGGACTCCCCAGATCGGCCTCGACCGCACGCTCTCCGACGTCGTCGCCTACTGGGAGGCGCAGTAGGCGGTCCTGTTCAAGAAACGGCGGTCAGGACTCGGTCGAAGGGTGGCTAGGTTGCGCCCGAAGCAGCTGCTCGGGCAGCTTGGCCACCTCGCGCAGCGATCTCACGGCGAGGCGGGCCTGGTCGGGCAGGCGATCTTCGAGCCCGTCGACCCGACGGTTCAGATCCACCCGCAGCGGCGCGACGGCCATGTCCACGGCGCGGGCGAGCTCCTCGAGCTGGTGCCCCAGCTCACGCCGGCGGACCTGGGCACGCTGGAAGCCGAGCAGGCTCCAGCCGATGGTCACGTACGCGGTGTCGACGAGCGTCCGGTTGAGATCGGCGAACTCGGGCATCCACGACATCCTAGGGCCGGGTGCGTGGCCCGGTGGGAGGCGTCCCGCTAGGCTCGCCTGCCCGGATGGACCCCCAACCGTCGGCACCGCCAGTTGTGGTGGTCGTGGTCAGCACCGATCCCGGTGATTGGTTCGAAGAGTGCCTGGCGTCGATCGCCGCGCAGGAGTACCCGAACCTCTCGGTATTGGTGGTCGACACGGCCAGCGCCGTCGACCCCACCCCACGGGTGGCCGCCGTCCTGCCGCGGGCTTACGTGCGCCGCCTGAGCGAACGCGTCGGCTTCGGCCGAGCCGCCAACGAGGTCCTCGACATCGTGGAGGGGGCGTCGCTCTACCTGTTCTGCCACGACGACGTGGCCCTCGAGCCGGACGCCACCCGCGTGCTGGTCGAGGAGGCGTTTCGGTCCAACGCCGGCATCACCGGGCCCAAGGTCGTCCAGTGGGAAGAGCCAGCTCGGCTGCTCGCCGTCGGGGCGGGCGTCGACAAGGTCGGCGTTGTCCATCCTCTCGTCGAGCCCGGGGAACTCGACCAGGAGCAGCACGACGCCGTGCGGGATGTGTTCGTGGTCCCGAGCGGAGCGACCCTGGTGCGCGCCGACCTGTTCGCCGCCCTCGGGGGTTTCGACCCCGCTGTCGCCCAGTTCGGCGAGGACCTCGACCTGTGCTGGCGTGCCCAGGTCGCGGGTGCCAAGGTCGTGGTCGCCCCCTCGGCCCGGGTGCGCCACCGCCAGGCCCAGGTCGGCGGCGAGCGCGCCGGTTGGCGGAGCTCCACGGCTAGCCGGCGGGCACGGGGCCTGGCCGAGCAGCACCGCCTCCGCACCGCCCTCACCTGTTACGGGTTGGTCCATCTGCTGTGGATCGTCCCCTTGGCGGGGATCTACTCGGTCGGTGAGGCGCTCTTGTACGCGGGCCGCCGGCGTCCGGCCGACGCGGCTACGACCCTCGGAGCCTTGTTCAAGGCGCTCGGTAACCCCGCCCGGCTACTGGCGATACGCCGGCGCACGCAGCGCCAGCGCACCATCGGCGACCGAGAGGTGCGCCGCCTTCAGAGCCGTGGCAACGCCCGCTTGCGGGCCCTGGTTCGCGCCGGTCTCAGCGGCGCCGGCGCGGGGCCGACGCTCGGTGACGACGAGGCGCTCGCCCTCGTCAACGACGAAGCGGCGGCACCCTCGGCACCCGTCGTGGTCGAGACGACTGCGGGTGCGGGGGCTGGGGGGCGGTGGCCCGCAGGGGTGGCCGTCGCCCTGCTGGTTGTGTTCCTGGTAGGGACCCGTCAGCTGCTCGGCCACGAGATCCCGGCGATCGGCCACCTCCCCGTGACCAACGGGGGACCGGGGCGGTGGTGGGATCTTTGGTGGTCGGGCTGGCAACCCGACGGGCTGGGCAGCGCGGCGGCGAGCCCGCCCGCCCTGGGCCTCCTCGCCGCCGCGGGAACGATACTGCTCGGCGCGGTCGGCACGCTCCAGCACGTTCTGGTGCTCGGCCCCCTCCTAGTCGGCCCGTGGGGCGCATGGCAGGCGGCGCGCGCGTTCGGGTCGCGCCGCGGTCGGGTCGCCGCCCTGGTGGTTTACGCCGTGGTACCTCTCCCCTACAACGCGCTGGCCCACGGGCGCTGGGCGGGACTCCTCCTGTACGCCGCCGCCCCCTGGGTCCTCCTGGCCTTGGCCCGAGCGAGCGGGGACTCGCCATTCCCTCCGATGAGAGGCCGGGCGCTGGCGGTGGCGGTGGGGCGCCTCGCTATCCTGGTCGCCCTGCTCGGCGCCTTCGTCCCTGCGGTGCTGATCCTGGTCCCGGTGGTGGCCGCCGCCCTCCTCGCCGGAGCGGCAGCGACGGGAAGGGTGCGTGCCGGGGTGCGCTGCCTGGGTATGGGTTTGCTGGGCGCCGGTCTGGCGATGATCCTCCTGCTGCCCTGGTCGGCAGGAGTCGTGTCCTCGGCGACGTCATTGTTCGGGGTAGGCGCGGGACCCGCAGGACGGGTGGGACTCGGTGCTGTCATGCGCTTTGACACCGGGCCGATCGGCTCCGGTGCCCTCGGGTGGGCGTTCCTCGCCGCTGCCGCGCTGCCGCTTGTAATCGGTCGCTCGTGGCGCCTGGCGTGGGCGGCGCGGTGCTGGGCTGTCGCGCTGGTTTGCTGGGGGCTCACCTGGGCCGGGCTGAGGGGGTGGCTTCCGGTGGCAATCGCTGACCCCGAGGTACTTCTCGCCCCTGCCGCTGCAGCCCTGGCGCTTTCGGCGGCCCTTGGTGCCGCCGCGTTCGACACCGACCTTCCTGGGTACCGGTTCGGGTGGCGCCAGTTGCTCTCCGCGGCCGCGGCCGGCGCTGTGGTCGTCGCCGCCCTGCCCGTGCTGACGGCGGCGGGAGAAGGTCGCTGGCACGTGCCGAGCGCCGATGCCAGCGGTGCTCTGCTCCTGCCCGACCCCAGCGCCGGCGACTACCGGGTGCTTTGGGTGGGCGCTCCCTCGGCGCTGCCGCTCGGCGGGTGGCGCCTGGAGAACGGTGTCGCCTACGCGACCTCGGTCGACGGTGAGCCCAACGTGGCCGACCTGTGGCCGCCGGCCCACGCAGGTGCCACGCCCCTCCTGGCCGGCGACTTGCTCCTCGCCCGTGACCACGACACCACCGAGCTGGGTCACCTGCTGGCCCCGCTGGCCGTGCGTTACATAGTGGTCCCCAACCACGACGGACCTTCGGCATCAGGTGCATCGGCCGTCCCCGTCCCGACCGACGTCCTCAACGGACTCACCCTCCAGACGGACCTGCGCGTGCTCACCATGGACCCCAACTACTCCGTGTATGTCAACGCCGCCTGGGCTCCTCAAAAGGCGCTACTGCCCGCTGCGGCGGTCGCGGCGGCGACCGCAGGCAGCGGGCCGGCGGGAGGGGCCGACCAGCAGCGCACCGACCAGGCGGTATCGCTGCAAGGCGCCCACCCTGCCCTCGTCGGCGGCGGCGACGGTTCCGCCGCCGGGCGGCTACCCAACGGCGGCGACCTGTACGTAGCCGCCACGGACAGCGGCCGGTGGCAGTTGCACACCGGTGGGCGCACCGTCGGCCCGGCCAAGGCGTTCGGGTGGGCGATGATTTTCCCCACGGCCGGGGGTCCTGCCTCGCTGGCAGTGGTGGCACCGGCGGCGGCACGCGGCGCCATGGTCATCGAGGTGATCGTGTGGCTGATGGTCGTCGTGCTCGTCGTGGCCGGGGGGCGCCGGACGCGCCGGTCGAGCCCCGGCAGCGGTCGGTTCGCCACCAAAGACGGGGCCCCCGGCCCACGTGGCGCGATGACCACGGTCGGGGTCCCGGGTCCCAAGAGGGCAGAGCCGCCGGCGTCACGGGCGGTGCTGTCACCTTCCGCGGGGGGACTTCCCGCACCTGACGACGAGGTGTGGGCAGATGGTTGACGAACCCACGGTTCGTCCCGCCCACCGAATGAAAAGGGCGCCGGGGCGGCGGTCGGCGCCGACACCTTCGAGCGGGCCTTCGAGCGGGACGGCTCGTCGTGGCCCGGTGCTCGTCGCCATCGTCGCCCTCCTCGCCCTCGGCGGGCTCGCCGACCGCGGCGCCTCGGCCCGCCCGGCGATCGCCGCGCCGGTCGCCCCGGTTCCGATGGCGGGGCCGTCAGGGGCGCTCTCCTCGGAATGGTTCTGCGCGGGCGCCATGGACGAGGCCGGCTCCGGCTCGGCGGGATCGGTGGTGGTCGCCAACCCGACCGGGACACCGATCACGGGCACCATCACCTTCATGCCGGGTGGCGCCGCGGCGACGGTGCCAGTAGCCCTTCGGGTCGCTGCGGGCAGCCGCCAGGTGATCCCGGAGTCCTCACCGGCGGGAAGAGCCTGGATAGGGGCGGTCGTCGAGCTCGACGGCGGGGCGGCGACGGTCGAGCAGCAAATCGATGGCCCCCTCGGGGAAGCGGCCAGCCCGTGCGCCACCTCGGGGTCCGCCCGGTGGTACTTCTCCACGGGAACGACGCTGCGCGACGCCAGTGATGAGCTGTCACTACTGAACCCGTACCCAGCGGACGCGATAGTCGACTTGTCCTTCGCCACCAACGACGGCGTGGAGGAGCCCAACGCCTTCCAGGCCATCTTCGTGCCCGCCCGGTCATTGGTGGCGGTCGACCTCGGCAGCCACCTCCGGCGGCGGGCCAGCATCGCCACGACGGTCGCGGTCCGCACGGGCAGGGTGGTCGCATGGCAGACCCAAGTGGTGACGCCCCCCGCCAACGGAACGCCAATCGTCGGTGCCCCCAATCCGGCGCCTTCCTACGGACCCATCGACCCGGCGCTACCGGTAGGGGGGGTGGAGCTCACCCTCGGGGCGCCGTCACCGGCCACCAAGTGGTGGTGGCCCGACGGGGCGGCCGGCGGGGGGGTGACCGAGCAGTACGTCGTGTACAACCCGGGGACGGCGACGGCGCAGCTGCGCCTCACCTACGGGCTGGACCAGGGGGGCGCCCAACCGGTCGCGGTGACCGTCGGACCGGCGAGCGTGGTCAGCGTGACCACCAACAGCCAGAGCCAGGTACCGGTCGGGGCGGCCCACGACGCAACCCTCGCCAGCACCAACGGGGTCCCGGTGGTGGCCGAGCGGGTGGTGACTGCCCTGGCTCCGTCGCCGCGCACCGGGCTCGGTGCGCTCCTCGGCGGCCGGCTGGCAGCCGACCGCTGGCTGCTCGGTGCCGGCAGCGACACCGCCCATGTCGACGAGTGGGTCGAGGTGCAAAACCCCGGTGACCTGCCCGTCACCGCTTCGATAGCCGCGGTGACAGCTGGCGGCCCTGTCACGCTCGGAGGTCTTCAGCACCTCGTCGTGCCGCCCCGGGGACGCCTCGCCGTCCAGCTGGCCAAACACGTTCGACGCCCCTTCGGGGGCGCCTTGGCCGTCACCGCCTCGGGGCCGATCGTGGTCGAGCGCGACCTGTACGGCATCGGTGCTCCCGGGATCGACCTCGCGCTGGCGGTACCCCTCAGCCCTTAGGGGTGCAAAGGGCGGGGAAAAGGAGAACCTGCGCGTGCCCGCATGCGCCGTCGGCCGGCGCCCGCCCGCCGCTCAGGCGCCCTGCCAGCCGTTGCTCGGCACCCCGACGGTCGAACCGGGGGCCTCGCCGGGCGACGCCTCCGGGTCGCCGTCGTCGCCGCCCGTCTCCGCGAAGCGGGGAACAGCGTCGGCGTGGTCGTGTACGGGGCGTCCGTACGCGTCGTCGACGAGGTGACCCACCTCGAGGCCGTCGATCGTCTCCTTCTCGATGAGCATCCTGGCGACGGCCGCCAAACCGCGACGGTGCTCGTTGAGCAGCCTCGTCGCGCGCGCCTCCTGCTCCCGCAGTATCCGCTCGACCTCTTCGTCGATCACCCGGGAGGTCACGTCGCTGTAGTCCCTCGAATGCATGAGATCCTCGCCGAGGAACACCTGCGCCTCCTGCCCCCAAGCCATGGGTCCGATCCGTTCGCTCATCCCGAACTCCCGGACCATCTTGCGGGCCATCTCGGTGGCCCTCTGCAGGTCGTTGGACGCGCCGGTCGACAGGCTCCCGAGCACCAGTTGCTCGGCGCAGCGGCCGCCCATCATCACGCAGACGGCGTCCTCGATGTACTCGCGCCAGTAGGTGTGGCGTTCCTCGATGGGTAGCTGCTGGGTCACACCGAGGGCCATCCCTGTCGGCAGAATGGTGACCTTGTGCACGGGATCGGCGTCGGGCAGGACGTAGGCGAGCACGGCGTGACCACCCTCGTGGTAGGCGGTCGCTTCCTTCTCCTTCTCGGAGAGCACGGTGGATTCCCTGCGCTGACCCATCAGGACCCGGTCGCGCGCAGCCTCGAAGTCGATCATGTGGACGGCCTGGGCCCCCCGCCGAACGGCGTGGAGGGCGGCTTCGTTTACCAGGTTGGCGAGGTCTGCGCCGCTCATGCCTGGCGTACCTCTCGCCACCACGTGCAGGTCGACGTCGGGAGCTATGCGCTTGTCCTTGGAGTGCACCGACAGGATCGGGAGGCGCTCCTCGAGGTCGGGCAGGGGTACGACGATCTGGCGGTCGAAGCGCCCGGGGCGCAGGAGGGCAGGGTCGAGGATGTCGGGCCGGTTGGTCGCCGCCATCATGACCACGCCCTCGGTCGCCTCGAAGCCGTCCATCTCCGCCAGCATCTGGTTGAGTGTCTGCTCCCGCTCGTCGTGGCCACCCCCGAGCCCCGCACCCCGCTTGCGACCTATCGAGTCGATCTCGTCGACGAAGATGATGGCGGGCGCCTGCTTGCGAGCCGTCTGGAACAGGTCCCTCACCCTGGAGGCGCCGACACCGACGAACATCTCCATGAAGTCCGAGCCCGTCACCGACAAGAACGGCACGCCGGCCTCACCGGCGACGGCGCGGGCGAGCAACGTCTTGCCCGTGCCCGGCGGCCCCACGAGAAGGACCCCCTTGGGGATCCGTGCCCCGATCTCCTTGAAACGGCTGGCCGAGCGCAGGAAGTCGACCACCTCGCGGATCTCCAGCTTCACCCCGTTGTAGCCGGCGACGTCGGCGAAGGTGGTGCGTGGCCGTTCGGTGGTGTACACCTTGGCCTTCGACCGCCCGATCGACATGATGCCGCCCATCTGGCCCTGGGCTCGCCGGCTGATCCACACGAGCAGCCCGACGATCAGGGCTCCGTAGATGAGGTACGGGATGATGGTGGCCCATACGCTCGTCGTGTCGGACTTGAAGTGGAGGCCCTTCCCCGGGACGTTGCTGGTGAGCAGCTTGTCCTCCGTGTCGCTCGGTAGCGGCCCCGCCACCGTGTACTTGTTGCCGGCCGTGTCGGTGTAGGCGATCTGACCGGTCTGGTTGTTGACCGTGGCCGAGGCCACCTGCTTCGCGTTCAGGACTTGGACGAACTGGCCGTAGGACCTGGTTTGGGTGTTGGGCGACCCGAGGAGGTTGGAGAATACGAAGGCGAGTACGACGATGGTGAGCAGCACGATCGCCGCCCACCGCCAGTTGCGGTCCGGTGCCGGGGGGGGAAGCCCGCTGCCGGGACGGTCCCGTCCAGGGCGCAGATCTCCCGGCTGGCGACTCATGGCGCCCATGGTAGGCGCCGGATGCCTGCTACCTCCGGCCACGATACCTCACCCGGCCGCGTCGCCTCGCCGCCGGCCCGTGCGGCCGCCCGGCGTCGGCTCCATCCCCCACGGTGGCGCCGCGGTGCCAGTAGCGTGCAGGCGTGACTTCTCTGACGGCTGAAGCCGCCAGCTTCTTTTCACGCAGCTTGGTCGGCTGTTATATCTGGGTCCGGGTGGGGCTTGGCACGGCGGACCATGTTGGCGATCTTCAGGCCCTCGACGACGATCACGTCGTGATCGGCCACGAGTGCCCTGGCGGTCTTGTGGTGGAAGTCTCGCCGCTGGGTGGCCACCTTGCGA
>DASZKW010000029.1:0-2106 GCA_035552775.1 Acidimicrobiales bacterium | reverse complement strand
GATGAAGGACGCCAAGACCGGCGATGACCTCGTCAGCATCGGCTTCGTCATCGACCTCGAATACGCCGACGCCACCACTTCGGCCCACGACCTCCTGCAGCAGTTCAAGCTCCATCCGCTCGTGCGCGGCATCCTCGAGGGGGGAGAGCGCGTGGCGTGGGGCGCCAAGGCGCTCCCGGGCGGCGGCTACTGGTCGATGCCCAAGCTCACCATGCCCGGCGCCCTGATCGTCGGCGACGCCGCCGGGATGGTCGACACCGTGGCGCTCAAGGGCGTCCACCACGCGATCGAGTCGGGCAGGCTCGCGGCCGAGGCGATCTACGCGTCGCTCAAGCAGGGCGAGCCCCTCGGCGCCTACGAGGACGCGGTGGAGGGCTCGTCGATCGGTAAGGAGCTCTACCAGGTGCGCAACACCCGCCAGCCCTTCCAGCGCGGGTTCCTGCAGGGTGGGCCGATCGTCAACGCCATGATCGTCACCAAGGGCCGCTTTCCGGGTGGGCGCTGGCACTGGCACCGCAACGACGCGCAGCCGCTGTTCATCGGCAAGACGCGCAAGAAGTACCCCCGGCCCGACAACAAGTACATCTTCGACAAGCTCTCGAGCGTCTACATCAGCGGCAACACCACCCGCGACGACGCTCCCAACCACATCCGCGTGCGCACGCGGGTGCCACGGGAGGTGGCCGAGGCCTGGCGCTGGATGTGCCCGGCCGGCGTGTACGAGATCCCCGACGACGCGCCCAAGTCAGGTCCGGTGGACGTGATCGTCAACTACACCAACTGCGTGCAGTGCGGCGCGATCACGGCCAAGGGCGGACGCCTGACCCCGCCCGAGGGCGGCGACGGCCCGCTCTACACCATCCTCTGACCCGCGCGTAAAACGCGCGGTTCGGGGGCGAGCAGCGGAACTTCGACCCCGGATGGTGGTTATATCGGTCAGTCATGAAGAAAATCGGGGTCATCTGGATGATCGTCCTCGTCACTGCGCCGGCTACGGCCGCATTTGCGGGGTCGACCCCGCGCCGGGGCGGGATCGCGGCCGACGTACCGTCGCGAGCGCACCTGGCGGGCTTCGTCTGCCATACGGCGGTCGCGCAGGTCGACCGATCGGTCACGGTCCGAGCCTCGATGCGGCCGGTGACGGGTACTCAGAAGATGCAGATGCGCTTTGAGCTGCTCTCGCAGGCGGGCCCCGGGGTTGCGTTCACGCAGGTCTCGGGCGGCGGCCTCGGCACGTGGATCTCGCCCCCGAACCCGAGCCTCGGGCAGCGCTCGGGCGACGTCTGGATCGTCAGCCACCCGGTCTCGAATCTACCCGCCCCGGGCGTGTACCGCTACAGCGTGAGCTTCCGCTGGATGGGAACGGGCGGGCGGGTCCTCGCCACCCGCACCCGGATGAGCGCCCAGTGCCACCAGCCGCTGTTCAGCCCCGATCTCCTCGTCAGCTCGATCTCGATCCAGTCCATTGCCGGCAAGCCCAAGAAGGACCAATACGTGGCGACCGTCGCCAACGACGCGGTTGGTCCCACGCCGGGGCCGTTCGTCGTGTCGTTCACCCCCGGGGCCTCCTCGACGCCGGGGGCGACGCCCGTGACGAGCACCCAGACCGTCCCGACCCTGGCCGCGGGCGCGACTACCGTCGTCACCTTCGTCGGTCCCGCCTGCACGGCGGCGACGGCGCCGACGGTGGTCGCTAATCCCGGCCACAAGATCGACGAGTCGAACTTCGCCAACAACTCGCTGACCGTCGATCCGAGCTGCCCAGCGGTGACCTCGGCCCCCGCGTCCGTGCCGGGAACCGGTGGATGAGAATGGCTCGCCCGCCCCGCTAGACTGTTAGGCATCATGAAAAGCGGAATTCATCCCGATTACCTAGAAGCGCACGTGCGCTGCACGTGTGGCAACGAGTTCACGACGCGATCGACCCAGTCTGAGATCCACGTGGAGATCTGCTCGGCGTGCCACCCGTTCTACACGGGGCGCCAGAAGCTGGTCGACACCGGCGGCCGGGTGGAGCGCTTCCAGCGCCGGGCGGCCAAGGGCCGGCGCGCGGCTGCCGCTTCCGGCGCGTAGGAGCGCAGGTTGCGCCGGGGGCCCGTGCCGGAA
>DASZKW010000028.1:0-16096 GCA_035552775.1 Acidimicrobiales bacterium | reverse complement strand
CCTCCAAAGAGGCTTTCGACGCCCCGCTCAGCCCGCCGCCTCTCGACGACGAACCGGGGCCTGCTACCGGGCGCTCCGGCGCTTACCCGGACGGGACTCTCACCCGCTGGTCTGGTCCAGCCTTCAGGACGCAACATGCTCGCCAACCTAGGGGTCCCGGCGCG
Source organism: Acidimicrobiales bacterium (assembly GCA_035552775.1). Classification (GTDB taxonomy): domain Bacteria; phylum Actinomycetota; class Acidimicrobiia; order Acidimicrobiales; family Palsa-688; genus DASZKW01. Next base: position 15,932 of record DASZKW010000028.1, on the reverse strand, counting down.
CCATACTCGACAGTGTGGGAGCGGACGCGGAGAAGCCGCCGCCGTCGGGGGAGGACCCCTTCGAGCGCCTGGTGCTCAACGAGGAGTTCGTCAAGTCGGCCTCGATCAGCGAGAGCGCGGCCGCGGCCCGCCGCCGCACCGCCAAGATCTCTCGCCGGCGCCGCTTCAAGGCGCGCCTGCGCCGGCTCGGTCGCCGGAGGCGCCGTCCCGGCCGGTCCGGTGCCGAATCCCCGGCGTGGTCTCCGTCCGCGCGACCCGCGGCCAGGCGCCCCCCCACCGCCCGCCTGCCCGACTGGACGCCCCGACAGTGGGCGGTGACGTTGATAGTCGCCCTGGGCGTGGTCGCCTACCTCTACTTCGGCCTGGGCGGCCCCACTTAGCACCGAGCGCTGCGGAGGGGAGCAGGTTTTCCTTTCCCTTCCGTTTCAGTCGTCGAGGCGCAGGGCCTGGATGAACGCCTCTTGGGGCACCTCGACCCGCCCGATGTTCTTCATGCGCCGCTTGCCCTCCTTCTGCTTCTCCAGGAGCTTGCGCTTGCGGGTGATGTCGCCGCCGTAGCACTTGGCCAGCACGTCCTTGCGCTTGGCCTTGACCGTCTCCCTGGCTATGACCCGGCCCCCCACCGCGGCTTGGATGGGCACGTCGAAGAGCTGGCGGGGGATCAGCTGGCGCAGCTTCTCGGTCATGCGCCGGCCGTACTCGGTGGCCTCGCTGCGGTGGACGACGGCACTGAAGGCGTCGACGGGCTGGCTGTTCAACAGCACGTCGATCTTCACCAGGTCGGCGGTGTCATAGCCGGCGGGCTCGTAGTCGAGGCTGGCGTAGCCTTTGGTGCGGCTCTTGAGGGCGTCGAAGAAGTCGACCACCACCTCGGCGAGCGGGATCCGGTAAACCAGCTCCAGGCGCTCCGGCGACAGGTACTCCATGCGCAACATCTCGCCCCGGCGCGACTGGCACAGCTCCATCACCGTCCCGGTGTACTCCGCCGGCAGCAGCACGGTGGCAGCCAGGAACGGCTCCTCGATCCGGTCCAGCTTCTGGGGCGGCGGCATATCCGAGGGGTTGTGCACCCTGGCGGTGGTGCCGTCGGTCTGGTGGGCCAGGTACTCCACGGAGGGCGCGGTGGCGATGAGGGTCAGGTTGAACTCGCGCTCCAGGCGCTCGCGCACGATCTCCATGTGCAGCAGGCCGAGGAATCCGCAGCGGAAGCCGAAACCGAGCGCGCCGGAGGTCTCCGGCTCGTAGCTCACCGACGCGTCGTTGAGGCGCAGCTTCTCGAGCGCCTCGCGCAGGTTGGCGAAGTCGTCCCCGTCGATCGGGTACAGGCCGCAGAACACCATGGGTTTGGGGTCCTGGTACCCCTCGAGAGCCACGGCGGCGGGGCGGGACGCCTCGGTGACCGTCTCGCCGCTGCGGGCCTCGCCCACGTCCTTGATCCCCGCGATCAGGTAGCCGACGTCACCGGGGCCGAGGCTCGCCACCGGCGTCGGCACCGGCAGGCGCACACCTATCTCCTCGATCTCGTGGGTGCGCCCGGTCTGCATGAACCGGACGCGCGCCCCGGTTTTGAGGGTGCCGTTCACGATGCGCACGGCGCTGACGACGCCCCGGTACTGGTCGTAATGGGAGTCGAAGATCAGGCCCTGGAGCGGGGCGCCGGCATCGCCCACCGGCGGGGGGATGCGGGCGATGATGGCGTCGAGCAACTCCACCACGCCCTCGCCGGTCTTGGCCGACATGCGGATGATCTGGTCGGCGGGCACGCCGAGGACGGCCTCGATCTCCCCCGCGTAGCGGTCGGGGTCGGCGGCGGGAAGGTCGATCTTGTTGAGGGCGGCCACGATCTCGAGGTTGTTCTCCACGGCCTGGTAGGCGTTGGCCAGGGTCTGGGCTTCGATGCCCTGGGCGGCGTCGACGAGCAGGACGACCCCCTCGCACGCGGCCAGGCTGCGGCTGACCTCGTAGCCGACGTCCACGTGGCCGGGCGTGTCGATGAGGTGGATGATGTGTTCCTTCCACGCCACCCTGACGTTTTGCGCCTTTATGGTGATACCGCGTTCGCGCTCGATGTCCATCGAGTCGAGGTACTGCTCGCGCATCTCGCGGGGGTCGACGGCGCCGGTGAGCTCCAAGATGCGATCCGACAGCGTGGACTTCCCGTGGTCGACGTGGGCGACGATGCTCAGGTTGCGCACGCGGCTGAGCGGGGGGGAGGAGTTCACGGCGGCTTTCGGTGGGGGGATGACGGCGTCGGGTCGGGACCCGCCACTAGTGGCCGAGAAAAAACTACGTGGTCGGTTGATCTTGTCATCGAATTGAGTGGATGGGTTCTAACGGCCATCAACCGACCACGTAGTTTTTTCCTGGCCACTAACTAGGGTACGGGGAGTAACGAAGGGAGCCGAGCCGCCCATGGAGACGTCAGTGCCAGCCGAGACGTCGGTGCCCGCGTTCGTCGTAACCATATCGGCTACCTACGGTGCCGGCGGCAGCGTCATCGCCCCCGCCGTGGCCGAGCGCCTGGGCCTGCCGCTACTCGATCGCCTGGTATCGGCGGACCTCGCCCAGGGTGCGCCGGCGTCGGGTGCCCGGGCGTCGGATGCCTGGGCGTCGGGTGCCTGGGCGTCGGGTGCCGGGGCGTCGGGTGCCGAGGCGTCGGGTCCCGAGGCGTCGGGTGCCCGGGCGTCGGGTCCCGAGGCGTCGGGTGCCCGGGCGTCGGGTGCCCGGGCGTCGGGTCCCGAGGCGTCGGGTGCCCGGGCGTCGGGTACCCGGGCGTCGGGTGCCGGGGCGTCGGGTGCCGAGGCGTCGGGTGACCGGGCGTCGGCTGCCCGGGCGTCGGGTGCCCGGGCGTCGGGCGAGTGTCTCTCCGAGGGAGAGGAGCAGGCGACGCCGCACCGCCGGTTCTTCACCTACCTTGCCCAGTCGGCGCCGTTCGGCGCGACGGTGGCGCCGCCGGTGCTCGACCTCGACCCCGACGAATCATTGCGTCAGCGGGCGGAGGCGGCCATAGCCGCCATGCGCGACGGCGACGGCGGGGTGGTCCTCGGGCGCGCCGGCGCCGCCGTGCTGGCGGGCCAGCCCGGCGCCTACCACGTGCGCCTCGACGGGCCGGCCCACAGGAGGGTGGCCTGGGCGGCATGCATCGAAGGCATCGACGCCGACCAGGCGGCACGACGGATGGAGGAGACCGACCGGGCGAGGCGGGCCTACGTCCGCCGGCTGTACAGGGTCGACCCCGCCGACCCGGCCCTCTACCACATGCTCCTCGACACCACCGTGCTGGCGGTGGAGGACGCGGTCGAGTTGATCGTCACCGCCGCCCGGGCGGCACGCTTGTAGGGCGGCACGGCTGTAGGGCGGAACGCTTGTAGGCCGGCACGGCTGAGGGCGGTGGGATGTTAGGATCGCTCGGTTCCGTTCCGAGACTCACTGGGTGACCCGTGGCCAACATCAAGAGCCAGATCAAGCGCAACCGGCAAAACGAGCGCCTCCGACTCCGCAACAAGGCGGTCAAGTCGGAGATCAAGACCCGCGTCAAGCGTGCCGTGCGCAGCGCCGAGGCCGGCGCCGACACCTCGCTCGAGGACTTGCGCGCCGCGGTGAAGCGCCTGGACAAGGCGGCCTCCCACGGCGTGATCCACAAGAACCAGGCGGCCAACCGCAAATCCCGCCTGGTCCGGCGCATCAATTCCCTGATCTCGACCCCCTGACATTTGAGGCCTGGCGGGCGCTGATGGCTTAGGCCAGCACTTGTCATAGCGGGCTGCGAGAAACCGCTGATGCCGGGAGGGTGGCGGTTCGTGGGATAGGGCCCGCACCCGCTTGCGCCGGTCGCGAACCTAACGCGGCCGGTTCTGGCGTTGTGCACGGAAGCCTGCGCCGACTCTGGCGTTGTGCACACCAGTTGCGCTATAGCGACGCTAACCATCCATTTCGCCAGCCGCGGCGCGCACAACTGTGCACGTCGTGCCGGACAGGGGCCAGAAGGGTGTCCGAGCGGACCGCCGACCGGCAGATCAGCCCGGCGGGCCGCTCAACGGCGGGTACCGGCGCGAGCCAGGCGGCACAATCGGGCGACGAGGACCTCGAGGACCAGCCCGGGCGGCCACTCCGAGCCCCCCTTGAGTGCCACCTCGGCGTCGGCAACGTAGCCGATGGCCTGGGCGACACCCGCCGAGCCGAGGCGACGAGCCCCGGCGAGCGCCTTTTTGGCCGGGAAGGTCGAGCGCCCCTTGGCTATGCCCATGGCCTCGGCGGCCTGGGCCTCGCTGCGCACGTCGGGATCGTCGACCTTCAGCATCGACGAGACGTGGCGGTGGACGATGGCCAGGACCACGAGGGGGTGGCGCTCACCGGCGGCCAGCAGGCGCCCGAGCGCGGAGAGGGCCGCCTCCGTGCGGCCGCCGTGGATGGCGTCGGTGAGATCCCACGGCGCCACCGAGCCCGCCTCCCCGAGGTAGGGCTCGACGTCGCCGGCGCCGAGGCGCGCCCCGGTCCCGTGGGCGCTCACCAGGACGTCGAGCAGCGCCGTCAACCGTGAGATGTCCTCGCCCAGGTGGGATTCGACGAGCGCCTCGGCCCGGGCATCGAGGTGCAGCGACGACTCGCGCACCCGCTGCTTGATCCAGCCGTGCGCCTCCCTGTTGGACACCGCCGTGGCCACCACGTGGCCGTGGGCCTTGACCGAAGCGACCAGCTTGGCCGCCGGCCGCCCGCCGCCGGCCACCAGCACCAAGGACGCGGTTGGGGACGGGCTTTCCAGGTATTCCAGGATCGGGGCCAGGTCCTCGGTGCTGAAGCGCCCGACCTCGCGCAGGACGACCACTCGCCGGTCGGCCAGCAGCGGCGGCGTGCGGCAGGCGTCGGCCACCGCCGCCAGGTCCACCTCGTCGCCCCTCGACTCTTCCACCGCTAATGCCGGGTCCGCTCCCTCCAACAGATCGTGGACGAGCGCCCGGGCCCTGTCGGCGACGAGGACAGGGTCGTCCCCGTCGACCAGCCACACGACCCGACCCGGGGCCAGGCCCCCGCTCGGGTCCTCGCCGGGCGCACCGGCCGCGACGGTGCGCTGGCCCGCCATCACGCCGCCTCGACCATCACGCCGCCTCGCACACGGCGGCTAGCACGTCGCGCACCCGGCACGTCGAGCGCACGTCGTGGGCCCGAACCATACGACAGCCGAGGCTGATACCGATGGCGTGGGCGGCCATCGAAGCCTGGCCCCGCTCTCCCACCTCCAAGCCGAGGATCCAACCGAGGAACGTCTTGTGGGACGCCGACAGCAGCAGAGGGTAGCCCAGGCGGGCCAGGCGCCCCGATGCCAGGAGAAGGGCGTGGGATTGCTCGGCGGTCTTGCCCAGGTCCAAGCCGGCGTCGACGACGATGCGCCCGGGGCCTATGCCGGCGGCGGCCGCCCGACCGGCGAGCTCGACAAGGGCGCCAGCCACCGCGCCGACCACGTCGTCGCCGGTGTATACGGGGTCCGGGTCGGCTACGCGGGGGGCGAGGCGGATGTGGGTGGCCACGACCGTGGCGCCGGCCGCGGCGGCAGCGGGCAGGTAGGCGGGGTCGGCAAAACCAGAGATGTCGTTGCCCATGACGGCACCGGCGCTGTACGACTCGGCGGCCACGCTCGCCCGCCAGGTGTCGACCGACACGGGTCGGTCGAAGCGCCGGCGCAGGCCCTCCACTGCGGGCACCACCCTCTCGAGCTCCTCCGCCTCGCTCACCTCGGGCCCCGGGCCCGCCTTCACCCCGCCGACGTCAATTAGGTCGGCCCCCTCCGCTACGACCTGGTCGGCCCGGCGCCAGAAGGCGTCTTGGTCCCAGAAGGCCCCCCGGTCGTAGAACGAGTCGGGGGTGCGGTTGAGGATGCCCATCACCAGGGCCCGGGTGGTGAGGTCGTAGGACCGATCCCCGAGGCACAGTCGCATCGCCCGAAACCCTACCGGTGACCGACGACGGCATCCCGGGGGGCCGCCGTCGGTCAGAACAGGCGGGCGGTGAGGGCCTTGCGGTACGACGTGGTCCGGGGGTCGTCGGGACCCAGGACCTCGAGCAGGTCGACGTACTCCTGGCGTGCGCCCTCGTCACCCTTGACCCGGTCGAGCAGGGCCTCCAGCTTGGACTCGACGCCCCGGGCCCCGGCGCCGTTTAGCTCGTCGCCCACCCGGGCGAGGGCGGCGATGCGGCGGGTCTCGGCCGTTTCGGGTATGCGGGCGAGGAGGGCGAGCGCCTCCGCCGACCGCTCCGCCGGCGAAGACCGCTCCGCCGGCGAAGCCCCGAGAGAACCGCCGGACGGGCCGGCTTCCACCAGCAGGGCGGCCAGGGCCAGGATGGCCTTCTGGTTGGCCGGCTCGATGTCGAGCGCCTGGCGCAGGGATGCCTCGTCGCCCCGCTCCACCAACCGGTCGACCTCGCTCGGCACCGGCACCAGGCGCTGGACCCACTGGCGCACGGCCGGCTCGGGGAGGGCGCCCACGAAGCTGTCGACCACCTTTCGATCGGCTATGGCGTACACGGCGGGGATCGACTGGATCTTGAACGTGGTGGCTACCCGGGGGTTGGAGTCCACGTCCACCTTCACCAGTTCCACCGAGCCGTTGGTCTCGGCGACGACCTTCTCCAGGACGGGACCGAGCGTCCGGCACGGTCCGCACCACGACGCCCACAGGTCAACCACCACGGGGACCTGGGTCGAGCGTTCGAGGACTACCGTCTCGAAGCTGGCATCGGTTACATCCATGGCTGGGACTCCTTGTTGTTCTAGCGTTTGCTCGTAGTGACCGGATTCGACGCCCCCGCCACCGTCGAGGGCATCGACGTCGGTAACGTCAGCGCCTGGTTCGCCGACAACATTCCCGGCACCCGGCCGCCGCTGACCTACAAGCTGATCGCCGGGGGGCGCAGCAACCTCACATACGAGGTGGTGGACGACGAGGGCCACCGCTACGTCCTGCGCCGGCCCCCGACCGGGGTCCTGCTGCCCACGGCCCACGACATGGCCCGCGAGCACCGCGTCATCGCCGCCCTGGGGCCGGCAGGCGTGCCCGTCCCACCGGCGCTCGGACTGTGCACGGACGCAGCGGTGACCGGGGCGCCGTTCTACGTGATGGGATTCGTCGACGGCCACGTCCTGCGCACCCCCGCCCAGGTGGAGGCGGCGCTCCCGCCCGACCGGCGCCGCCGCACCAGTGAGTCGGTCGTGGAGGTGCTGGCAGGCATCCACGCGGTGGACCTCGACGCCGTCGGACTCGGGGACCTCGGCCGCCGGGAGGGCTACATCGCCCGCCAGCTCAGGCGGTGGGACGCCCAGTACCGCTCCGCCCGCGACGACCAGGCGGGCCGGGCCGGCCCCGAAGGCCACCAGACGGGCCGGGCCGGCCCCGAAGGCCACCAACATGGCCCCGGCGTGGCCGCCATCGAGGCCGCCCACGCCATCCTCGTCGAACGCATCCCTGAGCAGGGGCCGGCGACCATCGTCCACGGCGACTACCGGCTGGACAACACAGTGGTAGGCGACGACGGAGCGGTGCGCGCCGCGCTCGACTGGGAGCTGTGCACGCTAGGTGACCCGTTGGCGGACCTCGGCCAGCTGCTGGCCTACTGGGCGCTTCCCGGCGACGACGGTTCGCCCCTCGAGGTGTCGCCCACCGTTGCCCCCGGGTTCTTCAGCCGCGAGGAGATCGCCCAGTGCTACGCGGCGCGCTCCGGTCGCGACGTGTCCGGACTCGACTTCTACGTGGCCTTCAGCTTCTGGAAGCTGGCGTGCATCCTGGAGGGGGTCTACGCCCGGTACGCGGCGGGGGCCATGGGCGACGACGGCGCCGACCGGGCCAGCTTTCGCCGCTCCATCGAATGGCTGGGGGCCAAGGCCCGCGAGCGGGCCGAGGCCCTGCTGGCCTAGATGCCGTGCCGGCCTAGATGCCGTGCCGGCCTAGATGCCGTGCCGGCCTAGATGCCGTGCCGGCCTAGATGCCGTGCCGGCCTAGATGCCGTGCCGGCCTAGATGCCGTGCCGGCCGGATGGGACGATCCCGCCCATCACATGTGCCTTTGCGGGCAGACTGGTGAAGATATGACCGAGCTGGCCACCATCCACAACTGGCCCACCCTCGAGCGACCGGTGCTCGTGATGGCCCTCGAGGGCTGGATCGACGCCGGCCTCACCGGGGGCAACGCCATGGCTTCGCTGCTGGCGTCCATGCCCCACCAACTGCTCGCCGACTTCGACGCCGACGAGCTCATCGACCACCGGGCCCGCCGGCCGGTGATGCGGGTGGTCAACGGCGTCCACACCGAGCTGCGCTGGCCCCAGCCGGTCCTGCAGGTGGCGACCAACCGCACCGGCCGCTCGGTGCTGATGCTCGCGGGCCCCGAACCCGACATGCGCTGGCACCAGTTCACCAACGAGGTGGTCCAGCTCTCGCTGCGCCTCGGGGTGCAGCTGGTGGTCGGCCTCGGCGCATTCCCCGCACCGGTACCGCACACGCGCAGCGTCCGCCTCGCCGCCACCGCGTCGAACGCCGAGCTCGCCGGGCGGGTCGGCTTCATCCCCGCCACCATCGACGTGCCCTCCGGTGTCCAGGCCAGCATCGAATACGCATTCGGCCAGGCCGGCGTCCCCGCTGTGGGACTGTGGGCCCGGGTGCCGCACTACGCCGCGGCCATGCCCTACCCGGCCGCCTCCGCCGCCCTTCTCGACGAGCTGAGCTCGCTGGCCGACATCGAGGTCGACACCAAGGCGCTCAGGGCCGCCGCCCAGACGACGTCCACCCAGATCGACCAGCTCATCGCCGGCAGCGATGACCACGCCGCCCTCGTGCGCCAGCTCGAGGCCCAGCACGACCAGGAACAAGGGCTTTCCGCCACCGGCTTCGGCAACCTGCCGTCTGGTGACGAGCTCGCCGCCGAACTGGAACGCTTCCTGCGGGGCGAGCCCCAGTAGGGCGGCGGCGGTAGCTTGTCCGACCATGCACGTTGACGGAGGCATCGCCGGGCCGTTGAGGGTCGTAGCCGACGACGCCCGTAGATCCGAGGCGGCGGGGTACGACGCGGTGTGGACGGCCGAGACCGGCCACGATCCTTTTTTTCCCCTCCTCCTTGCCGCCGAGCACACCGAGCGGTTGCAACTCGGTACGGCAATCGCGGTCGCCTTCGCCCGCAACCCGATGACCATCGCACAGCTGTCGTGGGACCTTCAGGCCTACTCCGGCGGCCGGTTGCTGCTCGGTCTCGGCTCTCAGATCAGGCCGCACATCGAGCGCAGGTTCTCGATGCCGTGGTCCCACCCGGCGCCGCGCATGCGCGAGTTCATCTCCGCGGTGCGGGCCATCTGGGCTTCGTGGCAGGACGGGACCAAGCTCGATTTCCGGGGGGACTTCTACCAGCACACCCTGATGACGCCGTTCTTCGACCCCGGCGCCATCGACACCGCCCCCCCGAAGGTGTTCCTGGCAGCCGTCGGCCCGGCCATGACCCGGGTGGCGGCCGACGTCGCCGACGGCATGCTCGTCCACGCCTTCAGCACCGAGCGCTACCTGCGTGAGGTGACGCTGCCCGCGGTCGCCGCCGGCCTCGGCGCACGCGGCGTGGCCCGGGAAGACTTCCAGCTCTCGTGGCCGCTGTTCGTGGTCACCGGCCGCGACGAGGCCGAGTGGCGCACCTTCGACGACCTGGTGCGCAAGCAGATCGCGTTCTACGGCTCCACGCCGGCCTACCGGCCCGTGCTCGACCTGCACGGCTGGGGCCAGCTCCAGCCCGAGCTGAACCGCCTGTCCAAGCAGGGGCGGTGGCAGGACATGGCCGCCCTCGTCGACGACGACATGCTCGCCGCGTTCGCCGTCGTGGGCGAGCCGGACGACCTCCCGGGACTTATCCGCGGGCGGACCGAGGGCCTCGTGGACCGGATCAGCTTCTACGTCCCGCCCCCCGGCGACGAGGCGGGACTGATCAGCGGGCTGCGACCAGGTTGACGAGCCCGGGGGGCCGGGCTATCACCTTCCGCGGCTCACCGTTGAGGTAGCGCACCACCTTGGGCGACGCCATGGCCAGCGCCACCGCCTCGTCCTCGCCGATGCCGGCGTCGACCTCGATCCTGTCGCGCACCTTGCCGTTGACCTGCACGACCATGGTCACCGACTCGCGCCTCACGAGACCCGGGTCGGCCACCGGCCACGGCTGGGCGTGGACCCGGGTGTCGTCACCCTTGCGCCGCTCCCACAGCTCCGCGCTCAGGTGGGGGGTCATGGGCGCCATCAGGGTGAGGAGGGTGTCGATGGCTGCCTCCAACGTCTGGCGCCGGGCGCCCGCCTGGGCGTATCTGTAGAGGTGGTTGGTGAACTCGCGGCAGGCGGCGACGGCAGTGTTGTACGACCAGTGCTCGAAATCCCCGCTGACCTTGGCGACGAGGCGGTGGGTGGCGCGCTCCACGTCGGTGTCGGCGTCGGTGACCTCGCGCCCCACCGCCTCCCCGACGTCACCCGACGCCAGCCGCCACACCCGCGCCAGGAAACGGTGGCACCCGTCGATTATCTCGTCGGTCTGCTCAGACCAGTCGAAATCATCGGCCGGCGGACCGACGAACAGATGGAAAAGACGCAGCGAGTCAGCTCCGACCGTGTCGAAGTACCTGGCCGGCGCGATGAGATTGCCCTTGGACTTGGACATCTTCGAGCCGTCCATGCGGATCATGCCTTGCGTGAACAGGCGGTCAAACGGCTCGCGAATCCCGGGCGGCGCCAGGCCCACGTCCGACAGCGCCTTGGTGTAAAAGCGGGCGTACAGCAAATGGAGGATGGCGTGCTCGATGCCGCCGATGTACTGGTCGACGGGCATCCACAGCACCGCCGCCTCGGCGTCGATCGCCTCGTCGGCCGCCCACGGGTCACAGAAGCGCAGGAAGTACCAGGACGAGTCGACGAAAGTGTCCATGGTGTCGGTCTCGCGCTCCGCCGGGCCCCCGCAGCGGGGGCACACGGTATGCAAGAAGCCCTCGTGGCGGCGCAGCGGCGACTCGCCGGTGGGCGCGAACTCGACATCGTCGGGTAACAGCACCGGAAGGTCGTCGGTGGGCACCGGGACCACCCCGTCGATCGGGCAGTGGACCACCGGGATGGGGCAGCCCCAGTACCGCTGGCGCGACAGAAGCCAGTCCCGCAGGCGGTAGTGGACGGTACGCGAACCCAGGTCGTGGTCCTCGAGCCAGGCGATGGCCCGGGCCTTGGCCTGGGCGGTGTCGGCGATGCCGTCCAGCCAACCGCTGTTGATCCTCGGCCCGTCGCCGGTGTACGCCTCCCCGTCGAAGCCCTCGGGCGGCTGCACGGTGCGCACGATGGGCAGTCCATAGGCGGTGGCGAAGTCCCAGTCGCGCTGATCCTCGGCGGGCACGGCCATGATCGCGCCGGTGCCGTAGGTCATCACGACGTAGTCGGCCAGGTAGATCGGCACCTCCGCCCCGGTGAAGGGGTTCAGCGCGTAGGCGCCGGTGAACACCCCGCGCTTGTCCAGGGGCGCCTCGGTGGACTGGCGTTCGATCTCCGATTCGGTGCCCACGCGCGCGACGAACGCCTCCACCTCCGGGCGCTGGTCGTCGGTGGTGATGGCGCCCACGAGGGGGTGTTCGGGGGCGAGCACCACGAATGTCATCCCGAAGCCGGTGTCGGGCCTGGTGGTGAACACCTCGATGGCGTCGGCACCCGGCGGTGCGCCGACGATGCGAAGCCGGAACTGGGCGCCCTCGGAGCGGCCGATCCAGTTGCGCTGCATGGTCTTTACCCGCTCCGGCCAATCCAGGGCGTCAAGTGCCTCCAACAACTCGTCGGCGTAGTCGGTGATGCGGAAAAACCACTGCTCGAGGTCCCGCTTGACCACCACGTCGCCGCTGCGCTCGCACGTGCCGTCGGGCAGGACCTGCTCGTTGGCCAGCACCGTCTGGCAGCCGGGGCACCAGTTGACCGGGGCGTTCTTGCGGTACGCCAGGCCCGCCTCCAAGAACCGCTCGAAGATGACCTGGTTCCAGCGCATGTAGGAGGGATCGTGGCTGCGTATCTCCCGGCGCCAGTCGTACATGGCGCCCAGGCCCTTCAGGCTGGACTTGAGCTCGTCGATGCGGGCGTCGGCGAAGACACGCGGGTGGGTCCCGGTCTTGATGGCTGCGTTCTCCGCCGGCAGCCCGAAGCTGTCGAAGCCGATGGGGCTCAACACCGCGTAGCCGCACATGGTGCGGTGGCGCACCAGCAGGTCTCCGAAGGTGTAGTTGCGCACGTGGCCCTGGTGGGCCGGTCCGCTCGGGTAGGGGTACATGCACAGCACGTAGGCCGGGGGCCGCGGGTCGTCGTTGTCGACGTCATACGTACCCTCCTCGGCCCAGCGGCGCTGCCACTTGGCTTCGATGGCCTGGGGGTCGTACGGCGCTGCCATGACCATTCAGGGTACTGACGGCGGCAGCGGACCCGAACCGCGTTTACTGACCGGGGCGTGCAGACCCCTGCGACCAAGCGGCAAGAACCGTCCCGGCTCCCGGCCCGAGACGGCCGGTGCTAGGCCGGTGCTAGGCCGGTGCTAGGCCGGTGCTAGGGTCATCGGCACCCTCCTGGGGGCGTAGCTCAGTTGGTAGAGCGCTTGCATGGCATGCAAGAGGTTCGGGAGTTCGATTCTCCTCGCCTCCACAAGAAACCGCACTTCAGAGGTACTTTCTGGAACCGGCCGGCGGGACGATGTAGCGGACGTAGCCACCTTGAGCGTAGCCTTTGGATAAGTGGCTACGTCGGTGGCTACGTCAGGAGCTACGTCGGTGACTCAGGAGGTGGTCCGGATGGCTTCCCGGGCGACGGTGCGGTGGAACGAGAAGCGGCAACGCTGGATGGCCTGGGTTCGTTTCCCTGACGGCTCCCGTCGCAAGGTCGAGCGGGTGGACCGCGCCGACGCCGAGGCTGACCTGAACGAACTGCTCGCCCTCCGAGCCGCCGGCGACGATGCGACGCCTCGACACGAACGGCTGATCACCTTCCGTGAGGTCATCGACGAATGGCTCGGAGCCGGCTGCCCCAGCTCAGCCACCGGTGGCGGTGTCCGCCACGCCACGCTGAAATCGCCAAACACCATCGCAAACGCTACGACCCTCCTCGGCAATCACGTGCGGCCCGAGATCGGAGCACTTTGGGTCGACCGGACCCGCACCAAACGAGTCGAAGAAGTGTTCGCCCACATGGCCAAAGCCGGATACTCGACGAGCACCATCGACCGCACATGGGGCTACTTGAACCAGGCCTGCCAGCACGCGGACCAGCAACGACGGATCAAGACCAACCCAGCCAGACATGTACTGCTGCCCCAGGTCCGGCCGGCGAAGCAACGCAAGTCTTTGACGATCGACCAGGTGAGGAGCATCCTGCTCACCGCGCTACCGCAAGATCCACGCCCGGCCATGTGGCTGACGGGGCTGATGTGCGGCCTACGCCCAGGCGAGCTCGCCGGACTCCGCTGGCGCTACGTCGACATCGACAGCGGCGAACCGACCATCGAGGTCGCCGAGCGGGTCAACGAGGTGGGCCACAAGTACGTAGGGCAAAGCCGCCCCAAAACACGACGGTCCCGGCGACGGATTGGTCTGCACCCCTTGCTGGTGGGGGCGCTGACGCGGCATCGGGAGGAGATGAAGATGCTCGGCCTATACGACGTCGAGGGCTTCGTGTTCTGCACCGGCAAGGCCACGCCTTACCTGCTGACCAACCTCCGGAGGTACTTCCGTGAACTCTGCGAGCGGGCTGGTCTCGGTAGCGACTGGACGACCTATGAGCTGCGGCACTCCTTCGTATCCCTCGTGGCGGATCAGCTCGATGACCTGGTCAAAGTCGCGGACCTAGCGGGCCATGTCGACACAAAGACGACCCACGGCTACCGCCATCCCGTTCGGCCGTCCTTGCCACACGCGATAGAGGCCTGGAACAGCCTTCTCAACCGGGACACCGTGCCCTCGACCTCGGCTTAGGCGGTCGGACATAGCCCGCCAGCTCATCATCCGTCCACGGGGTGGTCTTGCGTCTGCTGACCTCGCCGTGGCCATGACTTTCTCGAGCAGGCCGGTCGTGTCTAGCTTGTTTCCAGTTCCAAAGCCGGCGCTGCCGCGTTTTGCCTCCGCAGGTTGTATCGACGCCGCGCTGCGAAGCTTCGGGGCGGCGCCGCCCTATCTGCTGACCGACAACGAGCGCGTCGTGACCACCGACCGGTTGGCCGGCCTGGCGGTTCGCCACCCGGTGATGGTTTCAGCCGGACGCCACTATGGCCTCGAACCCTCGCTGTAGCAAAGCACCTGGTCCGGTCGCCCGCTCCCATTGTCGCGTCGCCCACGCCGCCGTGCCTATAGGAGGGCTCACCATTGGGGGGGTTCGCCGAGGAGACCGCAGTCGTCACCCGCTGTATGCCTGAGCCGGGTTCCCACGGATCAGGGTCCTACACAAGCCCGGAGCCTCAACGGCTTGTCGATGACAGCTCGACAGGAGCAGCACGGCGCTGCAGGCCTGGGCGCTGGTCGAAGCGATGTCCGCCGCAGCGGGCGCCGCGCATCCGAGGGTCAATTATGAAGGCCATCGCCGCCGTCGCGAGCCCGGCGCAGCTCGCCTCGTAGGTCATCGACCTGGGCGACCAGTCGGGACACCTCGCTGGACCGGTTGTCGGCCAGTTCGCGCGCGGCCTGTAATCGGAGCTCGGCTCGGGTGATCTCGATGTCGGCTCTCGCGGCGGCAGCTTCCAGTTCCGCCCTGTAGCGGCCGGCGAGCTGGTCTGCCAGCCCACCCGCGCCGCCGCCGCCTCGGAGCGGGCCGCCGCCAGTGCTTGCCCGTCGCCTGCTTGCCGCTTCCAGCTCGGCGCGCAGTTCGCCTGCTCACCCTCGGCGCGGGCGCGACGGGCTTGGTCTCCTCGAGGCTTCTCGGGCGCCTCGGCGCACCTCGGCGAGGCTGTCGCCACTTGGCGGGCCGCCTCGGCTCTGGCCGCCTCCAGCGCCTCGGCTACCGCTTCCGGGTCGGCCAGGGCGGCGACGGCGTCCTCGACCCGGCCAGCCAACTCCCCCACCGCCGCCTCATGGGCCCGGCCCAGCTCAGAAAGGCGCTCCAACAGCACCGACAGGGTGGCTTCGGCCAGCGCCGGGGGGACGACGTTTCGCCGTCGCCCTCGCGCCTATCCGTACGGCGGGCCCTTTGTCGTTCCCTCCACGCCCGGGCACGGTCCGCGCGTCGCTGGCGTAGCGGCGCTGCCGGCCGCCGGTGAGCGGAATCTGGCCGACGGGTGTCTCCTCGCTGTCTTGCATGTCGAGAGGTTCGCACGTTTGGTGACGAACGAACGAACGAACGAACGAACGGCCGGAGACCTTACGAACCACACCGGCCCGGAATGGCTTTCTGCTACTCGGAGGCCCCGAAGTCACTAGTTGTCGCTGCATGTGACTCCCAGGGACGTGCTTCGCCCCTTGTCTCGACCTTCTCGACCGGCATTGGAACGGTCGGCGGCTCGTCGCCACGTCGAGCGCCTGCGCGATTAGGCCCTCAAGCTCAGGTGCGCCCTCCGTCGGGTGCGCTTCCGTCCACCGACACAGCCCCTACCAGGGCTTTGTCTCATGCATCGTCCATGCCGTGGTCCCTCGTCCAGCTGCCACCAGGCCGTTTGTGTCCAATCTGTGTCCACCTCCGGTGCGACCGCAGCGTCGATCCTGCCCGGGTGGGTGCTCCGACACTGCTTCCCCGCTAAACGGCGGGTCGGGACGCTGTTGAAGTTGGTGGCGTAGGACGAGCCAATCCCGGGCCAAGGTGGGCGGCAAGCCGGTCATCGCCCCAGCCCTGGGCCAAGTCGCCCGTGGCATGGCCCATTGGGATGCGCCAAGGATGGCTCAAGCACGAGGGACCATGGCCTGCGCGGCGAAGCGCCGCCGCGGCCGGTGGC